>CAYSTJ010000025.1:0-55522 GCA_964434105.1 uncultured Cellvibrionaceae bacterium | reverse complement strand
GTAAACGCAAAGGCACCTGCAGATGAAATCAAAAACCGCAATTGTGATGTGCATGTTTTGCTTATGGGCCTGCAGTTTGTTGGCGACAGCCGAGCCTGACACAAACCTGAAGCCGCCGAATATTGTCCTGGCCGGTGTCCAGTTGGCATCAGTCGGACTGAACGGCGCCGAGGCGGGCATGCAGCTGATTGTGGGTAACCCGAATGCGGTCGATATTACCGTCGATGCTATCTTCTATCACCTGATACTCAAAAACGCGCTGCCAGTGCGCGGCAAGATCGTACAGCGTGAAAGCTTCCCTGCGGGCAGGTCGCGCCGCGTCCATGTTCCGGTGAATCTGCCGTACTCCAGTTCGTTGCCGGCATTACTGTCAGTGCTGCAAAACCCCGAGGGGACTGAATATACCATTGAGGGCAAGATCAAACTAAAGGACAGCCTGGAGTTGATCGAATTCCGGCATGAGGGCGTAGTGAGCCTGAACAATAAGCCAGCTTCCTGAAGGTATACGGCTATTGGCCGGTATCTTCCGGTTCTCTGATTTGGTGATCCATTCAGTGGTCGCCAGCGTCCCAGTGCAACGTTGACCATCCCCGCTTCTTAGGCGACTGGAGTGGGTTCGTCCATCCCGTTAATTTCGAATAGAAATAAGGCGCCCGGCTGTGTCAAATTCTTCCGAAAAAATGAGAGACAGTCGTGGTAATCGCCAGTCGGAGCGCATGGTCTGGTTGACATTATTTCTAAATGACTATAAGTTTGACGCATTGTTTCCGGAAAGTAGTTTTACGCAGTATTCGGGATTTGGATTCAGGCGGAAGAAGGGCGTTAGCCAAGGGAGTGGGGCCATTTAGCAGTTTTATGGTCAGAGTGTAGGCAAAGTTGTAGTTAGTAGTGGTTAGTAGGACGCAGGAGTTTCACCTTGGAGTTTTGCTCCGATTGATTTAGGGCGGGTTTAATAACCCGCCTTTTTTTTGTCACTGTTCAGCGCAAGCCCCGGTGCGCCCCTGCACCTACAAATGAACGCTGCGTTAAAAAATGCGCTGGAACAGGTTTGAATAACTGGCCCGGCGGGCGAAGCGCAGCGTATTGACATAAGTAAACGCACATTTTTCGCCTGGCTTTGAGTAACGCTGGACGCAATCTGACCCGTTATGACACGCGCCAGGTAGAGACCTTTTTTATTCCACCCGATTAATCTCGTTTTCTCCCATCCGGGCATGTTTGGCCTGCTGCCGAATCACCGGCGTCTCCGATATCAGCCTGCTTTCTGAGCAGGTGGCCAGCGCCCTGTCATCGTCGTTCGATTTCATCTCGTTGGGGGGCAATTGATGCTGGCGCTTCGTCGGACGTGTGTGTCTGTGTCGGAATAGCGATTACCGGACCATTGCCATCGGGTGCGGGTCCGCGTGATACCGTCCGGAAACACCCTTTCTCTGGCAGCATCCGCTTAACATACCCGGAGTGCATACCGGCGCGTCCGGTGAGCGGTAGCGTCGTCTTTTATCCGGCCATTTTGGCCCGGCAGATCTGGCCAGCCTGGTCGGGGCGTGCGTGGGAGAGCGAGGGAATAGCTGCATATCTGTCACCTGGGTGCAGGCTTTGCATGGCTGTCAACCGATCCAGCGGGATGCCGCGACCGGTCAGCACTTAAAACAGACAACGGGCGTAGTAATCGCTATAATCGCGCCCTTTTTGACTTGCTGCACTTGCATACCCCACCACAGGAACGATTTATGACTCAAACGACACCATCCTTTGCGCAACTTGGCTTGAAAGACCCGCTGTTACAAGCCCTGTCGCTGGTGGGGTATGAAACACCTTCTCCGATCCAGGCCCAAAGCATTCCGACCCTGTTGCAGGGGCGGGATATTCTTGGCCAGGCACAGACGGGGACGGGCAAGACGGCCGCTTTTGCACTGCCGATTTTGCAGATGCTGAATCTCGATGTTAACACGCCGCAGGTGCTGGTATTGACGCCAACACGGGAGTTGGCGATCCAGGTGGCGGAAGCCTTTCAAACCTACGCCCAGTGTATGCGTGGCTTTCATATTCTTCCGATATATGGCGGGCAGGCCTACCCTGCACAGATCAAAGCGCTCAAGCGCGGTGTGCACGTGATCGTCGGCACCCCCGGCCGGGTCATGGACCACATGCGCAAAGGGACATTGAAACTGGATACCATCCGGCATCTGGTGCTGGATGAGGCCGACGAAATGTTGCGCATGGGTTTTATCGACGACGTCGAATGGATTCTGGGCCATGCCCCCAAGGATCGACAAATCGCACTGTTTTCAGCCACCATGCCCAGACAGATTGCCAAAGTCGCCAATACCTATCTGGTCAATCCGGAACACGTCAAGGTTGAAGTGAAAACCACGACTGCGGAGACCATTAACCAGCGGTATTGGGCCGTCAATGGTCTACACAAGCTGGACGCCCTGACGCGGATTCTCGAGATTGAACCATTCGATGCCATGATACTATTCGTGCGCACCAAAACGGCCACGATTGAGCTGGCGGAAAAACTCGAAGCACGCGGCTTCAGTGCAGCACCGTTAAATGGCGATATCACCCAGGCGCTGCGTGAGCGGACGGTAGAAAAGCTGAAAAATGGCCAGATTGATATTTTGGTGGCAACGGATGTTGCCGCACGGGGGCTGGATGTCGAACGCATCAGCCACGTCTTCAACTACGATATTCCCTATGACCCCGAGGCCTATGTGCATCGAATAGGCCGTACCGGGCGGGCCGGGCGTTCGGGCCAGGCCATCCTGTTTGTCGCACAGCGCGAAATGCGGATGCTGCGCGCCATCGAGAAGGCGACCGGTCAGCCCATCACCCCCATGTCCTTGCCATCCACTGCGGATATTAACGAGCAGCGTGTGCAGAAGTTCAAGGAAAGGCTGGCGGAGACACTCGCTGGCGAGGACCTGAGCTTCTTCCGCAAGCTCGTCGAGGAATATCAACAGGAAACCGAGTCGGATCCTGTGTCCATCGCCGCGGCGTTGGCCTGCCTGGCACAGGGCGATCAGCCGCTGATCCTGAAAGACAAGCCGCAGCCCGCGGCGCGCGCCAAAACCACCAGTCGGGAATACGGTAGCGATAAACCGCGTTCACGTGATACAGAGGGCCCGCGCGGTAGAAGTGCACCGGGTGATGACAGGAAACGCAAAGGTTCGTCAAAAAATCGCCCTGAAAGCGATATTCCCCTGCAGACCTACCGCCTGGAAGTGGGGCGCACGGACGGGGTAAAGCCTGGCGAAATTGTTGGCGCGATCGCCAATGAAGCGGACATTGACAGCAAGTATATTGGTTACATCAAGATCAACGACGACCATTCCACCGTTCAGTTGCCCGCCGGAATGCCCGATGATGTTCTGCGAATCCTGCAGAAGACGCGCGTGTGCCAGAAGCCGATGCGCCTGCGCGCCGTTGCCGCCGATGATGCCGGCGCGAAAGACCGGCCCCGTGCTGCGCCGCGCCCGCGCAAACGTGATGCCCGCAAGGAATAAACAGCATAAAGTAGTGCTCCCCCTGCTCATCCGCTTGTTGTTTGTGGCAGTATCATCCACAGTACAACTTGCGGGGTGACAACCAGACGGGATCAAAACTATGGGTTTATTAATTGACGGCAAGTGGCAGGACAGCTGGTACGATACTGAATCTTCCGGCGGCGAATTCAAGCGCGAAGCGGCACGTCTGAGAAACTGGGTTACGGCTGATGGCAGCGCCGGTCCCAGCGGCGTCGCTGGCTTTAAAGCGGAGTCGGGACGCTATCACCTGTATGTATCCTACGCCTGTCCCTGGGCACATCGAACCCTGATATTCAGAAAACTCAAAAAGCTCGAAGATCACATCGGCGTATCGGTGGTCAGCCCCTTGATGCTGGCCAAAGGCTGGACATTTAAGGAAGACGAGGGCAGCACAGGCGACGCCCTGCAGGGGTTGAAGTTTCTGCACCAGGTCTACACGACCCATAACAATACCTATTCCGGACGGGTGACTGTACCCGTGCTGTGGGACACGCAGCAGCATATTATCGTGAACAATGAATCGTCCGAAATAATACGCATGTTCAATAGTGCGTTTAACGATATCACCGGCAATCACGACGACTTCTACCCCGGACAGCTGCGCGACACTATTGATCAGATTAACGATCTGGTCTATCAGAACATCAACAATGGCGTCTATCGGTGCGGTTTTGCGACGCGGCAGCCCGCATATGAAAAAGCCTATGGACAGTTGTTCGATGCCCTCGACAATGTGGAATCGATTCTGGCTGGCCAACGCTACCTCGCGGGTAAAACCCTGACCGAAGCAGACTGGCGACTGTTTACAACCCTGATTCGTTTTGACGCTGTTTATCACGGGCATTTCAAATGCAATCGTCAGCGTCTGGAGGACTTTCCTGCCCTGTCGAATTATGTCCGCGAACTTTTCCAGTGGCCGGGCATTGCTGAAACCGTACATTTCGATCATATCAAACGGCATTACTATTACAGTCATCATATGATCAATCCGAACCGCATCGTGCCGGCAGGACCGCTCATCGACTATGCCAGCGAGCACGACAGGCACAAACTGGCGTCTTGAGGGGAAGGGGGGGCGGCCTGTTTTGCCTCCAGGGCGGTGCATGGCGCTTGTCTGATTTTTGACTATGCTTAAGGATAATGCGCGATGATCTGTCTCCTGGAGACTTCCAATGGAGCTGCCTGGATTTGTTCACAAGTCGTTAGTTTCTCCTCCCTGGTATAAATTACCGCTCTGTTCGGCGGTCCTGAGTTTTATCGCGCTGGGCGCGATTTCCATTTTCCTGGTACAACAAATCCTGCAGGCCGCCTCCAGCGAAACAGCCACCGAAATGGACTATTGGGCACAGGCATTCGCGATTCGCCTGGAAGGCCAGCTAAGCGCCAATCTGGCCGTCGGCTATGGGCTTGAAGCTCAAATATCCGTTCTGGGTGAGCTTGAGCAGGCTGAACTGGACATTGTTGCACCGCGACTTCTTGACAGGCAGGTGAATATCCGCCATATCGCCCTGGCACCGGATCTGGTCATCAACGCCGTGTATCCGCTTGAAGAAAACCGCATCGTGCTGGGATTGAACTACCGGTTGGTCGACGCTCAGGCCCCGCAGGTGCTGCAGGCCATGGCGCTGAACCAGCTTATTCTGGCGGGCCCGCTGGAACTGGTCCAGGGTGGAAGCAAGCACTTGATTGCCCGTTTTCCCGTGCGCCGTATTGATGGCAGTGACTGGGGCCTGATTTCCCTTGTCATTGACTGCGAAAGCTTACTGCGGGATGCGGGGCTCCATGACATCGAGAAAAAATACCGTATAGCGGTGCGCAGCGGTACCGAGCATATTGCTGGTGACCCGTCCGTGTTTGACCGGGCCGACAGGCTGCACCCGGTAGCACTGCCGGGTGCGGACTGGCAAATTGCGATCGAGCCGGCGGATACCAGCGTATTGGTTGTACGGAAGGCGATCTGGTGGACTGCCGCGCTGATCGTCTGCCTGCTGGCGGCGACCGCTGTCTATTATCTTCGACGGTACAATCTGCAGCGTGAGCTCCATATGCGTGAACTGGAATCCCTCGCTGCCATCGATCCGCTCACCCAGCTGACCAGCCGCTATCAGTTCCACGAAAGTCTCGAACACCTGATCGACGAGTGCAACCGCAATAAGCAGGGGTTCACCGTACTGTTTGTCGATCTGGATCACTTCAAGGAAATCAACGACAGCATGGGGCACGCCGCCGGCGATCAGATGCTGATCAATATTGCGGCTGCACTCAGAAGCTGCGTACGTCGCTATGATTTGTTATGCCGCTTGAGCGGCGATGAATTTGTGGTTGTGTTTAAAGGGACGACGCTCACCTCGGAAATTGAAAGTCGGGCGCGTGTCATCATGTCGCGGGTCGGGCAGAGTATGGATGTCAATGGCAAACAGATCAGCGTGACCTGCAGTGTCGGCGTTGCTGTCTACCCTGCGGATGGCACCGATGCCGTGTCGCTGATCCAGCACGCCGACCTCGCCATGTTCGAAAGCAAGCGCATCGGGCGCAACGGGCTGTATTTTTTCAATATGTCGATGCGCAACGAAGCAGACCGCTATATCGAGCTGAGCAGCGCTATTCGGCAGGCCCTGAACGATGACGCCTTCGAGGTCTACTACCAGCCCATCTACGATGTGGCGGAAAAGCGCTTTACCCGCTGCGAAGCATTATGCCGCTGGCGCACTGCAGACGGCAAATTTGTCTCGCCCATGGATTTCATTCCGATAGCCGAACAAAGTGGCCTGATCTCTGAGCTTGGCAACCGGGTGACCGAACAGGCGCTACTTTTTTGCAGTGAGCTACTGCGGGAAGGCTACGAAATCAATATGTCCATCAATCGCTCGCCGCAGGAATTCACATCCCGGCAGAATACGCAATATTTGATTGACATGCGGCGGCGCCTCGGCATTCCATCGACAATGCTGACGCTGGAGATTACCGAGTCGCTGCTGATGTCCGATAGCTGCGTTAAAACGGAGAACTTTACTCTGTTTAAGGACCAGCAGTTCCAGTTTTCCATTGATGATTTTGGCACTGGCTATTCCGCTATAAACTATCTTCGCAAATACCCGGTCGAAAGCCTGAAGATCGACAAGAGTTTTATTTCTGAGTTCGGGAAATCACAGCAGGCGACCGTTCTGGTCAACATCATTATGCAAATGGCCAAAAGCCTGAAGATCAAAGTTGTTGCCGAAGGGGTGGAAACCGAGGAGCAAATGAAGTTGTTGTCCGAAATCGGCTGCGATTATCTGCAGGGCTTCTATTTTGCCAGGCCCATGCCTAAAACCGAATTTCTGCAGTTCCTGAAAGCGAGCGAAGCAGGCGGCACGGCACAGCAGACCGTGATAACGCGATCCAGAAATAAAATCTGAAGGTAACTATTCAGCCCGTGCCCTGACACCAATCTGAAAACGGCCCTCCCTGACCGCGCATTTTCAATGATTGGCAGCAACCGTCAAAACTGCCATGTTGCTCCAACGCTGTAAAGTCGACCGATATGACCCGCCGAATAGAGCTGATCATACAGATTGGCATATTCACCCTGGGCGTTCAGTATCGGGTCTTCGTCGGTCAGGTTGCGCACGCCCAGGCGGTATTGCCCCCAGGGCCCGCCGTCAAAGGCGTAGGTAATATTGTGAATCAAAAAATCGTCATTGCGCCCGTTGGTCACCAGGATACCGGAAAACGGATCGTCCGGATCCGGTGTTTCGAAACCGCTGGTGCTGGGGATGTAATCCATATTCCAGGCCAGTGAGTGGTTGCTGAAACGCCAGGTCGTCGTGAGCTGCGCACGGTATTCTGGTTGCAGTTCAAAGCCGGTTTTGTCCTGGATTGGCCCCCCCGCATAATTATCTTCTTCCCACTTCAGGAACCAGGTGGATTCCAGGTTGAAATCCAGTGTACCGAACCGTTGTTCCAGGCTGTACAGCGCGCTCAGGTTAATGCCCTGTAGGTTCAGCCCCGGCCCGTTAATGGTTGACGTTGTAAATCCAGGCTGCTCAAAGCCATTGGTAACCCGGTCGACGGTCAGCCGCTGTGGGTCAGGGTTGGGGGCGCCGACCAGCTCGCCGAGAATCAGGTCCTGTATCGGAACAAATCGTATGGCATCCTCAATCTCCAGATCGAACAGATCCAGGGCCAGCGTTATCCGTGATGTTTCATAGACCCCACCAATATTAATGAACGTGGATGTCTCCGCGTCCAGGTCGGGGTTAGCACGCCTGGAGGTGCGAAATTGCGCTTCCGGGCACTCCGCTACGGGTACGCCAAGACTGTCGCAGGCAACATAATCCTTGGCGAAATCCGCTGTGGAGCTGTCCGCCTGGGACAACTGCTCAAGCGATGGTGCCCGGAATCCCTGGCCCCAGGAGCCGCGTAGCATAAACTCGTCGGACGGGCGCCAGGTCAGTGCAATTTTGGGCGATGTACTGTCGCCAAAATCGGAGTAGTCGTCGTAACGCACGGCGAACTCCAGTTCCACGTTTTGCAGAAGGGGTACCAGCGCCTCATAGAATACCGCCCAGATTTCACGATCCAGTCCTGAGTTATTGCCGGCCGAGCCGCCCACCAGGCCCGCGGCCGACTGCCCGTCGACAGTGGAGCGATAGCGGATATCGAAGCTCTCGGCACCCAGGTAGTGGCCGATGCGACCGGCTGAAGTCGAACCGGCCTCGAAACCGGCCCCCGCATACACCTGATCAAACCGGGTGAAATCCTGGGTGAGGGTAGTCGTGCGCAGGTTTTCTACACCCTCTACACTGCCGAAATCAATGTCGTTCGCCAGGTTGTAGGCGACGCCCGCGCCACTCAGATAAAATTCGCCGACGGCCTTGTTGTCGGTGGTGTTATGGTGGAAGTAAACCTCATAATCCAGGTTATTCATGAACGTGCCGCGGACGCCGGCGATAAAGTCCTGGGTGTAATCATCAACCGTACTGTCCCGGTTGCCCACCTGGTACCACCGGAACAGGCCGGGCACCACCTCATCATAAGGGTTGTGTGGTGAGTTGGCAGGGACACCTTCGCCCGGCCAGACATCGGCCGCCGGCGCAAACCGGCCGAATGACTGGTTGTGCGTAAAAAGCGCCCGCAGGAAAATTACGGCTTCATCATTCAGATCGTATTCGCTATTGAAAAAGATGGAATCCCGATTGGTGGATGCCTGATTGGCCGCAATATCCGCATAGGCATACCCGCAATAACGGTTATCGGATGCCGGCGTCGGCTCGATAACCCCCACGAACCCGGGTACAGTTGCCGTCAGTTCCTCACATAAGGGAGACGGTTCCCATAGCTCGGTCACCGGATTAAGTATGGCGGCACCATAGGCGCTGACCCCGATATTGGTATCAAAGGCGCCATCGCCATCCGTGTCGACGACCGAGGCAGCCGTATAGGGTCGGTCGCGTTCAAAAATCGGTTTCTGCTGGTGGTGCTCATACGCAAACAGAAATCGCGATCGCTCGCCGGAGCTACCGGTAACAACCGAGAAGTCATGTGACTCGCCACCCCTGTCTGCGGGTTCCTGCTGATTGAAGGCGACTTCAAACCCATCGAAATCCCGTTTCAACCGGATGTTGACCACCCCCGCTATGGCATCGGAACCATAGATGGCCGAAGCCCCACCCTTCAGAATCTCAATGCTTTCCACCATGGCCATGGGGATCTGATTGACGTTGACAGCGGTGCCACCATAGCTCGGTGAACCTGGCAGACGTCTGCCGTCCAGTAGCACCAGCGTACGATCCGAGCCAATACCGAGCAGGTTGACTGTCGCCTGAGACTGCGCCGAGCTGCCGGAGCTGGGGACAAACGAACCAAAGCTGTTGGCGGTGCTGCTGCGCAACGCATCGGCGACACTATAGCGCCCCAGATTGAGAATATCCTCTGAGGTGATAACCTGGATTGGTGCGGTGGTGTCCAGATTGCTGGTGCGGGCAATCCGTGAGCCGGTTACGGTAATCTCTTCAAATAGCCGCCCGTCATCAATCTGGGCATGCAGCAACGCTGGCTGTAAGGCAAACATACCGATAGCCGTGGCGGTACCTGCCGATAGATGACGTGACATCCGTCGGTGACTGAATCGATCGATCATTGCTCAACTCCCCCCATACAGTAAATGAATTTTCTGCGTGCGACAGACGTCAAATTACTGCGGACAGGTACGGCTGATATCTGCCTGTCGGCAAAAACGGAATTTCAGGTTCGAAGCCGGCAGCTACAGTGCGCGGTCTATATTCCTACTCGAAGAAATGATCCTATGGCCCCAACCCTTCGGGCACAACAGAGGCGATGACGAAATGTCAACAGACCCTAAAGATATGATACGTCATCGTTTAGCGGGGCGATTGAAATCGGCCTATTGAATGCGGCGATCGGCCGCAGGGAGGTCAGTAACTGGGGGTGTTCTTCCATTCACGCGTGGGCAGGTTGTTGCTGATCCGGATCAGCAACTCAATGTCAGCGGACGGGAGTCGGAATCCGTGTTTGCGCCGGCTTCGACCTTTATGCTTCGCCATACCCAGAATTTCTCATGCCAGTAGTAGGCGACCGTGTTTACGGCGGGTTCAACCAGTGCAACAGCGCCGCCGATAATCATGTCGCCGGTAAGTGCCCAAGCGACACTGAATGCGACGATAAAATGCATAATGGCAAAGGAAATGGTTTTTTTCATAGCGTGTTCCTCTTTATTGTTCCATCAAAATTACCCTGTAAGTAAATGATAGTCATTATCATTAAGGGTTGCCAGCTATTAATTCATATTCAGCCCATAGCATAAAGCTATGGATGGATTGCGTCTTATTGCATTGATTGGCATGAAAATAGCTGTGACGGTGTTTTAATAATCCATTTTTCCAGCTAACAGGTCATCGTGCATCTATCGCCCGGCGTTGCGCGCCGGCATCCAGGTGCAACCGCGTAATGCTGGCCAACTTTTCAGGAATTTTCAGTGGACGTTATGACAGAGAATGCGGCACCCGCCTCCGATCGGGCGGAGCAGAAGTCCTTTCAGATAATTGTACAAACTTCACTTATCGTATTTACCACGCTGGCGATTCTCTACACGCTTTACCTTTGCAAGGTGATCATTGTGCCGTTTGTCGTATCGGCATTCCTCGCGCTTTTATTGAGCCCGATCGTGCGGGCCGTCATGCGTATGCGTATCCCCAAACTGTTGGCGTGTGTCATTGTTGTCGGCTCTCTGCTGGCAGTGATAGGGTCAGTCGGGAGCTTTCTGGTGGAACCCGCCGGACGCTGGCTGTCAACTGTGCCGGTAATCAGCGAGAAAATCGCATTTGAACTTGAAGAAGTGACAGAGTCTTTGGGCGATATAAAAGATGAAGTTCTTCCAGAAACGGAGCCGGGCGAGAGTGGCACCCAAAAAGCGCTGAACTCGTCCCTCTATATCGTATTGAGTTCCGCGCTCCAGAGTGCATTATTGCTGATGGTGCAGATGGCGGCCGTTGTCGTTGTAACGTTCTTTTTTCTGGTGTTCGGAGAAGAACTGTTGCGCAATGTAGTGAAGGTACAGAATACATTTGCGCGCAAAAAAATGACGGTAATGATGTTTCAGACCGTACGCGACGACGTATCCTATTATGTACTGGTTATTTCCACGATCAATGTCTGTCTGGGGCTTGCTACCGCTGGCGCCATGGCATTGCTGGGCGTCAAGGATCCTCTGCTGTGGGGTGCCCTGGCGACCTTACTTAATTTCGCACCCTATCTTGGGCCTTTACTGCTGATCGTCATTCTGAGCCTGGTCGGCTATTTACAATATGATGATGTCGCCCAGGCGCTGCTCGCACCGGGCGCCTTTCTGGTACTCAACATACTGGAGGGACAGTTTATTACACCCGCATTGCTTGGTCGCCGCTTTAACATAAACCCGCTGGTTGTTGTTCTCTGGATGTTTCTCTGGAGCTGGTTATGGGGGGCGGCCGGCCTGTTACTGGCTATTCCCATGCTCATGTGCTTCAAGATTGCGCTCAAGCACACCAGCATTGCCGGCGACTGGGGCAATATACTCAACGGACACGCCGTGCTTGAGCACCACGAGCATGACAAAGCCGCGCTTTAGCCCAGTGTTTGCAATAGGACGGTCTGGCAGGGCAGCCAATACGGCGACGTTTAAAATTCTATGGTGGGCTGAGCCCAGGGGCCGCAGGTTCTGCCGCATGCGGCGTTTTCGGTTTGACTGTTTGACTTGTCCGGTGCTGCGGTTGACACCTTTCCCCGGTTTTCCAAGTGCGTTTTTTTTATAAGCGGGCGCACCCCGGATGCTGGTGCGCGCAATTGTAATTGATGCAAGATCGTCTGCAAATTGGGGCGAACTGTATCGGTTATCCATTTTTCGATGGGTCATCCTGAGTAAAAGTTCCGCGAACGCACTGATAATCTGGCATTCGCTAAAACCTATAATCTATGACACCCTGGCGTTAATATGAAGTTGAGATCTGAACAGCCGGGTCCGCTTCAATTCCCGGCGTAAAATTAGAGAGTAGTCGATTGAAAAATAAGCAAATCAAAAAATAGACAGAAATATGGCATGGCAATTGAAAGGGATATTGCGCAACATAAATAAACAGGAGAGTTCACATGTTAAGTTACGCAGTATTATTTTTGGTGATTGCGCTGGTCGCAGCCGTACTCGGTTTCGGTGGTATCGCAGGTGCGGCAAGTGGCATTGCCCAGATTCTTTTCTTTGTATTTTTGGTGTTATTTGTTATCTCGTTGTTTTTTGGACGCGGCAAGCCTAAAGTGTAGGGTTTCCAGAGCCGTAGTTTAAACAGCAATAATTTTACTAACTGAAAGGAGTAAACGCCATGGTTCAAACAACATCAGATTCCACGCTGGGCACCAGTAACCTGGGCAGTAATTCAACCGGCAGTGCTGCCGGTGGATCGGAAGCCAGGAAGATCAGTGACGCCATCAAACAGGTCAAGCAGGCAACATCCAGTGTCTGCGATGCAGTGGGCACGATCGGCGCCGCATCAAGTGGGATAGCCAAACAGAAAATGGAAGATGGTAAACAGCAGATCACCGATCTTGGTGAGCAGACCGAAGCCTACCTCAAGCAACGTCCATTAATGGCAGTTGGACTGGCATTTGCCGCCGGTATCATCGCTGCCAAGCTGATCCAAAGCGGCCGGTAGGATGAGCGGTTACACGCAGGAGCAAGCGTCCTCCGCCGATTCGCATGCCGAATCGGCGGAGGACGTTTCAGCATCGGCAGCCTTGATTGAAACGATAAAGGCGGAATTCCGAAAGCTGGCGGACCTGATAGCCGTTTCTGCCAGCGCTGCATCATCATTGGGGCAGCTGGCCACCGCCGAGCTGGCCCTGGCGCTTTCCATGATTCCGCGTATTGCGGCAGCGGCAATCCTTTTGATTCCGCTTGGGATTTTGCTGTGGATCGGTGTATGCGTCACTTTCGGCTATGCCGCGTTTGCCTATTGGGAATCACCGCTGGCGGGACTTCTGATCTTTACGGCCTTGCAATTGCTGGCGATCGGCTTCCTGCTGATCAAGATAAAAGCGTGGAAGCGCCGCATGCAGTTCAGCAAAACCCGTGGTCAAATCCAAACAATCACCGAGGCAGTTAGAAATGAACCTGGAGCAGACGGTCACCCGGCTTGACCAGAAAGCCGGCGCAAATTCTGAGCGTATGCGCCAAATGCTGGCGCGCCGATCCACCGGCTTGGGGAAACCGAAGAACGTAATGATGGTAGTGGGACTTGGACTGGTATCGAGCTTTGCCGTGTGGGGTATTAAGCCGGTAGTGAAGACTTTATCAATTCAGGCGTTGAGGTTCCTCTCACCATTGCCCATGCTCTGGCTGAGGCAGTCGCTTACAGACGCCGGTAGACAGTAGTCACCAACACTCTTTGTTGTTCCAATGACCGAACTCGGTTAGACTTCGGCCCGTTCGGCCTGTGTATTTTGCATGGGTCATGTTTTGTATTCGGATCGCGCGCCAGTCCAGTCTCCCCTTCGATAATTCGGATTTGCCGCAGATAGCAACAGAGTTTGGGGTACTTTCAATGGCTCAAATTTTATTAGTGGACGATGACGCCGCATTTCTCAACGCCACACATGAACTGTTGGGGTTGCTGGGGCATCAGGTTGTGTGTGCTAAGAGTGTCGCAGAAGGTTTCCTTGCTGTAGAAAAACAGGTTTTTACACATGTATTTCTCGATTTGATCCTGCCGGATGGCAGCGGTCTTCATATACTTGAAGGCCTCAAGGGTAGCAATGTTGACGCCAAAATCATTCTCGTGACCGGGCATCCTTCGGTGAAATCCATTGTGAAGGATCTCTACGGTCCAAAGATCACCTATCTGACCAAGCCCATCGATCTGGAGCAGATTCAGGCTGTACTGGCGCCGTCCAACGCCGATACGAACAGCTCGGTGACTACCCATTTCAAATGGCTGGTCGGTGAATCACCCGCGATGCAACAGCTCTACAGAATGATAGAGCGGGTCGCTTCGGCCAATGCCAACGTCCTGTTAATGGGCGAAAGCGGGGTAGGGAAGGAAATGGTCGCAGCCGCCATTCACGAGGCGAGCAAGCCCAAAGGTGACTTTGTGCCGGCAAACTGTGGCGCATTTTCCCATGAGCTGATTGGCAGTGAGCTGTTTGGCCACGAAAAAGGCGCCTTCACCGGCGCGACACATCGCAAGCCAGGCGTGTTCGAGCTGGCCAATGCGGGGACGCTGTTCCTGGATGAAATCACCGAAATGCCGATTGATCTGCAACCCAACCTGCTGCGGGTACTTGAAACGCGGAAGGTCACCCGCCTGGGGGCCACCAGCTCTATCGATGTTCATTGCCGGGTCGTATCGGCGACGAATCGCACTGAAGCCGATATCGTCGAGAACAACCTCCTGCGGGAGGATCTTTATTTCCGTCTGGCAGTGTTTCCAATCCGCATAGCCCCATTGAGAGAACGCAAGGAAGATATTCCGCTGTTGGTAGAACACTTCCTGCACATATTCAATCGTGATTACGGCAGCAATGTCGGGATCAGGGAGGAGGATCTGGAACGCCTTATGCTTCACGATTGGCCCGGGAACGTCCGTGAACTCCGACACGCGCTGCACCGGGGCTTCATTATGGCGGAATCCTCCAAAAACGTGATCCAGTTGCCTGCGGAACTGGCGTCGCCTTTTTCGCGTTCAGTTCAGCAAAAAGACAGGGGAATTACTGTCGGAAAAACAGTGGAAGACGTTGAGCGGGAACTGATAGAAACCACGTTGAATCACCTTGGTGGAGATAAGAAGAAAGCAGCCGATATGCTGGGAATCAGTCTGAAGACCCTCTATAACCGGCTAAATTCCTACTCGCCATAATCGAGAAGTGAGGTAAGCATACCGATGGAAGACATAAATAAATTGATACATGATGTCAGAAACCCTCTGAATTCGATAGCGGTTAACGCTGAGCTAGGTAAGCTGACCTTACAGAAAACCGAAGACATCAATCGTGCGATCGAAATCTTTGATGTCATACTGAACGCATGCCGTAACTGCAGCAGTCAGCTTACGCAACTGCGGGAAGTTGTAGCACAGGACGCACCCGCGAAACCCGCGGAAGACAAGGATGCCTGAAGCGGCGGGTCCTGGCGCTTTTTCAGCCCGCAGCCGCTCTCCCTGGTACCTTGCATTACTTATGGTGGGGATATTCTTTTCCACCAGTGTCGTCATGGCCTATCGCTCGGTGGGCGTTATGGCATCCAACAATCGCAGTGTCAGCGATACACTTTACGTCATTACGCTCATTCACCAGTTACGCTCCCAGTTTTACGCAGTGGAAAGCGGGAAGCGCGGCTTCCTGCTGACCCGAAACGAAACCTATTTACAGCCCTATGAAGACGGCCTCCAGCAATTGCAGGATCTGCTTGGTCTACTGCGTACTGCGACGCGTGAGATGCCCGGTCAGAGCGAACGCTTCAACGCATTGCACCCGGTTGCCCTGCAGCGGCTGGATGAGATGAGGGAATCTGTGCATCTTGTACGGCGGCAATACGGTGATACGGCACTTGCCTTGATTGATACCGATAAAGGTATTCGCCTTATGAATGCGCTGATGACGGTATTGCAGGAAATGGAAGACGTGGAATACGCCGTTCTGGAGCAGAAGCGGACCGATGCCTATGCCCGGCGCAGCCAACTCCTATTGACTCTGATAGCCACCAATGTCATCGGTCTGTTACTGACGCTCGTTACCTTCTTTTTTGCCTATCGACATACCCGGCGAGTGGCCGAATTGAACGAGCGTGTGGAGAAAGCAAACTGCGAGCTGGAAAGCCAGGTAGAAATTCGGACGCAGGTACTGGCGCAATACGCGGACGAATTAAGGCGCAGTAATCGGGAGCTCGAAGACTTCGCTTTTGTGGCGTCACACGATCTTCAGGAGCCTCTCAGAAAAATCCGCGCTTTCGGTGATCGCCTGCAGAAAACCTATGGCGAAGCGCTGGGCGAAAAGGGTAGTGACTATATTAACCGGATGCGCTCCGCGTCGGAGCGAATGTCGGTTCTGATTAACGACATTCTCAGTTTTTCGAGGGTGACCAGCCGGCAGCGGCCATTCGAAAGAGTGGACCTTAACGGGGTGGTAAAGTCCGTACTGGACGATCTGGAGTTTGTCATCAAGGAAACTGGCGCGGAGGTGGTGTGTGCGCAGTTACCCGAAATTGATGCGGACCCCTCGCAGTTGAGCCAGGTATTTGCCAACCTTATCAATAACAGCATAAAGTTTCGGCTGCCGGATCTCGCACCGGAGATCCGCATCAATGTCGCCGCTACGGCTTCACCGCTCGAAGATGATGTACGTGACTGGATTCAGATCACACTAAGCGATAACGGCATTGGATTTGATCCGCAATATAGTGATCGGGTCTTCAATATTTTCCAAAGATTGCACGCACATGAACAATATAAGGGAACTGGCATAGGTTTGGCTTTGTGCCGGAAGATTATCGAGCGACACGGCGGTTCCATCAGTGCCGACAGCCAGCCAGGTCTCGGTTCCACGTTTATAATTTTATTGCCAGTAACACAGGTAAATCTCGACACTACATCCCTGGGATAAGCAGCAATATGGTTGATCCGGAAAAAAAACTGATTACAATTTTAATGGCCGATGATGATGAAGACGACCGGCTGCTGACGCGGGAGGCGATGGCCGAAGGGCGGGTACTTAACCGCCTGGAGTTTGTCGAAAATGGTGCGGAACTGATTGATTACCTCAATGGCGTAGGCCAATATGCCGACCGCGACCGGTTTCCCATGCCGGGTCTGATCCTGCTCGATCTCAATATGCCCAAAATGGATGGCCGCGAAGCGCTGGCCGAAATTAAAAAACACCCGGCCATTCGACGCATTCCTATTGTAATTCTTACAACATCCAAGGCTGAAGAGGACATGTTGAAAGGTTATGACATGGGTGCCGCCTCCTATATTACCAAGCCGGTCACATTTGACGCTTTGGTGGACCTGATGAAAGCGCTTGGAAAATACTGGGTCGAGATCGTCGAATTACCGCAATGAGAATTATGTGAACTCCATCATGCAGGAGATACGATTACTCATCATCGACGATGATGAGGAAGACTACATGATAGTGCGGGACCTGTTGGACGATATCGCGCTCGGCTCTTTTGTAACGGACTGGGCCGGTAGCTATCAGGCCGGTGCGGAGCTGCTCGCAAAAAACCAGCACGACCTGTGTCTGATGGATTATAAGCTGGGGGCCGGGGACGGAATTGAACTGGTGCGGCGCGCGTCCGAACTGGGTTTTTCCGGGCCGATAATTCTGCTGAGCGGCGTCCATCACGGTGCCGTCGATATGCAGGCGATGGAAGCCGGCGCGGTTGATTACCTGGTAAAAACCGACCTTACCGCCACCCAGCTAATCCGCTCGATTCGATACGCACTGGCTCGCAGGGAGGTGGAAATGGAGCGCGTCGAACGGTTGAAGGCGGAGGCGGAAAACCGCTCCAAGAGTGACTTTCTTGCACACCTCAGTCATGAGCTAAGAACGCCATTGTCGGCCATTTTGGGTTTCACAGAGTTGATGCTCAACAGCAAGCCTGCGGCCGATACGCTCTCGCATCTGCAGGTCGTGCACCGAAATGGCAAGCACCTGTTGGGACTGTTGAACGACATTCTTGACCTGTCCAAAATAGAAGCTGGCAAGCTCGATATGGACATCCAGCCCGTGTACCTTGCCTCGTTGATATCCGACACGTATTCGTTGATCCACGGCCAGGCAGCCGACCGCAACCTGACGTTACTGATTGAATCCAGCGATGCCTTACCGCAACGCATCTATACCGATCAGACACGCTTGCGCCAGATTCTTATCAACCTGTTAGGTAATGCCATAAAATTTACCGACCGTGGTCAGGTTAAACTGCAGATCAAGGTACTCGAAACGGCTGGCGGCGAGCAGCTCGAATTCTGCGTAGAGGACACTGGAATCGGCATACCACCCGCTTACTCCGAGTCCGTCTTCGAACCTTTTGTGCAGTCTCATCAGCCCCAAATGGATACCCGCGCCGGCACCGGCCTTGGTCTTACGATCAGCCGACAGCTGGTTGAACGCCTGGGCGGATCCATTCGTCTAGAAAGTGAGGTTGGTACCGGCAGTCGATTTATATTTTCCATCGATCCAGGCGATATACGCGACGTGCCCCGGGAGCGGTTCAGTTTGCAGTGCGACTGGCGCAGGGAGTCCGTCGCCAGCATCCCGCAGTTCGATGGTCGCGTACTGGTGGTTGACGATCTCCACGACATCCGGATGCTGATCGGCTATTTTCTGGAGGCCGCCGGCCTGGAGGTGATCTTTGCCAGTAACGGTCGGGAGGCACTGAATGCGGTAGATGCTGAACACCGTGAAGGGCGGCGGATTGACCTGATTCTAATGGATATCCATATGCCTGAACTCGGCGGGCTTGAGGCCGCCAACCGTCTGAGGCGCGCTGGCTTTGACCAGCCAATCGTCGCGCTCACTGCGGCCCACATGAAAGGCGACGAAGAAAATTATCTGGAGTCGGGATTTACGGCGTATCTCAGCAAGCCGGTCGACCAGCATCGTCTGCATGTTTGCTTGACGCAATTTTTGCCACCCAAACCAACACGTCGGGACGGACCGCTGCACAGCCAGGCCGCGGCTGTCGATAATAAGCGCATAATGGTCGTGGAGGATTCAGAAGACGCGTTGCAGGCCACGTGTGCCCTGTTGCGCCTTATGGGTTGGGAGCCGGTAACCGCGAGCGATGCAACCGAAGCGGTAGGTGTCGTTCAAAAATACAAACCCGGAAAAGCGCTGATCGACCTCAATTTGCCGGATATCAATGGCTATCAGTTATCCGAAAAGCTGCGGGCGCTGGACCCGACGCTTCAAATCATTATCGCAAGTGGAGAAAGCGTGGATCCAAATAAAGCCGCAGCGCTGGATATTCGACATGTGATCCTCAAGCCTATCACGCTGGATGCCTTGCGCGACGCCCTGTAGCCGGTAATCCAGGGTCAACCTAACAGTTGGCGCGGAAAATTTTCGGCTGCTGTTGCGCAATCGGCCGGGAATGGTTTGGCTGAAATGTGTCGGAGACATGTGATCTGTAAAAATACGTCCCTGTATTTTTACAGCAGGGTCCATCGGAGCTGGCGCAGAATGGCAACTGCTGACTGCCGATGCGACATCGCCGTAAATAGTCCTTTTACGGTTTTTCGAACGGGGTAGATCGGGAGTTGGCTGGCGCAAGGCCCCCGTGTAATCAATCCAAATGGTATCCCGCCCGGATCGTAACCCAAGGCGACGGCGGGACCGTTATTGAAATGGGTTAAGCCGTTCCATCCAGCGTTGGGTGAAGGCCGGACTGGTGTCTTCAAGAATTCGGTTCATATCCTCAAACGCGTATTTTTGTGTTTCCATATCCTCCACTACAATCAGGTCCGAAATGCCGCTGCGGGCCAGATAGGGTAGTTCATGGGCGGGGAGAAATAGATTGTTCATGATGCATCTCCAATTAATGGATCCCGGGCTAGCTTGCTACAGAACAATATTCACTGTATTTGTGTGCGGGCACCGGGATCTGGCTGCGGGTGCTGAGACGGTCCAGCGTCTCTGAAATAATGATTGCGTCGTTCAGCGCCCGATGTGGTTTTATTTCCGACCGCTGTATAAATTCCTGCTTGAACTCCACCCATCGCGCCAGCTGGGTGTCATCCAAAACATTTTCAATCGGACTGCAGCGGAATGTCTGGGTAATGCCCGCTTCGCCGAAAAGCTTTGCCAGCCAGGCACTGTCGTGAACCCAGCAATCGCTGTAAAGCGTTTTTCCAGCGCAAATTTTGTTCAGGTCGCGGCATACAGTCCGTATGTCGCGCCCCCGCTCTTCCAGATCTTCCTGTGTGATGCCATGGATGTGTTCAGCTTCTTCGTCCCAATGCGTCCAGAATCCGGGCCTCGCAATTAAACTGTCATAGGTAAACCCATTGGCCAGAACTATGCCGACTTCAATTGGATAGCTACCCGCGCCCAGGCCAGAGGCTTCGATATCGATCACGTGGCCATTAAAGATCATGTCAACACTCATGTTGAATTCCTCGTACTGCGAGATTATTTATTTAAGGGGCGCGTTCTCTGTACATTTTTATGAACGATCACCAATGGGTTATACCGCTGATATTCGGGATTTAGCATGAACCGTGCCAGCCTCCCGGCAGACCGCTGTTCGCGCGTACCGCCCCATAAAATTGGGCGTTTCTCATCGCCCGTAATGCCATTGCGGGCAACTTTTTCAAGCGCTGTGTAAATTGGGAGAGGCCTCGATTAATAACCGCGCGCCAATAAGAAAGTTTGTATGACTTATATTGTCGTGGTGCGGTGACTGGCCGATTACTTGCAGAGCCCGAAGATAATGCCCGATAGGAGCGATTGAGGAACGAAGACGACTTAAATGGGGGCAATGGAATTGAAAGCAGGCCGGCCGGAGAGAGGAACGTCTCGTTTATACCCGGGGCATCCGTCTCGAAGCTCGGCAGAAGGCACAATGACAGGATAATTACATCTGTGAGCGATCATCGAGGGCAACAAATGAAAAGCGGATATAATTTTAAAAAATGGGGAACCGGGCGCAAGCCGCTCGTTTTTCTGCACGATTTTGGCGGCTCTGGCTTGTGCTGGCAATGGGTGGCTCGGCAATTGACCGACGAGTACATCTGCTACGCGCCGGATTTGCCGGGTTTTGGGAGTTCGCCCGCAGTCGATAATCCCACGCTGGACGGTCTCGCCAGTGTGACGCTTGAACTTATCGAAGAGGTCAACGAACGACACATGGCACCCGTTATCATCGCCCACGGGTTCAGCGTGCTGTTAACGCTGAAAATACTGGGCCAGCATAACCCAGGCTGGGAGCAGCTGATATTTCTGAATCCCTCGTTGCCGGTGGGGGGCAGTTTCAGCGAAGCTGAATCTGAAAGGATGGCTGATCATCCCAGCCGTGAGGTTGCCGAGGCCACGGTGCAACGTAGCATATCCCGGCCGCTGAGGGCCGATCGGTTCTCGCTCGCCGTTGAATCCCAGCTGATGGCGGATTCCGCTACCTGGCATTGGTGGCTGGATGCAGGTCGCAAGGAAGCGATAGAGTCGCCCGTCATGGATTGCTCACTGACAATCTTATCATCTGCCAGAGATCCTCGTGTTGATCTCATTGCGACCCGTCGTGAAATTGCCAATCGGTTTCCAGTCGCGGTAGTTCGCGAACACCCCACCGCCGGCCACATGCTGCCCCTCGAGGAAGCCGGCTGGGTTGCACAGCAGATACGCGCCACTCTGCCTGCGCCAGCCCCCGCTCAACGCGTTGCGGTTGGTCATTGATCAACCTGTTTACTGCACGATTATTGACCTCAGGCCCAGCGGAAAGGTGGGGCCGTCCGTGTAATGAAAATTTTGCATATATTATGTAAAAAAAGTGCCCGGGTGAGGGCCAGCCGAACGGCACGAATACTTCTCTGCCACTACATTACGCTGTTATCGAATTGGGTCTGCAGCTGATGATTGTATTTGGCAGGGGGCGGCGCCATACAAAAAACATCAGAAATTCAATGGTCTACACTTGTATTTTGCCGGCCGGACCGGGCACGGTATCAATCAAATGGCCGCCCGGAATAGGGGCCCCCATAGAAGTGAAAATGTGGCATAGCGTATGCAATAAAGATCGTGCTTCGAACGTTTTCAGCGTCATTGCTTGCAATGGCGCTGATTTTTTTGCCTCGTCCTTTCCCATTCCGCATATTCCACGCCGGTTTTAAAGCTATCTTGACCTGACGCCATTGACAGGAGCGACTACACTTTATGTGCAATGTAATGTTAGCGTCTGTTGACGTGCATTAGTCATATAACCTGTTATCGATAGAATTATATAACCTGTTCTAATAACAATAATTGATCCTGAATAGAAAATCTTCGCTACGCAGGCAATTGATGGTCGGGTGCTTTCTGTGAGTGGTCATAAAATCCCGATTGGCATTGGCCGGCGTTACAGGTTTTCTCGATGGGGGCCGTTGAGGTAATTCATGACGCTGGTGCAAAATGTTGATGTCGAGTGGCTGGCTGGTCACGAAGACTTATTCAGGAGCCTGTTCGAATCAGCACCCGACGCTGTATTGATCGTTGACGATCTCGGCAGGATCCAACTGGTCAACCGACAGACAGAAAAGTGGTTTGGCTACAGCGCACGGGAACTGATCGGTCACACAGTCGAGATGCTGATCCCTACAGAAGCCCGGGAGAATCATGTCCATCTGCGAGAAAAGTATACTCGCCGGCCCAGGCTGCGGCCGATGGGGTTTGGGCTGGAACTGTTCGGACAGCGCAAAGACGGAACACGATTTCCGGTCGAAATAAGCTTGAGTTCCATTGTTGTCAATAAAAAAAACGTCGTAACAGCCATTGTTCGGGATATCACGGCGCGAAAAAAGCTGGAGAAAGAGCGGGAACTGATTGCCGAACGCTATCGACAACTGGTCGAATACCTGCCGGTGGGTGTGTTTCGCGCCGAGTCCGATCACTATTCCAGTTTCTGTGAGGTCAACACAGTGATGCAGGAACTGTTTGCTGCCGCTGACAAGCACGCGCTGCGCAGCCTGAGCCTCGGTGATCTGTTTGTTGATCCTGCTGCGTGGCAGGAGTTTCGCAAAGCGCTGGAAAGCAACGGTGTCTGCCGAAATTTTGATGCCTGCATGAAGCGATTGGACGAAACAACGTTTTATGCGTCGATCAGCAGTGTGGAGCGACCCGGCCTGGCTGGCGAGCGAATCTTCGAAGGGGTCATCAAGGATGTGACCGAGAGTCGCGCGAACGAGCAGGAAATACAAAGGCTGAATGACAGTCTGCGAACCCGCTCCGATGAGCTGGAAGTGATCAATCAGGAACTCGAAGCGTTCAGCTATTCTGTTTCGCATGATCTGCGTGCGCCGTTGCGTGCGCTGGACGGGTTCAGCAAAACGTTGGTACGGGATTACCAGGCGGTACTGGATGAGCGCGGTTGCGACCGGCTTGACCGAATACGCGTGGCAGCGCAGCGTATGTCCCGCTTGATCGACGACCTGCTGAATCTTTCCCGTGTGAGCCGTAGCGTAATGCAGGTCACCTGGGTGGATCTGAGCCAGATGGCCCATGATGTGGTGCAGGATATCACATCACTCGAGCCCGAGCGGACCGTGAACGTCACCATTCACCCCGATCTGCGGGTATACGCAGACCCGCAACTGATGCAGATCGTGCTGAATAACCTGGTGGGAAACGCGTGGAAATTTTCCGGTCAACGGCCTGTCGCTGACATCGAAATCGGCAGTCTGCAACAGGACCAGACAACTGTTTTTTTTGTACGGGATAATGGTGCCGGATTTGACATGCAATACGCCGACAAGCTGTTCGGTGCGTTCCAGCGGCTGCACAGTGATACTGAGTTCAGCGGTACCGGGATCGGCCTGGCAACTGTTCAGCGGGTGATCCACAAGCATGGTGGTCGCATCTGGGCCGAAAGCCAGCCCGGAGAAGGGGCAACCTTTTTCTTTCAAATAGAAAGCGAAGAAACTGATGAATGACGGTGTGATTTTGCTCGTGGAAGACAATCAGGATGACGAATTGCTGACGCTGGATGCGTTTGCAGAAAATAAGATATTCAATCCGGTGGTGGTTGCCCGCGATGGGGTACAGGCGCTGGACTATCTGTTCGGAACCGGCGAATACACGGGGCGCGATACCCGGGAGCTGCCAGCCATCGTGCTTCTGGATTTAAAGTTGCCAAAGCTGGACGGCCTGGAGGTGCTCAAACGTATCAGGGCGGACGAACGTACCCGGCATCAGCCCGTGGTTATTTTGACCTCCTCTAACGAGGATCAGGACCGCCTGCAAAGCTATTCTCTGGGAGCCAATAGTTTTGTGCGCAAACCTGTCGATTTCGACGAATTTATCAGCGCCGCCGGCAATCTCGGATTGTACTGGCTGCTGCTAAACCAGGTGCCGCCAACGTAACAGGTCGGGAGTAGGCGAAGTGACCAAGCTGTCAAAGCAGGATACATTCCTCAATACGTTGATAATAGAAGACGTGGAAGATGATGCACTGCTTCTGGTTGATCTACTGGAATCGCAATGCTATCACGTGAACTGGCGACGAGTGGATAATGCGCGGCATTTAAAGGACGCGCTGGAGCAACCGTGGGATATTGTATTCTCCGATTATTCCATGCCCGGGTTTTCAGGCGAAGCCGCCCTGAAAATGCTACGGCAGCAGGACGCCATAACCCCATTTGTTTTTGTCTCCGGCACTATCGGTGAAGAAGCTGCGGCGGCCGCTATTCGGGCGGGAGCCAATGATTATGTCATGAAAACCAACCTGTCGCGGTTTCTGCCGACCGTGGAACGGGAGTTGAAGGAAGCAGAGGTCCGGCGACAGCAACAACTATCGGCAATCGAATTAAAAAAGTTGTCGATGGCTGTCAATCAGGTTGAAGAAAGTATTACGATTATCGGTGCAGACGGCAGAATTCAGTATGTTAACCCCGCGTTCGAGCGGCTGACGGGTTATACGCTATCGGAACTCCGCGGTGCCGTCCCTTCTTTTTTGTGCCGTACGTCGCAGTCCGAGGCGACCTGCAACGAGATCTGGCGCAGTCTCAAGGCCGGTAAATCGTGGTCATCCACTATCAGCGATCGAAACCGGTACGGTCACGTCTATCACGAGGAAGTGGTCGTCACACCGCTGAAAGGCAGCGATGGCGAAATATTACATTATGTATCGACGGGCAGGGATATTACCGCGCGGGTCATGGTTGAGCAAGAGAGGGCGCGCCTGGCCGCTATCCTGGAGGCGACACCGGATTACGTGGTGATGGTCGATCCGGATCACCGGGTTCTCTATCTGAATGGAAGCTGGCGTCGATTTTTGGGTATGGAGCAAAAAAACATTGAACCGGATACCCGCCTCGCCCAAATTTTCTCCGCGCAACTGATGAAGGAGTATGAGCACACTATTTTGCCTGAGCTGAAGCGCGTGGGAACCTGGAGCGGCGAGACAGTCATCGTGGATGCCAAAATGCAGGAACAGCCGGTATCTCTGGTGGTCCTCGCCCATACCGAACCTGATGGACGCATGCAATACATTTCTATGATGGCCCGGGATATTTCCGAGCGAAAAAAATTCGAGGCCGAACTGCATCATCGCGCGACGCATGACGCCCTCACACACCTTCCCAACCGCTTTCTGCTGAAAGATCGCCTGAAGTCCGCTATTCATTCGTCAAAACGTCGGGGAACAATGGTCGCCGTATTCTTTATGGATATGAACAATTTCAAGCGGGTTAATGATTCGCTGGGCCATACGTTCGGCGATGTGCTGCTGGTACAGGTCGCCAATCGTATTCAGGCCAGCTTACGGCCCAGTGATACTGTTGCCCGTCTCGGGGGAGACGAGTTTGTCATCGTCGCGGATGAGCTCGCGCGACCGGAAGCGGCAATTGCAATACTGAAAAACATATCCGCTGAGTTTGAAAGGCCCGTCATCGTTGGCAGCCATAAAATATATCCCACGTTCAGTACCGGCATTGCCGTGTGCCCTGACGATGCCGAGAATGTCGACGATTTGCTGAGATACGCGGATGCCGCCATGTATCGCTCCAAACTGGTGGGCAACAATCAATACTTTTTTTATGCGCCCGGGATGAACAGTCGAGGGTATGAATCGTTTGCCATAGAAGCCGAGCTGCGGTTTGCACTTCAGAAAAATCAGCTTCAGTTGCACTACCAGCCGCAACACTCGGCGAAGACGGGGATGCTGGTTGGTTACGAAGCGCTGTTGCGCTGGAATCACCCCGTTCGGGGGCAGTTGGCGCCGCTGGATTTTATACCCCTGCTGGAAAGCACCGGATTGATTCTGCCGGTCGGTGAGTGGGTAATTCGTCAGGCCTGTGTGCAGCATCGCTCGCTGCGCGCACTCGGCTATGGTTACGTGCGGATATCGGTGAATGTTTCGGCGTTGCAATTTGCGGACAGATTTCTGTCCAGCAAGATACGGACGATTCTTGACGAGGAAAGGATGCCCCGGGATCGGATAGAACTTGAGATCACCGAAAACATTGTGATACAGGACCCAATAAAGGCTGCTGCCATCTTGTTTGACTTGCAGCAAACCGGTGTGAGAACAGCAATTGATGATTTTGGCATCGGCTACTCTTCACTGGCCTATCTAAAAAAGTTCCCACTGAATGTGTTGAAAATCGACCAGAGTTTCGTTCGAGGGCTGGGCGAACAATCCGGTGACGCGGCCATTGTAGAAGCCAGCATATTCCTCGCGAAAAAATTGGGGCTTGAGGTGGTCGCCGAAGGCGTGGAAAACAGAGTTCAGTTACAACAACTCCAGCATTTTAATTGTGACCTGGTTCAGGGTTATTATATGAGCCGCCCCCTTGCAGAAGAAAACATGCAGGCTTACCTGACTAAAAGCGCCTATTTTTAGTCCAGAAACTTTCGGTGAGTCACCGTTCTGATTTCACGTATTCATTTCCTTCCTTTCCAGGGTCTGTTGACGTTTCATCGTCGCCTCTGTTGCGCCTGAAAGCGCGCCAATTTTGTGATGCGGCATGCCGAAGCGACGAATGTGGTTTGGTTGCTCCAAATGCATGAGGAGCAACGACAAGTGGCGCGTTTGCAGGCGCAACCCGAAGGGCTGGGGCCATTGTTCCGCCTGGCGTCGTTATCAGTCGCTTATTTGGGACCACCAAACCACGCTTCTTCTGCCTGGCCAGTCGAAAAAATGGCCGCCAGCAGTGGCGATGGTGAAACGTCAACAGACCCTAACCGGTACGGCAATTGCTACGCTGCATATCGGCCCGCTTGATTCATTGCCATGCCGATCGCGGTGAATAGTATGCTAACCTACACGGACGCACTGCAAGGGGTAGTTCGACAGCCTTAACGTTGTCGGAACAACGCGACAGCGCGCATAGAATTGTGCAAGCCTGACACGTATTTTTGAAAAACCGGAATAAAAAATAATAGGTCACGATTCAGTTCGTGTCGTAACTGTTCAGATTGCGTCCAGATTTGTCAGAGCAAGGCGAAAAATGTGAGTTTACTGATATAAATACGCCGCGCTTCCTGCACGTCGCCCGCCGGGTTGCCCGGCCAGGTGTTCAAATCTGTTTCTCACGGTTTGTGGCCATTTTTTAACGCAGCTTATATTTGTAGGTGCAGGGGCAAATCGGGGCGTGATCTGAATAGTGACTAAAAATATTAGTCGGATAATAATCAGGAGAAGCTATGCATGAAATTGCCCGATACTGACCACTTGATCCTCTGCCGCGTGGCACTTACCGATTTAATGGCATCCCAATCAAGTGACGCACCGACATTCAATCGGGCAGGCACATTTCTCGAACTGATTAAACAACAGGGTTTTAACGCGATAATAGTCGAGTGCAGTGGCCTTACCGAAAGATGGCAGCAATCCGCCGGCGATGGCATGGCTGAAGCGTCTCTCCTGAGCGACAATAACATCCGCGGCATCGTGAGCTCTGCGCACCGGCTTGCGCTCCGGGTCGTGCTGGTCGTGGAAGATCGAGGGGCTGCGCCCTCTCCTGACGGGGTGCCGCCAATGCCAGCCTGGCACCAGCGGGCCGATGCGATATTAACCCGGAACCGGAATCATTACGGGGCAGACGGTATCTGGTTCAGGCGTGCTCGTGAGGCCGACAGGCATCCGGAACCGGGCGGGCACGGCGAATCACCGCCGAACGATTGGCGAACGGTGGCTGATCGCTACCCGGACACATGGTTGATAGTGGACCCGGACAGTGTGGCAAGAACCCGGCATCGGGCGGGGCGGGATCTGCCGCCCAATGTGATTATCCGCAACCCGTCGTTGGACGGGTTGCCCGGCCACTGGCGCCGGGGCGGTGCGGAGTCCATTGGGAATCTGGACGGGCTGGCGGCGGCACTTGTGGGCGACGAACCCGTTTTGCATGAGGATGTGGGACAGGCGGGCAGTGAGCCTGCCGTGGGTAGACGGCTGAATCTCATCGTGGATGAACCTCAGGCCGGTCTGCTGCAAACATCGCAGGCCAGTGCGTTGGATGAGGTGCTCACAGCATTGGTTCTTACGGCACCTGGTATTCCGGCAGTCTGCCGGAGCGGGGGGGAATCGGCGGTGGCGGCACTGCTCAGGTTGCGACAGAGCCAGCAGGCGATCAGGGGTGGACTGCAGGGAAACCATATCCGCATTATTCACAAGAACGACGCCGGCAAGGTTCTGGCTTATTTGCGCTGGAGCCGGGATGCCCGCCGGGATGGCGTAATGGTTCTCATCAATTTCAGTGACGAAGGCTGGCGGGACTACACCCTGGGGCTGCCGATGGACAGTAACTGGCAACTGCAATTGCACAGCAAGGCCAACGATGGTGAAGAACCGTCGCTACAGTTCAGTGAGGAGCAATATTTTCCCGAGCCGGCGTCGCTGACGCTGGACCTTACGCCCTACAGTTTTCTGGTATTCACACGGGCAGGTTGACGCGGTGTATCAAGCAGTTTGCAGACCCGACGCCAACGGTGTGCCCGCGGGGTTAATGGCGGAATAGGCCCGGAACAGACACTCCGCCAACATCGGGCAGGTGGATAGCCGGCGACAGTCCGGCAGGCGTTGACCACGTCAAAAGCGGCCGCGCAGCATCAACCGCCATTGCCGATCCTGAACAGTCCAGTTACCGTGGTACAAATGAGGATCAGGTCGGCCATCGTCCGCGGTATAGGGCCCCAGTAACGTTTCGTCCCGGCGATTGCCCAGGTTATGTCCTTCCAAAGCCAGCTGCAGGTTGCTGTTGAGTATCAGGGTGATGGATGCGTCCAGTCGGCCAGCACCCCCGCGCCAGGTCGGACGGTTGGTGTCAAGGTCAATGGTCGACTGCAGATAATCGTCGCGCCAGTGATAATTGAATGTGGTTCGCCAGCGGTCGCTCTGCCAGGTGCCGGACAATTTCCAGTTATTTCGGGCCAGCCCCTCCAGCGGCAGAGTCCGGCCGACACTCTCGATCCGTGAATCGCTCTGGAGGTTGGTGTACAGTGCTTCAAAAGCGATATTGCGCAAATTCTCTGACAGAAAACCAAGCTTTTGTCGCAGGCCGAGCTCGTAACCCTGCAGGGTCGCGTCATTGCCGTTGACCAGCTTTTCCACTTCCACGACGCGGCTCTGGTCCTGATTGGTAAGGGTTTGCAGCACAACCTGACGCTCGAACGAGTCTTCCATGTGTTTATAAAAAAGCGCTGTGTGCACACGGCCTGACGCAGAGAACTGCCACTCCAATGCGGTATCCAACTGGTTGGATCTGATGGGGTGCAGCAAGGGGTTGCCGCTTTCCGCATACCATCGTTTTACACGACGCGTGGCGCTGCCGTTACCCAGCGTTTCGGTTTCGCCCTGCACAATCAGGTATGACCGCATATCGTTGAAGTCGGGCGGGGCTATATTGCGAGAAACGGCCATACGCCACAGCAGCTTTGAAGTCAGCTTCAGGTTCAGGTGCGCCCCCGGCAGCCACCGGCTGTAACGTCCGTGCTCGATTGCACGCACATGGTTGCCGCCTGCAAATGCAATCTCCGAAGGGTCCAGTCCTTCATCGTCGTCGATTCGCCGGAACTGCTCGAAACCCTCAGCCTGGACCTCACTGGTAACATGGCGGGCGCCGATTTGCCCCCGCGCCGGGAAGGGGCCGACGTGACCATTAAATTTCAGCATCAGGTATGCGGCTGCAGTATCCCGGACGAGCAGGTTGTGGTCCTGTGGAGTCATCGTGTCGGGCTGCCAGTGTCCGTCAGGGCTGTCCTTGATGTCGTTCACCAGTATCGCGCTGGCAGCTGGAAAGTCGCCGACGAAGGATGCGGCGGGCAGCCAGAAATGGGCGGGTACGCCGGATTCGTTGCGAAAAAAGTCGTCAATCTGGATCAGCTCTGCGAGATCAGGCCGTTTGTCCTGCAAATATTGCCGCGGTTCGTTCCAGATATCGCTGATGGATCCCCAGTTATAGCCCGCATCCACGATATGACTGGCTTCCCGGCTGAGCCGTAGGCCCGCTTGCAGGGACGACAGCCCCGGTTGATCGGACAGGTCCAGAACGGTGTCCAGGCGCAGCGCCCTGAGCCGGGCTCTGCCGTCTTCGTGATGATCCATCGCGGCATTCCAGAAATAGCCCTGCTGATTGAGAAGCGTGTCCTGTGGTCCGGGTGAAGCGGCGGGTAAGTCGCCCCGCAAATCGAGCCACAGATCCGGCAGGTATCGGCTGGTGTAGACGCTGAAATCCAGCGTCCGGGTGGTTGCGCGCAGGTCCTGCCAGTCGCCGCGTACCGCCCAGCGTGAGTCGGGCGCATAGGCAAATTCAAGGGAGTTTTCCCGCGTGAAATTAGCGCGTGCTTCTGTCCGGGTAATGCCATTGAGACGGATACCATCGCCCGGTTCGTTGCCGCGATAAGCGTTGGAGCGCAATGCGCCGGCCTGGAATATGCCTTCTTCATCCGCGATAAACGCCGTCCCCGGCGCAGGGACCAGGGCGTGCTCGGTATCTTTCAGCCCGACATTGTATTCAACGGTGTGCCGGTCGTTAGCGGAACGCAAGGTGCGACCGGTCCAGCGCCAGGCGCGGTTGGGCTGCCATTGTAAAACCGCGCTCCAGCTCAGCTGGTCCTGTTCGTGACCCTGTTGACGCCAGCCAAAGCCCCGCGGCACAAACCGGACCTTCTGGCCAAGATCGTCCCGTTGATGGAATGGCTCGAGAAAGACGACATCACTGCGTTGGGCCTGTTCCTGAGAGAGCACGTTGACCAGCAGGCCGACGCCGCCGATGGCAGTGTCAGCCTTGCGGCTGTGCAACAGCGACAGGCGTGGGGTCGCATTGTCCGCCAGATCGCTGTAGATGGTACCTGCGGCAAATGCGGTCAGGCCGTGCGGTTCGTCCAGCGGTTTGCGGGTTTCGATTGTCACAGTGCCGCCAAGACCGCCTTCTATCATGCCGGGGTCAGCAACCTTGCGAACCTGTACGCCGTGCATCCACTCCCGGGATACATCCTGCCAGCTCAATGCGTGGCCGTTGCGTACGGTAAACACCTGCCGGCCATCCAGCAAAGTCTGCACACGGTTAACACCCAGTATATTGATGCCGGTACCTTCAGTCTCAAATAACGCCAACGCAGCGCCTGCGGTTTCTGCAAGACCGGTGTCAGTAATGGCAATCGTCTCAATGGCTTCCGCCTGAACCGGCCTGGGTGCGGCGGGCTGTCGTTTGTGAATCCGGTGCGCGGCGTCAACCCGAAGAGAAACTGCCACAGCGATCAGCCCTAAAAAAATACCGGTTGCGAAGCGCGTTAAAGTCAAATCCATGGAATCACAATAACTGGGAGAGGGGTGGAATGCGGGGATGTTTGCCGGAGGTCAGGGCGATGCCACTGGCCCTGCTACTGCGACAGACTTCTGATACACATCACTATAGACCGCGTCAGCCCGGGTCGCTATGTTCCAGCTGCTTTTTGAGTCGCCTGGGTGATGGCCTGCGTCATTTCAGTGAGACTGACCGGTTGGACACCGGCATTCAACCCCTTGCGTCGCTCTGTCCGTTCGGAATGGCCGGTCATGGCGATGACGACCAGGGGATTCAGGTCCGGTACCGGCTTCTGTCAGCAGTTGCGGCGCGTGACAGATAGCCGCGACGGGTTTGCCCGCATTGAATAAAACGCTGATAACGTTCGGGGTAGGGTATTTTGAACAGCGGATATGGTTCGGAGAGCGGTTCGGCGAGGGACAGTCGGTGATCGCACGACGCGACGAGGCGGCACAGTTGTCGAGGAGGGCGGCAGCTTTTTAAGGGGCAGCCATAAAGCGGCTGGTTTCGCAGCGAAACCAGCCGGCATCAACCCGGGTCAACCATTAATAAAAGGCGTAGCGCAGCCCCAGTTTCAGTGCGTCAATATCTGTGCTGTTACTTTCGAGCGGACCTGGGAAATCATCATTATCGTCGACTTCAACCTTGAAGCGATTGTATTCAACGACCAGCCGCAGCGGCTCGGCAAGCGCGAATGACGCCCCCACGCCGTAGAAGACCTGTTCGTCGTCGGTACTGGTTTCAAATCCGGCCAGTTCAAGTTCAACATCGGAGTAGAACATGCCGATCTTGGCATAAAGATCCATCGTATTCGACAGTGGGAGGTTACCGACCGCCGAGAAGGCATACCCGTCCAGTTTCGCGGACGCGATATCGTTGCCGTACTCACCAAAGTTCAGATAGGAGGCTTCAATGCCGAATACGGAATTAAACCGGAAGCCGACGTAGCCCTCCAGGAAGTCATTGTCATCGTCAAAGGAGCCACCCCGTGACTTGAAGCCGCCGTAGTTCCCGCCAAGGTAGATATGGCTGCTGGGGTTGGCATAGGTTTGTGCTTTGGATGATTCTGAATAGGCAGTAAAGGCGACACCAGCTGTCAGCAATATACCCATTCCAATAACTTTATTGAAATCGTTCATAAATTTACTCCCAATCGAATTCGCTGTGGTTGAGCGTTAGTTGATTTTCTTTTATTCGTAATTGCAACTTATGCGCCAGTTGCACTGTTTTCGGCATAAATCCTTGCCGGGCGACCCGGTCACCCGTCAGGGCGCTCGGGTACTGCAAGGCGACAGCGTAGAGGGAACGATACTGCGGCCAGGGATTACGGTGGAGCGCCCCAACTGGCAGGAAAACCGGATGCGGATTTACAAGGTTTTGCAAAAAATTCTGATTGATTTTGATTGGGGCGTCGTGTTTAATGCGGGCTGAGGATTATTCACTCTTTTTAATTGGACAAGGATTTACATGGATACTGTAGCTGCTTCTGTTGTCACGTCTTCCGAAAATACGTCTTCTTTATTCCCCAACAATTTTAAACCGGTTGAATTTTCGGGCAAAAGCCGCGAATTTTTCGGCATCTGGATTGTTAATCTCCTGCTCAGCATCCTGACGCTGGGTGTTTACAGCGCCTGGGCAAAGGTCAGGACGCAGCAGTACCTCTATGGTCATACCCGGCTGGAAGGGCACCGTTTTCACTACCATGCGAAGCCCCTTCAGATTCTGATCGGCCGCGCCATCGCCTTTACGGTATTCGCCCTGTTTATCGCCATTTCTTCACTGAACCCGGCGGCTGGCGCCGTATTGGCGCTGGTCATGATATTTGCGGGGCCGTGGATCATGTTGCAGGCCATGCGCTTCAATTTACGCATGAGCAGTTATCGTAATGTCAGGTTCTCTTTTTCCGGTACTTATGGCGGTATGTTGACGACTTTCATTCTGTTGCCTGTGCTTGGGATGCTAAGCCTGTATCTGGCCTTCCCGTGGGTGCTGAAGAAAATGGACACTTACATGTTCAATCACATCGGATATGGCCAACAGAAGATGACACTCGGTAACCGCACGTCCGAATATTACCTGACAGCGCTGCTGTTGGTGGTCGTTGGCATCATCAGCGTTTTTCTTGTCATTGGACTATTCAGTGTGATCGGATCTGCGACCGGTATCCAGTGGTTGGGATCACCAGGTCTGATCGCCATGGTGATTCTGGCTCTGACGTATTGGACTGTGTTCAGTTTGCTTGGCGCGATCTATCAGGTGCGCATCCGTAATCATATCCTGAAAAATCTCGAACTGGACAATACCGCGCAGTTTCGCTCCACCATGAAACTGGGCCCGTACCTGTCATTGATCGCAACCAACATGCTGATGCTGATTGCCACCGTCGGCCTGGCCTATCCCGTGACACGCATTCGCAAGGCCGCCTATCTGGCCAGCGTTACACAGGTCGCTCTATCGCCTGCGGCAAGCGTCCAGCTGGACAAAGCCACGGCGACCCCGGGAAGTTTCGGGGAAGAGGCCGCAGGGTTTTTCGATTTTGACCTGTCACTGGCCTGATGGGTGCCGGGAACAATGTACGGGGCCACTATCAGCAGGGTGGTAATGCGTCCGTGTACCCGGCCGACGCCAGACTTTATGGGGATACCCTAACAATCACCATCGACGGTGACGATCAGTCATTGAGCAGGACGGCCCGGGCGGGGTGGCATTTTGGTGCCGATATTCCCGGGCTGCCAGTCGAACTGCGATTTGCAGACGGTGCTGTTTTCACCCCGACGGACGCCGCATTTCGATGGTCGCACCCGGGGCGTCGCGGTAGCTGGCTGACATCGATCGAGCGCAACGCACCGGCTGTGGTCGCAGCGGCATTGCTGGTGCCGCTGCTGATGTGGTGGGTGGTAGCGATTGGAATGCCGGCAGTTGCGGTTCGCACTGTGGCGTTTATTCCTGAGAGAATTCCGCAGGAGATGGGGCATCAGGCTCTGGTAATTCTGGATCGTCTCTATCTCGATCCAACCGAGCTGGACAGCCGGCAACAGCAGCAGGTCCGGCGGGTATGGGATCGGGCGCTGGTGGCACTCCACCTGGATTCGCTGAATTACCGGCTGCAGTTTCGGGCATCCGCACAATTCGGTGCCAATGCGCTGGCGCTGCCTGATGGCACGGTGATTGTGACCGACGAGCTGGTCCGGCGTCTGGATCAGAACAGCGATGCGCTTCTCGCGGTGCTTTTGCATGAAATCGGTCATGTAGAGAACCGTCACTCCCTCAAGCTGGTGGCGCAGTCAGTCGCCGTTTCATTGTTCTTCGCGGTTTTTTTGGGTGATATTGAAGGGGCGGGCGAGCTAATTCTTGGGGCCGGCTCGTCTTTAATGCAGAATGCCTTTTCGCGAGAGATGGAAAGCGAGGCGGATGAGTTTGCCTTCAGCAGTCTCGAGCATCTGCAAATCTCGCCCGCCGTTTTTGCTATAGCGCTGGAAACAATTGTCGGGCCGGCGGGCGACGATCAGCGTAATAACCGGGGCGATGGGTCGGGCACGCTGGCTGATTACCTGAGCAGCCACCCAGCCATTGCAGATCGGATCAGCCGGGCACGCCAGCGAGCGATACCCGCAGGCGGTCAGGGCGTTGACGAACCCTGATCGGGATCCACCAGTGTCAGGCTGCCGAAAACGTCCGCGTTGATATAACCCTGGTTGTCCTTGTGGCCCTGATTGTTCACCGAACCCATCATGCTTTCCCGTTGTTTGCCGTCTCCGATACTGTTGTCGTTATCTATATAGGAAATTGAAAAACCCAGCGTTTTGTTGGCGTAAAGCGTGACCGGTCGGTTTTCCGCGCCTTCAGTGTCATCATAGCTGTCATCAAAAATCTTAATGCTCATTTCCCATGTATGACGGTCACCTTCCGAGGCGATGGCAACGTCGATGTGGTCGTTAAACAGTCTCGGCCTGTCATCTGAATCCGAATCCACTACGTCTTTTTTTGTGCTCACATGGTAGGCCCATGCATTGGCAAAATTCTTCCCCTGATGATTGCCCCCGCTGGCATCTTCATCAATGAATATCTCGACGGTGTCATCGTTCCAGTAATTGTCCAGAGGATCGGAAAAGTTATCGACTATCACATCGTCGACAATATCAACAAGGATATAAAGCCGGTCTTCATCCCAGAGTACTTTAAAACGGCCACTGTAGTCGGTGCTGGATGGGTACTCCTTTTGAGCGCCAAGCCAAAGGACGCTGATCGGTTGCCAAGGGGCAGTGGACCAGACATCCTCGATCTCCCCGTCTATTTCCGGCGGTGTGGAGGCCTTGGGCGCATCATAGTGGTTGGCTTGCGGCAGTACGACCTCATCACCGATCTTTTCGTTGACGATTTTCCGGAGTGTGGTGCTCTCGCCGGGCGCTTCAGTCAATGACGGTGCGACAGCAGGTCCTTCGCCAGTGTTGCCGCTACAGCCGGCCAGCAACGCGGTGCCAGCCAGAGAAGCGGTGAGTATTAAAGTGTTATATGCCAGTTTCATAGATAGCGTCCCGTGTGAACAATAAATGTGGCCAATAGGTATCAACAGCTAGCCCATATTCATAGGTGCCACACCAATCAGCATCTGGTGCGCACCCATCACGAACACGATGTACAGGGCCAGTCCCGCCAATACCGCAATCAAATCATTCCAGCGGCCGGGCTGTGCGCTGGGGTTGGGGTGCTGTGGGCGTCTTTTCAATGAGATGCGGTCGATCACCGCCCAAGCCAGAATGCTTCCGAATAACAGCACGTCCGCCGCTGTACCATTGGCCAGTAGATGGCTTAATGCCCACAGCTTTACGGCGACCAGCATCGGGTGTTTCAGTGTGCTTTTTATTTTCCCGGGTAAATAGGCCGCCAGCAGTAGTGGAAATACCGGCAACATCAACAGCATGGTCAGATGGCGCGTCCACACCGGGGGGCTATACAGTAACGCTGATGTGTATCGGGCAGTGTTGTAGCCGTAAATAATCAGAACGAATCCGATGAGCGCAATGACTGAATACAGGGCTTTCCACCCCCATTTTCCCAACCGGGCCTCCATGGCGTTGCGGCATCCCAACGCGAAAATACTGACTGAATGGATCCCGAGGAAAATAACCAGGCCTGCAATAAGCGTGCTCATGATCTGACCTTTTTGCTTATAAGTGAAGCGGCATTCTAACGGTCCAGGGTGGGTTTTGCGAGACCGCGCCGGTGATTAAATTTTTCGAAAAAGTGCCGACTATCGCCGGTTTTTGAAATTTACTGGTCCGGACACGCGAGTTCTGATGGCGGTGCATGCAAGTGCGAGGAATGTGTGGTCTACACTGCAAGCAGGGTTTTTAAATCAAAGTCATAGTCGAATTGGTAACCGATGTATCGATCTGCAGTCTTGATGTTCGTGTTTTTGCTGTGCAGTTGTGCCCAGACCGTGGAGGTCCGGCACCGCCTGGAACCAGCGGCAGAAGCCATTGCCCGGGTCAACCCGGCGCATGTCAGAATCCAGATGGTGCCTGAAGCCCTCCAGAAAGATCCGGTTCAGGGCGGGCTTTTCGCGGTAGGTCTGCTCAATGAGTGGGAGCTGGACCTGTATTCAACGTTACCAGAGGCACTGCGCGAGTTATTGGCGCGCCAGTTCGAAACCATTGAAATCATTGAAGGGTACAGTTTCGACTGCACTGATTGCGCGCTGTTTGTCCGCCCGAAAATTGTGGAGGTCGCGCTGAATAAGGTCACCATGCAGACGTTGATAGCGCTGGAGTTGCCGTTTTATGACGCGCGTGGTCAGCTGGTTGCCAAAATCGCCGGTCGTGGCGAATCATCAGTAATGAGTGCATCGCGGCTGGGGGCCGGCATAGCCGGCTATTTTATACCGTTTCTGGGCAATATGGTGGGTGAGCATATCGTCAAGGGCACGGTGCAGGCAGCGCTGAATAACGCGCTGGAAGATTTGGCCGGCCAGATCCAGCGCGAGTCCATCGAAGGCAGGCTGGCCCGCACCTGGTTACCGGCAAGGCTGATGGACAGAGATACGTTCGGCAGGCAGGAATACGCCGCCGAGCGGGTCGCGCAGGCGCAGGGATGCAATCTGCTACAGGACGGCCTGCTGATGGTAGAGCAGGAATATTTCCGTGAGATCTACCAGACCTACTGCTGGACCCGGCCCAGCTTCCGCATTGTGTGCGAGTACGGTCGATGTGCCGCCGATGGCGCGGACGAGGCCCATGTTTCGGTCAACCCCTGACCTGACTGGTACATAATGTATTGGAATTTCCGCGCCTTCGCGATCTCGGGGTCCCGGAAAAACGATTCAATATCGGTTCCCGGGACGACGGCCAGCGCCGTCTATAATTGCAGATATCTCTTCAGGCTATCTCCCGACTATGAATCCCATGCACGCGCACAGAGCCAATCGCCCCCTGCGCAAAACGCTGCGTAGTTCTCAGCAGGAAGCGGTGGCATCCGCGGTAATGACGGCTACCGGCGATAACTTTTTTAACGCGTTTGCCGTGCACTTGCAGGCAACGGCGCCGCAGATTTCGCTGCTGACGGCGATTCCCCAGTTCGTCGGCGCACTGGCGCAGATGGCGTCGGTATGGCTGACCCATTTTTTTCGTCGCAAACCGCTGGTAGTGGCAACCGCTGTTGTGCAGGGACTGGTGGTGTTTCTGATCAGTGGCCTGGCCATGTCTGGTTGGCAGGGCGGCCCTGCCATGCGCATACTCATTGTTCTGGCGGTATGTTATCACGCGGCCTCCAACATCATTCAGCCGCACTGGCGTGCCTGGATGGGCGGACTGGTGCCGCCGCGGCGGCGTGGCGTATTTTTTGCCGCACGCACCCGGCTCACCATGGCAACATCGCTGATGGTATTTCTGGGGGGCGGTAGCCTGTTGACGCTGTCCGATAATCGCGGAATGGGCTGGATGGGGTTTATGCTTCTGTTTGGTGCCGCCGGCATCGGACGCTGGATTTCAGCCCGGTTGCTGGGCCAGATGCACGACCCTACGCCGCATCCGGTCATGTCTGATCCGGCGGTGATCGTCAGCACCTGGCAGCAGTGCCGCCTTGCCCTGCGTGACAAAACCTTCCGCAACTACAGCCTGTTTGTCGCCACCATGCAGGGGACGGTGGCAATATCAGCGCCATTTTTTGCCGTTTATATGCTGGATACACTGCGTTTCAGTTACCTGCAATACAGTCTCAACAGTGTGGCGTCCATTGCCATTCAGTTTATGACGCTGGGCTTCTGGGGGAGGATCAGTGACCGGTTCGGCAACCGTCTGGTCATGCTGGTGACCAGCAGTCTGTTACCGTTGCTGCCGGCGCTGTGGCTGGTATCGGCGGATTTTTATTACCTGATCGGGGTGCAGGTGGTGTCCGGCATCGCGTGGGGTGGGTTCACGCTCAGTACCGCAAACTACCTGTACGACATACGGCCGCGGCGCAGCAACTTTGCCACCTATGCCGCCATGCAGTCCGCACTGGGCGCCAGTCTTGTATTTTTGGGTGCCCTGGCGGGGGGCTGGATAGTGCTTCACGCGGATGCGCTGGTCAGCCATCTGTCCCTGACGCTGGCAACGCCATTGCTTGTCGTATTTATCTGCAGCGCACTGATGCGCATGCTGGTGGCGCTTTGGTTTTTACCCCGTATCAAAGAGCCCCGGGAGCGCCAGCGACCGCAGCTGTTACAGATTGTCTTTCGGGTGGCGCGGTTCAACAGTGTATCTGGCATGGTGCTGGACTGGTTGACCGTCACCCGGGTTAAAAAACCTGACGATAACGATCGTTAAGTAAAAAAGTCTTGACTTGGTGTCTGCTCAGGTCTAGTGTAATAGCACAATATGACACTATATCAGAAGTCATGCCTCGGGAGGTTACTTCATGTCGGCCATCGCAGTTCACGCACTGGATTTTGCGTATAACCGTAGAAAACAGATACTCAAAAACCTGTCTTTCATTTTACCGTCAGGCAGCATCGCCGGTCTGCTGGGTGCCAATGGCACGGGCAAATCGACTTTGCTCCAGTTGCTCAGCGGGCTGTTGTATCCCAGCGCCGGCGATATCCAGGTGCTGGGTAGTGCGCCGTCGCAACGCGGGGTCGAACTGCTGCAGAAGCTGTACTTTCTGCCGGAAGAGATCTCGTTGCCGGATACCTCTGTGACGGCCTATATCAGCCACTACCACCGGTTCTATCCCGCCTTCGATCAGGCGCTCATGAACAGTGCCCTGCAGCGCATGGAACTGAATCCACGGCACCGATTGCATGACTATTCATTTGGTCAGCGCAAAAAATTCCTGATCTGTTTCGCACTGGCTACCCGAACGCAACTGCTGATTCTCGATGAGCCGACCAATGGGCTCGATATTCCTTCAAAGGAACAGTTTCGGGAGTTACTGCTGGAGACGCGGACCGACGAACAAAGCGTGGTGATATCGACTCATCAGGCGCACGATCTGGAAGGGCTTATCGACCGCGTTATTCTGATGGATGCAGACACGTTACTCAGCTGTGACCTGAACGAGCTGACCGGGCAACTGTCGGTCGGCTGGTATCGCAAGGCGCCAGCGGATGCCCTCTACTGCCGTCGTTCAGTCAACCAGTGGCAGTGTTTGACGCCCTGGCGCGATGACGGCGACGCCGAAATGGATCTCGAACTGCTCTTCACGACATTCCATACCAACAAAGCACAGCTGCAGCAGTTTTTGAGCTGTGGAGGGCAATCCCATGATTAATGTTCAACGGTGCCTGTGGCTGTTCCAGGTGCGCTACGATCTGCAGCAGCGCGACCTGATCAAGAACCTGTTATTAAGTGCTGTTGTCCTGGCTGCTGTCATGACGCTGCTGTTTCGGATTACCGATGCTGACTCTGGTGTCATAACCTTCTTGTATTTCGCGACGGCGGTTTACGGCGGTGGCTGGCACTTTTTCTATCGAAACCGCCAGCGGCTCACGCTCAGCCATTACCTGATGATTCCCGCAACGGAAACAGAAAAGTGGGCGGTGGACTGGCTGGACTCCCTGGTCATTATTCCGTTACTGCTTGTTTTCCCGGTACTTCTGTCGGTGTTGATGGGTAATCTGTTGTGGCAGGGCGTCACACCGGGCCTGACTGAAATGACTGGCGCGATATTCAATGGCATTAAAGTTTATTTTATTCTGCATCCGATACTGTTTTTTGGTGCGGCCTATTTCCGAAGCGCCATTATTCTAAAGCTCGCGGCGAGTGTATTACTGGTGGCGGTACTAAGCGCATTGGTTGCCGGGGCGATACTGGGGCAGGGCTCCTATCAGACTGTGTCGATTCCGGAATTTGAATACCGCTTAAACGGGTTGGTGATCTGGACGCTGTATAGCGCGCTTTTCTGGGGCCTCAGCTGGTGGCGTCAGCGTGAGGTAGAGATCGCATGAAATTTGACGACAGCCAGGCCATCTATCTGCAGATTGCAGATTACATGGGCGAGCAGATTATTACCGGTGCCTGGCCCGCCGGAGAGCGGATCCCCTCGGTACGGGATATTGCAGGTCAACTGAAAGTTAACGTCAACACGGTAATGAGGGCATACGGCTTTATGCAGGACCAGGACATTATATTCAATCAACGTGGTATCGGCTTTTTTGCTCACGAACAGGCCCGCGAGCGCGTTATGTCATTTAAAAGACAGCGGTTTGAGTCGCGGGATTTGCCGCAGGTGTTTCGCCAGGCTGAGATGCTCGGTATCACACCGGAAACACTCGCGCTCAACTACCAACACTATCTGGAGAATGAATCATGAAACAGCGCCAACGGTCAACGGGCCTTAAATCAACGGACAAAATGCTGTTGGGCATTTTGGGCATCTGGTTAATGCTGGTCGCCGGCAGTGCTTACAGCCTGCGGGCCGAGATGGGGGCGTGGAGCAAAGCGGTCAAAGGTGACGGCAATATCACTGAGGAACAACGCGCGCTTGAGCCCTTCAGCGGTATCGAGTTGCGCGGGTCGGTGGTGCTGCATTACCAGCCGGGCCAGGCCGCCGGGTGCCGCGTGAAGGCTGATGCGAACCTTTTACCGCTTATCGAGACTCCCATTGAAGACGGGCAGTTAAATATCGTCGTCCGCGGCAATACCCGGCCCAGCCACCGAATCGAACTGCGGTGTCAATCGGCAGAGCTCAAGTCTGTGACCAGTCGGGGGGCCAGCGGTGTCAACCTCGCCGACCTGAATGGCAGCGAACTGGAACTGTCCATTCAGGGAACCGGCGATATCGTCGTTAACGGACAGACGACCACCGTCAAAGCGCATATTCAGGGCACCGGTGAAATCAATCTGGAGGAGCTGGTCGCGGCGCAGGCGGACCTGAGTATTCAGGGAACCGGCACCATCCGCGCCGGCAAGGCAGCCAAAGCCAATGTCTCCATTGCCGGCACCGGAAACGTTCATGTAGCCGAAGGGACGGAAGTGGATCAAATCAGTATCCGTGGTACGGGCCAGCTTAAGCGGGACTAACGCGTTGAACCTCCGGGAGAAAAGTCTGTCTCAGAGTAGCGTTACATTCCCTATGGACCGGGGGATGGTGTATACTCTGGGTTACTCAGGGCAGTTTTCGGGGGCGATTTGGATTCGACGCCGGTAACGAAACCCAAGGTGCATGTGGTGATGGCAGCGAATCACCTTAATCCCAAGCTGTAAACGAATAGTCGCAAACGACGATTCATACGCTCTAGCAGCTTAAACCCTGTTAGCGGTTAGTGCCAAGGTGCCAGTACCGCGGTATTAACTGTCATATAGAACTGGATCGATCGGTCGCTCGGTTTGCGGTTGCCGGTCTAACACTTAGCAAACTCGCCTTAGTCGTCCTGCCCGTCGGGCTGATATAAGGTTAAATCAATCGACGGAAACTAAACATGTAGAGCCGAGGGCGGAGTGCTGACGGACGCGGGTTCGAACCCCGCCGCCTCCACCAATTTAAAAAGGTGAACTGATCTCAGTTCACCTTTTTTATGTCTGCTCCCCGCGTTACAGGCCTTATATGGCAAGGGTTTACGCACTTCGCCCTCTTTGTCATCGCGGACTTTCACCGGCACTTCTCTAAATGGCCGAATACTCTCCCGCCTAGCCCAAGTCCATGACCCGAGGATAGAGTATCCTTTAAAATCGGTGGATTATTGTCGGACTCAGGAAAGGACTTTGATTGGTAAATTGGGTGGACGGAGGGAAATACACCGTTTGACCTGGCGGTGGATCCGCCAAGACTGTGGTCGGAATGGCGGGAAAAGCTGTTTAATTCCCTAAAATGATTTAAACTGAATGTCAGTGCGATTTCAGAAAAGTTTATAAAAACATATGGTTACCCTATTTTTCGCCAGCTTGTGATGTAACTCGCGCCAACTTAAGGGTTTAGGCGGGGTTGCGGTGGATTTCGACAGGATCCCGGCCAACCCTCACTTTGTCGATTACTTGGCGATATTGTACGGCAAATTGCCGTATGCTAAGCTGTGTGAAAGCACTGGAGGTATCCCATGGCAGCAAAAGTCGAACGTATAGAAGCCCGCTTCCCCGCCGAACTCAAAGCGCTGGCAGAACGTGCCGCCTTGGCCAGCGGATACAGCCTGACCGACTACCTTGCAGACCTGGTGCGCAACGATGCTCCGCAACGCCTCAAAGCCCAAAACGAGATCGTGTTGACTAATGAGCGTTTTGACCACTTCATAAAAGTGTGTGAAACCGCAAAAGCGCCCAGCAAAAAGATCCTCGACGCTGCGAAGAAACTGGACAACGAGGGATTCTGATTGCCACTGGAGCAGGCCTTTGTCGCCGCAAGTAAGGGCCACCACGACCTAAAGGCCTTTGACTGCGGCAGACCTACAATGAACACCTTCCTCTCCAAGTTCGCTGAAAAACACGGCAAACTTGGTCTAAGCCGCACCTATGTGCTGCCGGAAATCACCGAAACTGGCAAAGCACCCATCGCGGCGTATTTTACATTGACGACAAGCAACGTCACCCGTGAGCAGATACCCGCCAAACAAAGCTTGCCGCACTATCCTGTACCCGTCATTTTAATGGCACGCCTGGCCGTGGATATCCGCCATAAGGGCACAGGCCTGGGTGCAAAAACACTGGTCTATGCATTGCGCGAAGTGGTGGCACTAAGTCAGGCAGGCTTGCCTTCCTTCGGCCTAATCCTTGATGTACTGGATGAAGAGGCACTCGGCTTTTATCAACACTTCGGCCTTTTCGAGCCTTTCACCGACGATCCCATGCGATTGTTCGTCTCGATGAAAACTCTGGAGCAAATCTAAATGGACCACGAGGGTTTGGGCTTTCCCGCAGGGTCGTTGATAAAGCCACCACAAGTTCATGTCTAATCACTTTTCAACTGATGACAAGCTTTATGGCAGCGGAGCAAAGTTTCGGGACGTTCCCTCTATCGATGCAAGATTGAATGAACTTGAGCAGGAAAAACAGCAGCTCATTGCACTCAAGGAGGAGTTGCAAAAACCCAAGCGGATACCTTCTATTCCAGACGCGTTCTCGCCAGAACAAAAGATAGCGATTTTCAGAAGCTTGTTCCGTGGCCGCGCCGATATTTTTGCCAACCGTTGGCAAAATCAACAAGGACGAAGTGGCTACTCCGTGGCTTGTAACAACGAGTGGATAGAAGGAATCTGCAACAAACCACGTATCAAATGCCAGGATTGCTCCCACCGTCAGTTTAGTGAATTAAACGATCAGGTTATCTATCGCCATCTGGCTGGGCAGCAGGTTGTTGGCCTTTACCCGCTGCTCCAGGATAACACTTGCTTCCTGCTGGCGGTCGATTTTGATAAAGGCAGTTGGCAAGATGAAGTAAAAGCAATGTCCAGAGCCTGTATCGAACTCAAGATCCCTCATGCGATAGAAATTTCTCGTTCTGGAAACGGTGCGCACCTCTGGATATTTTTTGAAGACAAAGTTCCCGCCAACGAAGCTCGCCTTTTGGGGTTCGGCTTGCTCGATAAGGCTATGGAGATTTATCCAAGCTTGTCTTTCGATTCCTATGACAGACTGTTTCCCAATCAGGAAATTCTTCCGGAAGGTGGGTTCGGCAATTTAATCGCACTACCACTTCAACGCGAAGCGAGACTCCTGGGCAATAGCTTATTTGTCGACGCTGAATTAAACATCATTGATCACCAATGGCAGTATCTTTCACAGATAGGGCGTCTATCCAAGCTTAATCTAAACACACTGATATCGCAGATTTCCCCCAGTTTAAGACTGATATCAGAGCAAGACATTACTGACACTCGACCGCCTTGGGAGATAACCGCCAAACCGAAACCTCTGACGCTCGAAAGCCCACCTAAGCAAGTTACTGCAACCTTGGCCAACCACGTTTACTTTGCAATGATGGAGTTGCCGACTGCACTTTCCGCCAGATTAAGACGATTGGCCAGCTTTTCAAATCCAGTTTTCTTTAAAACGCAGGCGCTCCGTTTCTCTACACACGGCATTCCCCGATTTATTTCGTGTGCACACATTGAAAATGGCTATTTGGCATTGCCACGGGGATGTCTGGACGATGCTCTCGCATTATTGAAGGAGCACAATATTGGGGTTCAATTCGATGATAAGCGCGAGCTTGGCATCAAACTTTCGGGAATTAAGCCTTTGTTGACGTTGAGGAAAAGCCAGCAAATCGCCGTAAAAGAAATGTGCAAGCATGACTCAGGTATATTGCATGCACCGACGGCATTTGGAAAAACCGTGACTGCGATAGGCATGATCGCCAAGCGCAAAACAAATACGCTGATCCTTGTACACAGTCGCCAACTTCTCGATCAATGGCAAGAAAGGTTGCGCTCGTTTTTACCGGAAACGGAGGTTGGCGTTATTCGTGGTGGGAAGAAAAAGCCTACTGGCATTATTGATATAGCGACTTATCAAAGCCTGATTAACAAAAAAGACAATACCGTTTCGCCTGTGGTCCAGGATTATGGACATGTCATAGTCGACGAATGTCACCATGTATCTGCGCCACGATTTGAAATGGTGTTAAACGAAGTGCGCGCAAAATACGTACTCGGCCTTACGGCGACACCGGAAAGACAAGACGGTCACCAAAAGATTATTTTTATGGCGGCCGGTCCGATCAGACACAAAGTTAAAAGTACAAACAATGAAAAGTTTGATCAGGATGTCCAAATTCATCAGGTATACGATATGCCCCCGCCACATCTTGCTCGATCCGAAGAGAGGCCGAAAATTTCTGATGCCTATCGATGGATAATGGAAAACGAGAAGCGAACTCAAGTAATCGTTTCAGACGTTATCAAAAGCGTCCGTGACGACAGCCACCCAATCGTCCTTACAGAAAGACGAGAACATGCGGAGATGATCAACAATCTTCTTGCAAAAAGCGGTATCGATTCAGTCATATTGAAAGGGGGAATGAAGGCGGCGGAACGCAAATGTGTTGATGAGCGCTTGCATTCAGCACAGGTTGTCGTCGCCACCGGAAAGTATGTGGGCGAGGGCTTTGACCTACCCAGGCTCGATACATTATTCCTTGCTATGCCCATCGCTTGGAAAGGCTCGCTGGCGCAATATGCGGGTAGGATTCACCGGGAATCTGAAGGTAAAACACAAGTGACCATCCACGACTATGTTGACTGCGGTCTTCCTATGTTTCAGCGTATGTTCAATAAAAGAGAAAAGAGCTACAAGACGATGGGATATACCGTTCGGTTTTTAAATGAGCAAGATAGAGCGGATGAAACTGTGCTTGTTTGAATACACATCAAATAGAAATCTAGTTCAAGACTCCGTCGAACTTGAATCGAGAGTCTTATAAAGACGCCGGTTCAAATCCCAATATGGGATTTGAACCGGATGGCAGTGCAAAATCATAAAGTAGTTTAAAAACATACGGTTACATTAATCTGCGCCAACTTATGATGTAAAAAGTGCGCCAACTTATGTGCTTTCCCTACTCAGTTCACCTTTTTATGTCTGCTCCCCGCGTTACAGGCCTTATGTGGCAAGGGCCAACCAGTCTTTCGTGCAAGCTCAACTTCAGTACGTTTATTTCATCGACTTTGACTTCGCTCATGATTCATCCCCCAGTAAATCCTGCCATGGATCATCTGAAAGACTTTTCTTTGCATCTTCCCTTGCAGTTTTTTTCGCCTGGGACACATGCGCTTTGCCTGGCTCGGAACTCTCCTGTTCAAGCAGCGCCATAACCGCGCCAAGCTTTTCCTTTGGTATGAGCATTAGTTCGCTATTCAAGCCCTTCGCGATCAACTCCAAGGTGGATAGTCGTTGCTTTATGGCTGTTTAACGCGCTTTGTCGATCAGTCATCAGGCGGCGATGCCTTGCTGACTGGCTCCAGTGCGCCCCAGAACGACATGGAACGTGCCTTTGGCGCTGCTGAACGGATCTTGTCCTAAGCCGGACACCTTTAGAAAGACCGGTATTGCGGTCCAGAAATCCGCCAACATTACTCCATGGCAGCGGAGCCAGGTTTCGGGAAATCTTCGCAAGCCCTGCCCAACAAGGCTTGATGGACCTGCCCTAAAAAACAAGACTCAACAACCAGCCGCCCGCGCCGCATCCGATGACCACCAGCCATGAAGGCAGTTTCCAGAAGATCAAAGCCACCAGTGCAATCAGCGCCAGAGCGAAGTCCTGGGGGGCGAGAATGGCACTGGTCCAGACCGGGCTGTAGAGCGCCGCGACCAACAGGCCCACTACTGCCGCATTGACGCCCATCAGCGCGGCCTGAGTTCGCGCGCTGCGACGCAGTTGTTCCCAGAACGGCAGGGCGCCTGCCACCAGCAGAAAGGACGGGAGGAAAATGGCCAGCAGCGCAATACCCCCGCCGATCCACCCGGACGGCGACCCGCTAAATGATGCGCCGAGAAACGCGGCGAAAGTAAACAGAGGGCCCGGCACCGCCTGGGCCGCGCCATAGCCCGCGAGAAATGCATCATTGCTGACCCAGCCCGGCGGCACAACCTCGGCCTGAAGCAGCGGCAGTACCACGTGGCCGCCGCCGAATACCAGCGAACCGGCCCGGTAAAACGCATCGATCATCATCAACGTCTGGCCCGGCAATGCGTTAGCCAGAATTGGCAGGCCCACCAGCAGTACACAGAACAGCGCCAGCCAGACCGCGCCCGCTCGCCGACTGACCGTAATCGGCAGCGACTCAGGGGTTGCTTCGGTCGACGGCCTGAAGAGAAGCAGACCGGCAATCGCTGCTGCGACAATCACACCGACCTGCCCCCATACAAACGGAACTAGCAGTACAGCACAGACCGAAACCGCCATGATCGTGACCCGCAACGGGTCCGGGCACAGGTTCCGAGCCATACCCCAGACAGCCTGCGCGACAATAGCAACGGCCACGATCTTCAGGCCATGCAATGCCCCTGATGAAGCGTCATCACCATATTCAGCAATGCCCAGCGCAAACAGAAGCAATAACAGGGCAGAGGGCAGGGTGAACCCGGCCCACGCGGCCAGTGCGCCAGAATAGCCCGCTCGGGACAGGCCCAGCGCCATGCCGACCTGACTGCTCGCCGGGCCGGGCAGAAACTGGCACAGTGCAATCAAATCCGCATAACTGCGCTCGTTCAACCATTGTCGCCGGGTAACAAACGCATCCCGGAAGTAACCCAGGTGCGCAACAGGCCCGCCGAACGATGTCAGTCCGAGACGCAGAAAAATCAGAAAGACAGTCCAGGAACTTTTATCGCGGGTGTTTGAATCCGGCATAGATTGGCTTTTGGTTGAGGTTGGTTTTGGCGATTATAAACGGCAGGCGATGGCAATGTATGCGGCTTTGCCGGCGTCAGTCCAGGATTGACTCGCCAGTTCGAAAATTTTCCTGCTGGCCCTTGCCGCGGGGTGGGCGTGCGTTTTATCGTCGAACTGGAAGGCGGTAAGCCCACTGTAAGATTGATAAATATCCTTCGGGTAATTGATGCTTTGGGCGGAGAGATTCAGCCAGGTTGGTTGCAAACCGACGCTGTCGGTGAGCACTACCAGGCTATCTCGCTTTCCGCTAACAACCGGGATATTCTGGTTTATATCGATCAGCCCATCGCTGCACGTGGGGTATCAGCGAGAGTTTCTGGATGCATACCAGCCTGACCAGATTTATGTTGACAACCGTGTACGACATGACAAAATCATCCAATCACGACGGGGACCCTCAGATAATGACCAAATTAAGACTTTTCAAATCGACCTCCTTTCTTATCGGCGGCCTGATGCTGGCGGTAACCGGTGCGCAGGCAGACCAGGCCCTGCGGGAGCGCGCCAACGCGGTTTTTAAGCCTATTCCGGAACGGGTTACGGAAGTTGCCGGGGAAAAAATCGTTGAATCTCAGGTGAAACTCGGGCATAAGCTCTGGTTTGATCCCCGTCTCTCGCGCAGTCATTTGATCAGTTGTAATACTTGCCACAATCTGAGCATTGGCGGCGGTGATAACGTGCAGGTTTCAATTGGGCATGGGTGGCAAAAAGGGCCGCGCAACAACCCCACCGTCTTCAATGCCGTCTTCAACGCCGCCCAGTTCTGGGATGGGCGCGCTGCGGATTTACAAGAGCAGGCGCTGGGCCCACTGCAGGCGCCGGTGGAAATGAACAATACGCCGGAGCGAATCGAACAAACGCTGAAAAGCATTCCGGAATACGAAAAAGAGTTTAAAGCCGCTTTTGGTGGAAAGAATCCTGTCACCATAGACAACGCCGCACGTGCGCTGGCTGCCTTCGAAACCACGCTGATCACACCCAATGCGCCGTTTGACCGGTTCCTGAAAGGCGATGACAAGGCCCTGTCCAAACAGCAAAAGCAGGGGCTCGCACTTTTTATGGACACAGGCTGCACTGCCTGTCATAACGGCGTTAATTTGGGCGGTCAGACATACTTCCCCTTCGGTGTGGTCAAGCGGCCGGGCGCAGATATTCTGCCTGAAGAAGACAAGGGACGGTTTACCGTAACCAACACCGCCAGCGACGAATACGTATTCCGCGCCTCGCCCTTGCGCAATGTCGCCCTGACACCGCCATATTTCCATAGTGGAGAGGTATGGGACCTGGAGCAGGCCGTTGCCATCATGGGTGATAGTCAGTTGGGGCGTGAGCTGAAAAAAAATGAGGTGGATGCAATCACAGCGTTTCTTAACAGTTTAACGGGTGATCAGCCGCAGGTATTACTGCCCATCTTGCCGCCCAGCAGTCCAAAAACCCCGAAGCCCGACCACAGCTGACGGGTACTTTCGGTACGCTATTTGTTGATTGACGGTGGCGCGATTTCCATGAATCGCGCCACTGCTATTCCTTCCCGGTTTGTTTCCTATAGCAGTGACGCCCACTGGTCAGCCTATTCAGGATCTGTCTTGTACAGAGTGCCTGTCTATCCACAGGCACCTGCCGGCCAGAGGTTATCAAAACAGGATTACTGATGACGCCCGATTCAAGTTGCCGTGTCTGCCTCGCTATTGGTTGCACGTATTTTATGCAGGTTGATACCCGCGATTATTGGCGCTGTCCGCAATGCGAAGCAACCATGGTAGATGCGATGCAACTGCCGAACCGCGAGGCCGAAAGCGCGGTGTATCGTCTGCATCGCAATGAAGTGCACGATGCAGGCTATCGCCAGTACCTGGCGCGGCTGGTCGAACCGTTGCTGGAGCGGCTGCCCCCGGCGCAGTCCGGACTGGATTTCGGCTGTGGACCGGGCCCGGCACTGGCGTCAATGCTGATCGGGGCGGGGCATCCAATGACCGTCTATGACCCATTATTCTTCGATGAACCCGAGCACCTCAACCAATGCTACGATTTCATCACCTGTACGGAAGTCGTCGAACATTTCCACCAACCCCACAAAGAATTCGCCGCGCTCGACCGGATGCTGAAGCCGGGCGGGTGGCTGGCGATCATGACCACATTCCAGACGGATGATGCCGCCTTTGCCCGCTGGCACTACCGCCGCGATCCCACACATGTGGTGTTCTATCGTGAGGCCACGCTTCAGGCCATCGCCCGGCGATTCCAGTGGCGCTGCGAAATCCCGTGTAAAGATGTCGCGTTGTTGCACAAGCCGGTGGAATAAAGCCTGAATGACGAACCGACAGGGCCGTCACTGTTGCGTATACTGTCGCCCACTCATATTGTTGGCACGAGGAGAATGCGTGAGATATTGACCATAGTGTCCGATACTGAGGCATAGTTTGGATGCGGGTATCAGTGAGAATTGCGCTGGGCGCGCAGTGGTGCGGCGTCCCGACGGCCCGCCTGCTTATCCAGGCACCAGCACGCTGGCCTTCCTCTTCGATAGTGTTGTTTGAATCAACGAAGACTGCCGGCCGGATACAGCACATTCTCAAAACTGCTCCCGTCGTCAGCAGCCTCGAAAATCAACCCATGGGTGCCGTGCGGCAAACCCAAGGGGTTTTCGCCAATCTCAATTAGCTGTACCTTGACCTGGCCGTCATGGGTCAAAAGCACTGCGGTCTCACGCCGGCAACGCCACACACCGTCTTGCTCAACCTGGGTTCGGTCCTCGTAGGCTCCGGGCTGCCAAACCTGATGCAGCATGGTAAACGACTTCTCGTTAAGCGATAGTTGCGTCATCGCTTCAGATCCCCCCGCCGATTCATAGGCGCCCAACGGAATATAACAGGTCGAACACCCGGCCAAAAGCAAGGCACTAAAAAGAAGAATGAATTTCATGTGCAGTTTAATAATGTTTGGTGAGGAGCGTTTTATTGCTGAGCTTGTGGTTGTCTCCGAGGCCGTTGCCAGCACCAATCTGAAAATGCCAGTGGTCCCGACTGGTTCCCCGAAAATCCTCGTACACCCCGTGAGTGAATCCCGCATTCAACGCCGCGAGCCGGGCTTTTTCATCCGTTAACTTATTGAAATGTTTCCCCGCCACGTCAATCGCGAGATCCATACCGTGAAAGCTGCCCGGGCTATGGCCGATTTTTTCCGCCCCACCGGTGATTATCACAGCGTTGAGGCCACAACCGTCAACAAACGCTATCAGTGCAGTTAGCGTATCACCGGAAGGCATCACCGTTCTGGGGCCATTTAATTGAATGACGGTACCCATTGGGGTTTTGTAGGCGGGATACAGTTTGTTAGTGGTTACGTCTTGCAGGTGGGGTGCGGAGGCTGTTTGCGGCATTGTATCCTTCCATTGGTGTTGATCCATTTGAAAAACTCAGGGCACGAATATAACATATTTCGTGTAGAGGGTGTACCTCTTCGATTTGTTCGAATTTCGCTTCGGCAATCGTATCGGTTTGGTCAAAGATAAGTCAAAGATAAGTTGCACTGATAAATTGCTATCATGAATCCGGTGACTCATTGGTCAGGGCTGCACCACCTTCAAAATCACACTCATCGGTTCACTACCTTCATGGCGCTGATACTCAACGGTCCCGTAGTAGGTGAAAGGTGCAGCTTTTCCAGCGCGAAGCTTGTTTTCGCGTACAAACAGATGTATGGAGTGACCGATCGCTTTGTGGTTGATTAATTCCTGACCGCGTTTACTCTCGGGACGAGTGGTACGTTGTGACTGCCAATGGAATGTCTGCTCATCGATCCAGTGATCGACGTAGCGGTGGTCTTCTATTTTTCCCTGTTTGTTCAGTGTCACCAGCAACACATGCGCATCAGCGCTTTTCACAAATACATGGCCCGAATTCCAGTTCCCGGGGTTAAACGTTTCACCAAACAGCGCCGGTATGTTTTCTCGCATGATTTCCTGTGCAACCATCATGTCCAGTGGATCGACGACGACTTTGAGACGGGCGAATGTGCGAAATTGATCGCTTAGCGCCGGTGTAACAATAATGGCATCGTAGTCAGGGTTAGCGGCTTTAAGAATATAGATGCCGTCGTCCTTGTGTATGGTGCGCAGGAGGTACTGCGTATCACCGGCTTCATCCAGTCGCTCAATCGCCAGTGTCTGGCCCGTGATCGACCCAGCGTGTTCTGCGTTGATGTGCTCCAGCAACAGGTAGTCACCATCGCGTATGGGGTTTTTGCCGCCGTTCATGGAATTACCTGAGGCTACAGCGATAAAGTGTCGGTCGGGATTCAGGCGTCCGTATCCGGCACCCAATGTACGATACTCGCCTGCCTCCGCCTGGCTGTTTCTGAAATGCCCGCAGGCGATTTTCAGTGACGGGAAATAGGGTAACTCCGTGATGGAGGCCTTCAGCGGTACCACATTGTCGACCGGTTCAGTAACAACGCGGGCGGTTACCCGCGCTTCGTAGGAGGCGAGCCGGAAATCGATCAGCTCCTGCACCAGATTGTCGAGCGTGGACTGTTCTTCCGGTGTTAACGATAGCGTCGGCACAAATCGGTCATTCTCGATACGAAACAATGGCGGATTCTTGTTGGTCCAGTGTTCAACCGGATTCTTCTTCCAGTAACGCAGCCAGGCCTTGTCGGTCCCGTCCGTATTCCTCACCTCTGCGGCTACTTCGGGCAGCAGGTTTGGCCGGCGTTTTAACACGGTCCAGGAGGATTCGGCCAGTTGGGCAAGTGTCGGGGCATTCTGCCAGCCATTGAGCTGCTGGAACGCCTGCAGCAGGACCATCTTGAACGACTTCGTCATGGCAGTGGTTTCCACTTCCGTCAGGAAGCGTTCATGTCGGGTTGTCAGGTCCTGTTCTGCTTCGGTCAGGTCACCCATGTCACGCAACAATCCAAACCAGCTCCCGTGCTGACGTCGGGTTTGCGTGAGGCTGGCGCCAAAATGGTAGTACTCGGTCAGCGTGGGGCGTCGGCCCAGCGCCTCCTGCAGGGCCTTATAGTCTTTCCCGGCGCCCTGTTGATCCAGAGATTTGAGGAAGTTGATCACCGCCAGATCGTAATTAACGAAACAGCCGTCTGGCAGCCCCAGCTTGTTCGCCTCTGCATCACGCGCAAACTGTGCCAGTTGGCGGTGGTTCATGGCTTCACCCATGAGTGCCTGGGGTTTGTGCAAAAAACTTTGATGGTTACCAACAAAATCCAGAATAACCAGTTTGTCTTTACCCGTGCTGGCACAGTGTCTCAGGCCGCGGCCAATTTGCTGCAGAAACAGGATTCTGGATTCGGTTGGGCGCAGCAACAGCACCGTATCAATTGCGGGCAGGTCAACGCCTTCGTTAAACAGATCCACCGAAAAGAGCACGGTAAGTTCACCGGCTGTTAGCCGTTCGAGCGCTTCGCCGCGCGAGAGTTTCGATTTGCCGTGAATTGCAGCGGCGGCAATACCGGCCTGACAAAAATGCGCGGCCATAAAGTCCGCATGGATAATGGAAACACAGAATGCCAGCGTGCGGGTTTGGCAATGCTTTTGCCATGTGCGAAGGGCATGTCGCGCCCGCGCCATGGTAGCCAGCTTGTTGCCCAGAAGGTTCGGATCGAACTGGCCATTTCGCCAGGGAATTTCGTTGTAATCAACGCTTTCGTCGTAAATTCCGTAATAGTGAAAGGGCACCAGGAGCTGCCCACTCACAGCCTCAAACAATGGGTAATCAAAAACCAGATTGTCGTCGCACAGCGAAAGGATATTTGACTGGTCCGTGCGATCGGGTGTTGCGGTCAGACCCAGCATAAACTGCGGCGCAAAATAATTCAGCAGACGATGGTAAGTCGGTGAAGCTGCGTGATGAAATTCATCAATAATAATGTAATCAAAATGTCGGGGACTGAAACGCTCCAGGTGTACATCCTTTCCCAATGTTTGCACTGAAGCGCAGAGCACATCCACCTGCGTGTCGCGCTGTTGGCCCATATAGTAACCGACCCGGCTATCTGGCATAACGCGCAGAAAAGTTTGCGCTGCCTGATGCAATATTTCTTCGCGGTGTGCCACAAACAGGACCCGGCGGGCTTGCAGTTGCACGGCATCAAAGGCAGACAGCCAGGTTTTCCCCAACCCGGTTGCCAGTACCACCAAGCCGCGCCGATAGCCCTGCACTCTGGTGTCCGTCAGCGCAGCCAGTGATCGGCGTTGCACTTCATGCGGTTCCGGTGGCAGTTCGCGTTCGGTACTGCCGGGTTCTACGGGCTGCGGCGGCTTGCGGCGCTTTGCGTAGTCGTCGACCCAGCCATCGGTAAGCGGCACTGTTTTCGGATGGTGGAAGAGTTCTTCAAACCGATTGGCGGCTTCCCAGTATCCAGTGTCGGGTGGATAATCAATCTGATAATTCCATTCCAGCCCCTGCTGCAGGGCCTGCCGGCTGATATTGCTGGACCCAATGAACGCCCGCCCCCAGTCGCTTTGATCGTCAGCAATGCCGGCAAATAAATAGGCCTTCATATGGAAGCTAATCCCCTGGCTTTGGAATACCCGAACCTGTGCACCCTGCGCCTGCAGCAGGATTAATCCCCGTAACGCCTCCGGGTCGGTAATATCCAGATAGTCGCTGGTCAGAATGCGCAATCGGGCCGAGGGCTCCCGCGTTAACGCATCGGTCAGGTCTGGCAATAGCAAAGTCAAACCGGTTTTCTTGATGAACGCCACCGCCATATCCACTTGGTGGGCGGCCTTGATGGCATGGCAGAGCTTGGGCAGAAAATGGTTGGAGTCTCCCCCTGTGGTCAGGCGTTGATGCGCTACCGGCGTTTTCTCGACCAGAATGTTCAACCACTTCGTGGAACAATCCGGCCGCTGGTCGCCGGTGCGCCAGAGGTCGAACCGCTTTATCCCCGAAATATCTGCAAGCCATCGGCTGGCCGTTTCTTCGTCAGTATCAAAGAAGTAGCGTCCATTGTCATGCCGTTCCCCGCGCCCGCACTTGAAGCTCAAGTAAAACACGCCGCCCGGTTTGAGCGCAGCCCAAAGCCGGGCGATCGCATCGCGGATTTCCGATTCCCGCAGGTGTAACAGGCTCGCACAGGCCCAGATCCCATCATAGCGGGCCGTTTCAGAGAGTTCGACAAAGGTTCGATGTGCGATCGGTAGCCCGGTCTTCTGCCGGGCCAGGGCCGTCACGGCCGCGGAGCCATCAAACGCAGACACCCGATATCCCTGCTCAT
>CAYSTJ010000024.1:0-56962 GCA_964434105.1 uncultured Cellvibrionaceae bacterium | reverse complement strand
TTCGGGCCTGATCAGTAAATAAGCGAGTAAAGCTTCCGCTGGTACTCGGCCGCCAGTGCATCGCCTTTCCCCAGAACGGCGAGAATATCCGTGAAGGTTCGTCGCACCTCACCGTCCCGGGCATTCAAATCTTTGCGCAAAACCGTCAACAGTATATCCAGGGCCTCACGCTGGTAGTTGTGCTGCGAATACTGGACGGCCAATTGAAACGCAATATCGGGGTCGTCCGGCTGTGCTTTGTGCCGGGCTTCCAGCGCCGTCACCTCGGGTGCTTTCTCGGCATTTTGCGCCAGCTCCAGTTGCGCTTTAACCTGCTCGTAAACACTATCCTGATCGGCCAGGCGGATGTTTTTCAACAGCTCGGCCGCTTCGTCCAGACGGTTCTCGTTGACATAGGCGCTGGCCAGCAGACACGCTATCTCTGCACGTTGGCCGGATTCATGCCAGGCCTGTGACAGTAGCGCGATCGCCTGCCTATTGTTGCCGGCGTGCAGTTGTGCCGCCCCCTGGTCGCGCAACCCCTCCCATGGCTTGGGCAGGTATTTTTCCAGCAACGCACGAATTTCCTTTTCCGGCTTTGCGCCGACAAATCCGTCTACTGGCTGACCATCCTTCATAAGGACGACGGTGGGCATGCTCTGAATGCCGAACTGCGATGCAATCATTGGTTCAGCATCTACATTGACCTTCGCCAGTAGAAACGCACCAGCGTGCTCGTCCGCAAGCTTCTCCAGCATCGGCATCAATGTTTTACAGGGGCTGCACCAGTCGGCCCAGAAGTCCACCAGTACCGGACGCTGAAAAGATTCGTCGATCAGGAACTGCTTCGCATTGTTTTGGTTGATTTCTATTTTAACGCTTTCCACTCTGCCTCCAGTCATCAGAAAACTTACGGGAGCACCGCGGCCTCGGCCAGCAGACCCTGCACCTGCGCCACCAGTCGGGGGTCCCCCACGACAGGACGCATGTTAGCGGGCAGCGCGGCAAGATACCAGTCCACACACCAGCGAATACGCTCGCCGGGCGCGATGGTTTTATAGGGCCCCTGCTGCTCCATTTCAATATAGGAAATACCCGCCGCCGCATGCGCATAGATTTCGATCTCCGCCTCGTCCGGCGCGACTGATGCGATATCAAGCGGCTCAAAATGTTTAATCAGAAGCAGACCATTATTGGCGTTGGCGACCCAGCCTTCACTGCCATTGCCAAAAACCTTTTCGTGCACGGTCTGCCGGTGTGGCTGGTAATCGTGCCAGACGCAGCCATCAATGTACCGGGTTGGGCCAGAAGAGCGCGCCAGCGGCGGCTGCGGACTGCGATAAAATGTTATGCCGCCCGTGAGCCGGGTCACCTCCCAGGGCGCGCATCGCACCGCGACGCTGTTGCGATTGGCGATGCAATATTCCACCGTTAGCCGATCGATATGCAGGCGCATTGTTTTGTAAAACTGCAACCCGGTTTCCGGACATACAGCGCTGTTTAGCTGTAATTCACCGTCTCTCCCGCCAAGCTGATATTGCCCCTTGTCGAGTATGACCGGTGGAGGCCAGTTCCACAGGGATTGTGGCGCTGGCCAGAATGTCGACCCCACTTCCGGGCCTTCTTCCAGCAAGGCATTCCTGCCATCCAGGCTGAACCGGGTGATATGACCACCCAGTTCGGCAGCTACGACCAGCTGCAGACGCCCGTTGTTGATTGTTTTTACCTGCATACCCATACCTTGACTACCGGTTACATATTATTACGGTGGCTATTCCACCCACGCCCCACCCACGCCCCACCCACGCCCCGGTTTGCCCCTCCATCTATAAATGAAAGCTGCGTTAAAAATTGGTCACAAACCTGTCGGGAACAGGTTTGAACGCCAGACCGGGCGGCCCGGCGGGCGAAGCGCAGGAAGCGGCGTATTTAGACGAGTAAACGCACATTTCCCGTTTGCTCTGAACAAATCCTGACGCGTTTTGAACAGTTTCAACAGGCGCTGAATTGTTACATGACGTTGAGCAGCGTGTTATCCGGGCCTCTGGCCAGTGTGTGTAATGTATTGCAAAAATACGGAACGATCATCCAATAATCGACAAATGTCCGCTGAACCCTGCGATTATTGAGACCGGCGCGGCAACTTATCAGACATTCCTGACCTAAAGTCGCTGACATATGCCGCAGGTGTAGTATGATGCGCGGGTTTTTGCCTGGATCACCGTGCCAGAGCTCCGATTCCTCTGCCCGTCGTGCCCACCGCCCAGGACTGGCACGGCATCCAGCCAGAATCCAGACATTCCCAACTCAGCGTTCCCGGAATAGCGCGTTATGCAACTGACTCCCATCGACATCGGTATCATCGGGCTCTACCTGGCGAGTACCGTTGCCATCGGGCTGACTCTAAAGCGCCGCGCCGCCAAAAATCTGGACGCCTACCTGCTGGGCGGCAAAACGTTGCCATGGTATATGCTGAGCCTCTCCAATGCATCCGGCATGTTTGATATTTCCGGAACGATGTGGCTGGTCACGCTAATGTTTGTCTATGGGCTGCAGAGCATCTGGATTCCCTGGCTGTGGCCGGTGTTCAACCAGATATTTCTGATGGTCTTCCTGTCGATCTGGCTGCGGCGCTCGAATGTACTGACTGGCGCGGAATGGATGCGCTTTCGTTTTGGCGATGCGCTGGGCGGACGACTGGCGCATGCCGTGGTTGTGGGGTTTGCCTTGATCGGTGTTCTCGGCTTTCTGGCCTACGGGTTCGTTGGCATCGGCAAATTTATGCAGCTCTTTATCCCGTGGGAAGTCGTTGCGCCTTACGTACCAATGGATATTCCACCGCACCGGGTGCCGCATTTCTACGGTATCGTATTCACGGCGTTCGCCACATTCTATGTGATGCTGGGCGGCATGCTCAGCATCGTCTGGGCGGACCTGCTGCAATTTACCATCATGACGGTTTCCGCCGTGATCATTGCTGTTTTGGCGATGCATCATGTATCTCCCGCACAACTGGCAGCGGCCACACCCGAAGGATGGAGCAACCCTTTCTTCGGGATGCACCTCGATCTGGACTGGAGCGCCATCATCCCGGATGTTAATGACAAAATCGCTTCGGACGGCTACGGCCTGTTCGGCATTTTCGTGATGATGATGCTGTTTTCCGGTTACCTGAAAAGCGCGGCCGGTCCTGCGCCCAATTACGATATGCAGAAAATCCTGGCAACCCGTTCACCGCGGGAAGGTGCCCTGATGAGCGGGTTCGTGTCAGTCGTTCTTCTGCCGATCCGCTATCTGATGATTACCGGTTTTGCCGTACTGGCCGTGGTCTACTATGCCGATCTGCGGCTGGAGAGCGGCGCCGGTATCGATTTTGAGCAGATTCTGCCCGCTGCCATCCTGCAATTTGCGCCAGTCGGCATTGCTGGCCTGTTACTCGCCGGTCTGCTGGCTGCATTTATGTCCACTTTCGCCTCCACAGTCAATGCCGCACCGGCTTACCTGGTGAACGACATCTACCGTCGTTACATTAACCCCGATGCGTCATCGAAAAAACTTGTCTATACCAGTTATTTTATATCGGTACTGGTTGTAGTCATCAGTACCATTATCGCGTTATACATCCAGACCATCAATACTATCCTGCAATGGATTGTTTCAGGCTTGTGGGGCGGCTATACGGCCACGAATGTGCTCAAGTGGTACTGGTGGCGGCTCAACGGGATGGGCTATTTCTGGGGAATGCTGATCGGCATCGTACTGGCAATGCCCTTCGGATTGCCCCTGGCAATGGGTCTCGCTTTCCCGGAGACGCCAGCCGATATACTGCCACTTTATGTCTTTCCACTGATTGTCCTGATATCCGGCGCAACCGCCATTCTGGTAAGCATCCGTACCGAGCCAGACGACGAAGCACTGCTGAAAACATTCTATCGGCGAGTTCGGCCATGGGGCTTGTGGCGACCAATACATGAAAAGGTTGTCGCCGAAAACCCTGAATTTACACGAAACCCCAACTTCAAACGTGACATGCTTAACATTGTTATCGGCATTGTGCTGCAAACTTCGCTGGTGGCATTGCCTATTTTGTTCGTTGTGAAAGAATTTACCGCGGCTTTGGTTGCCCTGGGGCTGATCGTGGCATCGGCGACGATACTCAAGAAGACCTGGTATGACAAAATCTGCGACTGGCCCGAGGACGAGATTGCCCGAGAAAAACAACAGACGCTCCGGGCCGCCTGAAACTCCAGAATGCGGCGGAGGCCACTCGCTCCGTCACAGTGCCTGCCGACAACAATAAAAACCAGGCACCCTATAACAACGCTAACGCTAACCACTAAGGTATAAGATATGAAATTCGGTCATTTCGACGACAGCGCCCGGGAATATGTGATAACCAATCCGCGCACCCCGTGGCCGTGGATCAACTATCTGGGGAACGAGGATTTCTTCAGTCTGATCTCCAATACAGCCGGCGGGTACACATTTTACAAGGACGCAAAATTCCGTCGTTTAACCCGATACCGCTACAACAGTGTGCCCATCGACAACGGTGGCAAGTATTTTTACATCAACGATGGCGGCGACGTATGGTCACCGGGCTGGAAGCCGGTGAAAGCCGATCTTGATAACTATGCATGCCGACACGGGTTGAGTTACACCCGAATCCAGGGCGAGCGAAACGGCCTGCAGGCCGAAGTTACCTATTTTATTCCAATGGGCACCTGGGCGGAAATACAAAAGGTCAGCCTGCGCAACAACACAGATTCAGTCAAAAAATTTAAACTGTTTTCACTGACGGAATGGTGCCTGTGGAACGCGGAAGACGACATGACCAACTTCCAGCGTAACTTTTCTACCGGCGAAGTAGAGATCAAAGGCTCTGCGATCTACCACAAGACCGAATTCAAGGAACGGCGTAATCACTATGCGTTCTACACCGTCAACGCACCCATCCAGGGATATGACACCGATCGCGAGACCTTTGTCGGCCTCTATAATAATTTCGATCGTCCCGATGCGGTCTTTGACGGCAAACCCCGCAATTCAGAAGCCCATGGCTGGTCCCCGATCGCTTCGCATTACCTGGAGATTGAACTGCAGCCGGGTGAGCAGAAAGATCTGATCTTTGTGCTCGGCTATATCGAAATAGATCCGGAGAACAAGTGGGAAAGCAAAGGCATCATCAATAAAAAGCCCGCCGAGGCTCTCGCTGCACGCTTTGACAGCGTCGAAAAAGTCGATGCGGAGCTGGCCAGACTGAAAGACTACTGGGCCAATCTTCTGAGCACCTATCAGGTGAACAGCGGCGACGAGCGGCTGGACCGGATGGTCAATATCTGGAATCAGTACCAGTGCATGGTCACTTTCAATATGAGCCGCAGCGCGTCATTTTTCGAATCGGGAATCGGACGCGGCATGGGTTTTCGGGATTCCAATCAGGATCTGATCGGTTTTGTGCATCAGATACCGGAGCGCGCACGCCAGCGCATCCTCGATATTGCCGCCACCCAGTTTGAAGACGGCTCCGCCTACCACCAGTATCAACCGCTGACCAAGCGCGGCAACAACGCCATTGGCGGCAACTTTAACGACGATCCTCTATGGCTGATTCTGGCCACAACGGATTACATCAAGGAATCCGGCGATTTTTCCATTCTCGACGAGCAGGTGCCCTACGATAACGATGCCAGCAAGGCTACCAGCCATTTCGAACATCTGAAGCGATCCCTGTATCACACCGTGAATAACCTCGGCCCTCACGGTTTGCCACTGATCGGCCGCGCCGACTGGAATGACTGCCTCAACCTTAACTGCTTTTCTTCGGACCCCAACGAATCATTTCAGACCACGGGCAACAAGGTAGGGCGTACCGCCGAGTCACTGATGATCGCCGGTCTGTTCGTGCTTTACGGCAATGAGTTTATCAAGCTGTGCAAACGTGTCGGCCAGGAAGACGAAGCAGCAGCGGCGCAAAAGCATGTCGATGCCATGATTACCGCCGTGAAGCAACATGGCTGGGACGGCGAGTGGTATTTGCGTGCCTACGATTATTATGGAAAAAAAGTTGGAAGCAACGAAAACGAAGAAGGCAAAATCTTTATTGAATCCCAGGGATTCTGTGGCATGGCCGGCATTGGTCTGGAAGACGGCATGGTGCAAAAGTCAATGGACTCGGTCAAGGAGTGGCTCGATTCGGATTATGGCATCGTGTTGCAGCAGCCGGCATTCACCCGGTATTACATTGAATACGGGGAAATTTCGACATACCCGGCGGGTTACAAGGAAAACGCCGGTATTTTTTGTCACAACAACCCGTGGATCATGATTACCGAAACCCTGCTGGGCAACGGTGACCGGGCCTTCGAGTATTACCGCAAGATCGCACCGGCATATCTCGAAGAAATCAGCGATTTGCACCGCGTTGAGCCTTACGTGTATGCGCAGATGATAGCCGGCAAGGACGCTTTTAAACCCGGCGAAGCCAAGAACTCATGGCTGACCGGTACCGCTGCCTGGAACTTTGCTGCCATTACCCAGTATATACTGGGGGTAAAACCGGATTATGATGGCCTCATCGTCAATCCGTGTATTCCGAAGGCGTGGAAGGGTTTCAGCATTAACCGCAAGTTCCGGGGTGCGACCTACGCTATTGAAGTCTCCAATCCGGACGGCGTCAGCAAAGGCATTCGGTCCATGAAGGTCAACGGCCAGTCCATTGAAGGCTGCGTTGTACCCGCCGCTGCGGCCGGCGAGCAGGTCAGCGTTGAAGTCGTTCTGGGCTAGTTCAGTCATGCGTCCTGCCCGGTGCGGGCAGGACATACGCGCTCGGGCGCGTCGCGCCGCTGATACATTTCACCAGCCATCCGGCGTTTAACGGCAACTGATTAACCCGAAGTCTGTCGGTGTGTCTGAAAATTGAGCCAGACTCTGAGTTGACGCATGTCGTCGGCTGTTGCCATATCCGGGAACAGGAGCAATGTTTTCCGGTAGTAAGCGTTTTTAACGGGCAGAATGATCAGCCGATAACCAACCAGACGGCCCGGCTCTGCCAGGACCGCCAGCATCTTCCCATTGACCTTGATGCGCAGACGACCCTGCTCCAGGGAAATCCACTGCAACTGCCGGTGCGCCTGCCACTCCCGCCACACAAATACACCCTGCACCGCCAATAGTGCCAGCAGCATTACGCGCCACCCCCAATGCATGGGGAGCAGACAAAGTACAAACAACACACCCAGATGCAAACAAAGCAATACGACGGCGTATACTCGCGACGGGGTTACCGGGAAACTATGTTGCATGGTGCGCGCGCACAAGCTCCACGATACTTTTCAGGTTGGCGTCGGCCGGCTCCTGCCGATGCAGAAACCATACAAACAGATCCTGGTCTTCACAGGTCAATAACTGCGCATATAAAGCCTGCTGCTCTGCTGACAAGGTGCAGTAACGCTGCTCGACAAACGGTAACAGAATCAAATCCAGCTCCAGCATTCCGCGGCGACTGCCCCAGATGGCCCGGTTATACTCCATAACACTTTCCCGCATGGTAAATTTCAGGGCTATTATAACGCCCCAGGATTGGTACACTTCGTTTATTCATGCAAACCGGATTATCTTATGACGCCATGGCACGCCACAAACACTGAATTTTTCAACGCCGCCGAAGACATTGCCGCGGAGGATGCCGGCGTCACCCGACTGATACCCATGACAGAACACAGCCTGCTGACCGTTGCGGGCGCAGATGCAAAGAAATTTCTGCAAGGGCAGTTGACCTGCGACCTTGACCGACTCGAAGCAGGCGAATGGTGTCTGGGGGCTCACTGCTCACCCAAGGGCCGGATGATAAGCAGTTTCCTGCTGGCACAGGACGGTGATGAGCTTTTGCTACGGTTGCGGGACAATATCGCGGAATCGGCGCTTGCAGCGCTCCGCAAATACATCGTATTTTCCAAGGCGACCATTACGCCATCCGGGCGGTTGCCGCTGGCCATATCCGGCACGCTGCCGGCCGGGCTACCCTTTCCCCTGCCCGAACCCGGAAAATTCCTGAACCAGCCGACCGGAACGATGATCCGCCGTGCAGACGACCTGCTGGAAATTTGGGTCCAGCCATCGTACCTGCAGCAGGTACTGGACGCACTGTCAAAGGTTGCACAGGCGTCGTCTGCCGACTGGCTACGGTTATACCACGTACAGGCGGGATTCGCGGAGGTCGAGGCTGCCACCCAGGAAAAGTTTATTCCGCAAATGTTCAATTACCAGCAGATCGACGGGATCAGTTTTAAAAAAGGGTGCTATACCGGTCAGGAGATTGTGGCCCGTATGCAATATCGCGGTCAGCTTAAAAAATCCCTGTATCAAGCTGTTGTTGACAGCGCCACACCACTACCACCGGGCACTGAGCTGCAGGACGCCGACGGTGCAACGGGGACCGTCGTAGAATCGGTCAACCGTGGCGCGCAGCAGGTGTTACTGGCCGTCACCGGCCGGGACAAAGCGGACCAGTCCGAGCGTCACCTGATACGGCCGGTCAGCGCCAAAATACAGTGGTTATCACCGCCGTATGCTATACCTTAAAAAGCTGTTAACGCTTCAGTCCCACCGGCTGCGGTCATTGACCTGCAAGAAAGGACATAAAAGCGGGGTATGTGATCTTTACTTCCAACACGACGCCTGATGAAGGAGTCTTATGCAAGCCATCAGCACACTGACCGAGAAGATTTCCGACGCCATATTCAGTGCCATCGCCAAAGACAAGCTGGTATTGCCCACCATGCCCGAGATGGCGTTGCGCGTACGTGAAGTGGCGGATGATCAAAACACCAGCATCAAGCAACTGTCCGATATCATTGGCACCGATGCCGCGCTGACTGCCCGCATTATCAAGGTCTCCAACAGCGCGTTTTACCGGGGCGCCAAAGAGATACAAAACCTGAACATGGCCCTGATGCGCCTGGGTGTCACTACCACCGCGACACTCGCTACCGGCCTGGCAATGGAGCAGATGTTCCAGGCGACATCGGATATGATCGACAAACGGCTGCGTAATGTGTGGAGCAGCTCGACTGAAATCGCCGGAATCAGTACCATTCTCTGTAAGCACTACACCAAATTACGTCCTGACCAGGCCAGCCTGGCCGGACTGGTCCATAAAATCGGCGTTCTTCCGATCCTTGCGTACGCAGAAAATCATCCGGCATTATTAAAAGACAGCTTTACGCTGGAGTCGGTCATTGAGGCTGCCCATCCCAATATTGGGGTCGAAATCCTCAGTTCGTGGGAGTTTCCCCAGGGAATCCGCAACGTACCCAAGGCACACCTGGATTTCTACCGCGAAGGAGACCAGGCTGATTATGCCGATATCGTGACTGTGGCCTTGATGCAGTCATCGCCCGATCGGTTCAAGGATGTCGACTTTGAACGCGTCACGGCGTTTGACCGCCTCGGGCTGGATCCCCACATCGAAAGCACCGAACTGGAAGAGCTGGATATGGCTGAGGGTCTGAATCTTTTCAATTAGCGCCGTGGTTATGCAAGGATGCAAATCAACGCCACTATTGCCATAAAAGGCTTGAAATTTGATACCCAAAGGGCCTGATCACTTGACACCTGCCCCGATTCGGGGATAATACCGCGTCCTTAATTCAGCCACTGTCAACATTCACCCGAATACCGTGGCGTCGTAAAAACCTGATCAAAAGTGACTGTAGGAGCATATCGGTGGCCAATACACCTCAAGCAAAAAAACGCGCTCGCCAGAATGACAAGGCGCGCGCGCACAACGCCAGCCTGCGTTCAATGGCACGAACTTCCATCAAGAAAGTGGTTTACGCACTGCAAAGCGGTGATGTAGAAGCCGCAAAAACAGCGTATGCCGCTGCGGTTCCGATTATAGATCGCATAGCAGACAAGGGCATTTTCCACAAGAATAAAGCGGCCCGACACAAGAGCCGACTGAATGCCCAGATCAAGGCATTGAGCGCTTCTGCCTGATTATAGCCCCCTGCTCCCGATCATTAAAAAAGCCGGTTAGCCCGGCTTTTTTACTGCATTCTACCCGGCACTCTCTTTCAACTACCCGGACTGCAGCGCCTCGTCCAGCGCCTCCAGCAACCGGTCTGTCTGCCCGGTCGTCCCAATTGTAATGCGCAAGCCCATGCGTCCATTGGCATCCGCTTTCGGTCTGACCAGAATGGCGTGTGCCATCAACACCTGATTGACCCGTTCGGGTGCCGCCGGGAATGTCCACAGATAGTTTGCCCCACTCGGCCAGAAATCGACACCACGATCCCGCAGAAACTGCTCTATCCGCGGCTTGGATTCCTGCATGACCTCACGCACATAGTCGCGGGTATACTCCGGATGCTCCAGCGCGGCGCGAATGGCGACTATTGCCAACTGGTTGATATCGTAGGGACCGCGAACATTGAGCAACGCCCGGATATTATCGGCGCAGCTGATGATGTAGCCCAGACGCAGTGAAGGCATCCCCCAGGTTTTGGAAAAGGTCCGCGTGATCGCCAGATTGGGCAGCTGGTCAACCAGATCCGCCACGGTTTCACCGAAATATTCGTAATAGCATTCATCCACCAGAATGCAGGCATTCGGTGCAGCGCGGGCAATGCGGACAATATCTTCCCGGCTGACAACCGTTCCACTGGGATTGTTGGGGTTGGCGATACAGATAATACGTGTCCGCCCGGAAATCGCGGCCAGTACTGCGTCGGTGGGAAATCCCTGCTCGCGGGAATACGGGGGTTCATGAATGACCAGATTTTCAATTTTTGCGCACTGGCTGTACATGGCAAACCCAGGCCCCGGAATGATCGCCTCATCGCCTTCGCGGCAGGCTGACCTTATAATCAGGTCAATACCCTGATCGGACCCATTGGTAATCATCAATTGCGCCGGCGGCACGTCGCAGTACCGGGCAATGACCTGAACCACATCACCGTAGGCCGGATACATCTGCAGGCGACCGGCACGAATGTAATCCACCAGCGCCTCCTGGACCACTGAGGACAATGGCACCGTCCGCTCATTGAAATCCAGTAGCGTGAACCGCTGCGGATCGCGGCCGTCCAGAGGAGGCTGATAGGCCCCAATCGTGTCTATGTGTTTTTTGAATATGCTCATGCAATGAAAGCCCGCCAGGCAGAAAGCCCTTAAATCAGAACCAGATTATCCCGGTGTATAATTTCATCGTCATCCTTGTAACCCAGCAGGGCGGCAATGTCGGCGCTGGGGTGACCTGCGATCAGGTGTGCCTCCTTGCTGCTGTAATTGACCAGCCCGGCCGCAATATCCTGCCCCTGCAGGCTCCGGCACCGAACCAGATCACCCCGATTGAACGTTCCGCTCACCTGACGCACACCCACCGGGAGCAGACTGCGCCCCTTTTTACGCAGTACGGCAACCGCACCATCGTCGAGGACCAGCACGCCCTTGCTCTGCATCTGCCCGGCCAGCCACCGCTTCCGGGCTGCCAGCGGCGCTTCAGTGGCATATAACAGAGTACCCAGACATTCACCGGCAGTGACCCGCCGGATAACACCATCAAGACGCCCCCCTGCAATCACGGTATGCGCCCCGGATCGTTGCGCCAGACGGGCGGCCCGAACCTTGGTAATCATTCCACCACGCCCCAATATGCCACCATCGCCGGCCATGGCCAGCAATCCAGGATCGTTGGCGGGCGCCTCGGCGATAATCTTGGCCAATGCATTCTTTCTCGGATCGGCGTCGTACATCCCTTCCTGATCCGTCAGTATCAGCAACGCATCGGCTTCAATCAGGTTCGCCACCAGCGCGCCCAGTGTATCGTTGTCGCCAAAGCGTATTTCGTCGGTTACCACCGTATCATTTTCATTAACGATAGGGACGACACCCAGTCGAGTCAGGGTCTTCAGGGTCGACCGGGCGTTGAGGTAACGTGCCCGACTGGACATATCGTCGTGATCCACCAGAATCTGGGCGGTTTTCAGGGAGTATTTCTGAAAGGCTTCTTCATAGGCCTGTATCAGTCCCATTTGGCCCACCGCAGCCGCCGCCTGCAATTCATGAATCGCCACCGGCCGCTCCTTCCACCCCAGGCGAAACATCCCGGCTGCCACTGCGCCGGACGACACCAGAACCACTTCATTGCCGGCTTTGACCAGGGCCGCCATCTGCTGTGCCCAGTCGCCTATCGCGTGCCGATCCAGACCCCGCCCATTGTCGGTCAGCAGGGCACTGCCAATCTTCACGACCCATCGACGGCAGGATCCAAGTAGCTCTCGTCTATTCACATCGGCAATCCCGATCAGGTGTCAGCTCAACGCACATATTCCACTTCGATCCCATCATCATCGTCGTCATCCAGGCCATCATCGTCGTCATCCAGGCCATCTTCGTCCCCCACGGCAGCGTCGCTCGCCGCATCGCGAGCCAGCTGGCGCTGCACGCGCAATGCGGCAATACGGTCACGCGCTTCGCGCTGCATCCGGGTCTGCACCTCCCGCTCCTGCACAGCCAGCTCGGGGTCTTCGCGCTCGGCCTCCCAGGTCATCTCCAGCTCGCGCAACAGATCGTGGCACAGGGTTTCCGTACCGCGCTTCTCGGCGGCCGAAACCATATATACAGGCCCTTGCCAGTCGAGTGTCGCGATCAGGCGCTGCCGAATCTCCTCAACCTCCTCATCCGGCAAAAGATCGATCTTATTCAGAACCAGCCAGCGCCGACGACGGGACAGCGTTGGGCTGAAGCGCCTGATTTCCGCAATGATCCCTTCGGCAGCGGCCACCGGGTCGGAGCCATCCGGCGGGCATACATCCACCAGATGCAACAGGACCCGGCAACGCGTCAGGTGCTTGAGGAACCGGATGCCCAGACCGGCACCATCAGAGGCGCCTTCGATCAACCCGGGAATATCCGCGATCACGAAGCTGCGATGCCGATGCACACGCACCACCCCCAGCGTAGGCACCAGGGTGGTGAAGGGATAATCGGCCACTTTCGGCTGGGCGGCAGAAACCGCCCTGACAAAGGTCGACTTCCCGGCATTGGGCAATCCCAGCAGCCCAACGTCGGCCAGCACTTTCAGTTCCAGCCGTAAATTGCGCATTTCACCATCGGAACCGGGCGTCGTCTGCCGCGGCGCGCGGTTGACGCTGGATTTAAAGCGGGTGTTACCCAGGCCGTGCCAACCGCCCTGCGCCACCATCATGCGCTGGCCAGCCTCAATCAGGTCGCCGACAACCTCGCCGGTATCGTCATCGATCACCGAAGTACCCACGGGCACCGGCAGCACCAGATCTTCACCTTTTTTTCCCGTGCAATTGGAACCCTTGCCGGGCTCGCCGTTCTCCGCAAGAAACCGGCGACTGTACCGGTAATCAATCAGCGTGTTCAGGGAGGAATCGGCTTCCAGGTACACCGATCCACCGTCGCCGCCGTCGCCGCCATTCGGACCACCGCGGGGGATATATTTTTCCCGGCGAAAACCCAGGCATCCACTGCCACCACGTCCGGCCTGCACATAAATGGCGGCTTCATCGACAAATTTCATAGATATTGCTCATTTCGCTGTGTATAGCGACTACTGATTTATTGCGCGGCTCTGTCGCCTGAAACAAAAAAGCCCCGTCACACTGGACAGGGCTTTCAGGTTTGAGTCTGTCAGGCTTAATTGACGTTCCATCGGCGCATTCGCCGGGCTGTTAGCCCCCTGTGAAACGTCAACCGACCCAATCGGTCAGGCAGTTACCACGCTGACATACTTGCGATTATTGGGGCCTTTGACATCGAACCTGACTGCACCTGGCGCCTTGGCAAACAGGGTATGATCCCGACCTATACCCACGTTTTCACCGGCATGAAACCGGGTGCCGCGCTGCCGGACAATGATTCCGCCAGCATCAATTGCCTGACCACCGAATACTTTAACACCCAAACGCTTGCTTTCCGAATCGCGACCGTTGCGGGTACTGCCGCCTGCTTTCTTGTGAGCCATTTGCTGCTACTCCTGTTAACCGTTAATACCAATGCCTGTGATTTTTACTTCAGTGAACCACTGTCTGTGCCCTTGCCGCTTCATGTGATGCTTGCGACGACGAAATTTGATGATGTTCACTTTATCAGCACGGCCGTGCTTGACCACTTCGGCTTTAACCAGCGCACCGGAAACCACAGGCGTGCCGATCTGGACATCATCACCGTTAGTGACCATTAATACCTGATCAAATTCAATGGTATCACCGGTAGCGACTTCCAGCTTTTCCAATCGCAGAATTTCGCCTTCTACGACCCGGTGCTGCTTGCCGCCGGATACAATGACTGCATACATAGGTTTGTTGCTCCAAAAATAGGATGGACGCCACGAAGCACTCCGAAGAGATTTCAGGTAAGGCATACAGGTATGCCCGCCCACATAGCTTGCGTCGTATGAATCTGGTCCAATGGCGGCGACTGTTTTGGACATGCACCTGCCAAAAGGCGCGGAATAATACCCCAGAAGCACTGACGACACAAGTACCACATGCAAAGAACTGGTTATGGCCATCCATTATTGTTGCGGTCTTGCTTGACAGTGGTACGCTACCTCCATAGCATCCTTACCTTTTGCAAACTTGCCCTTTTATAAGAACTCCATAATGCTCCCCTTCCACCGTGCTGCCGAAAAAGATTTTTCCGCCGTAAACGACCTGATAATCCGGCAACTGCATTCCGATGTCAGTCTGGTCGAAAATATCGGGCATTACATCATCCAGGCCGGCGGCAAACGTCTGCGGCCTTTATTGGTCCTGCTGATGGCCCGCTGCCTGAACTACTCACAGGACAGGCACGTCGAACTCGCAGCCATTATCGAATTCATACATACCGCCACCCTGCTGCATGATGACGTGGTCGATATGTCTTCGCGACGCCGGGGCCGCCCAACGGCCAACGCGGAATGGGGTAATGCGCCGAGCGTTCTGGTGGGCGATTTTCTTTATTCCCGCGCATTCCAGATGCTGGTCGGCCTCGGTGATATGAATATTATGCGGATTCTGTCTGATGCCACCAATACGATTTCTGAAGGCGAAGTACAGCAACTGGTAAACGCCAAGAACCCGGCGGTCACTGAAGCGGACTACCTGCAGGTCATTCACAAGAAAACGGCAGTCCTGTTTGAAGCCGCCTGCAGTTCTGCCGCGGTACTGGCCGGTGCCAGTCATGAATGGCAGGTCGGTGCGGCCAGTTACGGGCTGCATCTGGGCATGACCTTTCAGCTGGTGGACGATGTGCTGGACTACGAAGGCGACGCCGACGCCCTGGGCAAGAACATCGGCGATGACCTTGCGGAAGGCAAGCCGACACTGCCGCTGATTTTTGCAATGCGAAATGCCGATCCTGAAGACAGGCGCCTGATCAATGCCACGATTCAGCACGGCGGTCTGGAAAATCTGGACAGCATCGTCGCTATCGTAAGAAAATGCGGCGCGCTGGATTACACCCGCGAGTGCGCAGCCCGTCGGGCTCACCAGGCCCAACAGTCACTCGCCATCCTGCCCGTGAACCGTTACACGCAGGTACTATCGGATCTTGCCGGGTTTTCCCTGACTCGAGAGTATTGATTCGGCGCCGAAACAATCGACGGTTTGCCTGCTGAGGCATGCCGAAACAATGTGTTGCATCCTCCGTGCCCGGTCGATGCAAAACCTCCATGGAGTTAATTATGTCCATAAGCAAGCTTTCTGATTCCTATCACAACTGGGCCAAACTGGCATCGCACAGCGAGCAGATTGCCCAGACCAGACTAACCCGGCTTTTCGAAGAGGATGGCAATCGGGCAGCAAGGTTCACGGTCAGCGCTGCCGGACTGGAGCTGGACTATTCAAAACAGCTGGTGACAACCGAAACCATGGAACAGCTGGTCGCCCTCGCAGACCAGGCGGGCTTACCCCAGGCAATCAAGTCGCTGCTTAAAGGCGACCCGGTTAACAATACCGAGCAACGCCCGGCTCTGCATACGGCGTTGCGTCATACGGGGACACCGAAAACCGACGAACAGCGCGCTGTCGCAGAAACACTGGCCCGAATGGAAGAATTGGTGTCCGCCGTCCATAGTGGCGACTGGAAAGGCTTTAAGGGAACGCGTATCACCAACGTGGTAAATATCGGGATCGGCGGCTCGGATCTGGGGCCACGCATGATCTGCAAGGCGCTGACGCCCTATCTCACGAAAGAGATTGACGTGCACTTTGTTGCCAATATTGACGGCTGCGAACTCACCGACCTGCTCCAGAAGCTGGACGCCGCCAGCACACTATTCCTTGTGGCATCCAAATCGTTCTCCACCCAGGAAACCCTGGAAAACTCGCTCAGTGCGCGCGCCTGGATGCTGGACCAGGGCTGCACCCAGGCGGACCTTGCCAAACATTTTGTTGCCATATCCTCAAAAGTCGACAAGGCAGTGGAGTTCGGTATCGACGCCCAGAACGTTTATCCGATCTGGGACTGGGTTGGCGGCCGCTATTCACTATGGTCAGCGATCGGCCTGCCGGTTGCCCTGGCGATTGGCATGGAGGGTTTTAACGGGCTGCGTGCCGGTGCCGAGGCCATGGACAGGCATTTCGCCGAAGCCCCCCTGGAGAAGAACATTCCCGCCATTATGGGCATGCTGATGTTCTGGTACAGTCAATTTATGGGTACCACAACGCAGGCAATACTGCCGTATTCGCACCATCTGGGCTTGTTGCCCATGTATTTGCAGCAACTTGAAATGGAAAGCAACGGCAAGAGTGTTACACGCAATGGCCGTCCAGTCGATTACCCCACCGGCTCCATCGTCTGGGGGACTGAAGGGACTAACGGCCAGCATTCGTTCCATCAGTTGCTGCACCAGGGCACCACCATTGTTCCGATTGATTTTATCGCAACCCTGAAAAGCCACTGCCCCCTTGACCACCAACATCGCCTGCTGTTCGCCAACTGCGTCGCCCAGAGCCAGGCACTGTTGACCGGACGGGATCTGAAAACTGCCACTGCCGAGCTGCAAAGCCAGGGGTTCAAAGACGATGATATCGCCCAACTGGCTCCGCATAAGGTGCACCAGGGCAACCGCCCGAGCAGCACGCTTATCATGGAAATCCTGACCCCCGAATGCCTGGGAGCACTGATTGCCGCCTACGAACACAAGGTCTACACACTTTCGGTTCTGCTTGATATAAACCCGTTTGACCAATGGGGCGTAGAGTTGGGCAAGCTGCTGGGCACGCATGTCAATACGGCCATCCAGACAACCGATATCCCGGGTGACTGGGACTCTTCGACCCAGAACCTGATTCGACGCTTCTGTCAGGCGAACGACAGCCTGTAATCCATGCCGGCGCAATCTGTTTCGCAGTTATTTCCGAAACGGGTTAATAGCACCTATACTCAATCCGGACAGTAATGGGTTTTCGCCCGGTTGGCCGGCTCCCGGATCGGATCAGTTCGATGACAGGTGCGCTGATTCGAATCCCGATCTATGCACGTGCTACGGTGAAGGAATAAATCCCACTTTATCTTTCACCGATATGTACCAAAGGCCGGGTATCATTGCAGGTTGAATACTTGTCGGGCTGTCTTCCGAATTAACAGAACCGGGCTTAGACCGCCGCGCCGTACGGGGAAGAATGTTTATTATAAAGCGCTCTACAAAGTCAGACACCATTGCGCCTCATGAGTAGATTGCCAGCGAAAGTGGGCATCAGTCTGCGCCCCGAACACTACGCCCTTCTACTGGAACAGCAGCAGAGCATTGCGTGGCTGGAAGTCAGGCCTCACGACTATTTCGGTGACGGTGGCGCGCCGCACCATTATCTACGCAAACTGGCCGAGAAATATCCGCTGGCGATGCATGGCCATGGGCTTTCTCTCGGTTCGGCGGAGAGCGTCAGCAACGACTATCTGCGGGCTCTGAAAAAACTGATTGACCGCTATCCCCCGGTCGTGGTTTCAGAAACCCTCTGCTGGAGCCGCTGGCAGGGCGTTTACCTCTCCGAACCGCTCCCCTTACCCTACAATAGCGAGACGCTGGACCAGGTCAGCATTAATATCAAACACGTGCAGAATAGTCTGGGGCGGCGGATTCTGGTAGAAAACCCATCCTGCTACCTGCCCCTCGAAGAAAACACCATGACCGAGGGCGCTTTTTTTGAAGAACTATTGCGGCATACGGGCTGCGGTTTACTGCTGGACCTCAATAACCTGTATGTCTCAGCGATGAATACCGGCCAGGATCCGTCAAAATTGCTGGCAGGGTATCCTATGGCGGCAGTGCAGGAAATCCATCTGTCCGGTCATGCGCTGCAACCTCTGGACGATGACTGCATGCTGCTGGTCACCAACCATTCTGCCGACATATGGAAACCGGTCTGGCAGCTATACCGCGAAGCACTGGCAGCCCTGCCGCGGCCAGTGGCGACCCTTATTGAATGGTATGCGGAACCAGCGCCGTTCGATGTGCTGCTGGCAAGTGCGGCAAAAGCCACCGGGTATATCCAGGAAAGCCTTGCGGCGCGAGGCGCACGACCATGAATCTGGCCAGTTTTCAGGATGCTTTCAGCCAGGCTATCCAGGCGCAGGAACCGCCGACACCGGACTCTGTGCGCGCCATTCCAGGCATCGGCCGCGATCCTCACGCAGCGCAGCAGGTTGCAGTCTACCGCGACCGCGTTCGCCACAACCTGGTCGCGCGTCTGCAGTCGCAGTTTCCGACGGTTCATCAGATAGTCGGCGATGAATTTATGCGTCAGGCGGCTCTGGCGTGCTTCGCCAAATTTCCCCCGCGCGCGGTCAGCCCACTCAGGACTGCGCAGATTTTCCCGGATTTTCTGGCTACTTTTGACGCAGCGGCGGCCTTTCCCTATCTCGCAGACGTGGCGATGGTGGACCTCGGCGTGTTACAGGCGTTTCATTCGGCAGATGCCGTCAGCATCAATCCTGATCTTTTCTCACAGCAATCCGCTGAAACGCTGATTCACAAAAGGGTCCGCTTGCATCCAGCCTGCTACTGGCTGGATTCGGGCTACGCCATCTACGACATCTGGCAGCTCTATAACGCCAAGTCTCCTCCCGCCACCATTGACCACCGGCTCGCCCAACAGGTGGTAATCGTCAGGCCTCAGTTGACCGTGGAGATTTACGCGATTGATACGGGTTTCGTCAAGGCACTGGACGCGCTGGACGCGAACGCCACCCTCGAAGAAGCTTTTCTCCAGGGTACGCTGGACAACCCGCGGTTTGATCTCGGCGCCGCCATCCGGTTTCTGGTACACAACGGGCTTCTGGTTGAGCTGATTTAAACACGGCATCCGGCTTACAAAGTAAGCTATGCCTGAAAGGCATACTCAAAATCCATCATTACTTCCAGAAAGTCATCGCCATATTTCTGCATTTTGGTATCACCCACACCCGTAATTGCAAGCATCGCATAGCGGTCACGCGGTTTCAACAAGGCCATTTCGCGCAGCGTGGAATCGTGGAAAATGACGAAGGGCGGTACACCGTGTGCGTCGGCCAACCGCCGGCGGCAGGCCTTGAGCGCCTGAAACAGGGGCAGGTCGGCCTCGTCGACCGCCGGCTGGCGTGAAGCTGCTTTGGGCGTGGCCGGTGCTACGGTGTCCTTGCGTAAGTACAGCGTTTCTTCGCCACGGAGCAAGGTTTTACAGCGCGCGGACAGCATCAGACTGCCGTATTCTCCATCGATATCCACCAGCCCGCGAGCGACCAGTTGCCGAAAAATGGAACGCCACTGCTGCACACTGAGATCCCGACCGATCCCGTGAGTTGATACAGTATCATGGCCGTGTTGCCGTACTTTCGCAGAGTCGGACCCCCGCAGAACGTCAATAATATGCTGGACGCCAAATCGCTGGCCAGTCCGGTATATACAGGATAACCCCATGCGCGCTGCTTCCGTCGCATCCCAGGTTTCGGGCCGTTGCAGGCAGACGTCGCAATTGCCACAGGCCCTGTTCCCGGTTTCGCCGAAATACTGCAACAGCGTCTGGCGCCTGCAACTGGCCGTTTCACACAGCGCCAGCATCGCATCAAGCCGGCGCCGTTCGTGCTGGCGAAAAGCCTCCTGGGCCTGAGAGCTGTCTACCATCTGGCGCAGCTTCATCACGTCTTCGATACCGTACAGCAACAAAGCCACGGCGGGTTCACCATCCCGTCCGGCCCGACCGGTCTCCTGGTAATAGGCCTCGATGCTTTTGGGCATGTCTAAATGGGCGACAAACCGGACATCGGGCTTGTCGATACCCATGCCAAACGCGATAGTCGCAACCATCACAATATTGTCTTCGCGCAAAAACCGATCCTGATTGGTTGCGCGCACGGTCTGCTCCAGCCCCGCATGATAGGGTAATGCGTTATAACCCTCTGTCTGCAACCAGTGCGCCGTCGCATCGACTTTTTTTCGGGACAGGCAATAGACAATGCCCGAGTGGCCCGCCTGCTCGGCGCGAAGAAAGGCCAGGAGCTGGTCGCGGGGCCGATCTTTGGGCGTAATCCGGTACTGGATGTTTGGCCGATCGAACCCCGACATGAACAGGCGGGCATTTTCCAGCCCGAGTCGGTGTTGAATTTCCTGACGCGTTCGCTCATCAGCCGTGGCAGTCAATGCAATGCGCGGCACCTGTGGAAAGTTTTTCTGCAGAATATCCAGCTTCAGGTAATCCACCCGGAAGTCGTGGCCCCACTGGGCGACACAGTGGGCCTCGTCGATGGCGAACAAAGACAGCTGACAGCGTTGCAGCAACGCCTGGGTATGATCCTTGATCAGGCGTTCAGGCGCGATGTAAACCATATCCAGTTCGCCCTCGCGCATGGCACGCTCAACCGCATAAAGTGCCGCACCGTCCAGTGTGGAATTCAGCAATGCCGCACGGACACCCTGTTCCTTCAGCGCAGCCACCTGATTCTGCATCAACGCAATCAACGGTGAGACGACCACTGCGACGCCGGGACGCAACAATGCCGGAATCTGATAGCAGAGCGATTTGCCTCCACCGGTCGGAATAATGACCAGTGCATCATCGCCGGCGGTGACCGTATCGATAATGGCCTGCTGATCTCCCCGAAAGCTGTGATAACCAAATACATGCTGCAGGACCGACTGAGGGTTATCAGGCACGTCGGGCTGGCGTCCTTCGATCACGGCGCAAACACCACCGTTTTGCTGCCATTCAACAATACCCGGTGCTCGGCATGCCAGCGAACCGCCCGCTGCAAGACCACCGCCTCAATATCGCGCCCGATTTCCACCAGCTGTTCCGGTGTCTGGGCATGATTCACCCGCTCGACGGCCTGCTCAATAATGGGGCCTTCATCAAGCTCAGTGGTCACATAGTGGGCTGTAGCGCCTATCAGTTTGACACCGCGCTCATACGCCTGATGATAAGGACGGGCACCTTTGAAACCCGGCAGAAATGAGTGATGGATGTTAATGGCTCGGCCTTTGAGCGCCTGACAGAGGTTATCTGACAGGATTTGCATGTACCTGGCCAACACCAGGCATTCGGCACCGGTCTCCTGCATCAGGGCCAGTATGGCGGCTTCCTGCCCGGTTTTAGACGACGGACTTACCGGAAGGTAGCGCCAGGGCAGCCCGTACCAGGCAACAAGCGACTCCATGGTCTGATGATTTGAAACCACGGCCACTATATCAATCGGTAGGGAGCCCTGCTTCCAGCTGTTCAACAAACCATTGAGACAGTGCCCCCATTGCGAGACAGCGATGATGACCTTTGGGCGATAGCCGCCGTCATGCATCGACCAATCCATCTTATAGCGCATGGCGACGGCGCTGAATGCGGCCCTCACACTGGACAGCTCTTTCGGGCCTTCTACCGATTCCATGACGGTGCGCATGAAGAACCGCCGCGTATGCACATCTTCAAACTGGGATGATTCCCGGATGTTGAACCCTTGCAGCGAGAGCAGGTTGGTCACGTCTGCCACAATACCCGGCCGGTCCAGACAGCTGAATTTCAGAATAACCTGTTCCGCCATTTGCTCGGTGTGTACGCCCAGCTCTGTCATCGATTCCATCACTCTCGTAAAAAAGCAGCATTGTAGCAGACCGGACTCTTTGGATTGCCACTCTCACGCATCCGGCCTGCGCTTTGATTATCCGTCGGCGGACGTTTACAATCGCCGCACTTTCAACGGTAATCCGGTAATCCAATCCCATGACCATACGACAACAGCTTGCTTCCCGCGTACACCAGGCTATGCAGGCGGCGGGCGTTCCCTCCCGCTGCGGTCCCGCTGTGGCTCCCGCAAAAAAAATCGGCTTTGGCGATTATCAGGCCAACGGTGCCATGGCTGCGGCAAAGCTCATGGGTGTCAAACCGCGGGACCTGGCGCAGCAGATCGTGGATCAGCTGCGCCTGGAAGATATGGCAGAAAAAATTGAGATCGCCGGCCCCGGCTTTATCAATTTTCATTTGCGTCCCGACTGGTTGGCCGGGCAACTCGCTGCGAACCGCGATACTGCGGCAACTGATACCCCCCAGACAGTCGTCGTCGACTATTCCGGGCCCAACCTTGCGAAGGAAATGCACGTCGGCCATCTACGCTCCACCATTATTGGCGACGCCGTCGCGCGCATTCTGGAACACCTGGGCCATATTGTCATTCGCCAGAATCATGTCGGTGACTGGGGGACCCAATTTGGCATGCTCATCGCGGAACTCGAAAGCCAGGTACAGGAGGGCGAGCAGGCAGAACTGGCACTGGCGGATCTGGAACAGTTTTACCAACAGGCCAAACGGCACTTCGACCAGGATCCGACGTTTGCAGATACCGCGCGGGAATATGTCGTCCGGCTGCAGTCAGGCGATTCGCGCATACTCGGGCTGTGGGAAAACTTCCGGCGCATCTCCCTGAAACACAGTGAAGAAATCTACGCGCTACTGAATGTTTCCCTGTCTCCCGAGAATGTACGCGGCGAGAGTTTCTACAACGATGACCTGGGACCGCTGGTTGAAGAACTCAAACAGGCCGGGCTCGCCGTGACAGACAATGGCGCACAGGTGGTGTTTCTTCAGGAGCTGGCAGACAAAAAAGGCAACCCGTCTCCGGTGATTATTCAGAAGCAGGACGGCGGATTTCTTTATGCGACGTCGGATCTGGCGGCTTTGCGGTACCGTAGCAAAATACTCAATGCGGACCGGATCATGGTATTCAGCGACGCCCGCCAGAGCTTGCATATGCAACAGGTTTACACGCTGGCGAGAAAGGCGGGGTTTGTTCGGGACTCCGTCCAGCTTGAACATCACGCATTTGGCACCATGATGGGCGCCGACGGCAAGCCCTTCAAAACCCGCGATGGTGGCACGATAAAGCTGGCGAACCTTCTGCATGAAGCCATCGACCGTGCAGCAATTGCCGTCGAGAGCAAAAACCCGTCCCTGAGCCCGCAGGACAAAGCGGAGGTAGCGACCAGGGTTGCCATTGGTGCCATTAAGTATGCGGATCTGAGCAAGACACGCACCAATGACTACCTGTTCGACTGGGATCAAATGCTTCGTTTCGAAGGCAATACCGGACCGTACCTGCAGTATGCCTACACTCGCATCCGCAGTATCTTTCGCAAAGCCGGCATCTCGGCGCCGCTGCGTCACGGCCACTTCGTGCTGGCCGCGCCGGAAGAAAAGCAGCTGGCCCTGAAAGTTCTGCAGCTAAATGAGGTGCTGGAACAGGTGGGTACGGATGCCATGCCCCACCTCCTGTGTACTTACCTTTACGAGCTGGCCAGCCTGTTCAGTGCCTTTTATGAAGCCTGTCCAATACTCAAGGACGACGTCGATACGGAAACCCGATCGAGCCGGCTGATGCTCTGTCAGCAAGTCGCTGACACTTTGAAATGTGGGTTGGGACTGTTGGGGATTGATGTCATGGAGCAGATGTAATCGGCGCCGACCGGGACCAGCAGACCGGCGCTTGCGCCGGAAAGGACGGCTAACCGGGCTTTGTCAGACGCCCCCTCCGAGCGGCAATTCTAGTTGGTCGCGAAAGTGACCGATATGCGGTTGTTTTTCTGCGCTACCGCATTCCAGTCCCCGGCGCTCACCGCACTGGTGGTGGGCGGGTAACTGTAACGTGGCTCGGAGTAATCCTGCGAGCTCAATTCTATCTCTATGTTACCCTCGGCCAGAATCGGCGCGCTCTGCAGGTAATTGAGAAAACCGATGGATGCCTGTTCACCGATCAGGATTTCCGGCATGCGCGACGCCAGGAACATGCACTCTTCCAGGTTGCTTTCCGGTTCGGGCAACATATAGCGGCCGCTCGGGTCTTCAACCACACAGAAATTGCCCATATGCACATCGATAAATACAATGCCGTTGAAATCGGCGGCTTTCAGCAGCCCCAGTAACTCGCCCACCATATAAATGCGCTGGTCGTTTAAAGCGAGCTCGCCAAAGGCGACCTGCGTGTCCGCGTTCACCGCCCAGCTCAGCGCATCCAGCAGGACACGCTTGTCTGCGGAGGCTTTTTCGCCAACCCGGGTCTCGGTCGTCTCTGATGCCTTGGCAAACAGGCGCGTAACCAGATCCTGTTGTGCCCGACTCTGATCTTTCAGCCCCGCCAGCTCTTCTTTTAACAGATCCTGCCGGTTATGGGCAATGTATTGCTGAAAACCCAGATACCCGATGCCGATCAGAACCAGACTCAGTAACCAGATGGGTAGACCGCTCTTTTCCTGCCCACTGTCAGGCAGGTAGGGTATCGTTTCTTCTGTCTCGACAGGCGTCGCAGCGGCGGGCTTGCTGCGCGACGGCCGGGGTCGATCATTCAGCTCGCGGGACAGTCGACGGAAGAGGAATTTGCTGTTGTCCTCAATTTCCTGACGTACTTTTGTTATATGTATTTCGAACAGGCGGCTGATCTGACGCTGTACACGGGTCAACTCCGGCGAGGCGCCATCTGTCGAGATCGCGCTGTCTTCATCGTCTGCGTCATAAACGTTATAGCTCGGACGCAGCGACGGATCGTCCTCAACCAGCGCAGCGGTCTGCGGTACCTGCGTTTCCGGCTCCTCCGTCGCGACGGCGGTACTGTCTTCCGATGTGGTTGCCCGTATCCCCAGCCCGCTGAGCACTTTCTCCAGACTGGCGTGTTTCATGACCTCCTTGCCCAGGATGTCGATTGCGCCCAGGGCGCGCGCCTGACCAACGTAGACATCGCCCTGTTCGGACGTGTACATAATAACCGGAATCAGGGCCGTCGATGGATTGGATTTGATAATCTTCAGTGCTTCAAGGCCATCCATACCTTCCATGTGGTGGTCGAGAAACACGACAGCTGGTTGCCGGTATGACAGATAGCCCAGCGCTTCTTCCGCCGACATTACGGTATCGACTTCCAGGCTGAATTTTTCGAGCATTTTGCGCAGGCGCACCTGTGCAGTTCGGGAATCGTCGACGATGAGTGCGCGTTTGGCCATACCGCTACCTTTTCTCTCTAATTATCTGGCTTTTGACAGAACCGACGTCACGTACCGGGCATAGCAAGTGCCGCGGAACGCGTCCCGGCCGGCTTCACCAGCGGGAACCCTGACCTGTCTGACCCGACAGTCCAGTGCATCGTTCGCAATACTCTGCCGACAGCTCTGACGGCAAATCAGTGGCCCGTTCCCAGCTGCGTGGCGCACGTGCAGTTATACCATAGATTTGCCCGGCAATTATCAGCTTACTGCAGATGCGATGGAGGAATGTGTCACATTCAGGGGGGTTGGCGTTTTACAAACCCAAAAAAGGCGACCGAAGTCGCCAATTGAACGCAGAAAAGCCTCTGCTATCAAGGAGAAAACATCGTGCCGGGGCCTGTGGTCACATCACCGCCACTTCAATTTGATCCCCGTTTTCACGGACCCGATAGGTCTTCAGTCGCGCGGCAGCATCTTCCAGGCACTGCCCCGTTTGCAGGTCAAAATGCTGTTTGTATATGGGTGACGCCACTACCACCTGCCCTTTCAGATCGCCAATTATCCCACGCGACAGAACGGCGGCCTTGCAGAAAGGATCAATCGCACTGATACCGTACAAGCGGTCTTTTACCCGAAACAGTGCCACCTGCTCACCATTGATCAGTGCCCGTACCCCGAGGTTGGGGGCCAGATCGCGGGTGGGGCATACCGGTTGCCACCCGACACCGGACGGTGAATGTAACTCGTTGACTGACATAGACATAGACATAGCATTTACCTCATGGTTGTTTCACTTGGAACTATTCAGCGCACGCCCCGATTTGCCCATCGCTGCGCGCATGGTAGCGGTGGCGCCTTTCCGATGACCCGCTACGCGGTTTCCAGTACCGCTGGCTCCAGCAGACGCACAACTTCCTCTTCCGTTGCCGGACGTATCTGATCGCGCTCCCGCACAAACTGTACTGTGCTGTCCCGTGAGTCGGTATTGACGAAAGAACGGAATCGCTTCAACTTCTCGGGATCATTGACCGTGGACCGCCACTCACACTGATAGGTCGTGATAATCTGTGCCATATCGCTTTCCAGTTCATCGCCTATACCCAGTTTGTCATCAATTATCACGCTTTTGAGGTACTCCAGTCCGCCCTCCAGATTGTCCATCCACACCGACGTCCTCTGCAGTCGATCCGCGGTGCGCACATAGAACATCAGAAACCGGTCGATATATTTCTGAAGCGTGGCGTCATCGAGACCGGTTGCAAACAGGTCTGCATGCCGCGGTTTCATTCCGCCGTTGCCACATACATACAAACTCCAGCCCTTTTCGGTCGCGATGATTCCTACGTCTTTGCTTTGTGCCTCGGCACACTCACGGGTGCAGCCCGACACGCCAAACTTGAGTTTGTGTGGTGCCCGCAGACCTTTGTAGCGGTTTTCCAGATTTATCGCCATGCTGACGCTATCCAGTACGCCGTAACGACACCAGGTGCTGCCGACGCAGGATTTAACAGTGCGCAGCGCCTTGCCGTAGGCATGTCCTGTTTCGAACCCGGCATCGATCAGCTCCTGCCAGATGACGGGAAGATCATCCAGCTGAGCGCCAAACAGGTCGATTCTTTGCCCGCCGGTAATTTTGGTGTACAGGTCGAACTTTTGGGCGACCTGTCCCAGTACAATCAGCTTGTCGGGCGTTATTTCGCCGCCCGCCACACGCGGCACAATGGAATAGGTCCCATTTTTTTGCATATTGGCCATAAAGTAATCGTTGGTATCCTGCAGGTGCGCGAGCTCATCCTGCATGATCAAATCGTTCCAGCAACTCGCCAGAATGGAAGCCACGGTGGGTTTACAGATATCGCAGCCAAGGCCCTGTCCGTGCCGGCTGATCAGCGCATCAAAGCTGCGGATCTTTTCCACTTTAATCAGGTGATAGAGTTCCTGCCGCGTGTAGTGAAAGTGCTCACACAGGTCCGTATTGACTTCCACTCCCAGCTTGGTCAGCTCAGTGTTCATCAGTTGCGTGGCCAGCTGAACACAGCCGCCACAACCGGTGCCCGCGCCGGTTTCGGATTTGATCTGGCCAATGGTGGTAGCACCAGCCTGCACCGCACAACAGATCTGGCCCTTGCTCACATCGTGACAGGTGCAGATGGTCGCCGCCTCAGGCAGTGCGTCGACACCCAGGCCAGGGACTGCGCCCTCCGCACCGACTGGCGCAATGAGCACTTCAGGATTCTCGGGTAGCTCCATCCCGTTCAGGCAGATCTGCAGCAGATTTCCGTATGCGTCAGCGTCGCCGACCAATACGGCGCCCAACAGTTTGCTGCCATCGGCCGACACGACCAGTCGCTTGTAAATCTCCTTGCGGCCATCCTGAAATACATAGGACAGGGCGCCCGGGGTTCGTCCCTGCGCATCACCGATACTGGCCACGTCCACCCCGAGCAGCTTCAGTTTGGTGCTCATATCCGCACCCGTGAATGCGTCGCTTCCGCCCAGCATGTGAGCCGCAGCCACTTTCGCCATCTGATAGCCCGGAGCGACCAGACCATAAATTCGACCACTCCAGAGCGCACATTCGCCCACCGCATAAATATTTGGCTCCGACGTCTGGCAATGATTGTTGATTACGATGCCGCCCCGTTCGCCAACAGCCAGATCAAACTCTCGCGCCAGCTGATCGCGGGGGCGAATTCCAGCGGAGAACAGGATGAGATCGGTTTCCAGATGCGTACCGTCGGCAAATTCCATGCGGTACCGGTTCTGCTCGCCGGCGACTATCTGTTTGGTATTCTTTTCGGTATGCACCTGCACACCCAGCGCTTCGACCTTGCGCCGCAAAACCTGCCCGCCGCCTTCATCCAGCTGCACCGCCATCAGCCTGGGTGCGAACTCCACGACATGTACGTCCAACCCCAGACTCTTCAGTGCGTTGGCCGCCTCCAGTCCCAACAGCCCTCCTCCAACCACCACACCGACCCGGCTCTCGCGCGCCGACGCAGTAATTCGCTCCAGATCCTCAATGGTGCGATACACCAGACAGTGGGGCTGATCACAGCCCGGGACCGGCGGAACAAACGGATAGGAGCCCGTCGCCAGCACCAACTGATCGTAGTACTCCCGGTGGCCACTGGCTGTCACGACGTAACGCTGCGCTTTGTTCACTTCGGTGACTGCATCATTGAGCCGGTAGATAACGCGGTTTTCCCGATAGGCGGATTCGCTGGTCAACATCAGGTCTTCAGCTGTTGAACCGGAAAAATAGGACGAAAGCTGCACCCGGTCATACGCCAGACGTGGCTCATCTGCGAGGACGGTCACCTCCAGGCTGTCCCGCTCAGCTGAGCCCAGCAGATTTTCGACCAGTTTGTGGCCAACCATTCCGTTTCCGACGATGACGATTTTCTGTTTTGTTTCTGTATTCATTACTGACTCCGAATTTAGGCCGTTAATCGTTGCAGGTCGGTTGCCCACTCTGTTCCGCCAAGCACATCCGCCAGGCTGACCACCTGACCAATCACTATCAACGCGGGCGAACAGATTTGATGGGATTCGGCGAGCGCCCTTAATCCGGACACGGTACCCGTCACCACCCGCTGGGTGGGTTTGCAGCCGTTTTCAATCAGCGCTGCCGGCACCGACCCCGACATTCCCGCCGCCAACAGGTTTTGTTCAATGAGACCGATCTGACTGATGCCCATGTAAAACACCAGCGTATGCCCCAGCGATGCCAGCGCGCGCCAATTGGCACTCAGCGTGGTTTCGGCCTGACCGGTTATAAAGGTACAACCTTGCGATAGCCCGCGATGCGTCAGGGGTATGCCAGCGGCGCTGCTGCACCCGGCCGCCGCTGTGATGCCTGCCACGACCTCAGCGTCCACGCCGGCATTCCGCAGGGCGAGCAGTTCTTCACCGCCACGGCCAAAGACGAATGGATCGCCGCACTTGACACGACAAACCGTTTTGCCTGCCCGCGCCTGCCGGATCAGTAACGCGTTCAGATCCTGCTGGGCGATACTGTGATCGCCTTTCTTTTTACCAACGTAGAAAGCCGGTACATTTTTTGGAAAAAGCGCCCGAATTTCGGCGCTGACCAAATGATCGAACAGAATCAGTTCGGCCCGTTGCAGCACGCGCAGGGCTTTTAGCGTAAGCAGTTCCGGATCGCCCGGCCCTGCACCGAGCAGCCAGACCTTGCCTTCTTTTGCGGATTTCATTGGGCGTTGTCCCCTTTTACTTTTTGGGTCAGCGTCGGGTCGGGCTGTCCCAACGCAATGACAATGGCGTGAATTAGCCGTTGAGAGGGGGATAGCAAGTGATATACCAAAGCGGGAGACTTTGACGATATGTTTTTTTAATGTTAATTTTCAATGAGTTACGCAGACCGCGGCGATAGATCATGAACTTTCGACGCTTGTAACCCCCTGCACGACGCCCCACATTGAAGCCTTCAGCACCATTTAAAAACACAACCTCCGGGAAACGCCCGCCCGCTTTTGCCCCACTTCGGTCCGCTTTTGGTCCTTTATGGTGCGCGCCTGCGGTTTTCGCATTCCATGCTGTACACTGTTGAAGCCGACGGACCGAAAGCGCCTGTGCGACCGCCGACCCGCAGGCTGTTTTTAAAGTGGCAGCGAATTTTTGCTTGATGCGCGACTCTCGTTTGTTTAGGGTCTGCAGACTTCCATCATCGATACCGATGGCTCGACCTATGACTTCAGCCGCCAGATTGACTGACCCCTTTGGACGCCGCATTACCTACCTGCGCCTTTCGGTTACGGACCGTTGCGACTTCCGCTGCATTTATTGTATGGGCGAAGACATGAGATTCCTGCCGCGCCAGCAGGTATTGAGCCTGGAAGAACTCGGCCAAATCGGGACCGCATTCGTCACACTGGGCGTCACGAAAATTCGAATTACCGGCGGCGAACCGCTCGTGCGACAGGGTATTGTGCAGTTGGTTGAACGCCTGTCCCAACAAGGTTTGCAGGACCTGAGCATAACGACCAACGGCGCCCGCCTCGCCCGGTTTGCGCCGGCACTGGCCGGTGCGGGACTTAACCGCATCAATATCAGTCTCGATTCGTTGCAGCCGGACCGTTTTCGTGCATTGACACGAACGGGCAATCTCACCGATGTTCTGAATGGTATTCAGGCAGCAAAAGACGCCGGGCTGCAACGCATCAAACTGAACTGCGTGGTCATGCGCAACCGCAATGCAGATGAAATTGTCGCACTGACCCGGTTTGCACTCGATCAGGGTGTTGATATCACCTTTATTGAAGAGATGCCGCTTGGGGCGGTGACCAGTCATGATCGCGCCAGCGAACATTTCAGCAGCGCGGATATACGGCAGGAAATAGGCCGCAATTGGACCCTGCACCCGTCCACTCACGACAGTGGCGGACCCGCACGGTACTGGCAGATTCGTGGTTATGATACGCGGGTCGGCTTCATCTCCCCCCACAGCCAGAACTTTTGCAGCACCTGCAATCGGGTTCGGGTAAGCGTGGAAGGCCGGCTGCTACTGTGCCTCGGCAATGAGCATAGCGTGGACCTCAAACACATTCTGCGTAATACGCCGTCGCACCAGCTGCAAGGCGCGCTGGAAACAGCCATCATTCAGGCCATGGCGCTAAAACCGGAACAGCACCATTTTGACCTGCACAGAGAACCCGATATCATCCGGTTTATGAATTCAACAGGCGGGTAAGGCATACCGCACTGTTCCGTGAAATAGGATCCCGAACATGACTTCAGACAAGACCGCTATTGAAGCTGCTGTATTTCGTATGCTGCTGTCCCATTTGGACAACCGCAAAGATGTCCAGAATATTGACCTGATGAACCTGGCCGGCTTCTGTCGAAACTGCCTGGCAAAATGGTATAAGGCCGCATCCGAACGCGAGGGTGAAACGCTGACCTACGAACAGGCGCGGGAGATCATATACGGGATGCCGTACGAAGAATGGAAAGAAAAATTTCAGACACCAGCCAGCGACAATCAAATAGCAGCATCTCAGCAGCAGCCGTAAACCCAGGGGGCCAGCCCCTAATAATGCAGCACCTGTTTCACGAACGGTATGGTCAGTTTGCGTTGCATTTGCAATGATGCATCGTCCAGACAATTCAGTACTTCAAACAGCTCGTTCATGTTGCGCGAAGCCCGGGTCAGAATGAAGCGGGCTACTTCATCGGTCAACTCCATACCACGCGCCGCGGCGCGTAATTGCAACGCCCGGGATTTTTCGTCATCATCCAGATTATGCACGTGATAAACCACACTGCCGAGAATTCGGGATTTGAGATCCGGCAACATCATGGGCAATGCCGGCGGACTGGTGTGCGACGCAATCAGCAGCTGACGGCCCGTATCCTTGAGACGGTTAAACAGATGAAACAGCGCGACTTCCCATGCCCGGTTACCGCAGATATGGTCAATACTGTCAAGGCAGACCAGGTCAGCAACCTCCAGACCGTCGCAGACGTCATCCGGCGCATAGCCCAATAAATCGCGCAGCGGCAAATACTGCACATGGCGCCCGGCGCTATGGGCCTGATGGCAGCATGACTGCAATAGATGGGTCAGCCCGACGCCCCGGCTGCCCCAGATCAGAATATTTTCGGTATATCGCCCAACCGTAAAATCTTTCAGCGTTGCCAATACCTGGGCATTACTGTCGGCGACAAAAAAGTTATCGAAGGTTGCATCATCTTTAAGGGATACCCCCAGACTGAGCTGTACGGGAAAACCATCAGCATGCATTGGTCAAATCCTTGTAATCACCCGAAGAATATTGAGGCAATACGCCGGAAGTCCAGGTCGGCTCACCGACCAACCGGGATTGCCCGCGGGGCAGACAGGCAGTCAACCCGCACCGCCCACCCAGCGTAACCGTAAAGGAATGTCGCTCCCGATACGCTTAACACCTGACACCGGCCCCTGAAGCGCACCCGGGCTGGTCTCCAGATCCAGCTTTCCGTCCAGTGCCAGTACGTTCTGCAGCTGGTCCACACTGCCTGTCATACGAATATTCAGCAGGAGCGTGTCATCAGCAATGGAAACCAGCTCGTAATGGCCGACTACCGCGAGGCCTTCCAAATAATCCAGCATTCGCCGAAAGTCCCGAAAGCTTTCGATCCCATGCACTTGTGTTACTGTCACGGATTCCCCGTCCATCCCCGGCAGGACGGCGTACAGACTGGCCAGGTGATCAGCCAGCGGATTAAGCGCTTCGTACCCAATGGCAATGACATCATCTCCACGACTTTCGTATGACTGCCATTCGCCAAGATGGTAGAACTGCCAGCTTACCATCCATCGGCCGCCAGTGGTCTGGGCGTATCGGCCAACCAGCAGAGTCTCGGCCTGGTAGCGTTCCGCCGCCTGCAACAGGGCACCCTCGTCGAGCGCCCAGACCTGTTCCGCCGTCAAATTCATCTGGTCTTCCAGATCCAGCAATGGCAGCCGGATCGGCACACCCCGGACGCGCGCCGCCTGATGGATGCTGGCCACCATCGGGTTTTTTCTGTTGTTCACCTGGACCTTGCCAACTTCAGGGCTGTCCTCCACGAGCCACACCAGCACCTCGGGGCGATTGGTTGGCCAGAAGGGCTGCCGGGCTTCGCGCAATAACCTTTCGATCACCGATGGATTAAAACTCATCACCAGGTATTCGCGCATCGTACCCATGTCGTCACGGGACTGCTCGTACTGGAACTGCTCCAGATGCGCCAATGGTCGCTGTAGTGCCGCCCTGATCGACGGTGACTGTATTACCTGGTCAGTGCCGGACATGCGCACCAGCACCTCTTTCAACCCCAGGGCGGCCGCCCGCGACCGGTCGCTTTCCGATTGTGACCGTACCGGAATTTCCGCACGGAAATAACCGGCCGTACTGGCCGTTGCTGTCACGGCCAGGGCAAGAAGAAAAACTGAAACCATCTGTCCGAATTTCATTGAAACCATACCTTTGCTGCGAGGACGCCGATTGTAACAAGCATGATTCGCCAGTGGCACAGCAATTTACGCAATTCTTGATGCTATTTGGTTCCGGGTGAATATACAGGCGCAGATTCCGGTATTCACATGACGCAAACCGCGTAGCGCCTTCCGTATGGGTCCGATGGTCCGCCTTGCCCCGCGCCGCACACAATTGGCGCGGCAAACAGCAATGGCTTTGAACAGGATAGATCCGGTGGTAATATGCGGGCCTTTTCCGCCTACCCGAAGACTCCAGGTTCATGTTATGACTGATTCGACCCGTCCGTCCCTCAATTACAAAGATGCGGGCGTTGATATCGATGCCGGCAACCGGCTGGTGGATGCCATTAAATCCGTCGCAAACAGTACCCGCCGCGCCGAAGTCCTGACCGGACTGGGTGGCTTCGGTGCGCTTTTCGAGCTGCCCAAAGGCTATCGCGAACCCGTGCTGGTGTCGGGTACTGATGGCGTGGGCACTAAATTGCGACTGGCTATGCAACTGCGCAAACATGACACTATCGGCATCGATCTGGTCGCCATGTGTGTCAACGATCTGGTGGTCGGCGGCGCAGAGCCACTGTTTTTCCTGGACTATTATGCCACCGGCAAACTCGATGTCGCCACGGCGACCGCGGTGGTAACCGGTATCGGCGAGGGCTGCCGTCAGGCGGGTTGTTCGCTCGTGGGCGGGGAAACCGCTGAAATGCCCGGCATGTATGAGGGAGACGATTACGACCTGGCTGGCTTTTGCGTCGGCATCGTTGAAAAGTCGGCGATTATTGACGGCAGCCGCGTAAAACCCGGCGACGTTCTGCTGGGGCTGGCGTCCAGCGGCCCGCACTCCAACGGATATTCGCTTATCCGTAAAATCCTCGAGGTTACCGGTGAGGATCTGAACCAGCCAATCGGCAGCACCTCACTGGCTGACGCACTGATGGAACCCACCCGAATTTACGTCCAGCCGTTACTCAAGCTCCTGCAGCAGTGTCAGATAAGCGCCCTGTCCCACATTACCGGCGGCGGTTTACTGGAAAATATCCCGCGGGTGCTTCCGGCAAATACCATTGCCGCCATTGACAGCAACGCCTGGTCACTGCCCCCGGTATTTGAGTGGTTGCAGGCTGCCGGAAACATCGCTACCCAGGAGCTCCATCGTACTTTCAACTGCGGAATCGGCATGGTCATCTGCCTGCCGGAAGACCAGGTCGCTACAGCCACTCGGTTGCTGAAGGCTCAGGGTGAAACCGTCTTTACCCTGGGCACCATTGAATCGGGGCACGATACCGCACCGTCGGTGGCTATCCGTTAATGCGAACTGCACGCAAAAAGCTCGTCGTACTGATTTCAGGCAGCGGCAGTAATCTTCAGGCGATCATCGATGCCTGCCAGACGGATACCCGGCAGCCTGAGGTCACCGCAGTGATCAGCAACTGCCCTTCCGCCTATGGTTTGTCACGCGCCGAGATGGCAGGAATACCCGCACAGGTTCTGGACCATCGTCAGTTTACGGAACGCGAAACCTTTGATGCGCACTTGCAGGATATGATTGATCCCTGGCAACCCGACATTGTTGCCCTGGCGGGCTTTATGCGAATTCTGACGCCCCGGCTGGTTGAACATTATGCGGGCAGAATGCTCAACATCCACCCATCCCTGCTGCCCCTTTATCCCGGTCTCCACACACACCGTCGCGTCCTGGAAGCCCAGGATGTTGAGCACGGCGCAACAGTCCATTTTGTCACGCCCGAGCTGGATGGCGGCCCGGCCATAGTTCAGGCGCGCGTCCCGGTCAGCTCGACTGATACAGAGGCCACCCTGACCCAAAAGGTCATTACCCGCGAACACATTATCTACCCCCTGGCCATAAAGTGGCTGGCACAGGACAGGTTACAGCTCAACGGCAACCGCGCCATGCTGGATGGTGTGCCATTGCCGGCGGGTGGGTGTCAATGGAAGGAAGAGCCGACAAAAACGGGGTAGCGTCACTCCCCCGCTGGTGTCACGCCGTTCGAACACGCGGTGTCACATTCCGAGACGATTGACCAGTTCGGCGCCGGCCCGAAGCAGGTAGCCCGGCCCCTGGTCACGATGATAAGTATGGCAAACACCGTCGATGCTCACGCTGACATTGGCAAAGAGCTGCCGTTTGACCACTACCCGGGAATCGGTACTTGCCTGCATTCGGCTGGAGACCCGCTCAACAAGTGCAATCAGACGATCTCGACGCAACTCAAGCGCTTCCTGTGTCAGCATAATGCGCTCCAGCTTTGCCGGAGCGGCCTTCGGTCGAAGACCACGTGCCATTTCGTCTACGAGATCGCCCAACTTTTTCCAGTTATGTTCGGCAAGCTCGATCTCGCGGCGCAGCGCGCCCAGCAACTGTCGACGTCTTGGCGCATAACCAACAGTAACTTCACCCGCCACATTCGCTTCACTGCCAAGAACGTTAGCCACCACGGCGCGATTCGCCCTGGCCGAGCCGCCAATCAGTATGCCCTTACCGGTCGGCTGGCCCAGCAATATATCCCTGCCGGCATTCAGGTGACTTTGCAGTGCGTACTCACGCACCGTAATATCCATAGCGGCAGACACATCAGCCAGATTGATAAACTTGGCGCTCACGTTCTGGCCAGCCCGCAGATGGGTGCGTAATCGCAAGCGCCCCTGACCATCCTGCCCCTGATCTTCGCCGACAACGCCGCCACTGATGATCAGGTCTTTCCCGGCGGAAACGATTGCCTTCTCGACCATCCCTCGCACGACAATATCTCCCGTGGCATTTACCACAAAGCCACTGGTTACGTCACCGGCGACTTCGATAGATCCATCAAAATCGATGTTGCCCGTGGTGAGATCAACATTCTTGACCCGCAGAACCGGATCAACACGGATACCCTGCTTTATTATCACCGGATGTCCCTTGATTGCGGCACGCAGGATGTTGGGGTTTTTCGGGTCGGCTTCCACGCCCGGGCAGTCTTTCGCGTACGGCAACTCCTGACCGTGCTTTGCGTCCAGGACTTCGCCCAGAACATTGATACCATCCTCACCGGCAGTCGCAGGAATTCGCCGCATAACCGGTGTGCCTGCAGGAACAACAACGAACTCGTGCAATTGATGCATATCTACACGACCCTTTTCGTCTTCCACCAGACGGATCGGCTGTCCACTGTCGAAAAGCGGCTCAAACCGGGTGTCGGTACCCTGTTCAGGCATTATTGCCCGGGCGATCAATACGCGTGCCGTTTCACCGAGGGACAGCGCCTGTCCGATCGCTTCCGGCAGGACACAGCGTTCGTCGACACCCAGTGCGGTGAGTTCGCTCACCACAGATTCGCGGCTCACTGCCGTGCCACCCCACGCCCGGTGCAGCGTCAGATAAACCGCCTGCCTGTCATCGCTGATCGACAATGCCAGTTTGCCATCGCGCCGCTCCGCGACGACATAGTCACCGCCTTTCCGGCCATTGGCTTTCTGCACAACAGTATTCAGAATGTCTTCGGATGTGTGAAACTCCCCGTATCCCGATTCAGCCAGGAGCGCACGCAAGCTGGCTTCGGTCACGGGTTTGGCATCGGTTGAAGGGGTGAGCTGCGCCTGCACCAGAGCGGTGTCGGGGTTATAACTTAAACGGATCGTGCAGGCACGGGCTATCGCGGCATCTGATCCGCTTGCACTCGGAGACGCGTGCTGGCCAGGAGAGTTCGATGGAATCGCCCCTCCTGCTGTAATCGCCTTCTTACTGTCGCCCATATCAACAGAGTAGCATATAAAATGAAATCTGCTCCGGCGTACAAGCACTTACGATGCCATCGTGTTACCCGCGTCCACAGCGATTGTCGCTGATCGGCGGAGCTGCCGATGGGGCTGATATAAGTGCGACCGCGTGACTGAGTTGAAGCGGCCGTTACCACGTGAGCTGAATAGTTACATAGTGTCAATGCGCTTCAGATTTGGTCTTGCCGCAACGTTCGCAAATGTAGACTGTCACCAGCCGCCCCTGTTTAACATCGAACTGTTTCGCCTTGTTTACCCGCCATTTATGGAAACCTTCCCGGCACAAGGTCTTGCCCTTATGTTTTTGGGATAGGGGCGGACGCTTAAAGGGCAGAATATTGGACATGTCAGCCGGCCGCAGACACGCAGACATCCACAATACTGCGGCGTCCTGCAAGGCTAGGCAAGGGCATCCGTCTTGGCAGCCATAATGGTGTCATTGCGATGCAGGCCTTTTATTTTGTGCGTCCACCAGGTGACGGTCACTTTGCCCCACTCCACCAGCAGGGACGGATGATGCTGATGCTGTTCCGCCAGCTCCCCCACCGCATTGGCCCAGCGTAGCGCCTCAACAAAATTTTTGAAGCTGAAACTGCGTTGTAACTGCTGGACGCCGTCGACGTTGATAAGATTCCATTCTGGTATGTCACCAAGCAATGGTACGAGTTGCGCCTGCGTCAGACGCGGTGCGTCGGCCCGACATGCCGTGCATTGTTCTTGCCGTAAAGCTGTCATTGTGTCACCTCACCTGAACGATGCTTTCTTCTATTTTGGCCTGCCACTCCCGAGGACCGGATTCATGAATGGACTGACCCCGACAATCCACGGCCACCGTAACCGGCATGTCGCGGACTTCAAATTCGTAGATCGCTTCCATTCCCAGGTCGGCAAACCCGACCACTCGGGATTGGGTAATGGCCTTGGAAACGAGATAGGCGGCACCACCGACAGCCATCAGATAAACGGCTTTATGGTCCCGAATGGCATCAATAGCCACAGGGCCCCGCTCCGATTTGCCAATCATGCCAATCATGCCGGTTTTCTCCAGCACCGTGCGCGTGAACTTATCCATGCGGGTGGCTGTGGTCGGCCCGGCCGGCCCAACGACTTCGTCCCGAACGGGATCCACTGGCCCAACATAGTAGATAAACCGGTTGGTGAAATCCACCGGCAACGGCTCGTCCCTCGCGAGCATATCCACCATCCGCTTGTGGGCTGCATCACGCCCGGTGAGCAGCTTGCCGCTGAGCAATAACGTCTCGCCCGGCTTCCATGTCTGAATCTCTGAAGCCGTCAAAGTATCCAGGTTAACCCTTCGCACTTCCGGTCCGGCCTCGCGTGTCAACTGAGGCCAGTCATCCAACGACGGCGGCGCCTGATAGACCGGCCCTTCGCCCTTGAGCGTGAAATGCGTGTGCCGGGTCGCCGCGCAATTGGGAATAATGGCGACCGCTTTATTGGCGGCGTGTGTCGGGAAGTCTTTGACCTTCACGTCGAGCACCGTGGTCAGCCCACCGAGGCCCTGTGCGCCGATACCCAGCGCGTTTACCCTGTCATATAACTCCAGCCGCAAGGCTTCAGCCCGATTGGTACTGCCCCGGGCCTGCAATCCCTGAATATCGATCGGATCCAGCAGGGCTTCCTTGGCGAGCAGCATGGCTTTTTCGGCAGTTCCCCCAATGCCGATGCCGAGCATCCCAGGGGGACACCAGCCGGCGCCCATCTGGGGAACCATTTTCAGAACCCACTCCACCACGGAATCGGAAGGATTGAGCATGGCGAATTTTGCTTTGGCTTCGGATCCGCCGCCTTTTGCCGCCACATGGAATTCCATATGATTGCCAGACACGATGCTGTAATGGATAACAGCAGGGGTATTGTCGCCCGTGTTGCGCCGCGCACCATCCGGGTCATCCAGTATGGACGCACGCAGCACATTCTCCGGATGCCGATAGGCACGGCGCACGCCCTCATTGATCATCGCATCGAGGTCCATGTCACCCTCTATCTGTACGCCCATGCCCAGTCGTACAAAAACGGTAACGATCCCCGTATCCTGGCAAATCGGTCGATGACCTTCGGCGCACATACGGGAATTAATCAGAATCTGTGCCATTGCATCCCGGGCGGCCGGGTTGGCTTCCCGTTCATATGCCTGATACAGCGCCTGGATAAAGTCTTTGGGATGGTAATAGGAAATGAACTGCAGGGCATTTTCGACACTGTCAATGATGTCCTGCTGCCGAATAATTGTGGTCATGTGCTACTCTGGCAAATAGGTGTATTAAGGGTTCTTTAACTGCATGATTTCCCGATTCACCTGCGCACGAAACGCATCGATAGACCGGATAGCCTCTTCGTTGGACGCCATTCGCTGACGCAGGTCACTGTCGAGCGAATCAATTTTTTCCAGTGAATCCCTGATACTGCGGGACTGTTCGGTAAACGAGCGGTCAATTTTGGCGATAGCCGCTTGCTGGGCATCCACCAATTCCGAAACAACGCGGATCTCACCGGACAGATCGTTGGTCTGCTTCTTGACACTCGCCTCCAGATTTTGCACCGTTTTTGCGAGTCCGCTGCTGCCGGCCTGCAATTCTTCAATGGCCTTGCGGTTGCGGTCGTAGGATATCCCCCAAAGCTTTCTTATCTCGGACGCGTTTTCCTTTACCCTCGCCTGCAGGACACTCATTGACTGGGTCGATTCATCATCCGCCAGCGACAGCTTGTTTTCGAGCTCAACGACCCGCTGCTCGGTTGTCGTCAGCATATTCAATGAATTCTGCATTTCCGTTTTCGCTTCCAGTGATTGCCAGAACAAAAACCCTGACAGCCCAAGTGCACCTAACGCCAAAACCAGAGCCCAGGGTGCCAGCGGTGAACTTACTTTAACTGTACGCGTGGATGCGGGCGCCACCATCGGCCGAGCCCCCTGTGGTCCGGTATTTGGCGGCCGGGTCCGGCCCTCTGCGCGCTCGGACGGCTCACCCCTGTCGATAGGCAAAGATGAAATAGTGGGCTCGTGACGATCAGTCATAACGCGATATCTCTACGGTTGGATTCCGCCACAGCCTGCTATTGCCGCAACAGAACATAGTTAAAGCCATTAATATAACGTCAACAAAATTTATCGGGTGGCATTTTGCCATATTTCGGCTGCGCATGAATCCCGGAGTGTCTTACCCTGGTGGCATTGCTGCTCAGGTTCCTTTGACGCTTAATGATCATTCGTCGTTCCAGGGTAGACTCAACTGTTTGTCGCTGTCTCACGAAAAAAAGGAGGCTTTATAGCCTCCTTTTAGATCGGTTCGGTCCAGGCCACCGCTTATCTGGCGTCCTTTGGGCGTTTCTCATCATTCAACGCCCTTCGTCAGGCGCAGTGGCGTACCCTATTTGCGACCTGACCCCAAAAATCCTGCTGAACAACGGAAGCCGTGTGCCGTCAACATTTATGGAATGCCTGGCAGCCGGAACCCACTGATATTCAGCCGAGGTTTTTGTTGACGAAGTCCCAGTTCACCAATGCCCAGAACGCTTCCATATATTTTGGACGGGCATTTCGGTAATCAATGTAGTAGGCATGTTCCCACAGATCAACGGTGAGAATGGGCGTCACACTGGTATCGGTGAGCGGCGTGCCGGCGTTGCTGGTGTTGGCTATGCCGACTGATCCGTCAGCCTTTTTAACCAGCCACGTCCAGGACGAACCAAAATTATTTATGGCGGAGTTGGTAAATTCCTCCTTGAACTTCTCAAACGATCCAAACGCTGCGGTGATCGCTTCAGAAACTGCGCCCGTCGGATTACCGCCGCCGTCAGGACTCAGGCAGTTCCAGTAAAAAGTGTGGTTCCAGACCTGTGCCGCATTATTGAAAACGGCGCCTGACGAGGTGCGAATAACCTCTTCCAGGGATTTGCCTTCAAATTCGGTACCCGGTACCAGCCCGTTCAGCTTGTCAACGTAGGTCTGGTGGTGTTTACCGTAATGGAATTCAAGCGTTTCTTCGGAGATATGTGGTGCCAGTGCGGATTTTGCATACGGGAGAGGGGGAAGTTCGAAAGCCATAATTTCCGTCCTGTAATCTAAGAGATGAATTACCCTGAAGGCATCGTTTTGATACAACTGCAGTTTAAGCGCTAGAGATCCGGCACATTGATGCGATATGTTGATACAGATCGATATTACGCCGAACGGCACATTTTGATAATGCGTTAGCCTCAATCGCCGAACCAGCCATTTCTCTGGCTGCAGGACACTATTCAGGAACAAGCACGCAGTATACCCGCTTTGCCGGGGTTGCTGCTATTGAACTATCTAATCGGCGAGAAAAGCGACCCTGAGAGGGGTCGCTACAGCTTCAAGGGCATTGACGTTTTTTAGTAACTATTCAGCTCACGCCCCGATTTGCCATAGCTGCGTTCAAAAATGGTCGTTTACACGGGTAAACTCACATTTTTCGCCTTGCTTTGTACAAATCCTGACGCAATCTGACAGCGACGTTTTTTACATCATACCGCCCATGCCCGGCATACCTTGCGGTTCCGGCGCGGCAGGCTTGTCGTCGGGTGCATCTGCCACCATAGCTTCGGTGGTGACCATCAGACCCGCGATAGAAGCAGCTGCCTGCAACGCACTACGGGTTACCTTGGCCGGATCGAGGATACCCATGGCGATCATGTCACCATACTCGCCGGTTGCAGCGTTATAACCGAAGTTGCCTTCGCCGTTACGAACCTTCTCTGCAACGACCGACGCTTCATCACCTGCGTTTTCGACGATCTGACGCAGCGGTGCTTCCAGGGCGCGACGGGCAATGGTAATGCCGGCGTTCTGATCTTCGTTATCGCCACGGAGGTCAACAATAGCGGCGACAGCGCGAAGCAATGCAGTACCACCACCGGCAACCACACCCTCTTCCACCGCCGCACGTGTTGCATGCAATGCATCTTCTACGCGCGCTTTTTTCTCGCGCATTTCCATTTCCGTTGCAGCGCCAACCTTGATGACTGCGACACCGCCAGCCAGCTTGGCCACACGCTCCTGAAGCTTCTCTCTGTCATAATCAGACGAGGTATCTTCAATCTGGGTACGGATTTGGGCAACGCGACCTTCGATGGCTTTAGGATCACCGGCACCATCGACGATGGTTGTGGTTTCCTTGTTCATGGTGACGCGTTTAGCCTGACCCAGGTGCTCCAGTGTCGCGCTTTCGAGATCCAGACCGACCTCTTCCGAAATAACGGTTGCATCAGTCAGAATCGCAATATCCTGCAGCATGGCTTTGCGACGATCACCGAAACCTGGCGCTTTACAGGCTGCCACTTTGACAATGCCTCGCATATTGTTGACTACCAGCGTGGCCAGCGCTTCGCCTTCCACATCTTCAGCAACAATCATCAGAGATTTTCCGGATTTCGCTACAGCTTCCAGTGTTGGCAGCAACTCGCGAATGTTGGAAACCTTCTTGTCGACCAGCAGAATGTAGGGCGATTCCAGCTCGACACTCATGTTGTCCTGATTATTGATGAAGTAGGGAGACAGATAACCGCGGTCGAACTGCATACCTTCAACAACATCCAGCTCGTTCTCCAGACCACTGCCCTCTTCGACAGTAATAACGCCTTCCTTGCCGACTTTACCCATTGCGTCGGCGATAATGTCACCAATATGAGTATCGCTGTTGGCTGAAATGGTACCAACCTGAGCAATTGACTTGCTGTCTTCGCAGGGCTGTGAGATCGTTTTCAAATGAGCGACGGCTGCAACAACGGCCTTGTCGATTCCGCGCTTGAGATCCATTGGGTTCATACCGGCAGCAACAGCCTTGAGCCCTTCGTTGAGAATGGACTGAGCCAGAACAGTTGCTGTAGTAGTACCGTCACCCGCTTCGTCAGAAGCCTGAGAGGCAACTTCCTTCACCATCTGGGCACCCATGTTTTCAAAACGGTCTTTCAGTTCGATTTCTTTCGCTACTGATACACCATCTTTAGTGACGGTCGGCGCACCGAATGATTTCTCCAGTACAACGTTGCGACCTTTAGGGCCCAGAGTAGCTTTGACTGCATCTGCCAATACGTTTACGCCAGCCAGCATTTTCTGACGGGCACTATCACCAAATTTTACGACTTTAGCGGCCATATTCTTGATTCCTGTATCAATATCTTGGATTAAAAAAGGGTTCAGCGTAACTATTCAGCTCACGCCCCGGTTTGTTATAGCTGCGTTAAAAAATGGTCATTTACACGAGTAAACTCACATTTTTCGCCTTGCCCTGAACAAATCCTGACGCAATCTGAACAGTTACGACAGGCGCTGAATAGTTACGGTTTAGCTTTACTCAATAACGGCTTTAATGTCGTTTTCGCTGAGAATGATCAATTCTTCGCCGTCGATTTCTATAGTGTCCGAACCGGCATATTTGCCGAAGACAACCACATCGCCCACACGGACGTCTACCGCTCGAACGTCGCCGTTATCCAGCACCCGGCCGGAACCGACAGCGATAACTTCACCCTGGTTGGGCTTTTCTTTGGCAGAGCCCGGCAGTACGATTCCGCCAGCTGTTGTCTTTTCTTCTTCCTTGCGACGAACCACAACACGATCGTGTAAAGGACGGATTTTCATCGATGTTTCTCCAACAAGTTTTGGGGTTTTAAACAAAATTGCCACAACGCATTGCGCCGGGCCTGTCATTGACACTCCCATCGGGAGTCCTGACGGTATCGACTTGTACCGCACAGGAGAAAAAGTCTGGTTCGCAAGATGGGATTCTTTTTCCCGATTTCAATGGTTACCTACGTTTTTTTTGCAGATTTTCAAGGCAGGTTCCGCGGATCGTCGTCGTCTCGCCGGAACTCGCCGTCAATCGTATGCGAATGCCGATCCGGACCGCCGCTGCCCGTGTTGCTGCCCCGGAACGTACTGCCAGAGCCGACGAATATCCGGCTGCTCCACCGCCTGATGAGTTGCCGCCGAATGCCCGGGACAAGACACACAAAGCCCAGCGCATCGGTCGCGAATCCCGGGGTTAATAACAGCACGCCGCCGACCGCCAGAAAGATACCCTCGGCCAGCTCCATGGACGGCATACTCCCGGCCTGCAGCTTGGTCCGCGCGTTGAGCAGCGCCTGCCGACCCTGACGGCGTAACAGAAACACGCCGAGCGCAGCTGTCATCACAACAGCGACTACCGTGGGCAATGCACCAATAACCCTGCCGACCGAGACCAGCAAATAGATTTCTACCAGAGGAACCGCAATTAACAGGATCAACAGAACGGGCAAGGCAGTCCCCCCAATCACCAAGAAAACATCATTAATGGGGGCGTGCAATCCGAAAACAAGGGCCTACCAGGTATAGTTCACACCGAAGCGGTAGGTCGCTTCGCTCATCGATGCATTGGGATCCAGATCACGCGCGTGATTGACGTACTTCCATTCCAGCCCGATATCCGCAGATACGCCGAACCCGATCGGAAACGATACCCCGCTGTTTGAGACAATAATCCACCGATCTTCATTACCGGCATTTGGGCTTTCCAGCGACTGGGTGTACTCATTATTTTGATAGAAATTTATGCCCGTGCGGTAGCGGTGCCGGTAATCCGAGACCAGCCTGACGGAGGTATATTCGAGGGGGTTGTCGCCGGAAGACACCACCTGCAGATATTGCATGCTCTGCTGCAAGCCGAGCTCAAATGACAGTGCCGACGCGTCGGTCTCCCAGAACTGGTAGCCAAGACCTGAGTTCAGGGCGTATTCTTCACGGATGTTGAAGGCATCGTCCTGGCCATACGTCAGCTGATTGGCCCAGAACCATTGCGGGGCGAAAAACCAGTCCAGTCCGTAAGTCGCCTGAAGTCTGCGGGTGCGGGTGAACACACCGGGAGACGACTCGCTCGAGCGACTGCCGGACGATAAAAGGAGCTTGTTACGGATATCATTGCGGCGGCTTTCCATTGTGCTCAGGATTTCCCAGAATTCGGAATCCAGTGTACCGGCATGCTTGAGACCGGATGCCCGAATTTTGCCTGCAAACACATGGTGAGACAGGCCATCGCCTCTAAATCCGACAATATCCTTGATAGAAAGCAGGGAAAAAGTTTTCCGGTCACCATCAACACAGGTAAATGTCGCGCGCTGACGTTCGGCTTTCGCCAGAAAACAGGGCACGTCCTTGCCCTGGATTTTCATCGGTTCGGACGACTCCAGTGACTGGATGGCAGCTTTGGGCAGACGCACTTCTCCCAGGCTGGCAGACTGCCAGACGATCACATCACCTTCAATACCTTTCAGGGCTCCCTGCAGTATATCGCCATTGCTGAGCGTGACCTGGCCAGCGGATGCATTCACTGCCCAGCACAGAACGAGTAACAACAAAGTCAGACGAAGCATGACCAATACAATTGCCTCCCGCAGCGGACCAGGTTTGAACCCTTGAACCGTCCCGGCCAGTCAATAAAAGATGTTGCCACCCATCGACAACAACACATTCGCAGGCTTTGCGAATACCCATGCCTGCACAATCTGGCAAGTGTAGCGCAGGATTTCCGAATCTCCCGCTACGACGCAGGGGGGTGCGCATGCTACTATTAGTGCAGGGATAATTCCACTGCACCAGAGACCCTGATTTGACTTCGACCATGCCCTGGCGGCAACAAGCCCGAATTTACGCAGACCGTAGAATTCTGAGTGTTTTCCTGTTTGGCATTCTGAGCGGTTTGCCGTGGGTCATGATCGGGTCGGCCCTGACACTGTGGCTGAAAGAATCCGACATCAGTCGCACGGATATTGGTTACGCCGGTTTTATCTTTTCCGTCTATGCCATCAACTTCCTGTGGGCGCCCCTGCTCGATAAATATTCGCTGCGTCTGATCCCCGGAATTGGCAAACGTCGCACATGGATTTTGCTGTGTCAGTTGGTGATTATCGCGAGCTGCTGGGGCATTGGCAATTTTACGCCGGCGACAGATGCCAGGGCAGTTGTGCTGGTCGCCCTGCTGATCGCCATTGCCTCTGCCACCCAGGATGTCGCCATAGACGCCTACCGCGTGGACCAGTTCGAGCCAGGCGAGGCCCGGCACATTTCCGCCGCCGCAGCCATGTCGACAGCGGGCTGGTGGACCGGTTACGCCGGCCTCGGCTATTTTTCGATAATGTTATCCGATCACAACTGGAGCTGGCCGCAGTCGTATCTGCTGCTCGGCGGCATCACCTTTGCTCTGACCCTGATCAGCCTGATTTGTCCCGATCCGAAAACGCGTGACCTGCCCGATGCCAGCCAGCAACTGCAGGACACCATCAATCGGGTGGTCTACCTGCAGAGACATGTGCAATGGTTACTGGTGCTCTGGCTCTGCACACCACTTTGCATCGTAGTCTGGAGCATCCTCGGCAGCCCGGGCCTCAGCGCCAGCGTAACCGCCCACCCGGGCTACGTGCCGATGCTCGCGGCCGTGGTAATTGCCCTGATGTTTTCGGCACTGATTCAGCTGAGTCAACTCGAAAACGCAGCCCTTCGGCACACAGTCAGTTACCACCGCTCCTGGGCGACAAGCCTGATTGCATTTATTCTGTCAACAATCATCGCACCGATCCGCGAATTCTTCAGTCGCAATGGGTTCAAATTTGCCCTGAATCTGTTGCTGTTTATTTTTCTGTTCAAGATCGGGGAGGCGATTCTGGGGCGGATGTCGGTCGTATTCTACAAAGAAATCGGCTATTCAAACACCGACATCGCCAATTACTCCAAGATGCTGACATGGTGGGTTACCATTGTGGCAGCGATTCCCTGCGGGTTGCTGAATGCCCGACTGGGGCTTATACGGGGGCTGTTCATCAGTGGCGTCTGTATGTCACTCAGCAATCTGATGTTCGCTGCGATTGCGGTCATCGGGCCCGACATCAACTGGTACATTGCGACAGTGATTGTCGACGGCATTACCAGTGCCTGGTCGGCTGTGGCATTTGTGGCATTCATCTCAATGCTCTGCAACCACCGGTTTTCAGCGACTCAGTATGCACTGATGGCGTCTCTGGCCTCGGTTGGAAAGAATACGCTGGCCTCATTCAGCGGCCAGATCGTCGACGCCCTGGATGGCAATTGGGCGGTGTTTTTTATTGCAACGTCCTTTATGGTCATTCCATCACTGTGCATTCTGTGGACGCTGCGAGGCGACCTGCGCGAACGTTACCATCAGAACAGCTAAACAGATGCGCCAATCCTGAACTGGCTCTGCCAACCTCCACGTTACGGTCAGCCTGCCAGCCCGCCGGCTTTGGTGGAACTCATCAAGCGATCAATCTCGCGCCACATTTTATGGTAGGCCAACAGCGCACGACCACTGGTGGCGTAACTGGTCAGCGGTGCACGCATAATTCCCATCTGTTCCGCTGCCGCGTCCGCCGGAATCCAGTTTTTCAGCATTCTGAAGGGCATCTTGCCGGCATCGAGCAATGTTTGCCTGTGCAGGCGGCGCCGCAGATCGACCTGGCTATAAAAGCCGGCGATTAGACGGGGCTGGTTTCTGCGCCCGTCAAAGAATTCCAGTACCTGCTCCATCGCCCGGATGGACAGCGGGCTTGGGATGATCGGCACCAGCACCAGGTCAACACCGCTCAACAGGTATTCGATACTGGGATTCAGCGTCGGCGGACAATCGAAGAACAGGTAAGATGCATTGGCACTGATCGGGGTCATCAATTTGCGAAACAACTTGCGGGGGTGCGGCTGTTTGGCCATCACAGAGTCCATCTTCCGCAAGCTCAGGTCCGCCGGAATGACGGTCAGCCCCGGGTAGGGGGTTGCGATTTCCATGGTACCGACCGGCTTGCCCTGCTCTATCAGTCGAATCGCCCGGTTGGCGCCCTTGTCCACACCGCAGTACCAGCTGGCGGCAGCCTGGGGATCCCAGTCCCACAGCACGGTGTTCTTTTTTGATTTTGCTGCGAGGTACGCCAGATTCACGACGGTTGTGGTCTTGCCGACGCCGCCCTTTAGATTGTAAACCGCAATACTGATCATGCCATCCCCTGAATGTTTCCCCGCTTCTGGAGGCCGCGAAAAAGCGGAATTATAACCGAAATTCAACGTAACGCGTTAACGGTACTTGCGTTCGGTACAGGTCGAATGCGACATCAGGTAAGGACGCCCAACGAATCGATGGGTGGTCTCGCCGGACGACTGCGCCAGTTCAGGGGAGTATGCTATGGCGCATCCCTGCGGTGAGGAGAACTGTGTTTATGTACAGTCGTCCGGCAAGTGCTGACATAATAGGTGCAGAATCCGGGACTGGCAAGTAAAAAATTCAGCAACCATTCAGCCCGTGTCGTAACTGTTCAGATTGCGTCCAGATTTGTCCAGAGCACGGCGAAAAATGGGCGTTTACTCGTGTAAACACTGCGCGCATCCTGCGCATCGTCCTCCGGGCCGCCTGGGCGGCGTTCAAACCGGTTCCCGAAGGTTTGTGACCATTTTTAACGCAGCGTTCATTTGTAGATGCAGGGGTAAATCGGGCGTGAGCTGAATAGCTACCAAAATTTATGACGGCACGGACAGCCTACAATGGCTATACCACCAATACCCCAATCGCCAGACAGGTCAACCAGAACCAGAGCGTGCGGGCGTACAGGCGCCGAATTGCATAGAGCTCGCGCTGGGTGACATCACAGGAATGGACCAGCTCGTCATCAACAGACAGCGCGCCGAGCGCAGACAGCATTATCACTTTTCCAGTCCGGGTCTGCAGGTTTGACAGCTCGCCTTTCCACCGATTGACGCAACCGACGAAATTACCGGTGATCGCAAAACTGAAGCCCAGCACCCGCGCCGCGGGCCACTCCAGCGTCCACAACCAGTCATGGGCGACGGGACCCGGGTATCGCTGTGAATAGAGAAAACTCAGACGGTAAAGCAAAGCACCCAGTGGGCCCAGCACGATAAACCAGAAAAGGACCGCAAACAGTCGCTCGAACCCCTGGTACGCCATCGCTTCCAGCATTTGCTCGTGAAGTCGGGGCCAATCATTCCGGGGAATGGCGTCGCAGTCGATCCCCTGCCCCTGTGCATAAGCAATACTATCGTCCCAGGCATTGGCATTGCTGGCGTCGACATAGCCACCCAGCCCGGCGCCGAATTCGCCACGGCCGAGGCTGTATAAAAGCACAACAACTGCCACTGCAAACGCCAGCACTCCCGGCAACAGCAGCCAGGCGACGGTCACCAGCAGCACCGGGACCAGCACACCGACACACAGGTGCAACCAGGGGTAACGTGACATCACCTGAAGCTGGCTGAGCCGTGCCAACCAGCTGCGAAACCAGCCGTCCCGGTGCAGCGGATTGCCTGCTCCCCATAACTGTAACAGCCCGAGCGCTACCAGCAATTCCAGTAATATCATCAAATCACCTACTTTGATCGAGCGATTGGTGGAAGCGCGGCCAATCGAACGCCGGCCCCGGATCGGTTTTTCGCGCCGGAGCAATATCGCAGTGTCCCACGATACGCTCCCGGGTCAACGCTGGGTATTGATTTAACAATAAACAGGTAATCTGTGTCAGTGAGTGGTACTGGGCATCGGTATAGGGGGTGTGATCGGTGCCTTCCAGCTCGATACCGATGGAAAAATTGTTACATTCGCTCCGGCCGCCAAAGCTTGACTGTCCGGCGTGCCATGCCCTGTCCCCAAACGACACAAACTGCGTCACCTCGCCGCCGCGGTCGATCAGACAATGGGCAGAGACTTTCAGACCGTCAATCGTTGCGAAGTACGGGTGCGCCGCGGCGTCCAACTGGTTACAGAAGAACTCTTCGATGTATCGTCCGCCAAAGCAGTCCGGTGGCAGACTGATATTGTGAATAACGAGCAAGTCCACGACCGTGGCATCAGGTCGATCATTATAATTGGGTGAAGGGCACCGCCGGCCCGGCTCCAGCCATCCGTCCGGACTGATTCGTTCAGGTAAGATCGACATTTGGGGCTTCTGCATTCAGGATTCCATGGAGCCGCATTATGCACAGGCAATGTCATCCGGTACAACTCTATGGATCACGTTGCTTTCCGTTGACGCGGACAGTCAATCCAAACGCATTGGATCAGGACGCACCAGGCAGCCGGGAAGCCGGGAAGCCGGGAAGCCGGGAAGCCGGGAAGCCGGAAAGCCGGGCCAATATAGCGAGAATGGGCATCCATGCCTCCGGTTTCAGCCGATCAGGTCGATCCATCAATGTCCGGCGGCTTTCTGTTGCCTTTGCGCATGCCGGAAACAATGCTTTCCAGTGCCCGGTCGAACAACATCGAATTGTCTATGATCTTCAGATTTCCCGCCTTGAGTGCCAATGCCAGGTCCTGCTGGGTTTTCTCGGCCACTTTCATCCCGCTGCGATTCACAAATATATATTTGCCGGTCGCCTTGATCGTCGCGGCCAGCCGGCACCGCAATACGTTGCCCTCATCGCTGGTCAGGTCAAACCAGGAACCGGGTGCAAATCCGGAAACCGTCTGCATATGCGGGTCGGTCGCCAGAAGCACATTCGCAGAAGCTATCGGCTGCGGCGCTGCAACAGGATCGGCGTTCCGCGCCACGGCAACCTCCGGCGCCGCTGGAGAAGGCGATGACGCGACATCCCGGTCCGACAGCGCTTCCCCGCGAATACGGGCCAGATGAATCTCCTCCAATCCGGAAAACAGTTCGGAAACTTCAAACGGGTTGTAAGAGACAGCGTCCAGACCTTTTTTCAGGTTTTGCATTAACGCAGGAATCATGCGTATCAGTCGTTGCCTTTCTTCGGCTGTTGCGCGCGGCTGTATACTCCAGATCAGATCATTGAGGACGGTAATATTTTCGGTCCATTCTGCCGAAACAAACCCGTGTTTGAGTCCCGTCACAAACAGAACATTGCTCCAGGGCCCATAGATGAGGGACCGAACAATGTTCGGCAATTCGATACCAGCCGTTTTGTGATCCATCTCCTGAGCGACGCGGGCGCGCGTCAACTCAACCCGGGCTTTTCCATCTTCAGCGTCTATTGTCCGCCGCTCCAGAATAGTCGCCCGGCGCTTTTCCTTCTCGACATAGGTCGTCAGATCACTAAGTGTTTCCGTAAAAATATTGGCATTGGTGTCGAACCCGTTAATAATACGCTCGACGGTCTCCTGCAGAAAACGCATTAGCGTTGCATCCTGCTGACCGGAACCGGCGCACCCAATCGCAAGCGTCGATATTTCATTGATCAATCGCCGGGCAACATGCTGCGGATCGGTAAGAAAGCTTTCGTCCAGCAGCGCAACCTTCAGCAGCGGCACCTGCAAACGCGACAACTGCTCTTTAATCGGTACAGTCAGCGTGTTTTCCTGCAGCATGAATTCGAACAGTTTTTGCACGAGCCGCATCGTTTCCTGCTCGACCGGACCGACGTCCAGCGCGCGCCCCTGTTGCCGCTGAATTTTCTCAAGAAGATGCTCAAAATTGACGCCACGATGGTGGCTGGTGCCAACCGGCGGCGCTTGCATGCGCGACAGCAGTGCCAACAGCGCCTCGCGCCCGGTTCCATCGGACTGGTCGACCAGATCGGGTGCTGTCTGCCTGGCATTTTCTGTCGCCTTTTCAGGCTTTTGTTCACGGACTGAACGGGCATCACGGGCACGCTGATCTACGGCCGGGTGTATACCATGATCGGCAAATACCTGTAACAACCCGTCATAAAACTTCGCCAGGGTTCTCAGCACATGCCGGTCAAACAGGTTGAACATCAATAAACGGGCTTTGATGTCGATATCAAGGCGCTTTACCTGAACCATCATGGCGTTGCAGAGCACTTCCGGCCCCAATGGCAGATTTTCGAATCGGATTGGTATCGGCGCGATGGTACTGAAACCCTTGCAAAGACGCGTCAAGGATGCGCTAAACTCACCATTTGCACGCCTAACGGCTGATTCCACAGCGACCAACTGCTCAAGCTCATCGTTTTGCACCAACGAGAGCGCTTCGGCGGAGAGTTCGCCATTCGGGGGGCTATCGACCCGCTCCCCGGGCGTCAATGACCGCTCAAAGGCAAGCTCGATCTCTTCCAGAAATCGGCTCTCAAGGCTCTGGCGTTGAACCCTGACCTCGCGCATGGAGTCAAAATAGTCATTCTGTTCCTGGTTGGTTTCTGCACGATCCGCCAGATTAAACAGCGCATCATCGGTCACATCGAAAAAACTTTGCAGGGATTGCTGCAAAGACGATTTACCATGATCAAGAAGCGCCTGCGCAATCGCCGGCAATCGCTCCATCCGGCTTAGGGATCGCGGCGCGGCCGGTCTCAGACGTACAACTTTTGCCGAATCCGACACAAGAACACCTCCTGAGGTGCATAGTAAGATACTTACCAGAGACATTCCGTGATACGGATGCTCCAAACTAATACTTTTATACTGCTGACTCACACTTTATCTAATACCTTAGTATGAGTTAATGTAAATGTACCACACCCTGAAAATAAAGGTGTGATGTACTTAATAAAACGAAATGGCCGCTAAGACCATTTTTGACACAAAGTGACGCATACTAGAACAAAAGACCTGAACAGTTGGCGCTGAACCCTACGCTCCGGCGTCGGAGGGCTAGAACGGAACGTAATATGGAAAGTAACAATCCCCACAAACCTCTCGGAAACACCATGCTGCTCATTGGCTGGTTGTTGGCGCTCGGCCTGCTCACCCTTTATTTCAACCATTGGCAGTCCAAACGCGTCAATCCGAATGCCATGCCGCATTCAGTAACTGCGGCGGGGGTCCACGAAGTTGTTTTACAAAGAAACCACCAGCATCATTACGTGGCTACAGGCATGATCAATGGGCATCGCGTCACCTTTCTGGTTGACACCGGCGCGACGCATGTTTCAGTTCCCGGCAAACTCGCCAAAAGGCTTCAACTTCAAGAAGGTGCCCCCCAGTTGTACAATACAGCCAACGGCGTGGTGGAAACCCGCGCAACGATGATAAATGAGCTGGTATTGGGAGCAATAACGCTGCATGACGTACGCGCCAGCATTAATCCAGGAATGCACCAGGATGAAATACTTTTAGGTATGAGCGCCTTGAAGAACGTAGAATTCACTCACAGGGACGGTCAGTTGACCCTGAAACAGTATTACTAGAGTCCGTTGACGTTCGCCCCACAGACCCGCTACTTTCCAGTCAATCACGGGAATCTACATGACAGTAATGCCTGCCACCCTGCCGGATAATATCAGCCTCTCCGTTTCATTTGCCCTGCAGGAGGACATTGGATCAGGTGATATTACCGCGCAATTGATTTCGCCTGATGCACAGGCACGCGCGTCCATCATCGCCCGGGAACAGTGCGTTGTCTGCGGTATTCCATGGGTCGACGAAGTGTTCAGGCAGTTAGAAGGCGATGTGCGGCTGGATTGGCAGGTAAGCGAGGGTGACGATGTGCTGCCCGACACAGAGCTGGCAAGACTTCAGGGCAACGCGCGCGCCATCCTCACCGGTGAGCGCACAGCACTGAATTTTTTGCAGACATTGTCGGGCACCGCAACAAAAAGCCGGGAGATGGCGCGGGTATACGCGGATACGTCCGTTCGGGTACTGGACACTCGCAAGACCATTCCGGGTTTGCGCCTGGCACAGAAGTATGCCGTTCGCACAGGCGGCTGCTCGAACCATCGAATGGGTCTGTATGACGCTTTTTTAATTAAGGAAAACCATATTGCCGCATGCGGGGGCATTGCCGCAGCAGTCAGCGCGGCGAAACGCCTGCAACCGGACAAGCCAATTATCATTGAGGTCGAGAACTACGCTGAATTCTGCGAAGCAATAAAGACGCCCGTCGACCGCATTATGCTGGATGAATTCGACAGCCGGGATTTGGATCGGGCGCTGTCGCACGCCACAGACATACCGCTGGAGATCTCCGGCAGTATCGACCTTCAATCACTCCATGCCCTCAAATACAAAAAGATTGACAGTGTATCCTCGGGATCGCTCACCAAGCACATACGGGCTATAGATTTGTCGCTCCGGATTCTGGAAACTTACCAATCCGGCGCGGTGCACGGTGAATAAGCGCAGCCCATAAATTATCCGGCGTTTGCCCTGTCGAAAAAACCCATTCCGACAGGGCAGTACGCAACAATCACTGTTCGGCCGCTATTGATGGCCCTCGCATGTCATCGGGTCAGTTTTATCAATCGACCATTCCCGGCATCGGTGATAATCCATAGCGCCCCGTCTGGCCCTTCGCTGACATCGCGGACTCGCCCGACATTGCCAAGCAGACGTTCCTCGCCAATAACAAGGTTGTCTTCCATCAACAAACGCACGATACCGCCAGGGTTCAGTGAAGATACAATCAGATTACCCTGCCACTCATTGAACATATTGCCCTGATAGAACAGCATACCTCCAGGCGCGATGACCGGATCCCAGTAATAAACAGGTTGTTCCATCCCATCCTGTGCGGTAATGCCCTGCCCCACCTCACCGCCTGCGTACTCAACGCCGTACGTAATGACTGGCCAGCCATAGTTCTTGCCGGCTTCAGGACGATTGAGCTCATCACCGCCTCTTGGGCCATGTTCGATCGTCCACAAATCACCAGTGACAGGATGCTTTGCGGCACCCTGGACATTTCTGTGCCCGTAAGACCAGATTTCCGGCCTACCAGTACCATCGGTAAACGGATTGGATTCCGGTACGCTTCCATCCGGATGAATGCGGATCACCTTACCCAGGTGCGCATCCAGATCCTGCGACAGCCCGCGAGCAGCGGTGACGGACCGCTCACCCAGCGTCACATAAAGTAGATCATTGCTGTCCCAGACCAGGCGTGAACCAAAATGCAATGTGGAATCCCAGGCAGGCTCCTGCCGGAAGATCACTTCCACGTCTTCCAGGCGCGATTCATCGTCTGATAGTCGGCCCCGGGCCACCGATGTACCATTGGTATTGCCGCCCCGCGGTTCCGCATAACTGATGTAAATCATGCGCGACGTTTCAAAGTCGGGAGCAAGACTGATATCGAGAAGGCCACCCTGACCCCGATCATCGACCTCCGGAACACCGCTGATAGCGTCGGACAGCTCACCATCCTGCGTTGCGATACGGATTCGTCCTGGCTTTTCGGTAACCAGAATGCGGCCGTCAGGCATAAATTCCAAACCCCATGGATTCTCCAGGCCCGATACCACCACTGACTGTTGTAACTGCACGGTTGAAACAATTGCCGGTGCACGATTCTGCTCAGGAAAAGCCGGCGTCTGATCAGGCGCATTGGGCGCCCCCTGCTGGACTGGATCCCCGACAGGTCTGGGGGTTGGTGTTGGTGTTGGAGTTGGAGTTGGAGTTGGAGTTGGAGTTGGTGTTGGTGTTGGTGTTGGTGTTGGTGTTGGAGTTGGAGTCGGCGTGTTACCACCACATCCGACCGTCAGCAGAGCAAAGGCCACCAGCGAACTGCTCGCAAGCGTTCGCGCTTTTGGATATACGTGTCTGAAAAACATACCTTGATCTCCCAAATGTCACACAAAACATATGATTATATTAATGTTACGGCAGAAGCGGATGCGTCCGGCGGGTATAACGCCATAATAACGAGCCTATACGAACCGTCGGCAAATCAGGATCGACAGGTTCTCACGCTGGAAAGAAGATTGTGACCCTATCCGCGGAATTTCACATGACTTCCCATTCACATTTTTGCATAGCAAGTAAAATCAAAATCCGGTGTATCAATGCGATCGCCCACCGATAAATACCAATGTATCCACTGATATGATTACGGATCAAAACTGACACCAAAATCAACACGGGATTCTCATGAAGGACAGTAGGAGTACACAGTAAAACGGTCCGACTCTATACGCCGTGCCGAGCGCTCCGAAACACCCGCTTTGTATTAGACGAGAGTGTCGCGCAACTCGACGGGCTGCACCTGGGGCTTTGCCGCATCAATTGCGGACTTGGTGAGTTTGATCTTGCCCATAGCTGACTCCTTGGAAAGACCCGTTTTCAGGAGCCTGTTAGGAGCCAAGCGGATGGAAGTCGGGCCAAGTTTCGGAAAGCACCGGTATATGATGAATTAGCCTAAGTTATTGATAAACCAGCTGTAGCGAGCTTAGGTGTAGTCCAGCGAAGTACGGTGCTGGAGCCATAGTGAAATAAAAAAACCCCCGACCATCTCTGATCGGGGGCTGTTTATTTGATGCCTGACGATGACCTACTCTCACATGGGGAGACCCCACACTACCATCGGCGATGCATCGTTTCACTTCTGAGTTCGGGATGGGATCAGGTGGTTCCAATGCTCTATAGTCGTCAGGCAAACGGGTTGAGACAGTGCATGGGCTGCACAGGGATCGGGATGGTGGTGAGAGTCGCACGGTTTGCGCGCCGACTCCCTACCCCGATCTCGTCTCGAATTCGGTGATTGCATTAAATTTGTTGTAACATGCCAATTCGTTGGTCTGCGATGGGTAACACTCGCGTTGCCTGTCCGCGTTTTGTTACGTTTTCGTTATCGCGTTGTTTTGCCTGGGCTGTCCAGCCATTGGGCTGTCTGGCTTCAGCTACCCGGCTTGGGTTTCAGGCCGGGCTCTCAATCGACTGACCATCATTTCTGTTATATGGTCAAGCCTCACGGGCAATTAGTACGGGTTAGCTCAACGCCTCACAACGCTTCCACACCCCGCCTATCACGTCGTAGTCTTCAACGACCCTTCAGGGACTTAAAGTCCAGGGAGATCTCATCTTGAAGGAGGCTTCCCGCTT
>CAYSTJ010000023.1:0-58317 GCA_964434105.1 uncultured Cellvibrionaceae bacterium | reverse complement strand
TTTGTGATGCGGTATGCCGACGCGACGAATGTGGTTTGGTCGCTCCAAATGAATGTGGAGCAACGACAAGTGGCGCGTTTTCAGGCACAACCCGAAGGGCTGGGGCCATTTTTCCGCCTGGCGTCGTTATCAGTCGCTTATTTGGGACCGCCAAACCACGCGTCTTCTGCCTGGCCAGTCGAAAAAATGGCCGCCAGCAGTGGTGATGATGATGAAGCGTCAACAGACCCCAGGACGGCATCAAAATCGGTAGGCGGCGAGCCATTCCGGGTTTAATTTATAAAGACGAGCGGGTAAATTCCATCTTTACGCCTAATCGAATGCTCACGTCCAATTTATTGAGAGGTCCATTATGAAACGTGTTGTAGTGACTGGCATGGGCATAGTGTCCTGCATTGGCAACGAAATCAACGCTGTTCTGGAGTCACTTAAAGCCGGAAAATCCGGCGTCAGGTTTAATGCAAGTTACGCAGAACAGGGGTTCCGCAGCCTCGTGTCCGGTTCGATTGATATTGACCCGGCAGATCATATTGATCGGAAAAATATCCGGTTTATGGGTGATGCTGCCATCTTTGCCTACATCGCCATGCACCAGGCAATTAATGATTCCGGACTGACTGCCGGGCAGGTGTCCAATGAAAGAACCGGCATCATTGTCGGCTCCGGCGGTGCCTCAACGAAAAGCGTGGTGGAATCGGCTGACATCATTCGCAATCGGGGTGTTAAAAAAGCCGGCGCGTTCCGCGTAACGCAAACCATGGCCAGCACGACATCAGCCTGCCTTGCCACGCCGTTTAAAATCAAGGGCGTCAATTATTCCATTTCGTCGGCGTGCGCGACCAGCGCGCATTGCATCGGCAACGCAATGGAATTGATTCAACTGGGCAAGCAGGATGTTGTATTTGCGGGCGGCGGCGAGGAAGAACACTGGTCGCTGACCGGCCTGTTTGATGCCATGGGAGCGCTATCTACCAAATATAACGAGACGCCGGCAACTGCGTCACGCCCCTACGATGCAACACGCGATGGTTTTGTCATAGCCGGCGGTGGCGGCTGCATGGTTATCGAATCGCTGGATCATGCCCTCGCCAGAGGCGCCAACATTTACGCGGAACTGGTGGGGTACGGTGCAACATCCGATGGCTATGACATGGTTGCCCCTTCAGGCGAAGGTGCCATTCGGTGCATGCGGCAAGCCATTGCAATGACCGATGACACGCCGATAGATTACATTAATGCGCACGGCACCAGTACACCGGTTGGCGACCTTGCAGAGCTAAAAGCAATCCGCACAGTCTTCGACAGCGACGTTCCCAGAATCAGCTCTACAAAATCGCTGACCGGACATTCGCTGGGCGCAACAGGTGTACAGGAAGCTATTTATTCGTTACTTATGATGAAACATGGCTTTATCTCGGCATCTGCCAATATCACCACGCTGGACGACGAAGCCGCGGGCCTGCCGATAGTCACTCAAATGCAGAATAGTCGCCTGGACAAAATCATGTCGAACAGCTTTGGGTTTGGCGGCACCAATGCGAGCCTCATTTTCCAGCGTTATAGCTGACGTAACTTCAGCTCACGCCCCGATTTGCCCTTGCACCTGCAAATAGCGCTGCGTTAAAAAATGGTCACCCAACCTGTCGGGAACAGGTTTGAACGCCTGCCCAGGCGGCCCGGAGGGCGACGCGCAGGATGCGCGGCGTATTGACACGAGTAAACTCACATTTTTCGCCTTGCTCTGAACAAATCTGGACGCAATTTGAACAGTTACGACACGAGCTGAATGGTTACTAGCTGACCAGCGTTATTGCAACCCCATGCAGCACGCACGAGCCGAAACAGGCAGTTACTGGTCGCTGGGGGCGCGCTATTTCTTGTGCGCTTGGTCACTCTTGCTCCGGCAAATTACCCGCCTCATTTCACCGTCGGCGTCGTCGAAATAATGAATTTTGCAGATCATCCACTGGACGGAGCCACTGTCTGTTCCGTCTCCACGGTCAACTTCCCGGACTGTGTAGCCAACTTCAACCAGTTGATCACGCGCGTCTTTATACCCTGACGCCAGCTGCGGAGCTGTATCCCGAAACAGTCCGTGCAGCGACTTCCAGCCAGCCAGCCGTTGGTTGCGATAAACCGTTTCTCCAGCGGCACCACTGTGTAATCCGCAACCGTTCGCTTCAACTCTTTTTGCAAAATACGCTTTACCAGATCTACGAATTCTGCCTCAGAGCAGAAATCATTCGTGTGCAAGTGAAATACACCCCAATTTTCTGCGCCGCACAGCACCTGATGAACCATTGCCACAACCACCCGAACAACATCCGAAATCTGGCTCGGTGATCCATACCATGCATCCGATGCGGCAAAACCTTCGTCCGATATGAGACCATCACAGACCGTATCCAAAATTCCACCTGGCCAGTCCACCAGCCAGGGCAACCGCAAAACGATTGAATTCTGCAGGCGTAACGCTGCCTTTTCCGCCGCCAAATGCTGGTTGCCACGCGGGCTATCCGGGCATGGCTGAGCATTTTCCGGCAGAGCCTGCTTCTGAAAGCTGGTGGGAAACACTTCGTGTGAGGACAGGTGGATAACAGCGACGCCGGCCTCTTCAAAAGCATTCATTGCCTTACGGAGATCCGGCAATTCTGATTCGCCATTGCCCGGCCACATCAGCGTATTGATCACTATGTCCGGACGGGATTCCTGCAATAATGCACGGACTCTTTCCGCATTCCCCCAATCAATTCGACTGGCGGACGCGTTAATCGTGGTATAGGTAAAGTTATCGAGCGCCTTGCATAAAGCCTCTCCCAGAGGCGACTGGCTCTCGGTTACGAGTATTCGGTACGCCAAAGGTCGAATCTCCTGGTTATTGCTAACGCGTGCATAATCGTATCACACCGGGTCGGGCTACAGCCCTTGGAGCCACTCGTAAGCTCGGGGGCATCTGCCCTCGTGGGGCGAGGCTGGATCTAAAATGGCCAGCCGTATCCAGCAACCCCCGCAGAATATAATTCCTTTCCTGCGACGCACCTAGAACGGTATGTCGTCATCGAACCCATCGAAATCCTGCTTGCCCGGTGCGGCGGCTGCCGGATTTTGCTGTGGCGCTGGCGCCTGCCTTGGTGCTGCGGACGCCTGGCCGTAGCCCGAACTGTCCTGACTGTAACCGCCTGAGGCTGCGCTGCCGCCTGCACCCATATCAGCCCCACCGCCTCTGCTATCCAGCATTTGCATTTCGTTGCCGACAATTTCCGTCGTGTATCGATCAACCCCGGCCTGATCCTGCCACTTGCGGGTTCTGAGAGACCCTTCAACGTATACCTTGCTGCCCTTGCGCAGATATTCTCCAGCGATTTCAGCCAGCCGGTTAAAAAACACCACTCTATGCCATTCGGTGCGTTCCTGCGCCTGCCCGGTCTGCTTGTCTTTCCAGGATTCTGAAGTGGCTATGCTGATATTGGTGATCGCACTGCCACTGGGGGTATACCGGGTTTCCGGATCGTTACCCAGATTACCTACGATTATTACTTTATTTACGCCGCGACCTGCCACTTTGTGCCTCCTCGAAAAAACCACTTGTCTGTGAATTGCATGTACGTCGAATTTAATTTGAAGCTTTGGAAGCTTCGCCAGAACAACCCGGATTCTGCCGTCGAACGCGGAAACCGCTGGCACTGACCGGGCAACAGTCTAGCGGTTGCAGGCGAAAAAATCTTCCTGAATTTGACGCCGGACCTCGCGGCAAATTATGGAAGATTCAGTGCCGGATGCTGTCCAGATATTTCTGCAGACTCTCACGGTGAAAGTGGTCGCCATCCACCTTGAGATAAAGAAGGGCCTGTTCAGGCGCCCAGTGGGCGTCGACAATGCCGGGCACTGCTGCGCGCATGGCATCGGTTTTCACGTCGTGGGCTTGCGTGAGCACCAGACTGGTTAATTGGGGAGGCGTTCTCATTGACAGTGCCACCAGCAGCCAGACGGCACATACCACCAGACTCACCCAGAACACGCCGGCAATACCGAAATAGGAGTAGCTAAAACCGCCAGCGATTCCGCCAGTCGCTGCCCCCAAAAACTGGCAGGTGGAATAGACCCCCATGGCCGTTCCCTTACTCCCGGCCGGCGCCTGCCTGCTGACCAGGGATGGCAGGGTCGCTTCCAAAAGGTTGAAGGCGCCAAAAAATACAAAAAGCCCGATCACCCGGTGCCACAGACTCGTCGAAAGCCCCAGGACCAGCTCTGCCGTCATTAACACTGCAACAGCGCCGACAAATACCGCTTTCATCCGCCGCTTTCGCTCGGCCAGATAGATAAAGGGCATCATGGCCAGAAAAGACAACAACATGACCGGCAGGTAGAAGCGCCAGTGCCGGTCAGCGGCAATATCCGCTCGCTCAAAAGCCAGTGGTATCGCGACGAACGTCGCGGTCAACACGAAATGCAGTACGAAGATACCCAGATTCAGGCGCTGCAGATCCGCGTTACGTATTGCTGTGCCCAGCAGCCTGAATACCGGCCTCTGTTCGCCTCGCACCGGCGCGTTGGCGGGAGGATCCGGCACCAGCCCCCAAAGGATGCCTATGCCGCCCAGCGCGAGCCCTGTCGACAACCAGAAAATGGCAGGCAGACCACCAGATGCCGCCAGCACTGGACCGAGAACCATCGCAATCGAAAAGGAAAGCCCGATTGATATGCCGATGACGGCCATGGCCCGGGTCCGGTTCTGCTCGGACGTCAAATCACCCACCAGCGCCAGAACCGCGCTGGCAATAGCACCGGCGCCCTGCAGCGCGCGCCCGATTATCAGACCCCACACACTATCGGCGAGCGCAGCCACCAGGCTGCCCACGGCGAACACCAGCAGACCTGCCACAATGATCGGCTTTCGGCCCCATATATCGGACAGAAGCCCCAACGGTATCTGAAAGATAGCCTGGGTAAGACCATAACAACCGAGCGCCAGCCCCAGCAGCATGGGTGTCGCTGCATGGTATTCCAGTCCGTATATCATCATGACCGGAAATACCATAAAGAGCCCCAGCATGCGAAATACATAGAGCAAGGCCAGAGAGGCAACAATTCGCACTTCAGAAACAGATTGACCGACACTCACCAGGGCTATCATCTCCGCAAAAGGTGGCAATTCTAACAGTCCGGCCCCGATGCCGGTAGGGACTCCATCGCGTTTGCTTCCGTCGGCGCACAAAGCGGTCGGCCGCCTGGTCCTGTCTGCACACCGCACGCCCCCCAGGTCCCGCAAAACGGGGCTTGTTCGAGCTCGGAAAGTGATCCGGGAATCTTGCCTGATCGCTCGCTGGCGGCTTCTAATAACCCTTTGATTTCATACTTTTATCTGGTGAAAACAGTGATTCTGCGTTACAATCCGCTTCAAATGCCAAGCTTGTGTGACGTTGGCCTGCACCGGAAACCTTAAGAAATTCTGTTATGGACAAGACGATTACCAAGGCAGAGACGGTTGTGACAGCGAGCTCAGACCAACCAGGCACAAACAGTATATATCTCTATTCGCTCAACAAAAGCCTTCAAACCGGGCTATTGGCGCACCTCATTGGCGACTCCGTTGGTGTTGAATGCACAATTGTCCATGGCCTTTCGAAAGACATGGTGCCGTCCCGCGATAAACTGCCAGCCGATTTTATTCTGATCGACTGTCAGGGCCACGATATACAGAACCTGAGAGCACTGGTCAGCGATATCAATGATCTCGAGCAGAACGTCAACGCAGCTTTGCTGAATGCCGAACACGACTCCGAACATGAAGAGCTGCTGGACTGGCCCTGCATATCGGGAATCTTTTTTTCGGATACCAGCCAGGAGCAGCTGGTCCGCGGATTGCAATCACTGTTGCGCGGTGAATATTGGGTGCCGAGACGGCTGCTGCACCATTTTCTGGAGAAAAACCGCAGAGCACCCACGTCCCGCCGCAGCGAAATCAAACTCACCAAACGTGAGCGGCAGATTCTCAAACTGATCAAGGAAGGCGCCACCAACCTGGATATTGCAACTGCCCTGGATGTCAGCGAGCATACCGTCAAAAGTCATTTGTATAACGTCTACAAAAAGATTGGTGTCCGCAACAGGCTTGAAGCCAGCAACTGGGTGCGTGATCTGGACGATCTGTAACACCGGGCTTCAACCTACCCACGGCATCTGCAGTAATGCAATGCCTATGTCGACCGATCTTCACACCCTGCGCGCCCCGGACCGCTGCTTCGCTGACCCAATAGTACAGCCAATCCCGTATACTACGCCGCGCCAATTCGTCTGTTGCCGTCTGTAATCCTGGGGGATCTGTGGAAACTATCGTTGTACGGGGTGCACGTACGCACAATCTAAAAAACATCGACCTGGATATTCCGCGTAATCAGCTGGTCGTCATTACCGGTCTTTCAGGTTCGGGAAAGTCCTCGTTGGCGTTCGACACGCTGTATGCCGAAGGCCAGCGACGCTATGTGGAATCGCTGTCATCCTACGCCCGGCAGTTTTTGTCGATCATGGAGAAGCCCGATGTCGATCATATCGAAGGCCTGAGCCCGGCCATTTCAATCGAACAGAAGTCCACTTCCCACAACCCCCGCTCCACCGTGGGCACCATCACCGAGATATATGATTACCTGCGTCTGCTTTTTGCCCGCATTGGTGAACCACGCTGCCCTGTACATGGCAAGCCGCTGGCAGCCCAAACTGTGTCGGAGATGGTTGATCAGGTCGTTGAGCTTCCCGCCGGTACCCGATTGATGCTATTGGCCCCGATCGTGCGCGATCGCAAAGGCGAGCACCTGCATGTGCTGGAGTCATTGCGCCGGGACGGCTACGTACGCGTGCGAGTAGATGGGCTGGTGGTCGATCTGGATGACACGCCACTCCTTGATAAAAAGAAAAAACATACCATTGAAGCGGTGATCGACCGATTTCGGGTGCGCGAAGATCTGGCGCAGCGCCTGGCCGAGAGCTTTGAAACCGCGCTGAACCTCGCTGACGGGCTGGCGACGGTAAGCTTTATGGACGAAGATCAGGAGGATCGCTTATTTTCCGCCAGGCACGCCTGCCCCCATTGCGATTACTCGCTGTCAGAGCTGGAGCCGCGCCTTTTTTCCTTCAACAACCCGGCCGGAGCATGCCCGAGCTGTGACGGGCTGGGTATCAAACAATATTTTGCTGAAGAAAAAATCGTTCACTTTCCCGAAGCATCATTGGCTGACGGCGCCATCCGGGGCTGGGACAAGCGCAACCTTTATTATTTCCATATGCTTGCCTCTCTCGCGAACCACTATGGCTTTGATCTGCAGTCCCCCTGGGAAGCTTTACCGGAGAAAGTCCGGAATGTCATCCTGCAGGGATCGGCAGGCGAAATCATCAGCTTTGAATATATCAACGATCGCGGTGACACCTATAAACGCTCCCATGCTTTTGAGGGTGTAGTCCCGAATCTCGAACGACGTTATCGTGATACTGAATCAACCAGCGTGCGTGAGGAGCTGGCCCGATATCTGACTACACGCAAATGTCCCGAATGCGAAGGTACACGCCTGCGTCAGGATGCGCGCCACGTTTTTGTCGACAATCGGGTACTGCCGGAAATTACCGAGCTGCCGGTTGGCGATGCCTGCGATTACTTTAACCAGTTAACGTTTACCGGGGCGCGCGGCAAAATTGCCGACAAAATTCTCAAGGAACTGCGGGACAGACTGCGCTTTCTGGTTGACGTGGGCCTGAATTATCTGACGTTGAACCGCAGTGCTGATACCCTGTCCGGTGGTGAGGCCCAGCGGATCCGGCTCGCCAGCCAGATCGGGGCTGGCCTGGTTGGCGTCATGTATATTCTCGATGAGCCCTCCATCGGACTGCATCAGCGCGACAATGACCGGCTGTTGCGTACACTCGTCCACCTGCGGGATCTGGGCAACTCCGTGATCGTGGTTGAGCATGATGAGGATGCCATTCGCAGCGCAGACTACATTATTGACATTGGCCCCGGCGCCGGCATTCACGGTGGTGAAGTGGTCGCGCAGGGGACACTGGCAACAATCCTCGATGCAGAGCAATCAATTACCGGGGCCTATCTGTCAGGTCGGCTGGGCATTTCGGTGCCTCCACGGAGAATCCCTTTCGACTCCAAAGCCGTGCTAACCCTCACCGGCGCTCGCGGAAATAACCTGCAGAATATTACGCTGAATCTGCCGCTGGGGTTAATGACCTGCGTAACCGGCGTCTCCGGATCAGGCAAATCCACCCTGATCAATAACACGCTGTATCCGGTCGCAGCAATTACACTGAACCGGGCGGAATCCCCGACACCGGCGCCCTACGATCACGTCCACGGCATGGAGATGCTGGATAAATGTGTCGACATCGACCAAAGTCCGATTGGACGCACCCCCCGCTCCAACCCCGCCACTTATACCGGTATATTCACGCCGGTGAGGGAGCTTTTTGCGGGCACGCAGGAAGCCCGGTCACGCGGATACAAGCCAGGGCGGTTCAGCTTCAACGTCAAAGGGGGGCGCTGTGAGGCGTGTCAGGGCGACGGCGTGGTCAAGGTCGAGATGCATTTTCTGCCCGATATCTATGTGCCTTGCGATGTCTGTCAGGGCAAGCGCTACAATCGTGAGACGCTGGAAATCCGCTACAAGGGAAAAAGTATCCACGACGTGCTGGATTTGACGGTGGAGGATGCGCGCGAGTTTTTTGATGCGGTTCCCGCGATTGCCAACAAGCTGCAGACTCTGATGGATGTCGGCCTCGCGTACATCCGCCTGGGACAGGCCGCGACGACGCTGTCGGGTGGTGAAGCGCAGCGGGTAAAGCTATCCCGCGAACTCTCCAAGCGGGACACCGGTAAGACATTGTACATACTGGATGAACCAACCACCGGCCTGCACTTCCACGATATCCGCCAATTACTGGTGGTACTGCACCGGCTGCGTGACCGAGGGAATACCGTGGTGGTCATTGAACACAATCTGGATGTCATCAAAACCGCGGACTGGGTCATCGACCTGGGGCCAGAAGGCGGCAGCGGTGGCGGCCGCATCATTGCAGAAGGAACACCGGAACAGATCAGTGACAACAGTGCCTCACACACGGGCCACTTTCTGAAACCCCTGCTTGTTGCAACCGCAAAATAAAGTAACGGCAAACCGGCATCAGGATCGATTCAATTTTTTGCTTTCGATTTCCTGAATTTCTATTTTCGCAATGGCCCCGTAAAGCCGCACATCGTCAATGCCCGCCAGGGGCTCGAGCACCGCCCTGGCACTATGGAACTGCTTGAACTCACAGAACAGATTGGCCTGCTCAATGGCATTGCCCAGCTCATCCACCGGATAGCTCCAGTCATCCTCTTCAAAAATACTCGCGTTGTGGCATTGATCATAGACCGGATACGCCGGTACTTCGACCGTACTGGAGCCGGAGCCGCCTCCCGACTCATCTTGCCCGGTCACAGCGAATGACGGTGCCGGGTCATGCGCATTTTTTGTGGCGACAACAATCGATCCCGACTGAACCGAACGCTGCCCGCGCAGATTTGTCGTATTTTTGACTCGGTCAGCTGTCCGTGGATTGCCGATCTCCGAGGGAGTGTCTGTTACTGGCGCCCCTCCATGGCGACTGCCGGTTACCAGCCCCAGAATCCACTGTGGGCATCGTGTAAACCAGCACAACAGCATGCCCCCCAAAAGCACGGCTATTCCAACGCCTGCCACCCAGATAACACGATAGGAGGACAACGATTGCGCTTCAGCGAAATCTGGCACCATCGCCGCCATTGTGACACGGGAAGGTGCGAAGCTCTCCGCCTGTTGCTCACTGGCGGTTATATCGGTATTTCGGCTGGACTGCGGCCCGATGTCCGCCGACCGGAGGCCCGGCACAACCGGTAATGGATCTGCTTTCGTTGCACCGATCCGGAGAGCGCCAACAACTCGAACAGCGTCAAACCGCAACGGCTCGTAAAATATTCCGACACCGGCTATCCGTGAATTTTCAGCGTCATCGACAGAGATACCCGAAACACGATCCTGCATGTGACGGCTGACCCAAACGGGTTCTTCAAGGCGATATCGAAGCATATCGGGATTGGCAGGCAGGGAGTTAAGGTTCGGCCCTTCAGCTGCCGCAGCGCCTGCAAAAGCCATGATATACGTGTAGAAGAACACCCGTATCAGGCGGTAGGGATGAACTGCTACTGCATTTACGGCGCCCCGGCGAAGCGCCAGCCCCCCGATCAGGAAAGCTCTCATCATTAACCACCACACACTTTGTGCTTTGACATTTTCATCGTTAGCGACCACAGACACCCTGCTGTTACTGCGCGCCATTACTGGCCTCAGCCTCACATTAATCAGATAATATTAGAATTGAGCAAATAATGTGCCGCAGTTCGCATTCCCTATCGCCTGGAAATACCAAAACGGCTCAGCCACCAGCCGTGATCCGCTTCCGTTCAGGCCGTTTCTACTATTCAGGAACGGGTAGACTGGTTATCATCGCTTCGCCAACAGAAAAGTTGTCGCCTAGCCGGTTTGACACATTGGAGACTGAATGGAAGAAATTATCGAAGAACTGCGGGCACACAATGAACCAACACCCGCGCCCCTGGAGCTACCCTGCGACGATGACGTATTGGATGCGCAGGAACAGATGCTAATCACGCTGCCCAATGACTATCATGACTTTCTCATGACGGTTAGCGACGTGGTCCTTGGAAGGCTGGAACCCGCTACCGTTGCCGAGCGCACGTCGCACACCTATCTGCCCGATATGGCCGTTGAAGCATGGGAGCTGGGTTTACCGCGCTACTGCATCCCCATATGCCGATGGGACCGCGGCTACTACTGTATAGAGCAGCAGGGAACAGTGCTGTTCTGGCACGGGAGCGGCTTTTCCGAACAGGAATGGGAAACTATCTGGCATTGGGCCCGCGATGTCTGGCTGCTTCAGCAGACGCCCAACGCCTGATCGCCCTCCCCCACCTTGCCCCGAAGGTCACGCAGGTGCGCTTTTGCTCGAGGTCGTGATTTCCGTAATGGTCAAGCGAAAAAACGTCGTAAAATCAGCGCAAACCTGGCATCCACCCTGCGTATTTCTGGCTTCCGCGCCTCTCCGTGCGCTCCGTTGTTTATGTCTCGCTTATATCAATTTCACGCTGACAAGACCAAGTTCTTATAAGCATGGCGCTTAAGCAGTTTTACTGCTGTCATTAATCAATCCTGCCGGATTCACTGGTACGATAATTTGATAATGACTAAGGAGTTTTACGTGAGACGCAGCTTCCTCTTGGTCGCACTGTTTGGTGCGACAGCTACCCAGGCGGTCGAATATCACCCTGGATCAGGCATAACAACGGGCCCGGTTTCCAGTGGGCATTCGATCTTTGGAGCCCGGCACAACCCCGCGCTCGCAAACCTCGCCGTAAGGCCCCATGAGCACTGGCGCTTCAACTATTTTCCAGCCATAACACTCGGCCTGGAACTTGGCAGCGCCGACAATTTTATTGATGAGATAGATGAGCTCATTGATCTGCTCGACGATCCCTCAAGCACCAACGAATCAGTACAGGATACGCTGGAGCGTTTTAATCGGGTTCTGCAGGATATTGGTGATAACGGCTATGCCACGGCCTATCAGTCGCTTTCAGCCCCATTCATGCCGCTTTACTGGCGCCCTTCGCAGTTCGGGGGGACTTTTTTCGGCGAGGCGGAACTGTCAACCCAGGTTCATTTGCGCCTGCTCGACGCCCCCCTCAGTTTCGATAGCCAGAACATGCAGTTTGCCACCGCCAGTGCCGCCTATGTCAAAAGCGGAATCGAAAAGCGGGTGGCGGTGGGCTATGGCCGCTCATTATTCAATGACTTGCAGGCGCAGGAATGGGGAGGACAACTGCATGGCGGCATTAAATTCAATTTGATCAACCTGGAGCTCAGCAAACAGGTGTTTCGTCTGCAGGCACTTGACGGCAAGGATATAGAGGATGTTATCGAAGATGAATACAAGAACAATCGCCAGGCCACCACCAACGTCGCCATTGATCTTGGACTGGTATGGGTCGCCGAGAACTATCGGGTAGGACTGACACTGCAGAATATCAACTCGCCGAGTTTCGATTACGGCTCAGTGGGTGTCGATTGCGATTCATACCCCGAAGCCTCTGTGGCACGCAACAACTGCGAAGTCGCCACTTATTTTGCCCTGGAGAGAGGCGAGCTCCAAACCCGGGAAAAACACACCCGCCACAGGATCAGTACCGCCGATGCAAGCTGGTACCTCACCCCCCGCTTCGCAGTGAATGCGGCGATTGATCTGGCCGCCTATGACGATATGGTGGGCATGGAAAACCAGTGGTTATATACCTCCAGCACGTATGACTTTCAGCGTCATTGGTTACCAGACCTGAGGATTGGCTACCGAAAAAATCTGACCGGGTCAGAGCTGGCGAGCTATACCGCAGGCCTTACCCTGTTTGATCGGGTGACATTTGACCTGGAGATGGCGTTGGATGACATCACCATTGACGACAGCCAGGTGCCGCGAAAGCTGGCCTTTTCATTAACCTGGGCAGAACGGTTTTAATGTGCCAATGCATGTAACTCGCCGATTTTACTCACCGAACCACTGTAAAGATCCCGATTGCGGCGCCTGCTGCCGTCTTAATACGCCTGGAGCAGAAATATGAGAACGTTACGTCAATGTACTACCCCGACAGCATTGGTTGTGTTGGCATTGTCAATGGCAGCCTGCGGTGGCTCCGGACAGGATGTGGGGACCACTGAACACCACTCCCGCACAATTCAGGGTGTAGCGATCGATGGACACCTTGCCCGCGCCATGGTGTTTGCCGATTTCGACAACAATGGCACCCGGGACCCGTGGGAGCCCTATGCCTTCACTGATGATGATGGTTATTTCTCGTATAATCCGAAGACTGGTGTCAATTATTGTGATCATCCGGGCGACGCCGGCCTGGCTTCGCACTGTCTGACACTCAATCGCAGCGCTGATCAACTCGTCCTTCGGGTCGACGGCGGCTACGATACACTGACCGGTGAACCGTTTGTCGGGCAGCTAAGCCGACGCTTGACGACAGCGGGCAGCAGCGAAACCCACAGGCTTGTCATCACACCGTTGACGACGCTGGTCTCAGCATTGGGAACCGACGCGGAACAGAATCTATTACTCGCCAATCTGGGCATTGACCGGAGTGACCTGGATATCGAATATGTCGATCCTGAAAACGGCACTGTCGACCCGTTGCTATTCAACAAGGCCCTGAAGCTGCACAAATCCGTCGCGATACTCGCCGATCGCATCCAGGATATTTATACCGAGATTGGCGATGCCGTCGGCACACCGAACGATATGAGCGCCATTGTCTATAGCAGCCTCGCCGGCTTGATGTCGACAGACGTTCTGGCTTTGGATGACGCACTGAATCGCGCGGATATACTGCAACAGGTCATCGAGGACAGTGAGCGGCAGGTCAGGCAAATCTATGACCGTCGTGAACTGGATTTACCGCGACAGGCACAACTGGAAGCCCATGCCGGCCAATATCAACGCAGCATGGCTGAAATCGCGATGGTTAGACAACTAACCGACCGCCTGTTCGCCCCGGATGGCAGCAATTATCTAACCAATCTCAAAGGGCGAAGCCGTGTTCTCGAAGCCCTGGCAGTTAAGGCAATGGATAGCAATCGCTATGAAACCCATAGCGGAGAATCCTTCAACTTTATGCTGAATGCCGACAATGCGAATCTTGTCGAACAGTTGATAGCGGTTCTCGACGACGACACAGCCGACCTGGCCGCAGTCATCAAGGCAAAGTTCCATACCGACCAGCTTGGAACACTGGAAGCAGCTCGACAGAATTTCCAATTACCGGCCAGAGCCGAACCTTTTGCCGACCTGAGCGGCAAACAGATCCGCGTCTCGGATCCCGATCTGGGATTCGCCCCCTACCAGCTCCAGGATTCCGAGGTGGAAATCTACTTTCAAGGCGAGCCCCACGCAATAAGCGGCAGATTTGAAGCCTGTGTAAAGTATATTGATGGCGCCAGTATTGACGGTCGCCTTGGCGACGGCAATACCCGGGGAGAGAAGGTCAATGGGCATTGGAGCCTGCTGGACGCAGCCCGCACCGAGGGCGCTTCGTACAGCCTGTTACTCACCATCAATTTTCTCGGCACAAGTTATCAGGCGATTCTGAAACCCGCAGGATTTGACAGGGTAAACGACCGGGAAGTGCAGGCGATTCGTTTCGACCATGCCGGTGAATTCCGTTCCTGGCACACCGAGACCGGCCTGGAGGAGCAGAACGAAATCCCGCAATCCAATCGTGACTGTATGGCACGTCTGCCAAGCAGGATAGGTTTGTGATTGATCGGCACGTCGGCGGGCTGGCCGCCGACGTGCCTGAGACGCTATCAGTCGTCGAAGGGAATCAATGTCACGGCATAAACACTGGCGTCACGCGACGCATCCGCCACCTTCACGTAAGTTTCGGTATTTGAGTCCTCGTGCGCCCGGACGACAACACTACTGACCGGATTGGCTGCGTTTTTCTGCGCAATCAGCGAGCGGACGGATCGCACGTCAACCCGCCGATCGTCAATAAAAATGTCGTTCTGGTTGTCTATCAGTACCAGTATTGACGTATTCTCATTGGTCGGTGGTGGCGGTGGTGCATTATTGTCTTCCGGAACATCCACGTTTACCGTACTTTCCTTGACGAATGAGGCCGTGACAATAAAAAAAATCAGCATGATAAAGACCACGTCGAGCATGGGAGTCAAATCGATCTCCGCCTTATCACCACTTTCCTGCTGCTTGCGCTTTCTACGACTCACGGGATTGTTCTCCAACTTTTTAATGTCCGCGCCAGCGGGCGCAGCAATAACAATTATTATTTCCGCAGGGCCAACCAGTCATCATACCGACCGGACAGACTGTCACCGGCATCGCCATCGGATTTCAGGCGTACCGAGGGCGGCATTCTACCTTATTTATCGGGATTTGGCGCGCCCCGCCTGCCATCCCGGCAAAAATGTTGAGTAGATCACGGTCTGCTATTGAAACAGACGCAGCTGCTCCATCTGACCGGGCTTCCGCAGTGTCACCGGCTGAAGCCGCAATCCCAGCCCCAACAGGCGCACCGGCTTACCCACCCGCAACCAGGCACTATGCAGCAACCGGCAGAACCCGTCCAGTTGCGGACGCCGCCACGAGACGGGCATCGGTGCCTCCTGGGTGGTCGTACTGAAATCATCGAATTTCAGTTTCACAAAGTACTTCCGGGCAATATACTCCGACGCGATGGGTTGAAACCGCTTCTCCAACCCTTGGAGTAGCTCCGGGATCATATTGTTCAATTGCAGCAGTGCAAAATCCTGCGGAAACGTCTGCTCGACGCTTACGGATTTTCTGATTCGGTCGGCAGATACGGGCGTAGGGTCCCGGCCCCAGGCTCTTTCATACATCACCTGCCCCTGCTGCCCGAAATGCCGCTGCATTGCGGCCAGCCCGAAACGGCGTATATCGGCGCAGGAATTCAAGCCGAAGCGGTGCATTCTGCCGGCGGTTACGGCGCCCACGCCCGGTAGACGTTTGACGTTGAGTTCCGCGGTAAAATCCTCGACATCCGGCGGCAGAATGACAAACCGGCCATTGGGCTTACGCCAGTCGCTCGCGATCTTGGCGAGAAACCTGACGGGTGCGACGCCTCCCGATACGGATAAGGCCAGCTCATCCTGAATGCGATGCTGAATATCCCGGGCAATCCAGGTCGCACTACCCTCGCAATGTGCCGAATCGGTCACATCGAGAAATGCCTCGTCCAGGGATAAAGGCTCGACCCGGTCAGAATACTCCGAGAAAATCGCCTGCATCTGTCGGGATACCTCCCTGTACACGGTAAAATTCGGTGCAACAATCTTCAGATCCGGACAGAGTCGCAGCGCCTGCGCCGATGGCATGGCAGAGCGGACACCGTATTGGCGCGCTTCATATGAGCAGGTTGCGATAACACCCCGGCGAGATGGATCGCCGCCGACTGCAATTGCGCGCCCCTGCAATCGTGGATTATCACGAGCTTCAATCGCGGCAAAAAAACAGTCGGCATCGAGATGAATGATTTTGCGCATAACCACTGGCCATCCGTACAGAGTTGCCGCAGTCTAACACAGATGTTCCGTTAAAATCGATGGTGTGCCCTTGCCGTCGGTACAACGGCGGCCTTCGCACCCCCTTCAGTCGTGACGCTGCACTCTGCGGTAAAATGCAGGGCGGTGCCGGAAAAATCCCGGGCAGTAAAGTTGCGCGCGAATTCCGCACCCTCTTCCGTGATAAGGCCGGCCCGTGGCGCTTCAAGCCACTGCACCGACAGCATATTGGCAATGAACGGCTGTAGCGCCTCCTCGCACAGGGACCAATAGCGTTCCTTCCGTTGCCGGAGCTGGCGGTCCTTTTCAGCCGCCAGCCGTTGCTGTCGTCGTTCCTCGGCCTGTTCCCGCTGGCGTAGACGCGCTGCTCTCTGGGCCGGCGTCAACAGTTGGTCGATTTCATCGCCGGGCGTGAGAATCGCTCGGGTCAGGCCGTCCACCAGCAGGTTGAAGGTACGCCCGTCGGCATTGCGGCATAAAACCCGGAACACCGGTTTTTCCAGAGTACTGCGATCCAGGTCGACCGTACCTTCAACGACACGCTCGCATTCGCGCTGTGCCTCCGCCGCCAGACCGCTGGCCAGCAGTTCAAAATGGTATTGTTTGTAGGAAACCGGCAACCAGAGGCGCGACTCATCCAGGCCCCACACCGGTGACCAGCCCAGCCACAACCCCAACACCAGCAACATCCTGGCGAACCGTCCTTTGCGCCGCGGTTGTTGATGACGCCGCTGGCAGCACCTGATATCTTTCGTCCGCATCAAGTATCCTCAGTGACCATCGTGCGACTCGCCCGGCTCATCATCGCGCGTAAGCTCTACGTTCCAGTTGATCAGCAGCCGCGCAAACTGTTGCGCCTGCCCGTGCAGGCTGATGAGTTCGTCGACCGAGTCAGGTTTGCCGCCGAACAGGCGAACTTTATGATGACTGGATGCAAACGCGTAATCCGGATACCGTGAACGGTACATCTCCAGCTTCCACCTCAGGTTCTGCACCATAATTCGGTAATAGGTGAGCTTGGTGGCCAACGTCACGACGCTGAAATCCTGAAGGGTGCCAAATACCTCGAAATTCAACGTAAATACCAGCGAATGGCGAAAGCGGGTGTCTGCAATAACGGTTGCGGTCCGGCGGTGTCCCAACAGCAGTGCGAGATCCCCAAAGACTTCACCCGGCAGAATGTCTGCAATGCGACGCATTGCGTTATACCGGCTGCCCGCATAGACAGCGAGTTTTCCTCTTATCAGGAAATAAAGCCAGGCATCGTCCTCTCCTTCCTCGATAACCACCTCTCCGGGACGCAGATCGAGAATGGTCGCATAACGCATAAGCATCTCGAACTGACCCACGTCGACAGTCCGTATCTGTCGGAAAAACGCGATGGAATTGATTAACTTATCCAGTGCATCGACTGGGTACTGATCGACCCGATAGATTTGCATATCGCCGTATTACTCCTGTTAAACGCTATAACCGGGTGTCGCGCCGTCTATTTTGACTGTAGGTGTAAATCGAAACTTAAGCGAACTGCTATTATGAGAGTAGGCGCCGGATAATTCATCCCGCGCGGCCCGCGTCCAGGCAAATGAAAACAGCGATTCGACGCAAGTCGAACTGTTCAGATGCGCCGGGATCTGTACGGAGCACGGCGCAAACGTGACTTGCGTGTAAATACTTCGCGCTTCCCGTGTTTCGCCCTCCGGGCCGCCTGGCTGCATGTGTAAACCTGATACCCGACAGGCTTAACGCCGTGACGGGCAAATCGGGGGCGTAAACCAGATAATGACGATGAAACGCGAGAATTAAGCTAATGTTCATAACTATACTGATTTACTGACCTGGATCAGGTGATGCAGTGACGGATTTGAACATCTGCTTATTTGCCGGGATGCCGTACAGCACAGGACTGATCCAATCAGCCTGCACGGGGCCAGGAATACAGGTAGCAATGGATAGCCGGAACGCAGGCATTCTGTGCCTCACATTGATAACGACGAGTGAATTATGAAGCTTACTTCGGCAGTATTGATCAAGCTTGGGCTGTGGCTCGGACTGGTGGCACTTATGCCCGCAGCCAACGCCCTGCAGCTTAACGGCATGGCCATCCACACAGAACTGGGGCAGGAACAATTTATAGCCGCCATTTACGCCGACAAACCCGCGGGTGATGCCCGCGAGTTTATCCTGTCCAACCAGAACAAGGCGATGGAGCTGAAAATAATAGAGGATCGCATATTCTCTCGTCGCTTCAAGCGCATGTGGGTTGAAGGTATCGCCATCAACGCCGGGCAGGCCGAACTGACAGCCCAGGCGCAGAACATGGCGGACTTCAACAACATTCTACGTGTCAACCTGCGCGCGGGGGACGTCCTGCGATTTGACCGGAAGGTCGATACGGGCCTTGTGGTAACCATCAATGGCATTCAGCTCGGCACCATATCCGACCCTGCATTTTTTGATTTGCTGGTACGAACCTGGATAGGCCCGGTGCCACTGTCATCCGCGTTCAAGGATGCGTTGCTGGGCGGCGCCGAAAGTGCTGAAGCATTGCGTGGGCGTCATACGCTAATACAACCCAGCAGGGAGCGAATTACCGCTATCCGCGCTGCACTTGAAGGCGCGTCAACGGAAATCGCGGCGCGCCCTGCGCCGCCGGCAACGACTCCCCCGGCGCCAACAGGTACGACTCCGCCAGCGCCGACAGTGACACCGCCGGCAACCGGGCCCGACGTAGCTGCGGTTCCGCCCAAGGCCCCCGAACCGACCGAAACACCGCCGGCGGCTGCGCCCAAAGATCCGCCCAAGCCCAGTGAGCCGGTTGCTGTTGCGACACCACCAAAACCGAGACCGCCCGCCGGCCCCGGCCTTGTGTCTGAAGAGGACCTTTTCAGTGACAGCATTCTGACGGACGATGATGGCGAAGAAGAAGTTACCGCCGCAAGCCTGTTGGCCGAACAGCTTTATATTTCAAAAATCACCAAATGGACCGGGAACTACGTCAAGTACCCACAGATGGCGTTACGGCGGAACCAGGAAGGCACCGTGCGGGTAACCGTAACCCTCGCCCGGGACGGACAGGTGACGAACGTAGAGTTTATGGAAACCAGTGAGCATGAGACCCTGAACCGCGCAGCTCGATCAGCGGTGGAAAAGGCGAGCCCCTACCCCGCCATTCCGGAAGAAATCAAAACGGATGCGTTCGTATTTACAGTACCCGTGGTGTTCAGACTGCGCTAGGGTCTGTTGAGCAGGCAGGCAAATAATTGAGTACTATTCAGCTTATGTCGTAATTGTTCAGATTGCGTCCGGATTTGTTCAGAGCAAGGCGAAAAATGTGAGTTTACTCGTGTCAATACGCCGCGCATCCTGCGCGTCGCCCTCCGGGCCGCCTGGGCAGGCGTTCAAACCTGTTCCCGACAGGTTGGGTGACCATTTTTTAACGCAGCGCTATTTGCAGGTGCAAGGGCAAATCGGGGCGTGAGCTGAATAGTTACGTAGTTTATTGCTGCTGCGGATGCCGCCCTGTATAGCGACTGTTTACGAGATCCTGAATAGCCGCTGCATCCTGCTCATGCTTTCCGGTCGGCCGCCATAAACGGTCGATACGGATAGTGCGGGTGGGGTAATCCCAGGCGACCAGCAACACAGGAACATCGGCAGCCTCGGCAATCCGTAAAAATCCCGTTTTCCACCGAAAAACCTTTTTACGCGTCCCTTCCGGCGTGAGCGCCACCCATAATCGATCGCGCCCGGAAAATGCTTCCGCCATTTGCAGTACTGTGCCGGCCGCCGCCGACCGATTCAGTGGAATACCGCCAAAAGCGATAAACAATCGGGAAAACGGCCAGATAAAAGCCTCCCGTTTCATAAACCAGGACAGTTGAATACCTGACGCCATCAATACATACAGCGCAAATACCAGATCCCAGTTGGACGTATGCGGCCCCACGGCAATAACCAGTTTGCGCACCGGGGGGACTTCGCCGACCAGTCGCCAGCCACTGATCCGCAACAAAAGACGCCCCAGCCACTGAATAGCCGGAGAGCATCTGCAGGGGACCTCCGGGGGCAAATCAGGTGTGAGTTTTTCCGGCACGGTCAATGCTCGCGCGTTGCCCGGAAAGTCACAGCGGGATAGCGCTCCTGGGACAGCGCCAGATTGACCCGCGTCGGCGCCAGATAGGTCAGGTGTCCCCCGCCATCGATCGCCAGATTATCGGCACACTTGCGTTTGAATTCCTCGAACTTTTTGGGGTCCGGGCAATCTACCCAGCGAGCCGTGGCAACGCTGATATTCTCGTAGGTCGCGTCGACCTTATACTCATCCTTGAGCCGGAAGGCAACCACCTCAAATTGCAGTACACCGACAGCCCCGACGATAATATCGTTGCTGTTCATCGGGAAAAAAACCTGGGTTGAACCCTCTTCCGAAAGCTGCTGCAAACCTTTTTGCAGCTGTTTGGTTTTAAGGGGGTCCTGCAGACGAATGCGTCTGAAGAGTTCCGGGGCGAAATGCGGAATGCCGGTGAACTTCAGCACCTCGCCTTCCGTGAAGGCATCTCCAATCTGAATGGTCCCGTGATTGTGAAGGCCGATAATGTCACCGGCCAGCGCGTGTTGCACCTCTGTTCTATCACCGGCCATAAACGTTACTGCGTCTGATATCCGTACATCTTTACCCAGCCTGACATGATGCAGCTTCTTGCCCTGTTCATATACGCCGGAGCAGATCCGCATAAAAGCAATACGATCGCGGTGCTTCGGATCCATATTTGCCTGGATTTTAAAAACAAAACCGCTGAACTGCGGCTCATCCGGGGCAACGTGGCGCAGATCTGCGGCGCGACCGAGTGGCGGAGGCGCCCATTCCACAAAGCCGTCAAGCATCTCCCGTACTCCGAAATTACCCAGCGCCGTTCCAAAAAAAACCGGCGTCTGCCGCCCGGCCAGATATTCTTCCAGATCAAAACGGTGCGTTGCGCCGCGGACCAGCTCAATCTCTTCCCTGACATCGTCTGCATAGGCCCCCAGCAGGCGGTCCATTTCCGGACTGTCCAGGCCCCTGATCTGTTCATCTTCAGGAATGGTATGCCCCTGCCCCTGCCGATACACATGAAAAACATCGGTATAAAGGTTATAAACACCTTGAAATCCCTTACCCATGCCAACCGGCCAGTTAATCGGCGCGGCTGCGATCTTCAGGACGGATTCAATCTCATCCATCACTTCAATCGGGTCGCGCATATCGCGGTCCATTTTGTTAATGAACGACAGGATGGGGGTGTCCCGCAAGCGACATACTTCCATCAGCTTGATCGTACGGGCTTCCACACCCTTGGCACCGTCAATCACCATAAGCACCGAATCCACAGCGGTCAGGGTACGGTAGGTATCTTCCGAAAAATCCTCATGACCAGGGGTGTCAAGGAGATTGACGATCCGGCCTTTATAGGGGAACTGCATGACAGACGACGTTACGGATATTCCCCGCTGTTGCTCCATGGTCATCCAGTCAGAGCGGGCATGCGGACCCTTCTTGCCTTTGACCGAACCGGCTGTCTGGATGGCATTGCCGAACAGCAGCAGCTTCTCGGTGATGGTGGTTTTACCGGCATCCGGGTGGGAAATGATTGCGAAGGTGCGTCGGTTGGAAAGCTCGCGTTTGAGGGACGGTTCTGACATCAAGGATTCTTCTTGCTCGGGTTTCGGGTTGCAGCCGCTGTCCGGGTCCTGAATGGCAGGCCCACAAATCGCGCTGTGCATCGGGTTTATGAAAACGGCGGCCATTTTCACCGATCAGGGGGCCGGACACAAACCCAGATTGCGGTTTCAGTAGGCCGGCTTCAAACAGAATCCCGTTCGTATCTTCAGCTCACGCCCCGATTTGCCCTCGCACCTGCAAATAGCGCTGCGTTAAAAAATGGTCACAAACCTGTCGGGAAATGGTCTGAATGCCGGGCCAGGCGGCTCGTAGAGCGAAGCGCAGGAAGCGCGCAGCATCGACATGAGTAAACGCACATTTTTCGCCTTGCTCTGAACAAATCCGGACGCAATCTGACCAGCTACGACACGAGTTGAACAGTTATTCCAGTTCAATGGCGTAAATAATGGCATCTTCGCGGCGATTATTGAGGCCGGGATAGTAGCGGGGACGCAGGCCCACCTGATTAAACCCGATTTTTTCATACACAGCCTGAGCAACCACATTGGATGCCCGGACCTCCAGAAAAACAGCACGCGCTCGCTGTCGGGCCAACTGCAGCAACTGCTGCAAAAAAACCGTACCAATTCCGCGGCCCTGCCAGGCTGAATCCAGCACCAACAATAGCAATTCCGCCTCATCGGCGGCAAAACTCAGAATACCATAACCAATCCGGTCCGCGGCCACCCTGGACTGCCCGACAACACTGAGGCCGACACAGACATGTTTTTCCAGCGAGGAAGCCAGGTGCGGCCTCTGCCAGGGATGGGCATGGGCGCGCTGTTCTATCTGCCATAGCGCCTCCAGATCGCCGATATCCAACAAACCCATTTGCAGGGTCTCGCCGCCGGCCGTGAAGGGGGGGAGCGATTTGACGCTAACCTGTATCATGGAGTCGCCGGATTGCACGCCATGTGACTGCCTTTTTCTGCGGGTCCACCAGCATATCCATCAGCGAAGGCAGCGCAAGTGCCGGTACCGACAGACCCGGCAGCATCAAAGCCTGCTCCGGATAACCGTCCTCCGCTGCATTATGGTCGGTACAGACACGGATGGCGGCGTCGCCCATCAACCACACGATTTTTGCAGGGCGTGCCTGCAGGTGGCCCGCCAAAAAACCCGCAACCATTTCTTTGGCATCGCTCAGACGCGCTGCCGACTGCCGAATAACCGGCCAGCGCAATGTTTCGGCTGGTGGCAACTGCACGGACAGACCCACCGCCCGCAGGATATTGGCCAACAGGGCTTCCGTCGGAAGCGCCCGTCCAGGCTGGTGGCTGTCAATAACCAACAGGTCCGGACCAGGACGCCAGCAGTTCAGTACAAAACGGATGGAGGCTGGCGCAGGCGGCGCGACCTCCGGCAATGGCTCAAGTGGTTGCACGGGCGCCTGCTGGACACTGCTGTTCTCAACCAGCGTATCCACTAGCTGGTGGATTCCTGTGCTGTCTGCACGGCTCGCTACGCTGGGGGTGCGTTGCCGCTCCACCCCGGGCGCCGGGTCATGCCTGACGGGTTCGGGCAATGTGGGGGGGCGCACCGACAGTACCAGTGACGGCAGCGCACCAGGCAACTGCCGCCGGGGCATATACGCGTCTATCCCCATCGCGGCCAGGTATTCCAGGCGCTTTCGCTCATTCATGGCAGCGGCCTGAATCATCTAAACGCCATCGCGTTGGGGATGCGACCGCATACTGGAATAGGATAAAACGTTCAGCGCCTGCAGATACGCCTTGACAGACGCCACTACAATGTCAGTGTCGGACCCGACCCCATTAACAATTTTGCCATCACGTTCCAACCGGACACTGACCTCACCCTGCGAGTCGGTTCCCTGAGTAATGGCATTCACCGAATACAACTGGAGATCGGTACCACTCTGCACGATTTTCTCAATGGCTTTATACGCCGCGTCAACCGGTCCACCACCTTCTGCCACCGCCTGTCGGGTTTCTCCCTCGATATTCAGCGTAATTTTCGCCTGCGGCACCTGACCTGTTCGACTGCACACATCGAGAAACTCCAGCCGATAGATCTCGTCGGCTGCTTCGCGCACACTGGAAACCAGTGCATGCAGGTCCTCGTCAAAGATTTCATGTTTTTTATCGGCCAGAATTTTAAAGCGCGTGAACACATCCGCCAGATGTTCCGGCGAGGTAAATGCGTACCCCAGCTCCTCGAATCGGGCTTTTACCGCCGCCCTGCCCGAATGCTTGCCCAGAACAATCCGGTTCGCATTCCAGCCCAGATCCTCGGCTCGCATGATTTCGTAGGTTTCCCGATGCTTCAGCACGCCATCCTGATGAATACCGGACTCGTGAGCAAAAGCGTTGGCCCCGACTATGGCTTTATTGGGCTGCACCGGGAATCCGGTCACCGTGGATACCAGCCGCGACGTCGGGACGATAAATTCAGTGGCAATCCCTGTTTCCACAGGAAAGATATCCTTACGTGTCCGCACCGCCATCACGATCTCTTCGAGGGCAGCATTGCCTGCTCTTTCTCCCAGACCATTGATGGTACATTCCACCTGGCGTACACCGTTCATCACCGCTGACAACGAATTGGCCACAGCCAATCCCAGATCGTTATGGCAATGGGTGGAAAAAATCGCCTGATCCGAATTGGGTACAGCCTCAATCAGCCGGCGAAACATTGCGCCATATTCATGGGGTTCGCCATACCCGACCGTGTCAGGCACGTTAATGGTCCGGGCGCCAGCGGCGATGGCGGCCTCCGTGATTCGACACATAAATTCAAATTCGGAACGGCTCCCATCCTCCAGCGAAAACTCCACGTCATCCGTATATTGCCTGGCCCGCTTGATGGCGGAAATGGCTCGCTCCAGCACCTTCTCCGGCGCCATCTGCAACTTGTACTTCATGTGGATAGGTGATGTGGCAATAAACGTGTGGATCCGTGGCCTCGCCGCCCCCTTTAACGCTTCTGCCGCCCTGTCAATATCAGCGTCTACCGCACGGGCCAGACTGCAAACGGTTGACTCCGTCACAGCGTTCGCGACAGCCCTGACGGCTTCAAAATCACCGGGACTGGCGATGGCAAACCCCGCTTCGATGACATCTACCCGCATTTTCTCCAGCATTTTGGCAATACGGACCTTTTCGTCCTGGGTCATTGAGGCACCCGGGCTCTGTTCACCATCTCTCAAGGTGGTATCGAAGATCACCAAATGTTCTTTAGTCATGTGCATTCTCCACGCAATAGACACCGACGGTGGCGTCCAAAGTATCAATAAAATAGGTAACTATTCAGCTCACGCTCCGATTTGCCCCCGCACATCAAATAAAGCGACGTTGAAAACGGTCGGGAACAGGTTTGAACGCCTGGCCAGCCGGCTCGTAGAGCGAAGCGCAGGAAGCGCGCAGTATTTACACGGGTAAACCCACATTTTTCGCCTTGCTCTGAACAAATCTGGACGCAATCTGACCAGTTACGACACGCGATGAATAGTTACTAAAATAGAAAACCGGGATAAAACGTCGATCAGCGTAGAAGACGCAGGATGAGGGAGAGCAATGAGCATGACAGGAGAGCAAAACGATCAACTGGACCAGTGGCGGGCTGGATCGCCCAGGCGTCGCCCTGTGGGCAATTTTTGCAATATTCATCTGAATACGCGGAAGAGGATTTCATGTCTGTGGACCTTTGTCAAAGCTTGGAACAGTGCCGCGATTCATCGCGTCGCAGTGCCAGTATAGGCGTCGCATCACGCCTAAATCAACATTCATCCTAAAAAAATAGTGTTTTTGGGATAAAAAGAAATGCAAACCCGAAATATTAAACATTATTAGCCCATACATCCCAAATATCGACGCCTATCGAAATAAATATTGCTTGATCAACATCATTACCATAGAGCAGCATCTACCAGGCGCCTGTCGGACTTCACGCAAGCCATAACGACCGGCACTTCCCGCGCCGATGATACGGCATCTGTGCTGATTTCATGCTTCATGAATTTTTCATTCCATTGTAATGGCTGGCGGTATTCAATTGGGTGAAGGCTTCGAAATGGCTGAGATACACGTTGCCGGAAAGGTGGTCGAGAAATCCGCTTCTGCGCAGGTTGTCCATCACAGGCCCCTTCACTTCCGATAGGTGCAACCAAACACCTTCGTCCGCCAGCTCGTGGTTGAGGTCTTCCAGCATTTCCAGCGCACTGAAATCGACTTCGTTCACCGCGCTGCACAAAAGCACGACGTGGGCAATGCTGTCTCGCTCGTAAATCCGTTGCCGGATACGATCTTCAAGAAAACCGGTATTGGCAAAAAACAGGCTTTCGTCGGGGCGCAAACTGAGGATTTCCGGCACAACGATGACGCCGTGGCGCTGAACATTGCGGAAATGCTCGGTACCGGGGACCAGTCCCACTTCGGCGATATGGGGTCGCGATGCCCGGTACAGGTGAAGCGCGATGGACGCCAGGACCCCGCAGGCAACGCCCGCCTCGACGCCGAGAAGGAGGGTCACGATGATGGTAATGGCGACCGAGTAAAAATCACTGTGAGAAAAGCGCCAGGTGCGTTTGAGAATCGAAAAATCGACCAGAGACAGCACAGCAACGACGACGATGGCCGCCAGGGCGGTTTTAGGCAGGTAGTACAGCGCCGGTGTAAACAACAGGGACGCCAGTGCGATACCGGCGGCTGTCAGAATGCTCGCCATCTGGGTAACGGCGCCGGCATCGAAGTTGACCACTGAACGGGAAAAACCGCCTGTCACTGGAAAGCCACCGGAAATGGAAGATGCCAGATTGGCGACACCCAGCCCCAGTAACTCCTGGTTGGGATCGATGCGCTGGCGCCGCTTGGCGCCCAGCGTTTTGCCCACCGATACCGATTCTACATAACCGATGAGGGAGATGAGCAAAGCGGACGGTGCCAGTGTCTGGACGAGTTCCCATGAGGGCAAAGACAGGCTCAGGCCAGGCAACCCAGCAGGTATGGCGCCTGACAGGGCGACCCCCTGTGCCTCCAAACCCAACAACCAGACCAGGGCAATGCTCACGATGACACTGACAATGGACGCAGTTTTTGCCAGTAGCGAGGCGCGGTGCGGGCTCAAGCCCACGGTCTTGAGCCACCGGGTAGCGTGTGTGCGGGCGAATATCAGAAACGCCAGTATGAACACGCCCATACTCACCGTGGGCGCATGTAGATTGGGGACCTGCTGCGCCAATATCGGCACCATGTCAGTCAGCGTATCGCCCTCTGTCTTCACACCGAGCAGATGCTGCAACTGGCTCACGGCAATGAGGATGCCGGATGCCGAGGTAAAGCCTGAGATGACGCCATGGGATAAAAAGTGAGTGATGAAGCCCAGTTTCAATAGCCCCATGGCTATCAAAAACAATCCGGACAGCATTGCAAGCACTGTGGCGGCGGTGAGGTAATCGGCCGTACCCTGCGCGGCGACGCCGCCGAGGGCGGAGGCGGTCATCAGTGAGATAATGGCAACCGGGCCCACCGACAGAGCACGGCTGGTACCGAACAGCGCGTATCCCACCAGCGGCAGGATGCTGGCGTATAGCCCGACTTCCGGCGGTAACCCTGCAAGCAGCGCATACGCCAGCGACTGGGGGATCAGCAGCACGGTGACAATGAATGCCGCACTCACATCCTGCGCAAAATCGTCACGCCGATAATGTCTGAGCCAGTGTGTCGCCGGGATGATCTCAGACAGAGATTTCACCACCGCGCCAATGGGTGAGGTCACAGACGACCCTCCCTCTGCGGCCTTCCCTTTCTAAAGCGCATTCACGGGAATTTTCAGATACACCATACCGTTGCCCTCCGGTTCCGGAAAGTGACCGGCGCGCATGTTTACCTGCAATGCGGGAAGGATGAGACGAGGCATGTCGAGCGTGCGATCTCGCGCGTTGCGCATTTGTACGAAGGCGGATTTACTGGTGCCGTCCTTTACGTGAATGTTGTATTTACGCTGCGCACCGACGGAAGTGAGATATTCGACCCTGCGGTCGTTCGGGCAATAATCGTGGCACATGAAAAGGCGGGTATCTTCCGGCAAGCCGAAAATGCTCTGTATCGAGTCGAACAGAATTCCCGCATCGCCACCCGGGAAATCGGCCCGCGCCGTGCCGGCATCCGGCATGAACAGAGTATCGCCCACGAAGGCCGCGTCACCCACTACATGAGTCATGCAGGCAGGGGTGTGTCCGGGAGTGTGAATAGCCCGGCAAGTCAACTGCCCCACCTGGTAGGTGTCACCATCTTTGAACAGCACGTCAAACTGGGAACCATCGCGCTGAAAACGCGTACTTTCGTTGAATAGGGTGCCGAAAGTTTCCTGAATAGTCATGATATGCTCGCCGATGGCCAATCTGCCGCCCACTTTTTCCTGAATATAGGGCGCTGCTGACAAGTGGTCAGCGTGCGCATGGGTTTCGATCAGCCACGCCACCTGAAGCTTACGTTTCTTGACATAGGCGATGATGGCATCGGCGCCGGTGTAGTTGATGGAGCCCGAGGCATAGTCGAAATTCAGGACGGAGTCCACGATGGCACAGGCAGCGGATGCCGGGTCCTTCACCACATAGGAAAAGGTGTTGGTATCCACGTCGAAGAAGGACGCAACTTCGGGGGATGGCAACTTCTCGATACTCATGGCAAATTCCTCGTGATTGATGGCGTGGCGTTGGCGAAGTCTGGGCGCAAACCTGGCAGCAACGCGGCGCATGGATGGATGGACTACGTTCAGCCCCTGGCTCCCGGTACGGATTTCTTTCGTTTATGCTCGATCAATTCAAACACGCCCATGCCGGCCAGCATGGCAAGCACGAACACAACCGCTTTGGCTTCACCAGCGCCCAGCGCCGTGATGGCCGGCCCCGGACAAAATCCCGCCAGTCCCCAGCCAACCCCGAACCCGAGGCTGCCCAGCACCAGGCGGCGGTCTATATCCCGTCGCGCCGGGATACGCATGGGCTCACCCAACAGAGAGTGCTGGCGCTGCCCAACCACTCGAAAAGTAAAAAAACCGATCAAAATGGCACCCACCATAACCAAGCCCAGCGAGGGGTCCCAGGGACCGGCGAGATCCAAAAAGCCAAGCACCTTTGCCGGATTAGCCATGCCGGATACGAGCAGTCCCAAACCAAATACCAGGCCGGCCAAAAAAGCGGACAATGTCAGACGTGACATCTTTCAACCTCCGAATACGTGGCGAATCAGGAACACGGTGGCAAACCCACTGGCCATGAAGGCCAGCGTGGCTACCCCTGAACGCGGCGAGAGGCGCGACAGCCCGCAGACGCCGTGGCCACTGGTACAACCGGCGCCGTAGCGAGTACTGATACCTACAATCAGCCCCGCGATAATCAGTACCGTATAGCTGGCGTCGATATCGATGGCCGGCAGCACCGCAAACAGTGCCCAGCCCACCGGTGCCAGTACCATCCCGGCCAGGAATGCCATTCGCCATCCAGTTTCCCCAAGCGCTGGACGCAGTATGCCGCCGACAATCCCTGAAATACCGGCAATACGGCCGTTGAGCAAGATCAATAACGTGGCGGCCAGACCGATCATCAGACCACCCGCAAAGGCGCTACCCGGTGTAAAAGCAGCAAAGTCGATATTCATGTCGCCTCCATCGGTTGAGAGAAACCACCCAGGGGCGGTGGCCACTAAACTGCTGCCCGTGAAATATCATTCAGGCGAGCTCTCCCCTTGAGGCTCACAGAACAGTAGATAAAGCGTCTGCAACAGACTCAGCACACGCTGGTCGCCGATACGATAGAAAATGTGTTTGCCTTCGCGGCGCGTGGCGACCAGACCTTCACGGCGCAGAACGCCGAGTTGCTGGGAGAGGCTGGGCTGCTGGATTCCGACCTGAGCTTCCAGATCGCTGACGCACAACTCGCCCTGGCTGAGCTGGCACAGCAGCAGTAGGCGGTCCTGATGCGCCAATGAGCGCAGCATTGAGGCGGCATCGCCCGCCGACTGGCGCATCCGGTCAATATCGACGTTTCCTAAATCATTCATGGTGTCACCTTTTGAAGAATTTCCATTTCCTTTGCACCGCGGTTGTACGGACCAACGAACTGGAGACATTTCCCGCGTTCAAATGCTGATATATCATATTCAATATACATTTAAATATAATGCATAATACTATATTAAGTATTGGATGGATGCAAGAGGTGCAGTCATTCCCCCCTATTCTTTGATTGGGAGACCAGCGCGGTATCGATCGTCATCAACGGACATCCGCTTTGCCATGTGGCACGCTCCTGTCCTGGAGTAGGATATTGATCGCAGGATGGGTATGTCAGCGCGGCCTCAATCCTTCGGTCAGTGCGTCTGGCTTTCGCATGCCGTTGTATTTCTGGATAAGACCCTAACCCATTCACTAAATTATTTCGCTATAAAACAATGCGATAATGGCCATCGACGTTATCAACTGCGCCGCCCCCTCACCATCATAACGTTCATCATTTTTCGCGAGCGGACCCGGCGGGTCAGTGCAAGTCCTGAATTTACGGAGGCTCCAGCGCCATACCGCCATCAGGCGATCGTTCCGGGCCGCCCGCTCCCGATAAAACAGTCCCCCGATCGGCCATCAGCCCAAGGTGCCGCCCCACATAATCGACCAGAAACACACTGGCAATTCATCGAGGCCCACCTAAAGTTAAAACAGGGAAGCCAATGGGATACCCGACGCCGACGAGGACAGTGTCTGTCAGGTAAATGCAGGAAGCATAACGGACGCACGTAAAAGGATTTAAGCGGCATACGGATCGGCCAATCTGGATGACAGCAGCACGGACGGCAGCAGGGATAGGGCCACCGCGCCAGCAGACTTCGTTTACAGGGAACATGGAGGAAGGTAAAGGACAGGGCAAAGGAGTACGGATTTTGCCCACAGCGACGGACGCTGAACGGATTGCACCAGGACGGGTGCCAGGGATTTGGAATGTTGCTTAAGAAATCACGGATAGAACAGGGAGAAGACGGATGAAACACACAACAGGGATGGGTAGCAGGGAATCGGGACAAGTCGCGCTGGCGCGTTAAAACGTCAGCGCGCAACACCGCTTTTATAATCGCCTGCGCAGCAGCACGCATTGCCGCCTGCCTGAAAAACCGGTTCCCTAAACTTTCTCATACATTGCTGGCGGAATCTTCCAGGATATTCACCGCCAACATAATCGGCATAGCCTCGATAATTCTCCGAACCGGCTGCGTCTATTCGCTTCCGCACCCTCGCGCAGAGACCGTTGCTACCCCGTCGGCCATTCCGGATCAAATCATGCATACGCCCTCCGAGTGCCCGGACGCCTTTGGCACGACGAACGGCGCAGCGGTCGCGCTGGATGCTATCGGGTCGTCAGTGTAACCGTCCAATCTGTTTTTTCCGTTGAAGCGGATACACGACGGTACACAGGCATCAGGCCGCGGCACGGGATGGTTGACGGGTTACCTATATCGAAATGCCGCCAGGCAGACTGCTGTTATGCGCGACGATTACCGCTGTTTTCGTTTTCGTCAAAGCGCATTTTTCACGGCCTGAGGCGATGCCAATCCGCACCATGTTTTACAACGTAAACTCACCCATTCGTAAAAATTACAGACAAGAGCCTTATCCGATGAACCGAGCCAACCAATTAATCAAGGCCGAAGTAATGACAAAAGGAAAGGAGCCCGTCAAAGCTGCAATCAAAATGGAAACCATCACAGGCGGCAGGCCGGAAGCCCCGGCAACCACTAACCAGCCCGGAGGTCGATCCGGCGGATTGCGAACCGATGCCTGGAGCAAGCTGCTGCAAGATGTCGGGCGACATCGGAACGAACAGGCCTTTTCTCGCCTGTTTCAGCATTTTGCACCCCTGATCAAAGGCTTCTGTCTATCCAACGGCAGCCATAGCCTGCCCGGCGAGGCCGCCGAAGAACTGGTACAGGAGGTCATGGTCAAAGTCTGGTTGAAATCGCCCAGCTTCGATCCCACCAAAGCAGCCGCCAGCACCTGGATTTTTACTGTCATGCGAAACTGCCGGATCGACATGCTGCGCCGCAACAGCCGACATCAAATAAACCAGGACCCCATTGATGTTGATGACATTTGGGACGATTCCTCCGCCAACGAACCTTTTGTCCGCTTGCAGCAGTCCCGGCATGAAGAAATGATTCAGGCCTCATTTTCAGTGCTTCCCCCGGAACAGAAGCAGGTTCTTGCGCAAGTCTATATGCAGGGAAAATCCCACAGCGAAATCGCCGAAGAATCCGGCCTGCCGCTGGGCACCGTCAAGTCACGTGTGCGCATGGGGCTGAAAAAGCTCAATGCCAATCTGGCGAGGAGATATTGAGATGATCAACCATCATCCCAACGTGAACCTGCTGACCGAGTACGCCGCCGGCAGTCTCGAATGGGCTGTCAGTCTGTCTGTGGCGGCGCACCTGCATTTCTGCGGTGCCTGTCGGAGTCAGATTGCCAGCCTTAATGCCCTCGGCGGCACACTACTGTCTCATTGTGACAGGGCCGGACCTGAACCGGGCAGCTTCGAGAATCTGATGACACGTATACGCATGCAGGCCGATGCACACGCTGGACAGGCGGCTACGGACAACCGTTCGACCGAGACTCCCAACCGCCCCATTCCGGTCAGCAAGAACACCGCTTTGATCAATGCGCCGCGTGTGTTGCGCAAACTGATTTCGCACAACCGCAAACTGCAATGGAAAATCGTATCACCGTCCATCAAGATGGCGCCGCTGAACACCGGTCAGGAAAAATATCAGGTTTCACTGCATCGCATAAGCATTGGCGGCAAAGCCGCCGAACATGATCATCGCGGCAAAGAAATAACGTTGGTGCTGCAAGGCAGCTTTTCCGACGGTGATGGCGTATATGCGGCAGGCGACTTCCTGGTGCGCGAATCCGGCCAGGTGCACTGCCCGACCTCAGCCCAGAATGAAGATTGCATCTGCCTGACTGTAGTGGAAGCTCCGGCAGCCACCACCGGCTTGCTCGCCAGAGTCCTGAACCCCCTGTTATCCGTGCGTCCTGGCTGAACCCACCCCTTTGCAACCGCCATCCCCCAAACAGTTGGCGTAAACTTCGCTTACCCGGCAGATGTCTTTGAACCAGGGGAGTGTCATGCTCGATAAACCACAATTTCTGTACAACCTGTTCACATCGGCCGTCGATGCCAGCCATCCAAAATCGCTTCTGGAAAAATATTTGCCTGCCGATCGCAGCGGCAAAGCTATAGTTGTGGGCGCCGGCAAAGCGGCCGCCTCAATGGCATCGGCATTTGAAAAAGCCTGGCAGGGGCCGGTGGAGGGCATGGTTGTCACGCGCTATGGGCACGCCGAAGCCTGCCAAAAGATCAAGGTTATTGAAGCATCACACCCCGTGCCGGATTCTGCCGGCGAAACAGCAGCCCGGGACATGCTTGACATGCTCGCCGGTCTGACCCCGCAGGACCAGGTATTTTTCCTCCTGTCCGGGGGCGGGTCTTCGCTGCTGAGTCTGCCAGCGCCAGGCATCAGCCTGACGCAGAAAAAAGCCGTCAATACAGCGCTGTTAAAAAGCGGTGCAGCCATCGACGAGATTAATTGCGTTCGCAAGCATCTGTCAGCCATCAAGGGCGGTCGACTGGCAATCGCGTGTCGGCCTGCCAGGCTTCATACCTATGCCATTTCCGATGTACCCGGTGACGACCCCAGTGTTATCGCATCGGGACCGTCGGTTGCAGACCCGTCCACATCGCAACAGGCACTCGATATATTGCGTCGCTACCGCATCGACACGCCCGATAATATATGCGAATGGTTGCTGAACCCGGCCTCCGAAACGCCAAAACCTCAGGAACTGCCGGCGGCAGAAACGCCCTATAGCCTGATCGCGACTCCCCGGCAGGCATTACAGGCCGCAGCCCGTTACGCGCAAACCTGCGGCATAAACGCACTGGTTCTGGGCGATACAATTGAAGGTGAAGCGCGGGAAGTTGCCAGGGTTTTCGCGGGTATTGCGCGCTTTGTTCAAAGTACCGACGAACCCGTCCGACGGCCCTGCGTGATCCTGTCAGGCGGGGAGACGACCGTCACACTGCGCGGTAAAGGGCGCGGCGGTCGCAACGCTGAATTCCTGTTGGCGCTCGGCAACTGCCTGCAGGGTACACCGGGCATCTTTGCACTCGCTGCAGATACCGATGGCATTGATGGCTCGGAGAACAATGCCGGCGCTCTGCTCACGCCGGACACACCCGCAAAGGCCAGACGCCTGGGACTTTCTATGGCGACCAGCCTGGACGACAACGACGGTTATGGCTTTTTCAGCGCCCTGGGCGACCTGTTGATAACCGGTCCGACGCGGACGAATGTCAACGATTTTCGGGCAATCTATATCGAGTAACCGATTCAGGAACCCTGTAAACTACGCTACTTGTCCGCTGCAATAATCATCGGCGCACACAACCTCCTGACGATTGGTTAAGCAGGCGAGCCGCCGGCGCTCCCAGCACAATTTCCACCCACTCCCGCGCCAAACTCGGTCTCAGTATCGGACACTATGGTCAATGTCTCACACGCCTTAAGGCAGTTTTCCACTGGTCACATCGGTTAAAGATGTGATTTATTATGCCCCACCCAATGTGGCACTGAGAAATGCGGGTACTGAATAGCTGCCGCACCTCTGCTTGCAGCCGTTGCGGTCGGCGTCATAACTGGATTGGTTTTAAACGAAATAGATCAACGGGCCGGCGCGACGCGGCACTGATTCAATGCTACAAAAAGCTGGGAATGGACTTGGCCAAACTACATTACGAAGTCAATCGAAATTTTAACCATTTAGAGAGAAATCCACATCTGATCCTATGTCTTTTCGCGCCCTGTGCGGGCGTTAAGGGTTACTGATGAGACCCGAGGTGGCGGATCGCTGCCTTGTTCTTTTGTATCTGATTGCCGTGCCCATTACAATCTACCCGATCTGGCAGCTAACCGATATTTATCGCGCGGTGCAGTTCAGCCGGCACATTATCGTGATGACGTCTGGTGTGTCTTACTATTTATTGGGAATTGTACTCTTGACGCTGGGCGTCATTCATGCCGCTGGCACGTTACGCCCCAACGGTATTATTATGCGATATGCGTCAGGGATACTGCTTACGAGCTTTCTGTTAGCATTGTTCATCGCCGCCGCTCTGTCATGGTCAGTCCCCACCTTGCTGGAACGAAGCGGGTACAGTCGATGCGGGCCGGATACATTTCGTATTGCCAGGGGTGAGACGCTGATTTATGCTTTGACGGAATGTCCGCCTTCACCGCTCTCTCGTTAATGGATGTGCGGAAATCAGCACCCGTATCTCCGCGAGTAGCAAGCGAAAACCAGCAACACGGTAGACAAAGCGTCCACCAACGTATTTACGATAGGGGCCATGCGCGGTTTCAAGGCTTCTGTGATATCAGAAGCCAAATCTCTCCAGTTTCCGCTCATGGTTTCTACCTCAGTTTCACTCAAAAGCCGTCCGGAATGTGTTAAATAAGTGCCTAAAATATAACTGCATTCTGATCCATTTCTGGTGGCGGGCTTACAATGTAAAGCGCCTTCGATGAAGGAAGGCCCAGCGGACGCCAGAAAGGTTGATACAGGAGACCACAAGGCGTGACAAGTCCCGGCGATACCCGCCCCGCTACCCGGGGGCATCACACCAAGACGTTAACGGACAACGCGAATCAGGAATTTTCAGCGATTCTGGAATCCCTGCCCGGCCTGTATCTGATATTGGAACCGGATGAATTCCGGATCATCTGGGCTACCGACGCCTGGCTGAATGCCACCATGAGTCAGCGCCACCTGATTATCGGTCGCGCGTTCCTGGACATTATTCCAGAGACACCCGAGGGCTCGACTGCAGAGCTGCTGCTGTCCCTGCAAAAGGTAAAGCAGACCCGACAAACGGATATCATGGGAATCAAGGTCCAGCCGGTTTTCAATCCGCATACCCAGCAACTCGAAGAGCGCCATTGGAGCGCGGTCCACTCTCCGGTCATCCTGCCGGACGACCGGCTTGCCTACATTATCCACCGGGTCGAAGATGTTACCGATTTCGTCAAAGCCTCAACGGCGGAACGTCAGGAAAGCGCAATCAGGGAAGACGGGCTCAAACTCATTGAAACGGACATACTGCTGCGTTCACGCGAACTGCAGCGTCTCAATAAAAAGCTTTACGCCAGCGAGGAACGCTGGCGCGGCATATTCAATACCACCACCATGGGTATTGCCTTCACCGATCTGCAGGGCCGCTTTATCTCCGTCAACCACGCGTTCTGCCACATTGCAGGCCGATCGGAAGCGTCCCTGAATCGCCTGGACATCTGGCCTCTGATTCAATCCGATTTCAGGCGTCGCCTGCGTCGACAATTCAGGCAATTGCGATCCGGAGAAGCGGACAATCTGGTGAGCGAGGCCCTGCTACTAAAACACCCGGACGACACGTGCTGGGTTCACCTGAATGTGGCTCTTCAGTATGACAGCACGGCTACCCCGGTGGGCCTGGTCGTTATGGCGGAAGATATTACTGCCCGCAAAAACGCGGAATCCTCTTCACGCACACTGGCGGATAAACTTGCAACTACCCTCGAGAATATATCCGACGCCGTGTACCTGCTCGATAACGACTGGAATTTCAGTTACCTGAACAGTTGTGCAGAGCGGCTGATGCAAAAGCCGCGCAACCAACTCCTGGGACGCAATATTCTCGCGGAATTTCCAGATATAGAAAATACCCAGGGTCACATCGAATTTCAACGTGCCGTCGACGAACAGATACCGCGACGGTTCGAGATCTACTACGAACCATTGAAGACCTGGTTTGAGCTAAACGTCTACCCGTCCGCCGACGGGCTGGCGGTTTACTTTCGCTCCAACAATGAACGCCGCAACCTGGAGAGGCAACTTCGCGAATCACAACGGCTGGAAGCCATCGGTCACCTCACCGGCGGAATCGCCCACGACTTCAATAACCTGCTAACGGTTATTATCGGTAACGCCAGCCTCATGGGCGAACAGGCGGAGCTACCGGCACATCTGCGGGACCTCACGAACATGATCATCAGCGCAGCAAATCGTGGGGCAGAACTTACCCAACGCATGCTGGCATTTGCCCGACGCCAGACGCTGGAACCCCGTGCCATCAACCTCAATGCGTTACTGCTGGAAACAGAATTATTATTACGTCGTACTTTGGGCGACCATATAAAAATTGAATTGAAATGTGATCCGTCTGCAAAACAGGTCCTGATCGACCCGGTACAGATGGAAAGCGCCCTGCTTAACCTGGCACTGAACGCCCGTGATGCCATGCCGGACGGCGGCCGCCTGCACTTCCTGACGAGCCGATTGTGTTTGACCACCGATTCCCAGGCACCGTATCAGGGTCTACCGGCCGGTCCTTATGTGGTTCTGGAAGTTCGGGATACGGGTACGGGCATTCCGCCGGAAACGATCGAGAAAGTGTTTGAACCTTTTTTTACCACCAAGCCGCGAGGCAAGGGAACGGGCCTCGGACTGAGCACGGTATTCGGCTTTATCAAACAGTCGGGCGGTCATGTGGATATCCATTCGGAGTACCAACACGGAACCTGTGTGCGTATTCTGTTACCCGAATCGACAACTGCCTCGGATAACACATATACGACAGACCGCATTCTGCATACCGAAGGCGGAAGCGAGACCATCCTGGTCGTAGAAGACGACGCCCTGATTCGCCAATATGCGACAAACTACCTGCTGTCACTGGGTTACACCGTTCTGTCGGCCGAGCACAGTGATCGCGCCTTGACTATACTCGACTCAGCGACTGCCATTGATCTGTTGTTTACGGATGTCGTCATGTCGGGCATGAACGGGCGTCAGCTGGCCGAATATGCGCTGAAAGCGCGCCCAACACTTAAGGTGTTATACACTTCCGGTTTTACCGAGAATGCGATTGTGCACCAGGGCAGACTGGATGACGGACTGCATCTGCTCAACAAGCCCTATGCACCTCACGAGCTGGCTCATAAAATTCGGGCAGTGCTCGACGACAAACAAAGCTCTGGGCATAAAAAAGTTACATGACCTGCGGCAAAAGCGAAGGGTGTTTAAGCCATGACGCCAGCGAAACTGCTGATACTCGACGATGACCCATTGACCTGCAATACCATTGCGGCCATCGCCCGCATGGCTGGCCTAACGGTAAAATACACCTCGGACCCACAAAAATTTTTTGACATCACGCAAGCGTGGCAGCCCGATTTTCTGGCCGTAGACCTGATTATGCCGCAGATGGATGGCGTGCAGGTCATGGTTGAGCTGGCCCGCCGGCAGTGCACGGCAAAGATTTTTATTACCAGCGGCGTTGGGAGTCGCGTGCTGGAGGCGGCTGGCCGGGCTGCCGGGGAGCACGGACTCAATATCTGCGGTGTGCTCCCGAAACCCTTTACGCCAACAGAATTGCGATCCTTGCTTGACAGCCCTTCCCTTGAGCAGCCCGGCGCGCGCCCCAGACAGCATCACACTCCGGCAAGCCCGCCGATCAACGCAGAGGATCTTGCAGAAGCCGTAACCAACGGAACGATTACGCTCGTATATCAGCCAAAAATCGAGTGTAGCACCGGGCGGCTGGCCGGCTTTGAGGTGCTCGCAAGGTGGCAGCACACTGATCTTGGCGCCATTGCGCCATCGACGTTTATTCCCCTGGCGGAGCAGCACGGGCTGATCGACACCCTCACAGCCAACATCGTTGACAAATCCTTACAATGGCTCTCCGAATTCCGAATCGAGGCACCCACCCCGGTGCTACAGCAGCAGCTCGATCTGTTGCTTGAGAATGTCAGCCTTTCCATCAACATATCCGCGCGCTCGCTCAGCAACCTTGCGCTGTCTGAATTTATTACCGAGCGTTGCCAGTACTGGAGTATCGGCTCCGACCGACTCATCCTGGAGCTGACCGAAACCAGTGCAATGGATGATCCCGTGTCTTCTCTGGATATGCTCACCCGTTTGCGCATGAAGGGCTTTCAGTTGTCCATCGACGATTTTGGCACCGGCTACTCGTCCATGCTGCAACTGGTACGATTGCCTTTTTCAGAAATCAAGGTGGATAAATCATTTGTGATCACTGCCCGCGACTCCCAGGAATCCCGTACAGTCATCAAATCCATCGTCGAACTGGGTCATAGCCTGGGTCTGCAAACCACAGCCGAAGGCATCGAAGACGCGGAAACACTCGATTACATACGGGAAACCGGCTGCCGACTGGCTCAGGGGTATTTTATCGCCGTGCCTATGGAAGAGAAGGCGCTGTCCGCCTGGATCCTTCATCGCGAGCAGTCCCGGGAACAGCAACGACTCGACAGCCTGCATGCGCTGAACCTGCTGGATACGCCGGTCGAGGAGCGTTTCGACCGACTGACACGGCTGGCAAAGCGCCTGTTTAACGTTCCCATTGTCCTGATTAGCCTGGTGGATGAAAAACGCCAGTGGTTCAAGTCAGTACAGGGGCTGGACGTAACCGAAACGCCGCGCGAGATTTCTTTCTGTACACGCACAATTGGCGATGACGCCATCTATCAGGTCCCCGACGCCAGCATCGATCCCGGTTTTGCCGACAACCCGTTGGTCACTGGGTCGCCCGGCATTCGGTTCTACGCTGGCGCTGTTCTGCACTCCCCGGACGGCAATCGGATTGGTACGCTGTGCCTGATAGACACCCACCCCAGAACACTGGATGCATCCGAACTGCGTCTGCTGCAGGACCTCGCATTGATGACGGAACACGAGTTCATCAATGACAGGGCCATGAGCACTGATCTGCTGACCGGGCTTATGAATAAGCAGGCGTTTGAAGCCCGTGCAACGCAGGCACTGGCACTGGCCTGTCATCAGAAGCTGGATTCATCCATGCTCAGGTTCAGGCTCGATCATTTATCGCATAACAATCGATCTGACGGTGCTAATCTGAAAGAACAGATGCTGCTGGAATTCAGCGATATTCTGCGTAGAAGCTGGCGCAGTTCGGATTTGATTGCACGCGTGGGAGACCTCGATTTCGCCGTTTTGCTGTTGGACACCAAAGATCTCGTTACCCGGTGCATGCTGCAGCGGCTCCAAAGCGCAGTGGCCATCAGCAACAGCTCCGGTTCGCTACCGATTGCCTACAGCATCGGCGTCAGTCGCGCGCTGCCAGGCGAAAAAGCCGACTTCACCCAGCTGCTGGAAAACGCGGCAGACCCTATGTACGAAGCTGAAATCAAGGGGCAACTGGCGTAGTAGATGCGTTCAGGACTCATCAACACCATCCAGGTGATTTCTTAAACGCTCATCGGCGTCCGGTGTCACGATTTCTGCCTTCCTGGCCACTGCATGTTTTATCCCGAATGACTATTTGAATAATTCACTACCAGGTCTGCCCACGAGCAGGGTTCCCATTACCTATACGACCTACGACCTGGAAACGGACACATCCTCCGTATATCTATCCACTTCGTCAGGCATTCGCGACGGAATTTCAGGACCCCGGAAAACGGAAAGACGATAGCAGTGAGAACTCCACCGCAAAATTGATAGTCACAATAACAATAAGCACGCATTAAACGGTTTTGTCGCTGGACACCGGATCGATCGTTACTTTATCGTTCAGAAATCAGTGTCCCGCCGTTTTGCAATTAGCCTTTAGTCTAAAGTGTCCGGTGTCGCCAGCCATTTAAAGCAATGATAAAAATCAGGTAATAATTATGCGATTTAAAACTGTCAAGAGCGCTATTCTTATCTTCAGCGCAACATGTGTATCAGCAGCATATGCTCAATTGCTGGAGCGCTTTGAGCTGGAAGGCGGCACAGTTTCGGGAACCTACTCACAGGTAACCGATTCACCTTTCGACGGCGTGGCATTTTATACCAACGGTGATCGCGTTTCCGCCAGCTCATCCATTGCATCCGGTGTGCCCGGCGTGTTCCGCATTGATGTAAGAGGCCGAAGTGAGAATGAAGGGGCTGGCGGCATCAGCATAAATCTCGGCGACAAGCGACTGGGTGGCGCCTCGTTTGGCCCTACAGCGTCAGTGCAGAGTATTTCGTTTCGGCTTGAGGACGCGCAGGCCAGCGACCTGCAATTTATCTTGAATAGCGAAAACAATAGCGTGCTGGATTGGTACGAGCTGCACCGTACGGGCGATATTCCACCACCGCCACCACCGCCCATACTGCCGGACCGTGGGGCATACGAAACCGGCATCTACCGCAACATGTTTGCGGAACTCGGCATCTCGCCAGCGGCAGTCGAAGCCCGCGTGCAGGCGGTATATGACCAACTGTTCCATAGCAGTGATCGGGAAAATGAGGCCATTTTCATTCCTGTCGGCAGCGACATGGCCTATATTTGGGACACTGGCAACAATGATGTACGAAGTGAAGGCATGTCCTACGGCATGATGATGGCTTTGCAACTGGACCGTCAGGATGATTTTGACCGGTTATGGAAATGGGCTCACACCCATTCACTCAATAAAGAGGGCGAGATGAAAGGCTTCTTCGCCTGGCAGGTAGGCACCGATGGTCAGGTACGTGATCGCAACCCTGCGCCGGATGGGGAGGTCTATTTCGCCACTGCGTTGTTTTTCGCATCCAATCGGTGGGGCGATGGTGCGGGTATCTTTAATTACCGCGAGCAGGCCAATCAAATTCTGGACGATATGTTCGGCAATGACCAGTTCCGCTGGAAGAACTCTGGTGGTGGCCAGGAAGAAATGAGTCTTTTTCAGCACGACGAGAAAAAGATCCTATACACCCCCGCCGGCCCTTCGGAAAACTACTTCACTGATCCCTCCTATCATCTGCCGGCTTTTTTCGATTTGTGGGCCATTTGGGCAGACAATAACAATGCGTTCTGGGCGGACGTGGCCGATACCAGTCGGGATTTTCTGAAGACTGCCGTAAACCCCCAGACAGGGTTATCGCCAGATTATGCATATTTCGATGGCAGACCTCACGGCGCCTTCAATCATGAAAAAATTCACTTTCAGTACGATGCCTGGCGCACCGTGGGCAATGCGGCCATGGATTTCTACTGGTGGCGTAAAGACCCCTGGCAAACGCATTATGCCAACACCCTGCAGAATTTTTTTAAAGACAAAGGCATCGGTAGTTATCCAAGCCTTTGGGAGCTGGACGGTCAGCAACCGTTCAATAACAACACCGACCACTCCCCGGGCCTGGTCGCGATGAATGCGACGGCCAGTCTGGCCGCGGACCAGTCTGTTGCGTTCGAGTTCATTCAGGCACTGTGGGATACGTCCGTGCCATCAGGGCAATATCGCTATTACGACGGCTCCCTGTATATGTTCGCCATGCTGGCGCTAAGCGGAAACTATCGCATATATTGCCCCCCCGGCGAATGCGACTTCAAGGGCATCCGTCCGGTTACGGGCACTTCCACCAGTAGTAGCAGTTCCAGCTCATCCTCATCCAGCAGTTCCAGCAGTTCCAGCAGTTCCAGCAGTTCCAGCAGTTCCAGTAGTTCCAGTAGTTCCAGTAGTTCGAGCGCATCCAGCAGCTCCAACTCGTCCAGTGGATCGACTGATAATGGCAACGAAGGTGCAGGCAGCCTGGGCTTTGCGAACCTCCTCCTTCTATTGTTGCTGGCTGCCAGGGGGCTATCAACCCATGGTGCGGGCCACGCTGGCGGCCTCAGGCACAACGGCTAACCTGAGTGTCGCGGCTCAGGTCTATCTACCGGTGCAACGTCGCCCAGCCCCGGGCGGGCACCTCAAAATTCAAAATCGCGCCGTCGATCGATAGTCGCGTCGAAACCGGTTGCGCCTGTGGGTTGAATATGACGGTGACCACACTGCCGTCCAGATTCTGAAATGCCAGCGCGTCATCTGTCCCGGTTACTTCAACCCGGGTGGCGCCCGGCCTGATAAATTGCCCCAGATGCCGGAATACGTAAAAGGCCGGCGTCAATTCAAACGTTTTCGCTTCACGATCCACCGCGACCAGCGCATTCTGGGGCCAGGGTCGACTGGTATCCATATTGAATCCGCCTGTATCCAGAACCATGTTCCAGGCACTGTACACATGCGCGCCAGCTTCTATCCACTGTTTGATCATGTCCCAGGATTCTTCGGCGTAAGCGTGATTATTGGGTGCCCGGTCGGGAAGGAAGTTATGCCGGTTGGCGTCTTCACGGCTTGTTGCCAGGGTGCCCAGCCAGGGATAGTTGCCACAGCGGTGTTCGGTTTGCATGACCAGGAGGTTTTTACCACTTTTACCCTTTTTGGATGCGAGCATACCGATATGTTCATGGGTGCCCCACTGCAATCCAACGCCGACGATTTTTTGATGGCCTTCAGGTGACAGGCCATCCCAGTAATCGTGAAACGTGCCATTGTTGGACAAAGTGCCATACCAGATGTCGGTATTCAGTCCGGCGGCGGCTATGGCCGGTGCCAATGCATCTTCAACAAATGCCCCCAGGGTGACAGGTCGCTGAGTGGTGTCTCCGTCCGCCGTGGAGGGCCCCCAGGCACAGCTGGGGTAAGCCTGCGTCCAGCCCGGTTCGTTCTGCGGCTGCACGTGGTCGATCGGCATACCCTCTGCTTCGTATGCCTGAATCCATTTGACGAAATAGCGCGCATAGGCGTCGGCATAGCGAGTATCAAACGACCCGCCATCAAAATGATTATTGGTTTTCATCCACGGTGGTGGTGTCCAGGGGCTGCCCCAGAGCTTGATATCACGCTTTATTCCCTGCGCGGCTTTCACAAACGGGATAAGCAACTGTCTGTCGCGCTCTATAGTAAACGACGTCATGGCGAGGTCGCCTGCGACAGGGTTTAGCGTGTACCGGTCCAGAGCGTAGTCGCTTGCCCCCATCGGAATACGTCCCCAGTCAAAACCAACGCCGTTCCCGTCATCGAACAACAGGCTCATCACCTGTTCGCGATCGGCGTCGGAAAGCTGCAGCAGAGCGTCCCACCCCGCTTCGTTGAAGGTGCCGCCAAACCCATGCCAGACCTGATGGGTTTGTGCTGTGTCGACGGTAACGGTGGGCTCACCCTCACCCGGTATGGCCTGACCGAAGTGCCAATAGCCGTCCTGTGACGAGGTTACCAATACGGGTGCTCCCGTCACCGTTGCGCGCTCCCTCTTTAAATGCGGCATCGGACCCAGCGAACAGGAAGCCAGCACTGCAGCACTTGTGCAAAGCACTGTCAGGCTGAGTTTTGTTGAATCAAAAAACATCGTTACTCCAATCTGGCAGACTGCTGCCAGCTATGCCATTCGTCATGTTGTGATTGCCTGATTGCTGTCACACGTCAACTGAAATGTATAGCTACTGCATCGATCCGCTCGACACTGGCCCGCCTTCCTGCAGGAGTGTCAGATCAATTTCTTCGAAACGCAGAACCCGAGCATTGTGTTCAGCTGCCAGGTCCCGGGCTGCCTGCTCATCCGCAAAAGAGGCAAGCACGGTACCCATTGCGCCTTTAAGAGGGGTGCCAGCAACAAACCAGGCGCCGGCGGCAGCAATCAAGTGTTCATCATCCGGGTGATCCCAGTGACTCCGGCCCATGTCGTGAACGAACAACTGTGCGCCCAGATGCCGGTTCTCCGGCTGTAGCCACCAGCCCAGCATTTCCGCCGTAGAGCAGAACTTTCTGGTTGCTGCCTGAGTCACGGCCTGCCCCTTTGGCCCTGGAAATCGTGTAATGACCATACCACAAACGTGGCATTCATCGCTGTCGTGAAAGGCCACGGGCTCGAGTCTTACGCGGTCCGGGCCCGTCTCGCTGCAGGCGCCAAGAACCACGATCGTGATCAGTATCGCCAGCGCGCGCGTACGGTGCACGAAAAACGTATTCATTTCTTCATCACCCCAGGTTTGAAATTATTCCGGAAACCGGTGCTTACGCTGGACGCCTGCAGAAAGACCAATAGGCCAGCAAAAGGCATACACCGATCCATACCACCAGACAAAACCACAGCCCGGCTTCCGACAGCGGCAGATCACTGCCCAGAGAGAGCACCCCCAGATCACCACCTCCGTCGGCGACCCCCATTATGTTGACCAGTCGATAAATATCGGTTGGATTAAGCAACAGCAACCAGGGCAGCAAATCGGGACTGAACTGTCCTTCGCTTAGCACCAGCATCGCAAGCAGCACGAGATCGAACACCAGCACAAACAGAAACCAGACGCCCAGCGCCAGCCCGGCGGCGGTAGATTTTTCGGCGGCTTTGCTACTGAGCAGGTACGCCAATGCCAGAAACACCCAACCCAGCAACGTCGAAGCGATCATAAAGCGACCAAATGCCAAAAACAGTGTGCTCAATGTCACATCCTCGACCAGCACCGCAATGGCCAGCGTCGCACTGCCAAAACCGATGAGTGTTGCGAGCGCGAGAATCGCCCCGTGGCCCACGAATTTTCCCAGCAATATCTGCCCCCGACCCAACGGGTAGGTGAGCAGTAACAGCAGGGTCCCGGCTTCGTCTTCCCCGACAATGGCATCGTACGCCAACAGCAAAGCGATCAACGGCATCAAGAAAGTCGCGAGGCTGGACAGGCTGGCGACCGTCGCCGGAATCGAGGTAAAACCGACCTGGCCCGACGCGGCCGCCCCCAGCCAGGCAATGCCTGCGGCAAGCACGGCAAATAACAGACTGATCGCCAACAGCCACCGGTTGCGCAGGCCATCGTTGATCTCCTTTCGCGCGATATTCCAAACCTGACTCATGAAAAGGTCTCTCCCGCAGTCGTGTCGGCAAGCCTGTTCATATAAAAACGATACACGTCTTCCAGAGAAGGCTGGAGAATGTCGATGTCCTCGATCGTGCCTTCGCCAAGCAGCTGTCGCAAGAGCGCAAGTTTGTGGCCATTGGCGGCATCCACTTCGATAACGTTGTTGCCCAGGGATCGAGTCGTGTGTCCGGCATTATTCAAGCGCTGCAACCAGATATCACTTTCTTGCAGACCGGTGATCTGAATTCGGGCGGGCAGCTCCGCTTCCCGACGCAGGCCGGGCAGACTGCCCGTTGCCTGCAACCGTCCATTGGCGAGAATGGCTGCGCGTCCGATATGGGCCTCAACCCCAGGGAGCACGTGAGAACAGAGGATAATACTGGTGCCCTTTTGACGCAGCTGACCGATCAGCGTATACAGATCCCGGGTCGCCAGGGGGTCCAGCCCGACCGTGGGTTCATCGAGCAGGAGCAGGCGCGGCTCCCCCAGTAATGCCTGCGCGAGGCCCAGACGCTGCCGCATTCCTTTGGAATAGGTTTTGACCCGCCTGCCGGCTGCAGCGGTGAGACCAACCTGCGCCAGCAACGCGTCCACCTGTTGCGGCGGTGCCCTCTTGAGTCGAGCAAAATGTCTGAGCGTTTCGCGCCCGGTTAACTGCGGGTAAAAAGTCACGTTTTCCGGCAGGTACCCCAGTTGGCGCCGTACCTCAGGATCACTGGGCCGCTTTCCCAGGACATGCACCTGACCTTCGCTGGGGTGCAAAAGGCCGAGAATAAGTTTCATGCTGGTAGTCTTGCCGGCGCCGTTGTGCCCGAACAACCCCAGGACTTCCCCTTCTGCCAGCTTCAGATTCAGGTTTTCCAGCACCGTCATGCTGCCATAGCGCTGACTGACGCCATTGATCTCCACCGCATTCATCGTACTCGCTCCGCCGATGCATTATTCACCAGCGCGTCAGTCGGGATCACCATCAGCGGAAAACTGTCCCTGACACCCGGTGATTTAACGACGGGAAACGCCCGCTGCACCCAGCGCAACACCTGTATGGCCGGGCTGTTCATTAACAGTCGCACCTGCGGGTAGGTCCACAGCAGTCGATCGACGTTGTCGTTGGGCTCATAGGCGACATCGCCCAGGCCATCGCCATTGCGATCCCAACCCAGATAGTCACTCCAGTAGTTACCCCGACCATTCGATGACCATTCCTGTGTGCGGGTTGCCACATATTTAACCTGATGCTGGTTGTTGATAAAAGCATTCCCCGAGATACGGTTGTCTTCTGATCCCGCCGTTAAATGGATACCCATCGTGCTGTGTTCAAAATGGTTATTCTCGATCGTGTTAAACAGCGAATTGTAGATAAACAGTGCTTTGCCTTCGGCGCCGGGCGCGCTGCTGTCGGTCGACGAATTGTGGCGCACTTCACTGACAACGTTGTCCCTCAGCGTTGAGTAGTTAATGTTGTTCATTAAAATGCCGTAATTCTCATCCTGCTCGGACCGGTTGCCTACGACCGTCAGTTTGCGACTTTGCATCAGGGCATAGCCCGTTCGTGTGCGGCGGGTGATGTTGCCAATTACCTGATTATCGTGAGAGAACATGTAGTGTATGCCGTAACGTAAATCTTCCAGGGTATTGCTTTCAAGATGGCTATCACGTGAATTATCGATATAGATGCCGTCCCGTGTGTAGCGCACCCGATTGCCGGCTACCCGGCCACCGCGCACCGAGAACAGATGAATGCCATTGCCGCGGTCCTGTGAGCGAACCGCTGTATCACCATCAATACGGTTATCCAGTACGCTGATATCCGGAGCACCATCCACCCAGATACCAAAACCCGGACCTTGCAGAACATTATTCTGCAGGCGAACGCCTGCGGCAGTGCGCTGAACGAATATGCCCGAATCCATCGCTGTCAAATTACGCCCCCAATCGTACAGTGTACAGCCCTCCACCACCACGTCGGGGGCGCTGATATTCAGTGCATGCCCCTGCCCCTGTGCCCGAATGACAGCACCCTGTTCGCAACGCACATGTAGCGATTCCTTAATCAGAAACTGGCCGGCGTAATCCCCGGCCGGCAGTATCCAGCGACCATCACCTTCAGATCGCAGCGGCAGTTCGGTAATCGCCAGGGCTTCCGCTCTGACCGCCGCGCACTGAAATAATGAAAATAGCAGAAACAATAAGGCCGCTGGCAGAAACAGCGGCCCCTGAACTTGAAATACAGGCACTTAGTTTACCTTCTGTGCGCAATAACCCGATGCCTGCCGACATCGCTGCCGGCTTCGTGGAAACGCCCTAAGCCGGCTTTACCAGCATTCGGCCCACCATTTCCATATGTAATGCATGACAGAACCAGCTGCAATAGTACCAGTGCATACCCGGTTTATCGGCAATAAAGGTGATGGAGGACGTCTGTTGCGGACTGATCTCCATACTGACGCCGTGATTGACCATCACAAAACCGTGAGATACATCTTCCACCTCATCAAGGTTGGTGACAGTCACGGTCACTTCATCACCCTGATTAACGTTGAACTCCGTGAGACCAAATGACGGTGCCATGGACGTCATGTAAACCCGCACCTTTTTGCCGTCGCGGATAACCTTGTTATCCCGCTCCAGGTTGACCTTATCTTTTTTGGCCCGCGCCACCGTGCTGGCAAAGAATGGGTCGTTCCGGTCCCAGACTTTTTTGGTTCTGATCTGGTCGCGGCGTGCGAGAATACAATCGTGAGGCTCCGCAAAGGCAGGACCGTCGTGCACCAGCTTCATTTCGTCACCGGAAATATCGATCAGCTGATCATTCTCGGGGTGCAGCGGCCCGGTGGGCAGGAATCGATCTTTGGAGAACTTGCTCAGTACCACAAGCCACTGGCCATCGGCTTCGCTGGTTTCGGTCAAGGAAGCGTGTGTATGGCCAGGCTGGTAGTGCACATCAAGTTTCTGTTTAATGTAATTTACCTTCTCGCCGTTATAGGCCCGTATTGCTTCAGCAATATTCCACTTTACGATCTGGCTGTCGATAAAAAGTGTCGTGTACCCGTTACCGCGCCCGTCGAATGTGGTGTGCAGTGGCCCCAGGCCCAGTTCCGGTTCAGCGGCAATAACCTCGCGAGGATCTTTGAGGCTGCCATCAAAGAGCTTGTCAAGCCGGGCGATCTCGATAATGGAAACCGTCGGCGACAGCTTGCCCGCAGCAACAAAGTATTTACCATCGGGCGATGTATTCAGACCATGGGGGTTCTTTGGCACCGGAATGTATCGAGTAAATTCAGAGCCCTCGCGCCCATCCACGACAGGTACTTTGGAATTGCCCACCGTCGACGCCTTGCCGGCTTTTACCGCCGCTTCGATACGTTCGATATTGAACACCACCACCCAGTCGCGTTCATTACGCATCATGCCACCGAGGTCGGTCGCGTTCTCGGAATTGTAACAGGTGGATGCTGCGTATTTACCGGTGTAATCTGCATCCACGTTATCCAGGTTACCGTCAACGATGACCTGGAATGCGACTTCCATCTTTTCAGCGTCAATAACGTTGAACATGGTGTAGGCTTTCTTGTCGTTCAGATCGTAATTGGATCCGTCGTTTGGGTGCGGAATCACAAACTCGGCGTTGGCAAATACATATTTGGTGTGAGGAACCTTCTGTAATCGAAGACCGTGAATCGCCTGAACATTCGGCACGGTCAGCATCTTGTCACACTTCATGATATCAAGACGAATGCGGGCGACCCGGGTATTGGCTTTATCATTGATGAACAGGTATTTACCGTCGTACTTACCGTCCGTCATGGAGATGTGTGGATGGTGACAATCGCCATTTAGATATTTGGCGCTATCGCCCATAATCTCGCGGCTTTCATTGGTCAGCCCCCAGCCCGTGGCAGAATCGACGTTGAATACCGGAATTCGCATTAATTCGCGCATGGACGGCACCCCGACTACCCGCACTTCCCCCTGATGCCCGCCACTCCAGAATCCGTAATAGGCGTCGAGCTCTCCTGGTCCCACGTGGGTTTTGGCCCGCGATTCTTTCACCGCCGCCGCCCAGGTTTCCCGGGACATCACGGCGCCGCCGAAAGCGGCGGCGCCCATAACTGTCGCGCCTGCCCCCAGCAAGCCGCGCCGGCTCACGCCGTTTTGATTCAGTTCACCCTGGGTGTTTTCCAGCTCTTTTTTGCTCATGACCCTTGCTCCTCATGTGTTATCGTTTATTAAAACTGTTCGATGAAAACATCCTGGCGTCTCCAGCCTGCCTGTCGAGGCGCCCCTGCGTCATTATTATTGGGTAGACGGCCAGTGTCTGACAGCTTCAGGGCTCAGAAATCTGGACGACTGGAATAATCCGGGCATCCGGTGCAGCTTTATTCCCCACTTTACGGCGTTTTTTCTTATTGACCAGCGGCGGACATTTGTTGTCGTTGTGATAGGTCATCTGACAGTCCAGGCAGTAATGGCACTCGTTGGCATTAATCCGGCCATCCGGGTGGATCGCCTGTATTTCACACTCCTTCGCACACAGCTGACACGGATCACCGCACTCCTTACGGCGCTTGAGCCAGTCGAACTGCCGGAACTTCGTGGGAATGGCAAGCGCTGCGCCCAATGGACAAATGTAACGGCAATACACTTTTCGGGTAAATATGCTGATGACCAGCAGGATAACGGCATAAAGCACAAACCACCACTGACGGTCGAACCTCATCGTAATTGCCGTTTTAAAAGGTTCCACTTCGGCCATCCGTTCGGCAGTGGATATGGATTCCAGTGAGATGCCGAACAACGCCAGGAGAATGATATATTTGACGGCCCAGAGCCGTTCATGCACAGCAAACGGCAGCTCGTACTGCGGCACCTTCAGCTTGCGGGACGCCTCATTGATCAGCTCCTGCAACGCCCCGAAAGGACACAGCCAGCCGCAGAACACCCCACGCCCCCACAGCAGAATACTGGCGGCGGTGAACACCCAGAGTATAAATATCACCGGGTCCATCAAAAAAAGACCCCAGTGGAAATCCTGAAACAGCGAATGAACAAAGGTCAGCACATTCACCACTGACAGTTGCCCCAGGGCGTACCAACCAATATAGACCACAGTGAAAATCAGGTACACGCGGCGCAGCCAGTGCAGAAAGCGTGGCTGCTGTGTGAACTTGTCCTGCAGAAACAGAATTATCGTCAGGAGCAGCAGTGCCACGCCGATCACACCGATCTGAAAGCTCTTCTGATACCAGATATTGACCCACACCGGGCGATTGGCCGCCTCTGCGCCAGCGAGCGCTTCAGCCGTTGGCTGCGGCCGCTCGATGTATTCCTCGGGCATCTGGTACGGTAATTCGAAACTGGTAAATACGCTACTAACAGGACCGGTCTGGCGCCTTACCAACAGTTCCAGACTCCAGCTCGCGCCGGGATCAAAATTATAGTGCTCACGCACGATAAATATGGCCATCTCGTCAAAGTTCGGCATCCCGGCGGCATAGACATCAGAAAGCCGCTCGTAATCCCGATCCCGAAAACTGATACTGTCCCCAAATTGACGCAACTGGACCCGGTCAAAAATACCACCGCGAACATAACCGGAACCTTTGAACGAATAGTCCCCCCGACCAAAGACCGCGATTGCGTGTTCGCCAGGCTCCAGTTCGTCCATCACGAATCGATACTGATTGTCGCCCAGAATATTACGGCCGATGGTCGGCGGATTCAGGTGCGTGACGTAAAGCTCGACAAAGGTTTCATCCGCCTTCTGCGGACCCGCCGTCTCTACCCCTTCAGCTTCTGTTCCTATAAAGGCCTCGTCAACCCGCCCCCGGGTCAGGAGCAACCGTCGTACAGCGCCATTCCCGGTCAGAAACGCCCAGTCTGCCGCTTCAAAAAAGTCTGTGCGCACGGTTGCCGGTTGTTGCGCGACGCTGGCAGCGTCATCAATAAGGCCCACCGCCACCGCAACCCGGTGCGCGGCGCGCATGACAATCTCGTTGATAACCATCACGGTAACCGTCGCGCCACTGACGGCATCAATGGTGATCGCATCGGGGTCTTTTGAACGCCCGACCACAACTCGCCGATCTACACCAATCCCTTCATATCTGGCATTGAAGGCATGCAATTTTTGTTCGGGGATACCGATCAGCAGTATCGGTTCATGGTGTTCAAGCACATAGGCATCCCGGATGACCGCATTGGTGTCAAGAATAATGTGCATGTTAATGGGCTTGCCTGAATAGGCGGGAATATTAACCGCCGCCAGACTCTGAAACGCGTACCCCAGCAATTCATCTCCAGCGGCAATAACGCGAACCTCGAAGTCGCCCTGCGGTTCGGAAACGGAGTCGGCGCCCGGGAACACATGTGCAATGCGCGACCGGGCGAGATCTGAAAACGATTGTATCTGTTGCAGGTCTTGCGCTGCCTGCGCCGCCAGCACGCTGTGCGCTATCAGAAAAGTCAGGCAAAGCAATACACCGGTCAGGTATCGGTGCAGGCGGAATTCAGGTGTGATGCGACGTTTCATTAGCAACCAGATCGAACAGAAAGAATGGAAGAGCGCCGCTCTGCTCACAGCGAAACAGGAACAACTACCGAAAGTGCTTTTGCGATTGATTGCAGTCATAGCCCATATAGCTTAGCAGGGCATTCCGCACATTAGGACGAATATTATTAAAAACTTTGGGTAACTATTCAACTCACGCCCCGATTTGCCCGTAGCCGTTTTGCCGCGGCCGACTGGCCGCGGGGTCGAACGGATTTGATCACGCGGGATGGAATTCATGGCCTGCGCTCGCGCGACGATCCGTTAACGGGTCAGTGCTAAGCACCTGACGACTGATTTAATGCACCCAGATCGCCTTTGGCGCGGGCTTCCCGCCCGTATACCCATTCGAACAGGGGCGATGCCATCAGCGTGGTGACTACCGCCATCAATACCAGCATTGAAAAGAGCGCAGGCCCAATCACGCCAGCCTGCAAGCCGATATTGATAATAATCAGCTCCATCAATCCCCGTGAGTTCATCAAGGCGCCGACACCCATCGCGGTGGCATTGTCCTGACCGCAGAGTCGTGCAGCGCCCCAGCAGGCTCCAAATTTTGCCAGGATAGAGCAGACCAATACTGCGGCAGCAATTGATAGAAGCTCCAGGCTGTTGACCATGGTCAACTGCGTATTCAAGCCGGAGTATGTGAAAAACATCGGCAGTAACAGTACCACCGTAAATGGCTCCAGCAGCCCCTTGACTCTCTCTGCCAGGGCGCCCCGAGGCATTACCACGCCGAGCAGAAACCCGCCAAATACGGCATGCAGCCCTATTGCGTCAGCGGTAAATGCACTGAGCGTAAAGGCCATTAAAGTAAAGGAGAGTACTGTGGAGCTCATCGGAAGCCCCTGTGCCGCCTCGCGCTCCGCCAGTCGCCCCAGCGGCGCCAGTAAGCGCGGCGCAATAAATATCAATGCACCGGCAAACACGATACCGCCCAATATTGCGGTGACCGCGACACCGGCGCCGGCACCGAAGCTCGCCAGCACCAGGGCCAGTACGCACCAGGCGGCCGCGTCATCGATAGCCCCCGCCGACAGCGACAAAGTACCCAGGGACGTGTGACTCAGGCCCCGCTCGTGAATGATCCGGGCCAACATGGGGAACGCCGTGATTGCGATGGCAGCACCCATAAACAGGGTAGCATCAAATCTCGACGCATCGGCAGAAAACAGGCCCGGCACCGTCATCAACCAGGGTGTAATCAGGACGGCCAGAATAAAGGGGGCCGCCATACCTGAAATGGACACGGCCGCCGCCTTATGAAAATTACTGCGAAAGTGATCGCTACGAAAACCCAGACCCACCAGAAACATGTAAAGACCCACACCGAGCTGGGCACCAACATAAAGTACCCCTCTTGTTTCTTCGGGAAAGACAAGCTGTTGAAGCTCCGGTGCCAGCAGCCCGAATAGCGACGGCCCCAGAACAACACCCGCAATCATCTCGCCGACGACCTGGGGTTGATGCAGATACGTGCGACCGATCCAGCCCACCAGCCGACAAGTTGCCAGAATCACAAATAACTGGAGGAAGAACAGGACAGACAGTTGCGCGACGGACATAGGTTACCCTTATTTTTTCCGTTGGATTACTTTGCTGGCCGGTTGACCGGGCAAACCAGGGCAGAAGTTGCAGATGCGCAACGATCGCTTTTATCCATGGCCAGCGAACTGTCACCGTCGAACTCAGCGGCGTTACCACGCCACCGGCCGTGTTATGGCGATTTATATTCGCTTTCCTATGCTCAGGCAATTAAAATCCGATAGATTATCGCTATCACTAACCCACAGGCCGCATGCCCGGCCAACCTGGCGGGGAATCATGACGCTAACCGAGTTGCGCTACATAGTCGTGCTATCGCAGGAACGGAACTTCCGTCGTGCCGCAGCACTGTGTCATGTGAGCCAGCCGACATTGAGCATCGCTGTCAAAAAGCTGGAAGAGGATCTCGGCGCTGCGCTGTTTGAGCGGGCCAAAGCGCAGGTTCGACCGACGAGCCTGGGCTGGCAGGTGATCGAGCGCGCACAGCGCATGCTTGAACAGGCGGCTGATATTCGCGATCTGGCCCGCAGCAGTCACGATCAGCTGGTCGGCCCGCTGGCACTCGGCACGCTGCCGACCATAGGCCCTTATCTGTTGCCGCAGTTTATCCCCTTACTGCAAAGGCTGGCGGAGCACATGCCGCTGTATGTCGAAGAAGATTCGGCATCCGGGCTCGTCAAAAAGCTGCGCCATGGCGATCTCGATGCGCTGGTGGTCACGGCGCCTTTCCAGGAGGCGGACGTAGTTACCCAGGTTTTATTTGACGAGCCCTTCGTCCTGCTGATGCCGTCAAAGCATCCCCTGAGCCACAAGCGCACTATCCTGGCGTCCGACCTGGCGAGCGGGGAAATGCTACTGCCCGCAGAGGGTCACTGCTTTCGCAGTCAGGTTCTGGCCGCCTTTCCCGAGCTGGAAGAGAATAACAGGCTGCGTGGCAGGACCAACGCAGCGCGGGCCAACTCACTCGAAACGCTACGCCACATGGTCGCCTCCGGGCTGGGTGTGGCAATCCTGCCCATGGCGGCGGCCGTGTCATCAATCTACGCACCCAACCTGCTGGTCACGCGGCCTTTTGCGGACCCGGCACCATCACGGCAACTGCTGCTGGCGTGGCGCGCGAGCTTCCCTCGGCACAAGGCTATTGACGTACTGCGGCGCGCAGTGCAGGCTTGCAGTCCGGCTTACTGGCGATTCAGCACCGAGCCCGCGACGGGCGCACCGGGCGTCCTGGTGGATAATAGTGACTGGTAAAGGTGCGCCGCCTACCCTGATAAACCCTGAAAACAAAAGCCTATGCAACCTATTCGTAAAATTGTCATAGCAGGCGGCGGCACCGCCGGCTGGATGGCCGCCGCCATGCTGGCACACCATTTACAGCGGGACCAATGCCAGATCGAGCTTGTAGATTCCCCCGACGTGGGCGCCATTGGTGTTGGCGAATCCACTGTGCCGCCGTTTGTCGGGCTAATCAGCCGCCTTGGCATAGACGAACAGGATTTCATGAACGCGACGCAGGCGACCTATAAGCTCGGCATCCGGTTTGTAGGCTGGCACAGACCTGATGAAACCTTTTTCCACCCGTTTGGTGTCATTGGCAAACGCATCGACAACCATGATTTTTTCCAATGCTGGCTGCACGCACGGCAATCCGGTTACGCACCCCCGCTGCATGCGTTCTCACCCTGCGCGGTCATGGCAGAAAACGGACGCTTTTTCCCGCCCGGCGAAGCGCGCAACACCCCTATCGGTGGCGCCAGTTATGCTTATCATATCGACTCCGCCCTGGTCGCGGCCTACCTGCGAACCTACGCACAGAAACGGGGCGTGAGCGAAATCTCCGGGCGTATTGTCGATGCCGGACAGAATCCGGATGGACACATTACCCGGCTGCATCTGGAAGACGGCCGCCATATCGACGGGGACTTTTTTATCGATTGCACCGGTCTGCGTGCACTTCTGATCGGCAGAACGCTGGGTGCGCCTTTCGAAAGCTGGTCGCAGTTTTTACCCTGTGACCGTGCGCTGGCAGTCAAAACCGGCAATCAGTCTCCCATCCCCCCCTACACCGGCGCCACGGCCAAACCCGCCGGGTGGGCCTGGAACATCCCGCTGCAGCAGCGGACTGGACAGGGATATGTCTACGCCAGTGCCTTCTGTTCGGACAGCCAGGCGCGCAACGTTCTGCTGCGCGGCGTCGGCAAAACGCTGCTTGACGAACCCCGCCTGATCCCCTTTGAAAGCGGTATACGACGAGAGCCCTGGCGCAAAAACTGTCTGGCGCTGGGCCTGGCAGGCGGCTTTATAGAGCCGCTGGAATCAACAGCGATTCATCTCATCGCGCGCGGCGTGGATTTCTTTCTGCGCTATTTTCCCGACCGCGAATGCGAGGCACCGCTGGTGCGGGAGTATAACCGGCGCATGATTGCGGATTACGAAGAAGTGCGGGATTTTCTGGTATTGCATTATTGTGCCACCGGGCGCGAGGATACCGCTTTCTGGCGCTGGTGTCGCACCATGGCATTGCCGGACTCGTTAAGCAGTCGCATAGAGTTGTTTCGAAGTCACGGTGCGCTGCGGGAAGGCACCGATGAGCTGTTTCGCGCGGCCAGCTGGCAATCGGTTTTCGAAGGGATGGGCGTCCAGCCGGCGAAACATTGCCCGCGCGTTGAGCATTTGCCGGCGGAGTCGCTTGCCGCCGGCCTTCTCAACGCGCAACAGGCCATTCGCGGCATGGTCAACAATCTGCCCACCCATGATGAGTTTCTGCGCAGGCAGCGTATAGCCGGTTAACACAGGCCGAAAATGCCCCACCCGGGGCACTTCGTCAGCTCACCTGCGCGTCAGGATTGCAGCGCTTCGATCAGGGCATCGTCCAATAAATTGGCCCGTTTGGCTGCCGGCCGTTCTTCCAGACGGTCCACATACTCCCTGAAGACCGGCCGCTCTTCCAGATTCTTCTGCATCATCTCCCAACCGATATAACTACCCGCCAGTAGATCCGCCGTGGTGAATGCGTTGCCACAGAGAAAGGGGCTTTGCTGCAAAGCAGCCTCCAGCGTGTTCGCAGAATCGTCCAGATTACCGCAACCGACAATCGCCGCATTTGCGGCATCAATTTTCCAGTTAAACGCCCTTGCCGTACTGGCCATCTCCAGCGGACCGGCCACAAAGAACAGCCAGCGGTAATAGGCACCTCGCTCGGGGCTACCCGCGGCAGGCGCCAGACCTTTTTCCGGAAACTGGTCGGCCAGGTAGGCGCAGATTGCCGCGACCTCGGTGACAATCACATTGCCGTGTTTGAGGGCGGGTACCTTGCCCATGGGGTTAATGGCCAGATAATCGGGCGCTTTCATGGACGTTCCAAACGCCTTGACGACTATGTCGTAGTCTGCCTCTAGCTCTTCGAACATCCAGCGCACGATCCGGCTGCGGGAATAGGGATGGGTAAATAAAGTCAGCTCTGACATGCTTATCTCCTTCGGTCTGATGGATGGGTTTTGTGGTTTGATGCAACTGAGACCGAAGATTACGTTGAATATAGGGTGGAATCCGTCCTGATTTCCGGTGATACTGGAAATAAATCTGCCCCCGCACCAGGATGGAATGACTGTCATGTCCGGCCCCACCACCCGCGTTCTCGCCGCATTGGAGTTGCTCCAGAATCACAACCGCATTGGCGGCGGTGAGCTGGCCGAGCGGCTGCAGGTAGACAGACGCACCGTGCGGCGTTACATCACGATACTGGAGGAACTGGGCGTGCCCGTCACCACCGAACAGGGGCGGCACGGCGGCTACATGCTGGTACCGGGTTACAAGCTGCCGCCCATGATGTTTACCGACGAAGAAGCGCTGGCGGTGTCAATCGGGATTATGGCGGCACGGGAGCTGGGTATGGCGCAGGCCACCCCTGCCATAGACAGCCTGGAAGCAAAACTGGAAAGGGTTCTGCCCGGCAAGCTAAAGCAGCAGGTTCAGAGCCTGCGCCGCACCACCCGCCTTATGCTGCCGCAGCCCGACGTGCTCCCGGACGACCGGGCACTGATTACCCTCACTCGCGCCATTCAGGGGGAGCAGCGTGTCGATATCTCCTATCAACCCCCAGGCATGGAAATCACCGTGCGGCAGGTAGACCCTTATGGGCTGACTTTCTGGAATAGCCACTGGTATCTCAGCGGCTTTTGCCATCTGCGTCAGGCCCTGCGTTCGTTTCGTCTGGACCGCGTCAGGAAGGTAACGCCGCTGCCGGCGCAATTTCAGCGACCGGCAAATTTTAACGCCGCAGACCATTTGATGCAGAGCCTGCGTGCCTTCCCTCGCAACCATGCTGTCTCCGTGGTGTTGCATACCGATGAAGAAACGGCGGGCAAATTCCTGGAATGTATACCATCCGTACAGAGCCGCTTCAAGCAGTTGCCAGACGGACTCTTGCTGAATATGCATACGGACAATATTCAATGGTTTGCGGTATGGCTCGCTCGATTGCCGTTTCCCTTCAGCATCCAGAGCCCGCCGGCGTTGAAACAGGCGTTGCGGAAACATGCCGAGCAACTGCTTGCTGCTGCTGTCT
>CAYSTJ010000022.1:40255-64990 GCA_964434105.1 uncultured Cellvibrionaceae bacterium | reverse complement strand
AAAAGTTTTGATTGACGGTAACCCCGTCGAAGGTGTCGCCCTCGGCCGTGGCGAAAAAGGTGACCTGGCGACCACCAATGTCCGGGGCATCGCCGAGTTCGTACCGGAATCCGGCTTTAACAAGCTCTGGGCGGGCCATCGCATGCCGGTGCAGAAAGATGCATACACCGAAATGAGTTATGAGTATCTGCTGGGCTTTACAGCCGCGGATCAGTGATATGCAAAAATTTGGGTTTCCAGGTGCGGCGCTGTCGCGGGGGGTGTTGCGGTTGATTTTGCACCGGTTATTGTACGTAGGGGTGAAAGGGTTATTGAAAGGCTTGCTACCGGCATTGCTGTCGGCCACAGCACTGGCCCACGAGCTCGATTTGCAGCTGCGTATCCAGGATTCACAGACCATCGCGGGGGCGCTGTTATATTCAGATAACAGTGCGAGCGCCGGTGAATACATCCGCGTGACCAATCTTTCAGACCCGACCTACAGCGAGTTTGCCTTACAAACTGACGATGCCGGGAAATTTGTTTTTGTCGGTGTGCCTTCTCACCACTACGCCGTGACCGCTCTCGGTCAGGAGGGTCATCAGGTAACTGCCGAGATTGTTCTGGATAAACCGACTGCCGAAGCTGCCAGCGGACAGGGTGTTCCCATCTATGTTTATATCGCCGTTTTTTTGCTGTTGTCATTGATACCGGCGTATTTTCTGCGACACAGGGACGCACAATAAAGTCAGAGTCCAGGGGAGCCGCGCACCATTGGGCGGCGTTGCCCTGGCGACACAAAAAAGGACTTTCCCGGCAGTCACTGACACCTGGGCACAGCACGGATCGCTGATACCGGCGGCCTGAAACTGCCCGGCGTTGCAATAACTACAAAACCTGGAACTGCAATACCTGGAACTGCAATACCTGGAACTGCATCTCCTGGAACTCACCTGGAACTACAACACCAGGAACTCACCTCGCGGCGAGGCTATGCCCAACGGCAATGCATGGCTTTTATTGGGGTGAGTTTCGCCGCTCCGCAAGCCGCTGCGCCAGAAATTCGCGCCGCGCTTCGCCATGTTTATCCAGTCTGTCAGCCTCGGCTTTGCGTTCGTTCGAACGGTGTTGTGCCGCTACCCAATCGTCCGTTCTCCGTTGCCAGCTTTTATTGTTCGCCATCACAGCTCCCCTCTTGTCGTCTCTATCGTCCTGCAGTGACCGTTGTGGCGTGCAAGGGCCGGTCAACAGAACTGCAAGTCAGCGATGCACCCCGCTATATGCATTCTTAATGCCTGTTCCGTTTGAAACGGCTTCCAGCCCGTGCAGGGATTTACCGTCCCGGCGGGCAGATTGACAGCCGGTGCAGACCCGGGGTTTCTGCAATTCGGATCAGGTACCCTCATTCTGATCGGGTGTCTGCTGCAGGGTTTCGCGCTGGTCGACGGCAGTATCGTAGATGTCAAAGGCTTCATTGCGGCTGCTGAATTCAAAAATCTGGTCGATGCTGCACCAACTGCTGCCGGTCACAATCCTGTCCATGGATCGCCCGCATATCTCATGAAATCTGCTACTGAACATAATGCCCATGGAGGTCGGCAGGTCGGTACAGCCGGGCATGACCGTCGCCAGATAATATCGTCGCCCGGCGTCGATACTGATAACGTCATTTTTCAAGACGCCGTAGCCGCGAATATCGTATTGCCGGATACAGGCTCTGCCATCCTGTCCACTGGCCCCGGCCAGTATTTCCGAAAAGCGGGGCAAGTCCCGGTTCGATGCGCAACCGGCGAGCAGGGCGGCAATCATGCCCAACCGGGTGACGGTGCGATATCCAAACGGTCTTTGTTTCTCTAAATACATAATAGCTTAACCCGACAAGACGGTGATTGCTGGATGTATGGCTTGCGCCCTACGCCGGTTTTTGCACTGACGGGGACTGCCTGTTTACCGATCGCGCGCGGGCCGGGCCGTTCTGCGCTCAGCTTGATACCTGCGAAGTTCCTGCTCCAGCGCGGGCATATCCAGCGGTTTGACAAAATGTTCGCGAAACCCGGCGTTCAATGCTTTATTCCGGTATTCGGGGCTGGCCCAGCCGGACTGTGACAGGAAGACGGTTTCAGCCGCTTCCGGCAATTCACGCAGGCGTCGGCAAAGTTCATAGCCGTCGATATCCGGCAGGCCGATATCCAGCAGAGCCACCTCCGGGCAAAAACCCACAAACAGTTTTAACGCCTCCTCACTGTTCCCGGCCGTCCGCGTCAGGTGTCCCGCGCTTTGCAGCAGCAATGCCAGCATGCTGGTGACATCCGGGTTGTCATCGACGATCAATATACGCAGTCCCGCGGCGGCCGGGCCTGCGACGCTGGAACTGCCGTGCGGCGTATCGGCCTCCGGGAACACGCGGGGGAGCAGCACCTCGAATTCGCTGCCCCGGTTCAGACCCTCGCTGCGGGCATAAATCGTTCCGTTGTGCAGCCGTACCAGGCGTTCCACCAGGGTCAGGCCGATGCCCAGTCCGCCTTTGGTGTACCCTGAATGCGCTTCCACCTGGGTAAACATGTTAAATACATCGCCGATTCGCTCCGGGGGAATGCCAAGCCCGGTGTCGCTGATACGCACTGACACCCGCTTCTCGTCAGCCTCTACCTGTACCCGAATGCGGCCCCCCGGTTCCGTGTATTTGGCGGCGTTGTTGAGAATATTGGAAAACACCTGCGACAGTCTGGCCCGATCACCATTGACCCAGAGCGGCTCACCGGATACGTCCAGAGTCAGCTCATGCTGCCTGGACGCAATCAGACTGTCCACCATCTCCACCGAGTCATTAACGACATCCTGAACAGACACCACCCGGAATTCCAGCCGGACTTTGCCCTGGGCAATTCGGGATACATCCATCAGATCGTCAATCAGCTTGGACATGTAACCAACCTGACGTTTGATGGTTGCTATCACCTTCTGACGTACCGCTTCACTATTCGTCATTTCCATTAGGGAAACGCCGGTGCTGATGGGCGATAACGGGTTACGCAGCTCATGTGCCAACGTCGCCAGAAATTCGTTTTTATGACGGTCCTGCCGCTCCAGGTCGAAAACGTTCTGACGCATCCGCTCCTGCACATCCAGCGCATGCGCTAAAAACATCCGGTTGAATCGGCTCGCCATATCGACGTCATTCTGTTCAAAGTCCCGGCTGGTACCGTTGACTTCCCGTATGTGCACTTCAAAGGAGGTGCGTGGCATCAACCGTGCCTTTTTGGAGCCGGCCGCTGACTTTTCATCGGGCGATCCGGCCCACTTCTGGATATACCGATGTTCTTTCCGGAACCAGGCCGTAAAATAATTACGTTTTTCCAGCAGAGGGATCAACATCACACCGAAAATGCCGTTCAGGGCATCCCGTTCGCCAATGTGGCGGGTAATCTGGTCGGTTATGAACGGCTTTCCACCCAGCCCTTCCGCCAGCTGATAAATTTCGTGAATCACGGGTAATTCCGGTGTAACACCGATTGCTATAGTTTCGTAATTCGAATAAAAAATGAAACCGTCGGCGTCCATCAACTGAAGAACATCCGCCTGATAATCCGAAAACATGTCGATAATGGGAAAGGTCGGCGAAATCCGGTCAAGCATCTGCTGGACGGCGCGATCGGTTTTTTCCTTCTTTTTAAAAAACAGTTCCTCTTCCTTGGCATAAAGATGCCAGCTGAACAGCTGACTCAGGTTTTCGCATTGCAGACGCACATCCTGCGGTATATAGGCGGTTTGACGGCTGTGGCAGGAAATCAGCCCCCACAGCCGGTCGTGGGTCACCAGCGACATGGAGAAGGACGACCGCAGGCCCTGGTTACGAATATACTGCTGGTGAATGGGCGACAGGGTACGCAGCAATGAGTGCGTCAGATCCAGGGGCTGCCTGCCGCCAGCAGCGGGTTCCGGCACAAGCCGTGATGGTGCGAGATCGACATTCGGTGTCAGACGAACCCAGTTTTTCCTGTACAGCTCGCGCGCCTGCGGCGGGATATCCGACGCGGGGTAATACAGATCGAGATACGATTCTATCCCGTCGACTTTGGCTTCGGCGATGACTTTGCCGGACCCGTCTTCATTGAACCGGTACAGCACCACACGTTCCATATCGGTGATATATTTAATGGTGTCGACGATCTCCTGGGCCATTAAATCCAGCGAATCAAAGCTTTTAAATCGGGGAGCAATGCTCATTGCATAAATCTTGATGTAATGTTCGGCCGTATAGGCAGTGCGAAATCGGGCGGCAGGTTCAAGCTCAATAACCAGTTGCCCGTTACTGTCATATAACACGGCAAAGTATGCGTTTTCCGCTTCGTCGCGCAGGTACGTCGCCCGAAAGCGGATGCGCACCGGGAGTCGCGTTCCGCGGGACCTGGCCCGTTGCCACGCCTCGTGCAGCAGTTCGATACTGTCGTCATCCTCGGCCAGCAGGTCCGTAAACACGGTACCCAGAACACTCTCTTCAAACCTGAACAGGTCGGCAACATTCTGGCTGGTAATTTCAATTGCGCCGGTTGCTGCATTCAGTGCAAACAGATAGCCATAGCTTTGTATCGACTCCGGAATATGAATGGGCTCATCTTCGCAGCGGTCAAAATCAAATTGTTCAATGTCCAGAGTCATATTGGTTCCGGGTCGAAAGCTGAAATTCGGCGGTAAAGATCGTGGAACATCTGTTCGGTCGATTGAAGTATTTCTGGCTCCTGCGACGTTTCTATATTGATCAGATGGTTCAGCAGAAATTCCCGCCACAGGCTGCCGCCGGCGTCGGCCAGAACCATTAGATTTTTTTGTGGCAGCTCACGGGTGCCTTGTTTCAACAGCGTACGTGCGCCCAGACTCGAACCGAGCAACACGTAGAAGAATGCGACTTCATGGCGTTTGACCGGTACATCAAAAGACCTTTCGGGAGAGCGCCCGATGTCTTCCGCCAGCGCTTCAAGATACCGGTTATGAAATTGATGAAAAACAGCGGGCAGACGACCTGCAGGAACATTGGCCGACCAGAAACCATACAGACGTTTCAAAACCGCCAGGTAGTCAGATTTAGCGCCGTCGCGGCGCACGTACGCCCGCATGCGCTCGTGCGATTCCAGGCGCTCGTGCAACGGCGTAATATGCTGTTTCAGTTTGTATCGAAAGGCACTCATGGCGACTGAGCCGGGTCCCCCTGACGGTTACTCGATGGGTTAAGAGCGGTCGGCGCAGGCCCGGCACCGCAGACATGTTACCCGGTGCCGTCATGGATAAACGCTTGAGCGGCGACCTGTACCGATGGCCGCTACGGCGTCGGGTCTCATAACATGGCGGGCCAGCGATGACGGCCCGGTCACATCCTGGCGCGCTGGACGCCGGGGCCGGTCTGTTCGTGCCGCAGGGCGACGATTGTCGGTGCCCGTCGCTGCAAAGTGGCGTCCATTATGACACAATTTCTTTTGGCCTCGTGGGGCAACGAATGCGCGCTCGCGAAATACCGGCCAATCTGCCCCAGCTCCGCTGTAACAGCGGGCAACCTAAAATGCATTGCAGATCGTTATTTTTCAGGTACACATGCGCGACGGCATGAGCTTTCCGCCAGCGCAGGCCGCCCGGCCCGCTTTCTGAGCCAGTTGATCGATCGCCAAACGGGTGGACGTGTCAGCATCCAGCAGACCAGTCGCGACGTTCCGGGGAAATTGACCAGGATCAGTCCCATGAGAATGGTAAGAATTCCCTGCCCCGGCAGCACCAGCATAAGGATCCCGATCAGGATTAACACGATCCCCAGCACGGTTTTAAGCAGGCCCAGTGTCAGTCGGGCTAAAGCCGATTTTTCGCCGGCTGCCCCGGTTTTCTGCGCGTCGTCGACAAAATAATCCGGCGGAATGCGCACAGCAAAGATCGGCACACCTATCAGGGTTGCCACAAAGGTCAGCACCGAAACTGCGGCCAGCGTCGTCGCAACAATCTGGTGGTTCTGTAGCCATTCAAGCATCAGCAGTTCGCTTTATTTCTCATTGTGGATTTGTACGGGATTCGCCGAGGCAAAGATCTTTCCAACAGGGTGTCCAGGATTTCTGGCCGGCATTCCGATCGTCCCCACGGTGCTATCCTGTTAAAATGCAGCCCCCCTGTTCTGGTCTGTCACTATACCCACAACTTGCCGGAGAGACTAATGACAATCGGGCACACGCTATGGCAACACGAAATGCGGTTCTGGACCGACGATGCGTCCTATTACGATGACACACTGACACCGTCGGCGCTGATGGTCCTCCCGGAACCGGCCGGCGTCATGAATCGCGACGCCACGCTTGCTGCAATCCGTTCGGCACCGCGCTGGAAAAACGTCACGTTCAGGGCGCAAAGCGTTTCCACCCCCCATGAACACATCACCATTCTCGTCTATGACGCCCACGCCGACCGGGGGACGCCGGCGTCACGTTACCTTGCGCGATGCAGCTCGACCTATATATACGACCACGGCCAATGGAAAATGACGCTGCACCACCAGACGTGTCTGGAATCAGGTGCGTCGAAAGCCGCCCGCGAATGAGGTAACATACCCTGTCGCGCAAGAAGCACGAATCTCCGTATCCGGCCGACACCGCCTGCGTGCGTCCATAACGACAGGCGCGGACACCGGGTCGCCCTGCTATTCAATCACCAATCGGGATGCACCTATGACAGGCAGTTGTAATGAATCCGGCCTGCTTTCAGTCACTGAAGCCTTGACGCGGATGCGGACCACGGTTTCGGCCATTGAAGCAACGGAACCGGTGCCACTGGCACAGCTGCTGGACCGGATCACCGCCCGGCCTGTTTTTGCCGGTTTCAACGTACCGGGTTATGACAACTCGGCCATGGACGGCTATGCCGTGCGGACGGAAGATGCCGACCGACCCCGGTTGCTGGTGGGCCGGTCGCTGGCTGGCCACGGCTTTGACGGTGTACTGAAACCGGGCCAGTGTATCCGAATCACCACTGGCGGCGCCCTGCCGGCGGGCGCTGACGCTGTGGTCATGCAGGAAAATACCCGCGCCGACGACAAAAACATACACATGCTGAAAGCTCCGGTACCCGGGGAAAACGTCCGGCGCGCCGGGGAAGATATTCGGCAGGGTCAGGAAGTTTTTCCGGCCGGTTACCGGTTGGGCCCGGTGGACATTGCTTTGCTTGCCTCGCTGGGCATTGCCGAAACCAGAGTCAAGCGGCGACTGAAAGTCGCGGTGCTGTCTACCGGCGACGAATTGACAACACCCGGCCACCCGCTGCCGCGGGGACATATTTATGACAGCAATCGCTATGGCATTATCGCGATACTGCAGCGGCTCAATGTCGAGATTTTGGATTTGGGTCTGATCCACGATCAGCCCGATGCCATTCGCACCGCACTGGCCGGCGCGGGCAAAGTCGCCGATGCGATTATTACCAGTGGCGGCGTGTCGGTAGGCGATGCGGATTACGTGAAGGAAATCCTGAGCGAGCTGGGGAAAATCAGCTTCTGGAAGGTGGCCATCAAGCCCGGCAAGCCATTCGCCTTCGGGCAGATTGGCAAAAGCCTGTTTTTCGGTTTGCCCGGCAATCCGGTTTCCTCTATTGTCACACTGCACCAACTGGCAATACCGGTCCTGCAGACCATGGCCGGCGAGAACACAGCGCCACCACTGGAGGTCGTCGCCAGGGCCGCCAGTGATTACCGGAAACGCCCCGGTCGGCAGGATTTTCAGCGGGCGACGCTGACACTGGCTGATGGCGAAAACCAGGTCAGCAGCAATGGTGCCCAGGGATCGGGTGTGCTCACCTCATTCCGGGGCGCCAACGCCTATGCCGTGCTGGAGACCGAACGGGGGGCAGTGACCGCAGGAGAAACCGTGCGGGTCGTGCCGTTTGACCGGTTTCTCGCCTGATTGCCAGCAAAATAGACGGCTGATCCGCAGGCGCATCCGGTTATGACCGGCGGCACCTACCGGCGCCACGCCATTGCATCGCCGTCGCCAATAGCGTGCAATCCCACCCGCGTTATCAAGGAATCGTTATGCCTCATGCAATGCCCGCCGACAAGACCGCACTAAACATCGCGGTGCTGACTGTCTCCGATACCCGGACTTTCGAAAACGATACATCCGGTCAATATCTGACCGATAGCCTACAGGCCGATGGCCACCACCTGGCAGACCGCGCCTTGCTGAAAGACGACATCTACCAGATTCGCGCCCGCGTATCCGCCTGGATTGCGGACCCTGACATCCAGGTGATATTGATCACCGGCGGTACGGGGTTCACCGATCGGGATTCCACCCCGGAGGCGGTTGCCCCCCTGTTCGACAAAACGGTGGAAGGCTTTGGCGAGATGTTCCGGCAGCTATCCTGGCAGGAAATTGCAACATCAACCATACAGTCCCGCGCACTGGCCGGGCTGGCCAACCGGACACTGGTTGCATGCCTGCCCGGTTCGACCGGGGCCTGCCGCACCGGCTGGACCCGACTGCTGCAGCCGCAACTGGATGCCAGACAGGGACCGTGCAATTTTGTCGGGCACTTGACCCGCCGATAACGGCATTGCCTATCGTGATCGGCGGCACAATGGTGATCACCGCCCACGCGGGCGTAACCCAATTGCGATTGGAATCACTGTGTCGCATGACAGGATCACGCAAACTGCTTCCAAACAGGCTTTATCCCGGTACCGCAGCGTCCTGGCGCAGTCGAATTTGAGAACAGTCGCTATGAAAATTTTGAGCAGGAACATCTGGTTACTGTGCGTGTTGACAACAGGCGCGCAGTTGAGCGCTTGTGGCGGTAACAATACCGACCCGGAAAATCCGTCCGGCAGCTCCTCGTCAGGCGCGTCATCAAGCACGTCATCAAGCTCATCATCCAGCTCATCGTCAAGCACCAGCAGCAGTTCATCGGGTGGCTCTGTGGGCGGTGCGTTACCCTATCGCGCCATTACAACTGAATTTTCCCGGTTCGGCGTCACCACCGCCAATTCACTCTACATGGATTCGGACCGGTTTCGCGCCTATTACGGCGGCAACGGACGAAACGGCGGAGAAGGTAACCTGGCCAATGTGGCCGACCGCGATGTCCGTCAGGGTTTGGCACACCTGGAAGCGGCCTATGAATGCTTTGTCAACGAGTGGGGGTTTCGCTCGCCCGGCCTTTCCATCAATTCCGACCTCGGCCCCTATTACAAGTTGAACCTGTACTCCACCACCACCCTGAATGCCGGCGGCGCAATGGGTGCTGACGGACGCGCCGGGCTAAGTTTTCTGGAGCTGAAAGACAGCGCCATTCGCGAACCGGGCATTGTGGTTCACGAATTTGGCCACAGCCTGACCTACACGGAGCACGCCTGGATTGATCAGGGCAGAACCGGTGCGTGGTGGGAAACCGTAGCCAACTGGGTTACGGATACCTATGAAACGGATCCGCTGTGCGGAGATGCGCGTGAGCGCAATGGTCTGCCGCGAGCCGGTGATACGATCATTAACCTCGATGCGAATATTGCCTTATCCTATTTACCCATTGTGCATACGCGTAACTATTACCAGGCATGGCCGTTTTTGACTTACCTGACCAACAACCCGGACCAGTATTCCGGCCTGGGCCGGATGGCCGTGGCGGATTTGATTCGCAACCATGCGCGCAACAATGAAACGCCATTGCATGTTCTCGAAAGACTGATTGCCCCCCTTTCGGTACAGTCCGTATTGGGCCGTTATTGGGCGCGCATGGCCTACCTCGATATTGACCATCCGAAAGCCCGGCAGCGTTTTTTTAATACACGGAGCAATAGCGGCTTTAAAAGCCGGGCATTTGCCAATCTGGCTGCGCTGGGCAACGGCCGTTACCGCGTAAAAGCCGATCGGGCACCCATGTATGCCGGCGCCAACATCACGCCACTGTCCATTTCGGGGGACGGCAACCTCAGTGTCACTGTCACCAACACCGGCAATGGGCAGCAGGACAGCGACTTCACGGCCACGCTCGCCATATATGACCGAGCGTCGGAACGCGTGCGTTATGTGGAACTCACCGATGGTGCTGGAACTGCCCGCATCGGCAGCACCGAAGAAGTATCCCTGGTTGTTGTCAATACCCCGACAACCCTTTACCTGTTCAATGCCTTTGAAAGCAATAGTGCCAGCCCGGATCAGGCGGGGCTAAACTACGAAGTTCGATTGAGCGGCGCAGCGCCCGCCATCCTCTAAAACGGCCAGACCGAAAGGGTGTTTGATGAACTGGATAATTCTGTTTGTTGCCGGACTGTTTGAAATCGGCTGGGCCATCGGCTTGAAGTACACAGACGGCTTCACACGCTTCTGGCCTACGGTAGGAACGGTACTGTCGATGATAATGAGCTTTGTCTTACTGGGCATTGCCTTGAAGTCCCTTCCCGTCGGAACGGCATACGCCGTGTGGGTGGGTATCGGTGCCGTCGGCACGGCGATAATGGGTATAGTGCTTTTTGGCGATTCTGCCGGCATGCTCAAGCTGGCCAGCCTGGGTCTTATTTGTGTGGGTATTGTCGGCCTCCAAATAGCCCATAACTGACCCGCCGTCCGGCTGTCGGTGTGGGCCCGTCCGGCTGTTTTACGCCCATGCCCGGTTGGCGGTCTGCCCCCCGGGTGGTAGCGGCGAGGCCGTTGGTATTGACAGCAGCGGCGGGTTCACCGCCCGCTTGATAGCAGTAAAAAATCAACTACATTTGGAAGCACCGCAGTTCAGACAGGTTTTACAGCCGTCCATCATGATGACCGCTTTGGTGTGGCACTTCAGGCACAACATGGCAGTGGGAGGGAAGTCATCCGCTGAGTCCTGAATGTTGTGCTTTTGTTCGTACTCCGCCCGCTTTTCACGTAACACGGCTTTTTGCACTTCCGACAGCGGCTGTTCCTGAATCAACCCGATACTTTTCATGTGGGCTTCGATCGCATCGCCGATTTCTGCGACCAGAGATGGCATGAATCGACCGCCGGACTTGAAGTAGCCGCCCTGCGGATCAAATACGGCCTTGAGTTCTTCCACCAGAAAAGTTACATCACCACCCTTGCGAAATACAGCGGAGATAACTCGCGTAAGCGCCACCACCCATTGGAAGTGTTCAAGATTTTTGGAGTTTATAAAAATTTCGAAGGGCCTGCGCACTTCATGATCCGTACCGGGGTTGAGCACTACATCATTGATGGTGATATAGAGTGCGTGATCAGACAGCGGCGTTTTGATTTTGTAGGTATTGCCTTCCAGAACTTCGGGGCGCGCCAGTTTCTCGTGCATTTTTTCAATACTGATATCAACAGGCGGTTCGTTCTTTTTGATCGAGATACCGGTGATTTTTTTATCAATTACTTTGGTAGTCATTTCGTGCTCCGCGGGTAAAAAATTAACCTGCTTCAAAATTGATTGCGAAAGATAGCATCTTAAAATTGCGATCGTGTAACGTTTTGCGGGGGTAAATTATAAATTCCAGCCGCCCTGTCGAAGGGCCGCATACCCACTGGACATTGACCTAAAACTTGCCGTAGTAGCCTTCTTTTATCGCGTCATACAGATTGGCGGCGGTGTGCTGTTCGCCATCGTACTCCACCGCTTCGTTGCCCTTGAGTTCTATTTTTCGGCCATCCTCGAGTTCGAATACATAAGTGGTATTCTCCAAATCTGTTTCTTTCACCAATACGCCCTGAAATGCTTCGGGATTGAAACGGAAGGTGGTGCACCCTTTAAGACCCTTTTCGAAGGCATAGAGATAAATATCGCGGAAATGTTCGAACGCAATTTCTGTGGGAACATTGATTGTTTTGGAGATACTGGAATCCACCCATTTCTGCGCTGCTGCCTGTACATCCACATGCGCTTCGGGTGTTATCTGATCTGCTACCACAAAATAATCAGGCAGGCCCGCTTCACCCGCCTGCGGAAAAGGCACGGCACCGGGCTGCACCCGTTGGCGATAGCACAACAATTCATAGGAAAAAACGTCAACTTTTTCTTTCGATTTACGACCACTGCGAATGACATTGCGCGCATAGTGATGGGCAAAACTGGGTTCAATACCGTTACTGGCATTGTTGGCCAGCGACAATGATATGGTGCCGGTTGGCGCTATGGAACTGTGGTGGGTAAAGCGGGCGCCGTGTTCGGCCAATGCCTCCACCAGTTCCGGGTCTTCCTCCGCCAGTTGGCGCATATAGCGGCTGTATTTCGCCAGCAACACTTTGCCCGCGACTTTATCACCGAGACTGAATTCGTCTTTCAATGCCGGCTGTTTTGCCAGCAGGGTCGGTGTAATCTCGAAGATCTCGTCCATCACAGGCGCCGGACCTTTTTCCCTGGCAAGCGCCAGCCCTTCCCGCCAACCCGCCAAAGCCAGCTCTTTACTGACCTGCTCGGTAAAGGCAATCGAGGCCGGGCTACCGTAGGGAATCGTCAACAGGGAAAGCGTGGATCCCAGACCGAGAAAGCCCATGCCGTGTCGCCGCTTGCGCTGTATTTCTTCGCGCTGTTCCGGCAATGCCAGGCCGTTAATTTCTACTACGTTGTCCAGCATGCGGGTGAACACGGCAACCAGCTTACGAAATTTGTCCCAGTCAAACTCGGCATTTTCAGTAAACGGGTGTTTTACAAACCGGGTAAGGTTCACGGAGCCCAGCAAACAACTGCCATAAGGTGGCAGCGGCTGCTCGCCGCAGGGGTTGGTCGCCCGGATATCTTCACAAAACCAGTTATTATTCCATTGGTTTACCCGATCGATCAGAATAAACCCCGGTTCCGCAAAATCGTAGGTGGACCGCATGATCTGATTCCACAGTTGGCGTGCGGGTATCCGCTTATAGACCTTGCAGGCCACTTCGCCGGTCGCATTTCGCCAGTAGTGCCCGTCCAGATGATCCAGCCGGCGCCAAACAATCTGTTCAGGGTTGTCGCCGTCCAGTCCTTCGCGCTGCTGGTCACTTTCAGTCATCGGAAAACTGAACGGCCAGGACGCATCGGATTTGACGGCCTGAATAAAATCGTCCGTCACCAGCAGGGACAGATTGAATTGCCGTAACCGCCCCGCTTCGCGCTTTGACCGAATAAATTCGCTGGCATCCGGGTGGTGCACATCAAAAGTTGCCATCTGCGCCCCACGGCGGCCGCCTGCCGACGATATGGTGAAACACATTTTATCGAAGATATCCATAAACGATAATGGGCCGGAGGTATTGGCGCCAGCACCTGCCACAAACGCGCCCCGCGGCCTCAGGGTCGAGAATTCATAACCAATACCGCAGCCTGCCTTAAGCGTTAAGCCCGCTTCCAGATTCTTCCGCAGGATATCGTGCATCGAGTCGTCGATAGTCCCGGACACGGTGCAATTGATCGTCGAGGTGGCGGGCTTGTGCGATCGCGCGCCGGCATTGGCAATAATTCGGCCCGCCGGTATCGCCCCATTTTCCAGCGCCCAGAGAAATTCCTGTCGCCAGTGCTGCTTACGTTTCGGCTCGATTTCGGCCAGCGCATCAGCTACCCGACGCCAGGTATCTCCCACCGATTGGTCCACAGGTTCATCGTTGAAATCCTTGAGCCGATATTTCTGATCCCAGATATCGAAGGAAGCCGGCTGCAGGTCCAGCGGGATATCGGTGGTGTCATTGGCGTGGTCAGTCATTCTTGTCTCCGATGGGGTTGGTCCCCGAAATGGTCGGGTTATGGCCGAAGCGGCTTTACTCGAGCGAGTCAATCCGTTCTAAAATGAGGATTTACACCGGCCGCAACAGTCGCGGCCGTGCGAATTGTTCGGGCGCTGCACGAAGGGTTTCGCGAGGCCTTTGATTATATCCAGTGGCACCTGTCCGGGTCTTTCAGGCTTGCACGCCGTTTCAGGGACTGACTCTGGCCGTGACCTGAATTTCGATTTTCATTTCGTCCTTGAGCAGCCGGGCCTCGAATACGGTTGCCGCCGGTCGGACCTCACCCAGCCATTTTTCGAACACCGGCCAGCAGGCTTCAAAATCGTCTCTGTTGGGCAGGATGTAGGTGACCCGCACGATTTTATCCACTGCGCTGCCCGCTTCGGCCAGGGCGGCCTGAATGTTGACGAAACACTGTTCGGCCTGCTCTGCCACGCTGTCACTGATACGTTTGCTGGCATAATCGTAACCGGTGGTACCCGATACGTACACGTAATCGCCGTCGACGACGGCGCGGGAGTACCCGATTTTTGATTCAAATTCCGATCCGCTTGATATGAGTCTTCTGGTCACTGTACTGTCTCCTGCCTCGGGGCAACGTCAAAACAACTGGCCGGCACACGGGCCGGCCATCAGGAAAGGCGGCATCTTACTCCGGTACTGCAGCCCCGTCTTCAGCTAATTTCGGGACAGTACCAGGCTGCGTTTCCCGATGATGTTCAAATACCACTTAACCCCCTTTAAGCCCAGCGTTTTGTCAGACGTTTACCGACTTCGTTAAAACGCGATGCCAGCGCTATCACTTCAACCCGTTCCCGGTCATCATACGCGGGTTGAGTCATCGGAAAAAAATGTTTGCGACATTGTCTTCGTTCGCGGAGTCGCTGTCAAAATGTCGACTTTTATTGCCGGCGGTTTTCGTAAGGGTTATCCGCCATTGTAACCACAGCATTTTCTGCAATTGCTGTGACGATATTTTGCGGCCACGCTCTCCCGGCAGCGCCATGGAAGCCATAAGTACACGATGTTGTGCAGCTGCGAAATTGTGACCGGATCGACTTTTCATTTGCCAACTGATTAATCCAAATCTATTGTGTAATATGCCCTGGTTACCTTGGCGTGGCTGTTTGGTGCAACCCATTACAACGCGATAGACCTTGCGTCGAGCGGTGCAGTTTTTGATTGAACCGCACTATATAACTGACCAATTCGTACGGTAGCTTTAAATGAAAAAAACGATCGAACCGGGTCTCACAAAAAAATCTCTTCCTTTGGCCATCGGCTGCATTTTTCTCAGTTTATCCAGTTATGCCCAGGATGGCCCCACCGATCTCTACGGGATTGATCTCGACCAGCTTGGCTCGGAAGGCATTCTGCTGGAGGAAGTGGTGGTGTGGGGGGTGCGGGCGTCGCAGGCCAAGGCCATCGACGTAAAGCGCAACTCGTCCAACATTGTCGACTCGATCGTTACAGAGGACATCGGCAAGCTGCCGGACCTGACCATCACCGATTCGCTGCAAAGGATTACCGGGGTACAGATTACGCGGGAAGCCAACGAAGGTACCACCCTGAATGTCAGGGGTATGCCCCAGGTACTGACGACCCTGAACGGCGAACAGTTTTTAAGCCCATGGTCGATTACCAATGTCGGCGCGAATTATACCGACATCCCGGCGGGTATGATAAGCCGGGTCGATGTTCTGAAATCCGCGGGCGCCAACACCCTCGATGGCGGCATATCCGGTATCGTGGATCTGCAGACCTACCGCCCGACGGAAATGGATACCGGCTGGATGGGGACCGTGAAGATTGAGGGTTCACGCGGTGAAGAGTCCGATTTCAAATACCGTCAGGATGGCTCCATCGCCACACGCTCGCCCGATACCAACCTCAGTATTTTCACTGGCTACAACAACAATGACCGGTGGGGCTTTACGCTCGGTGGTTTTCGCAGCACTACCTACGCGGCCAACTATCAGATGTATGAGGACCAGCGGCTGGCGTTTCTGGACCAGCAGGGCGGCACGCCGGGAGATCCGCTTGACCTGAATGGCAACGGCGACCGCGAAAACGACTGGTACCTGGTACCGGCTGAGTTCGGCGCCCGCAGCAATTTTGTTGAACGCGACCGGGAAGGTCTGTCGATAACGGTGGAGTCGAAAATAGGCGATCGTTTCTCCGTCAAGGGGGACCTTTTTTATACCAGTATGGACCAGTACGACCGCGGCGTACGGGCCTCGTTCAAGGGACAAAGCAGTGCCCTGGCATACCAGGAGCAGGACCGTTATCTGGTCAATGGCGAGTACGTCTATTACACGCCAGGCGAAACGGTCGATCCGTCAGCGCAGGAAGCTTACAACGCGCAGGAACCTACCGAACTGTATAACGTATTGCAACCCGGCAGCGTATTCGGTCACGGCCTCGATTTCAGCTACCTGGACCGCAATGGCGCCAGCCAGTCGCGAACCCTCTACCCGGTGCTTGTCGCCGAGATCACCTCGCCCGAATTCCAGGCGTACTCCACCAACCAGATCGACAGAACAGCGGCGCTCAATGGCAGCCTGCTGGTGGAATACACCAACCAGCAAAATCTCGAAGTGAAAGTACGTTACGTCAAGGCGGAAGCGGAACACCAGGTCCGGCAGGCTGAATTGCAGCAGGGGTCGCCCGCGTGGTTATGGCTGGATGCGGACGGGAACCAGCGCAAGGATCGTCTCAATGCCTTTGATGTGACCGTGGATTATCGCGGTAAAGTGCCGTCTTTTCAGTTCGACAATGACCTGTCCTCACCGGATCTTCTGCAATATTACCAGGCACAGGCCGGTGGCGAGACCACCGACGCCAAACTGGACGTACTGCGCACAGACATTACCTATATTTTTGACAATATGGCGAATCTGGAAACCGTGGACTTCGGCATCCGGCATGGCGTCAGACGGGCCGATCATTACCGCTTCCATTACGTAACACCCACTGCCCGGTTCAGTACGTGGAATGACCCGCGAGTGGATCTGCAGGACCGTTACCGGTTGCGCGAAGGCAATGCCATCTGGCAGCGCCAGCCCGAATGGCGTCGCTATGATTATGAACTGGAAGACGCTAACCTGATCAATCCGGAGATCGGCGGAATGGAACCCAACGGGTTTACCCGGGATTCGGTGATCACATTCAATCAGTTTGGTCCGATTTCCGGTTTTGAAAATGGCGTCTCGGCCCTGAATCCCGGCACCTGGGACTCGCCGCTCGCCTTCATGGACAGCCTGTATCCCGGCACCCGCACCGTCGTTGACCCCAGTTATAACTACTCGGTCGATGAAACGTCGCTGTCAACCTATGCCCAGCTGAATTTCAATGCCGAAGAGGGCATTTTCGGGGTGCCCTTCCAGGGTAACGTGGGCCTGCGCATTGTTCGCACGGACAGGGAGGTGACACGATCCGTGGTACCGGCGGTGCTGGATCGCACCAACTCCATCGGCTATTCCGGCGCGCAACAGGTCGCTTTTGTCTCCGAAACGGAAACCATCGACCATGGCTATACCGATCTGCTGCCTTCGCTGAACCTGCGGTTTACCCCCAAAGACGATCTGGTTGCCCGCTTCAGTATGTCGCGCACCACATCGCGTAACGACTTGAATAATGTCGGTTCAGGTCTGTCACTGCAATACCAGCCCTGCAACAAGACCGAGCTGGACGAAAACGGCAATCCACGAACGGTTTATACCGTGACCCCGGACGGTGCATCGATTCCGGAGGTTGTCTCCTGTGTTTCAGGCGGCTCCGACACCGGCAGCCCCTACATCAAGCCCTGGCTGGCTGACGTGTACAATACGTCGCTCGAATGGTATTTCAACGAAAATGCCATACTCGCGGCCGGCCTGTTCCTGATCAAGGTGGACACCTCGGTTGAGACCACGCAGGAGCAGCGCAACTTTGCCGACGCAGACGGCGTGGACCGTGGTCACACGGCAAACATTAACGTGTCTCGCAACGTCGGCGCGTCCGATCTTTACGGCCTGGAACTGGGGTATAAGCACCCCTGGTCGTTCCTGGAGATCCCCGTTCTGGATAAAATGGGTATGGAATTTAACTATACCTATTCAGAAAGCAGCTCCAATGATCGCGATATCGAGGGCAAAGCCTTCCCATTGCCGTCTAACTCCAAGCATCAGACCAACCTGATTCTGTGGTATGACGACCAGCAACTGAACGTCCGTCTGGCTTACAACTGGCGCAGCGCCGAATTTTTGGGACGAGTCGCACTGAACACCAACGAAACGCCCTTAAGTCTGGGGAACTGGATAGAACCGACCGGTTACCTTGACCTGTCCGTAAACTACTGGCTCACCGATCGTGTGGGGCTTTTCTTCAATGCCAATAACCTGACCGAAACCCACCGGGTTTCCTATTCACAATTTGAGAGTCAGTTCCATTCGTTATGGGCGCAGGAAAGGCGTTATTCCGGTGGCATCACCATTAAGCTTTAGTCACTGCCGGCAGTTACCGGAGACCTGTATTTTATGAACAACGTAATTTCGGAGCGTACCATGAACAAAACTACTGCCATCCGGGCCATCCTGCTGGGCATGATGCTGTTGCAGGGTTGCGATCGCAGCGACGGTATGCTGGACGATGACAGGGACATGCGCCCTCTCATTCCCGAACGGCCCCCGGAGATCGATCCGAACATTCCCAGGCCGCCGGGCGATGCGCAGGTGATGACCACCAACGCCAATCAGATTTTTGACGCATCAGGGAAGCCCGTGCTGCTGCGCGGCATCAACCTGCGGTATGACGTCAATCCCTCCGAAAGCCTGGCCGGTATTGCAGCCATTCGCAGCGTTGGTTCCAACGTGGTGCGTCTGCATCTGGAAAGAGACACGACAGCCGAACAATTGGAAAACGCACTGATACAAGTCGTTGAACAGGACTATATCGCGATTCTGGTATTTACCGGCCCTGAAGGCGAAGTGGCCTGCACAAGCGCCATGGCGGCGATTGACAATGCCGTCACCAACCGGTGGCTGAACAGCTGGATGCCCGTGCTGTCACAGGCGCGCTTCCAGTCACACATCATGTTAAATATCGCCAATGCCTGGGGGCCTGTCGACATATTCTCGTCGGCGGCCAGCCAGAGTTACGAAGGGTACATTGCCACCTACAAGGAATACATTCGCCGCTTCCGCACCATGGGCTTCAAGGTGCCGCTGGTTATCGATGCCCCTGGCTGCGGTGAGGATCATCACGCATTTATGGGAGGCCGGGCCCAGGAATTGCTGGCGGCCGATTCACAGCACAATCTGGTGCTGTCGGTGCATGCATTCACAACCCCCTGGAATTCCGAACGCAAGATCCGCGAAAATACGGGCGATCTGCAGCGGCTGCAGATGCCCTTTATCGTTGGCAGTTTCGGCGGATCGGGCGCACCGGGCGGCGCAACGGTGGACCATGACGAACTCATGTATATGGCGACCGGCAACCGGGCTTTAACGCTGAACCTGCCCTGGTCGGGGCCGGATGACCATGTCGCCATGTCCTATCCACTGGGCGAAGAAACAGACATTATCGGCCTGGGGGCGACTTTCGAAGCGTTTATCCCGCAAAGCTATATCGACGCCGGCGGCGCACTCAGCATGCAACTGTTGTTTGAAAATGCGGATGGCGAGTACGCGCTGACCAGCCCATCGCCTGCCAGCTCCCGGTTTCGCAATCGCTGGAACCGCTACGCCTTCGTCGTCTCCGACGACACAGATCTGGTTCAGCGCAGTGAAAGTTTTGATCCGTCCCGGGTGACGCGGGCCGGTATTCGTGTATCGGCCAATGGCAAGGCGGCCGCGGTGACAGGCAATATTCTGATCGATCATTTCACCCTCAGCGCCGTCGCAGCGCCCATCTTTTTCAGTAGCTTTGATACGGACATTACAGGCTGGGACATTCCGTGGGGCGCGTATATGTCCACGGCCAGCGCCCTGACCTGGTTAAACGGGGCGCTGGCCGTGCTCCCCGACTGGAATGGTGCCGATAAGACGGTACCCGTGAGAACCAACCGAATCTCGACATCGCAGCCACCGCTTAACTTACAGGAAAGTTTCACGGTATCCTTCAAAATATTTGTGCCGGCCGAATACGCAACCGAAACCAGTCTCTCGCTACAGCCCTTTTTGCAGGACGGTAAAAACTGGGTCTTCAGCGGTCTGGACTTCATCCCTTTCAGAGAGCCGGAATTCCGGTTCGACGAATGGAATACCATCACGGTAACCCAGGCCGACTTCCCGAACTATATTCTGAGTGACGGCTATACCGGCAACGACGATTTTGATGTGACAGTGCGCCCCAACGCGCTGGGTATCGAAATTGCCAACGTGAATTTCGCCAAAACGTCGCCCATATTGATCGACGACGTGCGGGTGGAAAGCAGCAACGTGGCCGCCACCACGGAGCGGGTAACGGTCTATGAAAACCGGCTGGAGAACTGGAGGCGCGGCTGGGGCGCAGGATCAGACGCTTCGTTGACCTATGGCGACGGCGTACTGTCGGTATTGGTGCCCTGGACTTCGAGCGATCATAGCATCGCGATGGTCGATGATACTGTTGCGAATTTGCCGACACCAATTGATGCATCCGAACCATTTATAGTGAACTTTGAAATATTCATCCCGGAAGAATATGCGTCGGAAAGTACCATGGCCATTCAACCCTTTGTTCTGGACGCATCCAGCGGAACAGCATTCGGTAGCCTCGCCTATACCCAGGTGTCAAACAATATTCCCCTGGGCCAGTGGTTTGCCATGGAAATCGGCATTGCAGACCTCGTTCGCGACGGCCACAACATCAATCCCGAGACATTTTCTGTCAACGGGCCGTTGAGCGGCATCGGTGTGGAAGTGGCGAGTGTGACGACCGCTAAAACCGAACCGGTCCAGATCAGGAACTTCACGGTGGATACACTGGTTGAAGTCGACCAGACCGTCCTCGCCCTCGATTTCGAGACCGCGGCGGAAGTCACTGATTTTGCTTTCCGCGACCGCGGGGAGTTGTCCGACATCAACTGGCTGGCCAGCTTCGACGACACGGTCAAAACCGGCAGCCTGGGTATCAATCCCTTCGGCTGGATCGCCTGGACCTGGAAGAGCGACGACGAGGAGTCAAGTCACTGGAGCCTGTCCCTGTCAGACGGCTTTACCGTGCCAGACGACCCCGACTCGGGCGTGGACCTGACCGATCGCGGTGAAGACGTTGTCAATGGGATTTACGGGATCTTCATGTCAACCCTGCCTGCCGAATCCGCCGAGTAAGCGCTAAAAAGTCGCCGGCCCGGGTCAGCAAACCGCTGCTCCGGGCCGGCGATATCACACCCGCGACCGGTCTATTGCAGAAGCCTGCGCAGATTTATCTCGTTATCAAAAACACCATTCCAATACCCTCTCGCGAACCGGGCACACCAACTGTACCCCGGTCCTGGTGAACTGAATCAAGGGTAAGTCGCAGCGCAGGCTTTCACTGAACCACTGCGGTAGACACCGGTTTACCTGTGATAATCAAACGGTGCGACCGGTCCGGGTTTGAACGGCGGGTGAACCTACCGTTCACAGCGACAACAACTATTGCCTGCTTCTGATGATTTGCGCCAGACGCTCGACACCGGGGCCCGTTGCGTCACTGTCCGCAAAGATGAGATAGATGTCCACAAAACGTTCGCTGCCGCCACGCAAAGGCAGGGGCTTGAGGATGCCCGCTTCCAGCTCGTGAACAATCTTGTCGGCGGCCAGCCAGGCAAAACCGAAACCACGCGAAACGGCACCAATCGACGTGGCCATATTGGTGACGGTCCATCGCTGAGAGACTTCCACCGTCTGGGTTTTATCATTGCGCTGCACCGCCGTATCCCGCACAACGATGTGGCGATGCCGACGGAGATCGCGCAATGTTAACTCCCGGTTTAGTTGATGCAGGTGGTGATCGGGATGGGCGACCGGTATGGTTTTCACCCGACGGTGCAAGGCTTCGCCGGTGTAACCCGTGGGGATACGTGGCAGAATCGCCAGGTCCGCCTTGCCCCGCCGCAGCAGCTCGGCACCGCCGTCCAGCACGGTTTCATAGAGGTTCACGCGAGTCTGGGGGCTGACCTCGCCGAACGCATTCAGACACTCCAGCAGCAGCCAGGTCGGATAGAGCACTTCGACGGCAATCCCGATCTCGCTTTCCCAGCCTGCCGATGCCCTGCCCGCCGCCCGCTCCATGTTCAGTGAATCCTCCAGCAACTGCTGCGCCCGCTGATACAGCATTTGCCCCACAGGCGTCAGCACCGCCTTGCGCCCCTGTATGACAAACACTTTTACATTCAGCGCGTGCTCCAGCTTCTGTACCGCATAAGTCACTGATGACTGGCTTTTATGCAGCGCTTCCCCGGCCTGCACATAACCACCGGCATCAACCACCGCCACCAGGCAACGCCACTGTTCCAGGCTGATATGGGGAGTGGGTAAAGACTTGGATGCGGCCGCCATACATCAACCTTTTCGATGAATTAAAGCTAATAATTGCATTTTTATATCCATTTAATCAATGCTTAAATAGATTCAGTCAAACAATCATCAAACGGAGTTTATATCATGCAACGCTTACTCAGAATCCAAAGCAGTTTGTTCAACGGACAGGGGCAGTCGTCCGGCCTCGTCGATAGCTTTGTTAAAAAGTGGCAAACCGAGAATCCGGGCAGCACCGTCGTGACACGCGACCTGGCCGAGAATCCTGTGCCGCACCTGAATCAGGCGCGCTTTCAGGCATTTTTGACCCCACCGGCAGACCAGACTGCCGAACAGCGCGACGTGGTGAACTACTCAGATACCCTCATTCAGGAACTGAAAGATGCGGACGTGATCGTGTTCGGTATCCCCATGTACAACTTTAACGTACCGTCTGGCCTGCAAGCCTGGTTCGACCATATCGCCCGGGCAGGTATTACATTCCGCTACACCGCAAATGGTCCAGAAGGATTGATCAAAGGGAAAAAAGTCTATGTAATTTTCAGCCGCGGCGGCATTTATGGTGAGGAGCATTCCCAGAGCCGTTTTGTCCGCCAGATTCTCAGCTTTATCGGGCTTGACGATGTCGAATTTATCTACGCCGAAGGACTGGCGATGGGCGACACCTCGAAAGCTGACAGCCTGGCGGCTGCGGAATTGCAGATCGCACAGCTGTTTAACGTGCCGGAGAATGCTCCCCAACACCGTGCCGTCAGTTAGCATTGATGCTGCGAGACGTGTCAATGGGAAGCCGGGCGAGGGTCCTTCGACAGGCTCAGGAAAAACGGGATGCTTTTAAAGTCAGATTATCCCTGTAGCAGAAACAGGGAAAAATGGAAACGCCCTTTCCCCGGATTACAGATCTGCCGGTGAGTACCGCGCAGACTGAGCCTGTCGAAGGACCGCCTCTTTATTCAACCGACAACCGACGATTTAACGCGTGGATAAACCGGTACAGCGGCGCGTAATCGACTCTGGTTGGAATGACAACCGCCCGATCACTGTACTGCGCTTTGATTCGGTTTTTTAGAAAAGGCAGTTGCCACCGCTTGAAATATGAATCCGAACCGAATTCGATGCTTTGCAGATCTTTTAGCGGTAGTTCGACGCAATCCTCCAGGTAGAGCGTGATCCCGTTGTCATCCACAACGCCGATAAGTGTATTGGCACCAAAAATTTTGGTCAGAACGTTGGGTAGATTCTCAACGACAAAAAGGTAGATAATCGCCGGAACGTGTGCAGCCAGAATGCGCAAAATTATCGGATACTGATCAGAGGCCTGAAGTATTCGTGACCCCATGTAAATTACCAGAACCACACAAGCGAATTTAAACCACTGGAAGCACCACCCTTTGTCGAGGACATGTGCATAATGATTGATTCGCACACGGCTTTCCATGTCTCCAGTCATTTTTTAATCCCGGTATAATTTTCAAGACATCTGATATTCGTCAGCTTCCCGGTCTGATTTTCCATTACGCCTCCGGCAACCGACGATTTAACGCGTGGATAAACCGGTACAGCGGCGCGTAATCGACTCTGGTTGGAATGACAACCGCCCGATCACTGTACTGCGCTTTGATTCGGTTTTTTAGAAAAGGCAGTTGCCACCGCTTGAAATATGAATCCGAACCGAATTCGATGCTTTGCAGATCTTCTAGCGGTAGTTCAAACGGTTTTTCTAAAAATAGGGTGATTTTGCGTTTATCAACAATCGCCAGAACGTTGTTCGCACCGAAGACTTTTGTCATTAACACGGGAATTCGGTCAACGATAAAAATGTAAATCAGGGCCGGGATGTGCGCCGCCAGAATGCGTACAATTACGGGGTATTCATCGAAATCTATAAGTATTCGCGAAGCAACGTAAATTCCGAGCATCAGATAGATGAATTTAAACCACTGGTACAACCAACCTTTTTCGAGCATATGAGCATAGTGGTTAATACACGTACAGCTTTCCGCTCCATTCATCATTTTATGGGCTCTCTTGGGTCCACCACATTACTGAGATAGCAGCCAGGCTAAAGATTCGGATTAGCGCTGTTAATCGACGTCTGGAACAGCGGAATAATCCACTAATCAGCGGGCAAGCGATGATTTAAATCCTTAAAAAATTTGTAGAGTGCCGCATAATCCACTCTTGTCCGAATGGTAATTTCTCGATCACTATAATGTGCAACTATCCGGTTCATTAAAAATGGGATTTCCCAACGTTTCCAATAGGATTCCGAACCGAAATCTATGCGCTCCAGACCCTTTAAAGGAAGTTCGGCATGGCTCTCAAGATATAAATTTATAACGCTTTCACTTACATCAGCCAGGATTTTATCGGCACCGGCCACCTTTGATATTAAAGACGGAAGACTGTCAATTATCATCAAGAAGATCAGGACAGGAAAAACAGCAAGGAATATACGGATAATTGCCGGAAAATCTTCGATCTCTTTAAAAATCAACCAAGCAGTAAAAATGGCTGAAAAAAGGCATACGAATTTCAACCATTGATAGAACAATCCGGTCTCAAGCACGTGTGCATAATGG
>CAYSTJ010000022.1:0-40155 GCA_964434105.1 uncultured Cellvibrionaceae bacterium | reverse complement strand
TACGAATTTCAACCATTGATAGAACAATCCGGTCTCAAGCACGTGTGCATAATGGCTGATCTCCACCGTTAATTCTTTATCATTGGTCATTTTTTGCCCCAAAGCCCCCAATGCGGGTTAACCAGGGGATCCCTGATTTTTCCGATTGCTGCTGCCAACGCAGGACCGTGCTGGTTTTTAGGCAAGAACGCCACGACATTCATCCTCTCGATATGACCCGGCGGGTGACACCAAACGATAGGGGTCAACGCGTCATAACGATTTGATTTGGGTATTTTGAAAATTTGCTATAAGAGATGCCAATCAGGTTACAAAGGAATTCGATTTTTCCCTTTTCTGTACCCGGCATTTTGTAGGGAAGTTGGGCGGACATTGATAAAATCCTTTTTTAGTGGTGGGAAAGTGCTCGCGTCCAGCTGCGATTATAACTGGCGTTTCAGGGGTGTCAATACGTTTTATTTTTTCATCCAGTCTTCGTACACCGTTCGGGATATACGAAGGCGCTCTTCTCAGTATTCCAGTCCGGTCCGTCAACACCACCCCTGGAGCACACATTCAATACCGCTCATCCTGAGCCTGTCGAAGGACCGCTCACCCCTTTACCTGCCGACGGCGTTAACCGGTTAAGCGAATGTAACCAATGTAACAATACTTGCGAATAAGAACTATTCTCATATAAGGTCCGACCCTGAATTCATAGCCTCAGGGGTTTCCAATGGACGAGTCCACACGGGCACAGGCCGAATCTGCCTCCTTTCAGGCTTTTATCAATTGTTACCTGCGCGAAGTCTGTGGCGGCGTGTGGATGGACGCCACGGAAGTACGCGATCTCACGTCGGTTTCAGCGATAACCTGGCGCGGCTCACAGGGCCTGCAACTCTACCTGCCGGGACAAAAACTGACGCTTGTCCTGGATGTGACCTACCGTTCGCTGGTGGGGCGTCACCAGATTGCTGCGGTGTATCGACGCAGCGAAGGCGGGCTGAAGCGGGAAGGCTTCTGGGGCGCACTGATGACGCTGGTACGCGAACTGTTTGACCATCAACAACTGGTAGCCGACGCCGTGAGCAAACGCCGCCAGCTGGAGTTGACCTGGCGCCTGACAGACAGCCTGCAGAATATGGCGCGTTACCTTGCCCATTGGCAAGCGCAGCCATCGGCGGGCCGAACCGGCTTTTTGGTGGCCGAGCAGGCGCTGGTTTACGGTCACTGGCTGCACCCCACCCCCAAGAGTCGCCAAGGCTGTCTGGACTGGCAGCAACCGCTGTTCTCGCCCGAGTTGCAGGGACGGTTTCAACTGCACGGCTTCGCCGTCGACCGTTCGCTGCTGTCACACGCGTCCAACCGGCCCGAATCCGCCGAAGACATTGTGCTTTCACTGTTCAGCGACGTTGCGTCACACTGCCGTGCGGATGAAGCCTTTATCCCGGTGCACCCGTTACAGGCACATTGGCTGTTGTTTCAGCCGGCCTTAAAGGCGCTGCTGGACGACGGTCGAATTCGGCATCTGGGCGTGTGCGGTCCCTGGTTCAGTGCGACATCCTCCATGCGCACGGTCTACCATCCGGATTTACCCTGGATGCTGAAGCTCTCAATTCCCGTCAAGCTGACCAACTCGTTGCGACAGAATAAAGCGCACGAGTTGCAGGCCGGTGTGCTGGTTAACCGGTTATTGCAGACATTAGGTTTCGACGAACTGCAACTGCCCTTTCGCATAATTGCCGACCCCGCATGGCTGTCGATAGACATCCCCGGACAGCGGGAAAGCGGCTTTGAATGCATTCTGCGCTGCAATCCATTTTGCAATGGACAAAATCTGCAGGTGATGCCCGTCGCCGGCCTGGTGCAGGACCCGGTAAATCCGGGTGAGGCTTCGGTACTTAAACAGCTGGTCATTTCGCTGGCCACCGCGCGTCAGCAAACCGAATCCGAAGCGGCGCTGCAATGGTTCGACCACTACTGGCAATGTGCCATTGAACCCTGCATAAAACTATTTGACCAGTTTGGCATAGCGCTGGAAGCCCATCAGCAGAACATGCTGCTTGATATCGCCAATGGCGCCCCGTCACTGTGCTACTTCCGCGATAATCAGGGCTTCTACCTGTGTGAAAGCCGTCGCAAGGCACTGGTCAGTCGGCTCCCGGCACTGGCGCAATGCGACGGTGTTTTCTACCCCGATGCCATGATTATTCAGCGCTTTGGCTACTACCTGATCATTAATCAGCTGTTTGCCGTCATGCATCGCATGGGCAAGGACCAACTGGTACCGGAATCCACACTCCTGCGACTGGTCATCAATCGTCTGCGCCTGTTGCTACCGACCTTGAGCGACCTGGGAGAACAGTTTGTTCATTACCTGCTGACCAGCGAAACCCTGGCATGCAAAGCCAACCTGCTTACCCGCGTAAAAGACATTGACGAGCTGGAAGCCGACCAGGAAATGGCCGTATACCTGCCGCACCCCAACCCTATTGCCGCAGCGACCTGTCAGATCAGTCCGCAACGGGAGCGTGAATATGCTTGAACTCTCGCCGTCTCCGACGACAATAACCAGATCAGCCAGCGCCACGCCAGCGCACACCGGAACAATCGACACCGGTTCAACGGAAACGCATCGCCGTGGACGGGTACTGGCCCGGCGCAAGGACAACTGTGCCGCGCAGCGGGTAGTACGGCAGTTACTGGAAGCGGCGATCTTTGAGGGACTGATTGACTGCATCGTCGCCGACAGCCGGATCGCTGGCGGTGCAGTGGTCGCCGACCGCCGGGCAGAGGCTGGTGGCAGTCAGACCGTCACGGACAATCCGGCCGTCGCAGGCCGCCAGTCGGTCGCAGACGACGCGGCTGGCCGTGGCGACCGGCATGACACCGTTACCACGTTTTATTTCAGCCTGGGCGGCCAGCCATTCAGCTGTCAGGGCCGCCAGCGCGGGTTCGACCGGATACGCCTGTATCTGACCACGCTGGCTCGCCTGCAGACCGGACGGCGCACGCCCCTGGCAGAATCGGACCTGCCGGACCTGCTGCAGATAATCTGTCGCGACCTCAGTCACGATCCGCAAACGGCGCTGTCCCTGCATGCCGAACTCTTGCAAACGCAACGCTGGACCGAGTGGAACCAACAATATCTGCCCGGCATCACGGGCCGCCATGCGCTGCCTTATCGCGCCCTGGAAGCCGCGTCGCACGAGGGCCATCCGTACCATCCCTGCTACAAAGGCCGCCGTGGCTTCACCGTGCAGGATCACCGGCAATACAGTGCCGAATGCGGCGCGCCGTTCCAGCTGCACTGGCTGGCCCTGCACGCCGACGACCTGGACGACCATCTGCCACAGACGGTAAACAGTTTCTGGCATCAGGAGCTGGGCAGTCGGTGCTTTCAACAGTTACAGGATCAACTACAGGATCAACTACAGAACCAATTGCCGCAAACCGGCCGCTCTGCCGACACCTACCGTCTGGTTCCCGTGCATCCCTGGCAGATGGCCAATTACCTGGCGCCCCGCCTGTCGGCGGCCCTGTCGACAGGTCAGGCAGTGGATCTCGGGACCGCGGGGGATTTTTACGTTGCGTCGCAATCGCTGCGTACACTGCTGAATGTCACCCGGCCTGCCGCCGCCAATATCAAGCTGCCGCTGGATATCGTCTGCACCTCCTCGCAACGCTTTTTGCTCAGTCACGGCGTCTGCACTGCACCGCACATCTCGCGGTGGCTGAGCAGTCTGGTGCAGTCGGACGCCTTCTTTGTCCAGCATCCCCTGGTCATCCTGCGCGAATATGCAGGTATCCGGGCAGATGAAACCCACCTGTTTGCGGACGCCAATACCGACGAATGCCATCTGGGCGCTATCTGGCGCGAGAGCATCGAATCGCGGCTGCAACCCGGTGAACAGGCACTGCCGATGACGGCACTCTACGCCGAAGAACCCGACGCAAGGCCGCTGATACATCATTGGGTAACACATTATGGGCTGGTGCGCTGGCTACAGCAGCTTTTACAGGTCGTGGTACTGCCCGTCTGGCATTTGCTGGCACGCCATGGTGTTGCGCTGGAAGCCCACGCCCAGAACACGATACTTATTCACCGCAACGGCTGGCCAGTAAAACTGGCGGTACGGGATTTTCACGAAAGCCTGGAGTTTGTCGAGGATTTTATTCCCGAGAAAAACCGGTTGCCGAGGTTTGCCGCCATCAATCCCGTTTACAGCAATGCCCCGCCCGACCGCTATTACCGCATGGCATCAGTGGAAGCCCTGCGCGAACTGGTGATGGACACGCTGTTCGTCTTTCATTTGTCGGAACTGGCGGAACTGTGTGAAGCACATTGGGGCTATGCCGAAACCACGTTCTGGCACAGGGTTCGGCAACTTCTCGACGATTATCAGTGCAACCACCCCGAGCTTGCCGACCGCATTGACCGCATTGGTCATTTGCGGCCGACGCTCGCGGCGGAATCCCTGCTCACCCGCAAACTGCAGCGTGACAGCACAGCCGAATGCCACCACGGCGTGCGTAACCCCCTCTCCAGCCCAACTCCACGGTGAGCTTTATGTTCGTGATTAATGATCAGCGCTATTCCCAGGTACAGATACTGCGTCGCATGGCCGAGGTGGCCGATAGCGCCCGCGATTATCGCTGGCGCGGCAGACGCGTCGCCGTGTGCACCACCGATCCAGCGGAATGGCTCGCCATCGCCCTATATTGTCGCGATAGTGGCACCTCGGTTGCCCCACTCCACCCGGATACACCGCCTGCGGTCGCGGCAGTCAAAGCCCAGGCACTGGGTTGCCGCTGGCTGATCTGCCAGACCATAGAGCGGCTGATCCAGCTCCCCGGTGACGACAGTGCCCCACCGGGCGCCTTGATGCAGTTCAGCTCCGGAACCACCGGCGCGCCGAAACCGGTACTGCGTTTGTGGTCGGACATCGGCGTGGAAATCACGCACTACAATGCGCAGCTCGACCTCGATCCGGCGGTTACGCCCATTGTGGCCTGCCCGGTAACCCATTCCTATGGGCTGATCTGCGGGGTACTTGCGCCCCTGCTGCGCGGTGTTCAGCCGCACATCGTTACAAGCCTCAACCCCAGGCACCTGCTATCGGTGCTGGCCCGTTATGAAAAGCCCATGATATACAGCTCGCCGCAGCTGCTGCATACCCTGGTGCAACTGCTGCCACCCGGCCAGAAAATCCATGCGGCCATGAGTTCCGGCAGCCTGTTGCCACCCCCCTGGTTCGAGTGCATCCGCAGTGGCGTACAGCATTTCTATCAACAATACGGCTGCTCGGAAGCCGGCTGCCTGACCATCGCCCGCAATCCGGTCTCTGCCAACACGCTGGGTAGCGCCTTGCCTCACTGGCGCGTGACCGCCGGCAACGGCATTGAGCAACCCGCAGAAATCATCGCCAGCAACGACCGTCACACCGTTAATACCAGTGACCTGGGCTACTTTGACGAACAACAGCAGCTGCACTTTTGCAGCCGGCTGGACGACACCATAGTCGTCGCGGGCCATAACGTGTATCCCGCCGATGTTGAAGCCGTCCTGCTACAACACCCGGACATTGCGGATACCGCCGTCTTCCGCTTCAGCCACAGCGACGGCAGTGACCGGGTTGCTGCGGTCTATTGCGCCGCAGACGACATATCGGCTCAGGCCCTGCGCAAATGGTGCAACGGGCAGCTTGCGCGCTTTCAGTGGCCAACCCTGTGGCAACGGGTGCCGGCAATCGAACGCCTGCCCAACGGCAAACTCAGCCGCCGCGAGCTGGCCCGGTCTCTGCGAACCCGCCTTGATCCGACCCCCCCTGCAACATTGGCTCAAACGGAGGTGATCTGAATGAACATTGCGTCATTTAATACCATCGCCCGCGCTATCGAAGACATTCTGCGCCACCGGTTGACCGGGCTGGCGGTGGACGGCCTGACCCTCGACTCGGATCTGGTGATTGACACCGGTCTGGACTCGGTGCAGTTTATGCAACTGCTGGTGGCACTGGAGCGCGAATACCACATAACCGTTCCGGACACCCTGCTGGATGCCTCGGACCTGTCCACCATCCGCCATCTGGCTGAACAACTGGCCGATTGCACACAAGCGGACGACGCACCCGGCGCGGCAGCGGCTCCGGCTGATTTATCGGCAACTGGAACGCCTGCCACCGGCACAACCGCTACCGGTGTGCAGGAACCGCCGCTGGACATCAAAGTGCACTGTCTGGTGTCGTGCCTGTGCGAGCCGATTCGCAACAATCCCGATATCGATCATCGACCGTTTTATTTTGGTATCTGGGACGCGCAGATTTTTATCGACGCCCAGGGGCACCTCACCTACCACGATGAGGCTGTCGACCACCAATTTTTTACCGATTGGTTCGCCCGCCTGTATCAGGTCACCATCGAACGCTGGTACGACCCGGCCTGCTCTGCGGCAAAAAATCTCGCGACGCTGCAGACGCTGCTCACCCAGCGCCAGCCACAGCAAACACTGCTGGTCATGCTGGACCTGTTTCACCTGCCAGAACGGGAAAACCGGTTCAATAAAAACCCGTTCCCCCATTATGTGATGCTGGAAAATACCGCTGCACCGGATCTGATCTGGATGTGGGACCCGGATTTTCGCTGGGAAGGCGCGCTCGACCGCTCGCGGGTATTCAATGCCATTCAACAACCCAGCGTCGGTGGCGGCTACAGAATCGATTATGCCCTGGCCCGCCAGCCAGATGACCGGGCCGTCGCCGCCTATTTTCGGGCGTGTATAAAACCGCTGAACAACCCGATGACCGCGGCAGCCCGAATGGTAGTGGAAGCCCACACCGCGGATAACCCTGCCCGCCCCCTCCACAACCTGCCCGTTGCCTTGAGCGAATTGCCGGTCCTGGCCATCCGCAAATATGCCTATGAACACGGGCTGGCATTCTTCTGGCGGGCACTGCAACTGCCGGAAGCCCTCTTCGAACAGTGGTGCGACCGGATAGAAGCGCTGGTACGCGGCTATGACCGGGTTGTGTTTCTGGCGACAGCACTCTGCGAGACTCCGTCCGCCGAACATCTCGAAGACCTGCATACCCTGTTACGCGAACAGGATCACCGCGAGTTCACCATCAAGCAGGAACTATTGACACGCTTCGACCAGTGGCAATCGTTGACTGAAAGCCACAACAATCTGTTGGCGAGGGCCGCATCATGATGCACGTTTCCGTTTGCACCATCTCCTTTCGCCACCAGTTGATCTCCCTGCCGGATCTGGCCAGCTGGGCGCAGCGCCATGGCTTTCACGGTATCGAACTCTGGGGTATTCATGCGCGAAATCTGCAGGAACAACGGCAATTGAACGCCGACTGGATTCGCAGTCAGAACCTGTCCATTACCATGTTAAGCGATTACCTGCCCATGGATGGCGATGACGTCGAAGCAGCGCGTTTATGCCTGCAATTGTGCAAACTCGCCGACCATTGGGGAAGCCGCAAAATCCGCACTTTCGCCGGCAAGTGTGCCAGCGCCACCATAACGGCCCCACAATGGGACACGCTGGTAACCCGACTGCAACTCTACTGCCGCATTGCAAACGCATTCGGGCTGGAGCTACTGATCGAAACCCACCCGCATACCTGCGCCGACACCACCGCATCAACCCTGCGCCTGCTGAACGCCGTCGATCATCCGGCACTGAAAATAAACTTCGATGTGCTCCACATTTGGGAAGCGGGGGAATGCCCACTGCAGTCCTGGCAATCACTGGCGCCCAACATCCGGCACCTGCATCTAAAAAATATCAGCCACCGAAAGCACCTGCCCGTATTCGAGCCCGCCAACATCTATGCCGCAGCAGGCAGTCGCGAAGGCATCGTGCCTTTGTTTCAAGGTGCTTATGACTACCACGCCTTCCTCGCCGCGCTGCCGGACAACCGAATGCACGAGCTATCATTGGAATGGTTCGGCACACCCGTGCAATCGGTGTTGGAAAAAGACAGCTTAATGCTGCTTCACCGAGATAGTCAGGCAGCGCCGGCGGCGTCAATCGCAATCCCGTCTTAGCTCAGATATTTTCAGAGGAGTCACAACTTCAGGCATAGGCAGCTTGAGCCCGGTTAATGACCATTGATGTGGAGCTGCTTGTGCGGCAGCGAATGGGTCCGACTCCCGTTCGATCTGTCAATGGCCATTAACACAGCCCAAATTGATTTTAACGGGCGATGCTTTTTGCTGTCGATCGCGCCAATACTGAATATGCATCTCACACTAATTTGCGATCAAGCTCAGCAAGCCAGTAGATCATAAGTTGTGCATAAAATAGTCAGACAGACGACTAGGCGCGTGGATCGGCCCTATTCTAGCCAAATCATACCATTTCAGGTCAAATCATATAGAAATTATTGCTCCCGTATGCCAGAATCTTAAGTTAAACACACGCTATTAGGCTGTTTGTCTAGCTGGGCTTTGAATATGACTGATCGGTGGCTTTCTGTTGAGGAAATAGGCACTTACTTGGGGGTAAGCAAGGACACTGTTTATGCTTGGAGAAGCAAAAAGGGCTTGCCTGCACACCGTATCGGGAGGCTCTGGAAATTTAAAACTGATGAAGTTGATGAATGGGTGCGCTCCGGTCAAGCATCGGATGTTGAAGGTGACGCTTCTGATGAACGGAGTAAATGCCAATGAGTGCTGATATTAGGACTTGTATTAAGGGGGTAGTTGGTTGATGTCAATTTCATGCGTCGATCTGTTTTGTGGCGCCGGAGGTTTAACTCATGGCTTTGTGCTCGAAGGGCTACCAGTTGCTGCAGGTATCGATTTAGATGGCGCTTGTCGCTATCCCTATGAGCAGAACAACAATTCATTATTTATTGAGCGGGATGTTTCAGAGGTTGAGCCAGATGAATTGGACACCTTATTTGGTGATGCTGAAATTCGGATATTGGCTGGCTGCGCACCATGCCAACCCTTCTCGACCTATTCGCAACGATACGCCATAGATCGTAACGAACGCTGGAGCTTGCTCTATGAATTTGCTCGGCTAGCTGAGGGAACGGCTCCTGAAATCATCACGATGGAGAATGTTCCAAGTGTTCAGCAGCATGAGGTCTTTCATGATTTCGTAGCAGATCTGAAAAAGTTGGATTATCACGTTTGGTATAGCGTTGTAGATAGTTCCCATTACGGCGTTCCGCAAACCAGAAAGCGATTGGTCTTGCTCGCATCACAGCTCGGTCCGATCAAGATGATCGATAAAACTCACAAGAAGCCAAAGACAGTACGACAAGTGATTGGCCGATTTAAGCCGATAGCTGCTGGCGAGCATTACAAGCGCGATAAGCTGCATGTGTCTGCAACATTGAGCGAAATTAACCTGAGGAGAATTAAGGCTTCGAAACCTGGCGGATCGTGGCGAGACTGGCCAGAGAGGTTGGTGGCTGATTGTCACAAAGGAAGTTCGGGTAAGACTTACCCAAGTGTTTATGGTCGCATGGAATGGGATAAGCCAGCTCCAACCATGACCACTCAATGTTACGGATATGGTAACGGACGATTCGGCCATCCAGAACAAGACCGAGCAATCTCGCTACGAGAAGCAGCGGTGATTCAGGGGTTCCCACGCACGTACAAGTTTGTTGATCGGGGAACACAAGTAGAGTTTAGAACACTCGGGCGATTGATTGGAAATGCAGTTCCAGTTGGATTGGGTCAAGCGGTAGCAAAAAGCATTAGGCAGCATTTGAAGGAGCATGGGTACAACAAGCTCTAATTTGAGTGTTTAGCAGACATTCTGCGGTCATCACCTTGCCACCAGCGTTAAAAACGTAAGAACAAAAATAATTAATAGTGGGCCAATCACGTGGCGGACAACACAAAAACAAAAAGTGTGTACACATCGCGGCCTGAACCAGGGCAGCTAGTAGAGGTCCGTCGTAGACAGTGGATCGTAGCCGATGTACATCGCTCCGGCCTTGAAGATATCAGCAAACCGGGACAACACCATGCCAAGTTGTCTTCGATTGACGAAGATGGTCTCGGAGAGGAACTTGAGGTCATCTGGGAAATAGAGCCCGGTGCACAAATCATTGAGCGCTCTGGCCTACCGTCAATCACAGGTCAGGACGATTCGGAAACTCTTGAGGCCTTTCTTGATGCTGTGCGCTGGGGCGCTGCCACCAATGCGGATAGAGGCTTTCTGCAAGCACCTTTCCGAAGCGGCGTCAGCATTGAGGACTTCCAGCTTGATCCGTTAGTACGGGCCATTGACATGGCTCGCGTGAACCTGTTGATCGCTGATGATGTTGGCTTGGGGAAAACCATTGAGGCTGGTTTAGTTATTCAGGAAATGCTCCTGCGTCATCGAGCGCGGACCGTTTTGATCATTTGCCCTGCATCACTGCAAGAGAAGTGGCGTGTTGAGATGCTGGAAAAATTCGGCCTGGAGTTCCGAGTCGTAGATACAGCCTACATCAAGCAATTGCGAAGAGAGCGTGGAATTCACGCCAACCCTTGGACGTCGCATCCGCGATTGATCGCCTCCATGGACTGGGTAAAGAGCGGCGAAGGCCTGCGTGCCATGCGCGATGTTCTTCCAGCGCACACCAGCTATCCACGTAAATTCGACATGCTCGTGGTTGACGAAGCACACAACATTGCACCTGCTGCCGGTGCAAACTATGCGCTGGAAAGTCAGCGCACGCGCTTCATTCGGTCTATTAGCCCGCATTTCCAGCATCGGTTATTTCTCACCGCGACGCCGCACAACGGCTACACCGAATCCTTCACTTCGCTATTGGAGTTGCTAGACGACCAACGTTTCGCCCGAAACATCCTGCCAGATGAGAAGCAGCTGAGTCAGGTATTGATTCGCCGCCTTAAGAGCGATTTGGTTGATGCAGATGGAAAACCACTTTACCCGCAGCGCAAGCTTCAGGCGCTGTTGGCTCAGTACTCGGCACAAGAAAGAGCCATTCATAAAAAACTCAATGAGTACTGTGCGAGTCGTGAGCAGGCTGCGGAAAAAGCAGGTAGTTCGTTCGGCACATCTTTCGTCAATCAGCTTCTGAAAAAGCGCCTTTTCTCATCTCCGGCCGCCTTCGCATCCACGCTTGAAAAACACCTTGCCAGCCTTACCTCTGGCGATCAACGCAAGGACAAAGGCGACATGGCAGAACGCATATTGCGTAAGGCCATTTTGCGCACCGAAGAAGATTATGCTGATGATCAAGAAGTAGAGAACGCTCAATCTGAAGCGGTTGAAGAAGCGTCACGTCGCGCGCAACCGCTGACGGCAGATCAGCAGCAAATGCTCAATGAGCTAAGGACTTGGGCGCAAACGGCTAAGAACCAAGTTGATGCTAAAGCCAATGCAGTCCTCGACTGGCTTGCCTCCAATCTCAAGACTGACGGTCAGTGGAATGATCGCCGGGTCATCTTGTTTACTGAATATCGCACCACCCATCAGTGGATGCACGAGATCCTCGCCAGCTACGGTTTTGGAGGCGATCGACTGGCCATCCTTCACGGTGGCATGGCACACGATGAGCGTGAGAAAGTCAAAGCAGCCTTTCAGACCTCGCCCAAGGATTCTGCGGTGCGCATCTTGCTGGCTACCGATGCCGCGTCTGAAGGTATCGACTTGCAGAACCACTGTAATTGCCTCATCCATTTGGAGATACCATACAACCCCAATGTGATGGAGCAGCGCAACGGCCGTATTGATCGACACGGCCAGCGCCAGGAGGAGGTCTTAATCTGGCACCCCGTTGATGGCGGCGAACAGGGTAAGGCAACCATTGGTGGCCATGGTGAAGACATTATTCGAGCGCTGCGCAAGCTGGAATCCATGCGCGCAGACATGGGTAGCGTCAACCCGGTTATTGCACCGCAGATGTCTGGATTGATCGAAGGTACACTCAAAGACCTTGATACCCGCTTAGCGGAAGCCAAGATAGCGAAAGCGAGACGCTTTGTACGCGCCGAGCGCGAACTGAAAGATCGAGTCGCCAAATTGCACGACCGACTGTTAACCACACAGCAGGACTTCCACCTCACACCTGATCATATCCTCATGGCGGTTAAAACAGGCCTTTTCTTGGCGGGCCGTCCACCGCTTGAACCCTTCGCACTGAAAGACGCACCTGAAGGCTCCGTATTCAGAATGCCTGCGTTGTCGGGCTCTTGGGCGCGCTGCCTTGAAGGCTTACGCCACCCTCATACCCAGCAAATTCGGCCTATCACTTTTGACCATAACGTAGCTACCGGTCGTGATGATGTGGTGCTTGTTCACTTGAACCACCGCTTGGTTCAAATGTGCTTGCGTTTGTTGCGTGCGGAAGTCTGGGCACAAGATGACGTGAAAAAGTTGCATCGAGTAACTGTGCGTACGGTGCCAGACGTGATGATAGATGGCCCTGCCGTCGTAGTTATCTCGCGGCTCGTCGTCACGGGTGGCAATCATCATCGCCTTCACGAAGAGCTAACAGCCGCCGGCGGCTATTTGGGCGATAAATCGTTCCGCCGTGAAGACGGTGTTAGCAAAGTTCAGCAGTGGTTGGACCAGGCCAAGCCAATAAAAACTGAAGACTTTCTGTTTGATGCTATTCGTGTGCGTTTCGATCGAGCGCAAAATTCAATCTTGCAAACGGTTGATGCTCGATCCAAAGACCGCCTGAAATTCCTCACCAACACTCTCCAGTCCCGTAAGCAGCAGGAAGTAGAAGACATCAATGCAGTGCTGGACGAGCTTGAACGTGCAATAAAAGCTGAGCTTGAAAAAGATCAGGAGCCATCTCAGCTCTCATTATTCACAGAAGATGAACGTATACAGCTCAGGCGCGATACTGCGGCATTGGAGGCTCGCCTTGCCCGTATTCCAGCAGAACGTCATCAGGAGGCTGAGGCTATCGGAGCTCGTTACGCCGAACTCAATGACCGAACCTTTCCAGTGGCAGTCATATTTGTCATTTCAGAATCAACATTGGGAACGATGAAATGATGACATGGCAGGAGTATCAAGAGGCTGTCGCCGTGCTCTATGAGCAAACTGATGGATTCGGAGATATCAGCAGAAACGTCATGGTGCCGGACAGGGTGACTGGTCAGCCACGGCAAATTGACGTGCTCATTGAGATCAATGCAAAGGGTCATTCCTTAAAGATGATTATAGATGCAAAGTTTCATGCTTCCCCTATTGATGTAAGAGATCTTGAATCAGTAATTGCACTTGCAGACGCAGTAGGCGCAAACAAAGCTATCGTCGTCGCGGCGAATGGTTGGACAGAGCCCGCCAAGAAAAAGGCCGACCATGTCGGGTGTTCCCTCGAATTACTCTCCATAGAAGATGCATTGGATCTGGTCGTTCCAGACAAATGGAAGATGTGCCCATCCTGTGAAGTGGACTGCATTGTTCTTGATCAGGAAGGTGCAGTTACTTTTGAAGGTGGCTCTTGGTTTTGGTGGCTCGCTGGTCAATGTCGCGGGTGTAATTGCGCTCGGATCCACTGCCAAGATTGTGGGACGAAGGCATATATTGATCTCGACCAATCCATGATCTGTGGATGTGGCCACCGTTGGGCGAGTACAGGCATAGGCGTCACCATTGCGTTTTTCGAGGAGCAACCTGAATGACAGCGCCTATTCAACATCATGATTGGCTGTCCCTGATTGAGGTCTCCGGCCCCTTCCTCGCCGTTCCTGTTCTAAAAGAGGCCTGTCCGCAAGGACTGGAAGAACTTGATGCCAGCAAGCGCAAGCGTCTGCGCCAAGCCTACGAGGAATGGCGTGAAGCGCTAGAGCTGGAAGATGCACAATTCGCTGAGTTGCACCTGGCGTGGATCGACGAAGTGCTATCGCGCGGCCTTGAGCTTGATGAAGACGGCAAAGGCGATGTGCTCAAACGAGCCGACTGGTGCGACGCCAACCTCCAAGCCAACCTGCCTGAACACGACGTAGCGCTGTCGCCCGATCTTGCGGTAATCGACGAGCAACACGCCAACAAGCCTCTGCTACTGATCCAAACCTATGCGCAAGATGTCGATCTTGATGCCACGCTGAAACAGGACGGTTGGGCCGCCACACCTGCCGATCGCATGGTGCAATTGTGCCGTTCACTGGGCTGTCGACTCGGATTGGTGACCAACGGCGAGCGCTGGATGCTGGTGGATGCCCCGGTAGGTGCCGTCACAACCTTCGCCAGTTGGTATGCCCGCATCTGGAGCCAAGAGCCCATCACTCTGCAGGCCTTCGTGCATCTGCTCGGCATTCGTCGTTTCTTCGTCGACGAGTCCGAAAAACTGCCCACACTGTTCGATCGCTCCCTGAAGTTTCAAGACGAAGTCACCGACGCCCTTGGCGAGCAAGTCCGCCGCGCCGTAGAGGTGTTGATTCAATCCCTCGATAAAGCCGATCAGGATCGCAACCGTGAGCTGCTGCACGACGTCAAAGAGCCCGAGCTGTATGAAGCTGCGCTGACGGTGATGATGCGCTTGGTGTTCATGCTCTCTGCCGAAGAGCGTGGCCTGCTGCTGATGGGCGACGAACGATACGAGGCCAACTACGCGCTCTCCACCTTGCGCATGCAGTTGCGCAAGGAGTCTGAGGAAATTCTGGAACGACGCTGGGACGCTTGGTCGCGTTTACTCGCGATCTTTCGCGCCGTATTCGGCGGTATTGAGCACGAAAACTTGCGCTTGCCCGCACTGGGTGGTTCATTGTTCGATCCTGATCGCTTTCCCTTCCTTGAGGGACGAGCCAAAGGCTCTAGCTGGCGCACCGATGCAGCCAAGCCGCTACCTATCGACAATCGTACTGTGCTGTTGTTACTGGAGGCCATTCAGCAATTCCAGGGGCGCACGCTGTCTTATCGTGTGCTGGATGTCGAACAGATCGGCTATGTGTATGAGGGTTTGCTTGAGCGCACCGTCAAACGCACCGATGAAGTCACGCTGGAACTGGATGCCACCAAAAATGCCAAGACCCCATGGGTCAAACTGGCTGAGCTAGATTCCGCTCGTTTGGATGGTGCAGAGCGACTCGCCGAGTTGCTACAAGAGCGCTCCGGCAGTTCCGCCAGCCGAGTGCGCAATGATCTGGCAAAACTCGTCGACGACAACTTGGGCGATCGCCTGCTGACCGCTTGTCAGGGCGACACCAAGCTCCGCGACCGCGTCAAACCCTATACCCACCTGCTGCGCACAGATCCATGGGGTTATCCGCTGGTTTATCCCGCAGGTGCTTTCATCGTCACTACCGGTTCCGACCGGCGCGAAACCGGCACCCACTACACCCCGAAATCGCTGACCGAAGCCATCGTCACGGAGACGCTCACGCCAGTGGCCTATGTCGGCCCTGCCGAGGGAACACCGCGCGAGCAGTGGCAGCTCAAATCACCCGCTGAACTGCTCGACCTCAAGATCTGCGACCCTGCCATGGGCTCGGGCGCATTCTTAGTGCAGGCCTGCCGTTGGTTGTCCGATCGCCTCGTTGAAGCTTGGTCACAGGCTGAAGCTTTGGGCAAAACCGTGAGCGTCGATGGTGAGGTTCTGGAAGCAGGAGCAACTAAGGAGCCTCTGCCGCGAGACAGTGAAGCCCGCACGGTGATCGCGCGCCGCCTCATTGCCGAACGCTGCCTGTACGGCGTCGATCTGAACCCGCTGGCGGTCGAACTTGCCAAACTCTCGATATGGTTGGTGACGTTGGCCAAGGGACTCCCATTCGGTTTTCTTGATCATAATTTGCGAGCCGGTGACAGCCTGCTCGGTCTTCACAAATTAGAGCAGTTAACGAAGTTCTCTTTGCATCCGGAGAAGAAGCAGACCGTATCCTTGTTCGCTTCAAATATTGATGCGGCTGTTAAAAAGGCAATGTTACTGCGCAAACAACTTCGAGAAACACCGATCCGGGATATCCGGGATGTCCAAAACATGGAAATGTTGAATCAGGAAGCCCAACAAAAACTGGAGCATATAGAAAATATTGCCGATGCAATGATCGGTGAAATATTGGCATCCGCTGGAAATGCGCGAGCTTTAGGATCGTCGTTGGATAACCTTTCTACATGGGCAACAGCCTATATAGAAGGTGATAGTGAAGCAGGGAAGAAAATATTTTCTTCAGGCAGAAGTTTGCTGTCTGTAGATTTGCCATTGGGTAGTCCCCCAAGAAAGCCTTTCCATTGGGTCTTGGAATTCCCGGAAGTCTTTGAGCGTGGAGGCTTTGACGGAGTCATTGGAAACCCACCATTTATGGGGGGCCGTAGAATGAGGGGTGGCCTCGGAAATTCGTATTTGAGTTGGCTCCAGCTAGAGTGGCCTCATTCAAGCCTGAATTCTGACTTGTGCGCTTTTTTCTTTCTAAGAGCCATTGAGATTCTCAAGTCAGAATCGAATCTTGGTCTGCTTTCCACAAATACTATCGGACAGGGTGATACCGCTAAAACTGGCTTATCTCAAATAGTAAGTAACTACAACGCTATTATTCGATTTGCCGTTTCATCTTTTAATTGGCCTGGAAAAGCCACTGTGGTAGCGGCACTTGTTGTTATTTCAAAGGGCAGATGGCAAGCCCCAATGATTTTAAATGACACAGTCGTGGATTACATATCACCGGTTTTGGATGATGAGGCTGGTTGGGGGGAGGCATTTGTTTTTCCACAAAATAAACAAATTAACTTCCAAGGTTCTGTGCTTGCGGGAATGGGTTTCGTTTTGTCCGAGAGTGAGGCCAATAATTACATCTTAAAAAACAGTAAAAATTCCGAAGTTATTTATCCTTATCTTGGCGGGGATGACGTCAATAGTCATTGCGCCCACGAAGCGAGTCGATGGGCTATAGATTTTAGGGATTATGGCTTGGATTATTGCGAGAAGAATTGGCCGGAGCTTTTGGATAGAGTTAGGGAGCTTGTTAAGCCTCAAAGAGATAAAGCTCGAAGGGAGGCACATAAAAAATATTGGTGGCATCACGGCGATAAGCGGCCTGCACTATATGGTCGAATACGATCGCAAGATAAAGTTTTTGTCATTTCTCGCCATACAAAGTACGTGGCTTTTGTTGCTGTATCTACTCGGCATGTTTTCCAAGAATCATTGTGTATTGTTGACCTTCCTTCTTGGTCGAGTTTTGCAATGGTTCAAAGCTCAATACACGATGCATGGGTGCGTCGAGGTAGCTCAACTGTAGGAGCTACTCTTCGCTATACCCCATCAGATTATTTTGACACATATCCTTTTCTCCATATTAGAACTGAAGCGCTTGAAAAGATTGGCAATAAATATCACCAAAGTCGAGAAGCTATGCTAGCCGAAAGAGGCGAAGGGTTAACAGAAATATACAATCATTTGCATGATCCAAAAATCTCAGACGGAGATATTGTCGATCTGAGAAAGTTGCAAAAGGAAATGGATGAGCTGGTTTTGAATGCATATGGCTGGGATGATTTGGATCTCTCATATGGATATCATGAGACGAAACAAGGTGTTCGATTTACTATCTCCGAAGCAGCTCGGCGTGAAGTGCTTCAGCGGCTACTTAAACTTAACCATGAACGATTTGAAGAGGACGTTTCCGATTTCCCGAAAGAGAAGAAAACCACTAAAAAACGGAAAAGCATTCAAACACAAATCAACCAATCAATAGAAACTAGTACTCAACCTGGCTTTGATTTCGGCGAGGTGGATGAATGACAAATCAACGCTACCCAGCCGACCTAGCCATTACCCTCGAACATTTCTCCGCGAGCGGCTGGCAGGAGGCCTTAGTATCGGCTTCTCGTGAAGGCTATTCATCCATGTGGCAGGCATTTTCGTCTGCCGCTCGGACAGCTATTGATGAGGGGCGCAATGAGCATGGCAAAGTGCTTTGGTTGCTGGCCGATGCCTGCTCAATGATGTTATCACCAGCAAGTTTAAATGAGCCGTTCAAACCTGTTGCTGTATTCCACGATCGACGCTCTGTGATACCGGATGATTTGTTCGAATCCGATATTGATTTCTTTGCAGCCATTGTTGCAGAAATTGATGATGTTCGACTGAAGGCTAGGCTTGCCGACTTGGTTTGGCTAAAGAGAAAGCCAAGAGAAGTGTCTTTCGCGCTTGCCTCCATCGACGCCTATCGCGCTATTCCTCTGGATACAGAAACATGGATTCGTGATGGTCGTGAATGTTGGGCGCGAGCCATTAGGCTAGCTCGTATGCTCAAGGCAGGTGCTGGGGATCGGGTTGCGCAGATGGAGGCTTTTATCATTACTGCTTTCAATGGCGCTGAAGCTAAAGACGGTTTCTTGGGCCTGTGGTTAGCTGATCTTCTGAAATCGAATGGGTTAGGTCGTGATCATAAAGCTGTTGTTGCGCAAAAGCTTGAAAAGTTGGCAAATGCGTTTGATGGGGAAGGCGATTTGCACCGATCCCGAGAGTTTTTTTCGGCATCGGCTGAATGGTTTCGCTTAATACCAGACGAATCAAAAGCCGCCGAGATGACCAAAGCGGTTGCTGATGGCTGGGTTAAAGAAGCCATCGCACAAACCTCAACCAGCAGCCCTAGTCACATGGTGGCAGCCAGTTTTTACGAAAATGCGATTCAAACTTATCGCGCAATTCCTCGCTCAGAACGCGCAGTTTATCAAGTTGATGAACGTATAGCGGAACTCCGATCTCACCTAAACGATTCAGGCGAAAAATCGCTAGGTGAAATGGGCCTAATCAGAACACCTAGCGTTGATATCAGTCAGCTTGTCGATAATGCTCGAAAATCCGTTAGCGGAAAATCGCCCCTTAACGCGCTGCGGGCTTTTGCAAATCTTCATCGCGGAGCGCGGGTTGATGAGATGCGCGAAAGTGCACTGGAACGGATGCGTCAGCATCCTTTGCAATCTCTTTTTTCCGCCACAGTGATGAGCCACGATGGTCGGGTCATCGCAAAGCGACCTGCAATGGGTTTAGGAACTGAACCCTCTTCCGACGATGAGGTGGCCATACGAGCGGAAATGATTCGCGACTATGGAATATTGGTCAGCATTATCGTTCAAGGTGATATCTGGCCTGCGCTAGAAGTCCTATTGCTTGAGCATCGGTTGTGTTTAGAAGATTTTGTTGGCTTGGCGCGACAGTCTCCCATCGTTCCAAAAGATCGTTATGAGTTGTTCGGTAAGGCGTTGTTTGCCGGGTATGACAGAGACTTTGTAATAGCCCTACATATACTCATTCCGCAAATCGAGCACATGGTTCGAGTACACCTTAAACAAGCTGGGGCGAAAACAACCAATCTCGACAAGGATGGCATTGAGAACGAGAACGGCCTTAGCACGTTGATGGATCTACCAGAAGCAGATGCGGTGTTTGGTAAAGATCTAGCGTTTGAACTAAGGACACTTTTCTGCGATGCGTTCGGCCCCAACCTGCGCAACGAGCTTGCTCATGGTTTGTTGGACGCTGATGCCTGTCATTCACCATTTGCAATCTATGCCTGGTGGCTTGGACTCAGACTTGTATTTAATACCTGGTGGAACACCGCCCGCCAAGATTCGGCGAGCGAAGGGGAAAATGAAAATGACTAATTTGTCTTCAAATAATGCAGCCAATGCATGGATCGCAATAGATAACGGCCTTGTTGCCGATCCCGCGCTGGCACGCTACACGCTGCAACTAAAGGGCGAACATTCACTGTATCAATCCATCGTGAATGACGATTGGGTGTTAATTCTAAACACAGCTGGGCATATCACGCGTGTCGGTCGGGTACTGCGAGTACGTTCTGACCTTGACACTACTACGATTTATTTCGACCGTTTGCTGTTGGTTGATCCAGCGGTTTCGATTGGCTTAACGTCGCTTACTCTGCCATCTACCGGATGCGTAGGCCGTATTCAATGGACAGATTTTTTGGAGTCACTACCCAAGGCATTGCACAAAACCATCGCCGAAGTGCCGACCATTGAGGATCAAGCCTATATCCGCGAGCTGCTGCAACTGGCGGTGATGGACGACTTGCTCGGCCCAGCTGGTGGCCCCAATGAACGTATTGTAGATATGGGTGTGCGTGACCGTTATTTGGTTGGCAAGCTCGCCCCGCGTGAGGCTGCTCAGGGCGGTATTGAGGGGCTGGACGGGCCATTAGCCAACGAAGACGCAGAAGAGCCCATTGAGGCAAAGGCTCCGGGGCGGCACGAACCGGGTGCAGAGTTTGGAACGGCCACCGGTCGTGTGGAGCCAGAGTCTGATTCAGGTGACGAGATTGATGCCGCCAGTAACCAATCGCTGGTGCCCAGTAGTTTGGGTTTTACTTTTTGTGTTGATGGTGACGTTGAGCACATCGAGGTTGATGCATGCTGGGGGCGGTATGAGCGTGTTCCCAACGGGGAGCATGAGCTGCTTAAATCTAATGGCCAGAAGGCCAAGGTTTGGCAACGCATCCCCTGTGGCGGCAAAATCATACTGCCGTTGACTGAAGGTGTAATTTCGCATCAGGCACCTGACAAAGAGTTTCCTGAAGTTCGGGTGCAAGGTTCTGTGCGAGCCAAGAACGCCAATGGCGATAGGCTGGTTACCTTGTTCCTTGTGAATGCCCAGGAAGAGCCAGATACCAACCGCGATACCGCGTGGGTATTCCAGCCAGAACTCATTGTTCGCTCTGAAAAAGATGCCGTAAAGCACGCCATCTTCAGGCGTCGGCCGGTGCTAGATGCCGACGGTATGGACCCAGAACGTGAAGCGCTGGAGATGATCTACCGCAACCGCGTTGAATTTGCCGTGGGACATGGCGTTGCTGTTCATGCAGAAACCTCAGACGATGTGACATTGGCCACCGAGGTGCGCACTACGGTGATGCCACAGTACGAAGTGCAGGTGACAGAAACGCCGGGCCTTGATCCGAGCGATCGCCCGGCGATGCGCGAGATGGTTAGCAGCGGCCTGCTGGATATGCAACGCCTAGCGACATTGGAAATCGATCCCCTGGTAGACGCCTTGAGTATGCTAACCAAGGACTACGCCGCGTGGATAGATGAACAGCGCGCTAGGGTAGGTTCCGAAATCACTGGCTACGACACCCAAACGCAACAAGCGATGGACCGTTGCCAGGAGATTCATGCGCGCCTGCAGCAAGGTATTGATACGTTGAAGAAAAATGAAAAAGCGCTGGCGGCATTCCGGTTCGCCAACCAAGCCATGGCGACGCAACGCGTGCGTAGTCAATATGCGCTGGCGATGCGCCGAGGTGAAGAAGTCACCATTGATCAGTTCGACGTGCTTAAAAATCGAAGTTGGCGTCCTTTCCAGTTGGCGTTTCTGCTGCTTTCCATTCCATCGCTGGCAGACCCGAGTCACCCAGATCGAGTTCAGCCCGTTGAAGCCTATGCCGATTTGCTGTGGTTCCCCACTGGTGGTGGTAAAACGGAAGCTTATTTGGGCGTTGCAGCTTTCACCATGGCCGTCCGACGTATGCAGGGTAATCTGGGTGGTTACGATAGTACGCGGGGACTGGCAGTAATCATGCGTTACACGCTTCGGCTGCTAACTCTTCAGCAGTTCCAGCGTGCGACAGCATTGATTTGCGCAATGGAGGTACTACGCCGAGAGGCGCTGGCGAAAGGCGACAATTCGCTAGGTACAGAGCCCTTTACTATTGGTCTTTGGGTGGGAAACAAGGTCACACCCGGAACGACTGAAGATAGTCACCAGGCGATCCTTGCGCAGAGAGATTCTACCAAAAATAAAGCTGGCCTAGCCTCACCTTCTCAACTAACTAGCTGCCCTTGGTGTGGTTCTCTGGTTGATCCAGGTAAGGACGTTGAAGCTGATAGGCCCGTTAATCGAACTATCACGTACTGCGGCGACAAGAAAGGTCGCTGTGAGTTTTCGAAAGGAAAATCCAGTAAGCAAGCTCATCCGGGGATTCCAGTGCTGGTCGTGGATGAGGAGATGTACCACAGACCTCCTACGATGATGATCGCGACCGTGGATAAGTTTGCCATGATGGCGTGGCGTGGCCAGGTACGCACACTGTTTGGTCGCGTGAGTCAGGAATGTGAGCGCCACGGCCTGCTTTGGCAGGGTGCCGATTGCAATGGCAATCACCAAGCTAGCAAGGGGCTTCCTTCCTCGAAGGTAAAGGCCATTAATCCGATACGTCCTCCTGACCTGATCATTCAGGACGAGTTCCACCTGATCAGTGGGCCGCTGGGCACCATGGTGGGCTTGTATGAGACCGCCGTGGATGAATTGTGCGGCTGGACGCTCAATGGCAAGACGGTCAAACCGAAGATCATTGCCTCCACTGCGACGGTGCGTAAAGCCAAGGAGCAAGTGAACAACGTCTTCATGCGTCGCGTTTCGGTGTTCCCACCGCATGGACTGGACGTGGAAGACAACTTCTTCTCGGTGCAACGTCCGATCGAAGAAAAACCGGGGCGGCGTTACCTTGGCGTGTGCTCGCCCGGTAGCTCTCGCCCCGCGATGCTGATCCGCGTCTATACCGCGTTCCTGACAGCAGCACAGGAGCTGTTTGATCACTTCGGTGAACCTGCTGACCCGTACATGACCATGGTTGGCTACTTCAATTCCCTGCGTGAGTTGGGCGGGATGAAGCGGCTGGCAGAGGACGATGTGCAGACACGTTCCTACCGTGTGCAGATGAGCATGGTGGAGCGGCCCGCGCTGGCACAACGCAGCATCAGCAACATTCGCGAGCTGACGTCTCGGGTATCGAGTCAGGATATTCCTAAGTATCTCGACAATCTGGAGGTCAAGTTCAAGTCCGAGTTCGACGCCGCTGCCGGCAAGTATGTCACCCACTGGCAGGAAGGTGACACGCGGGCCATTGATGTGGTTCTGGCAACCAATATGTTGTCCGTGGGGGTTGATGTGAATCGACTCGGACTGATGGCGGTGAACGGGCAGCCAAAAGGAACAGCTGAGTATATTCAGGCAACCAGCCGCGTCGGTCGTTCTTTCCCTGGTTTGGTTTGCACTGTACTCACTTGGGCGCGACCACGGGATCTTTCCCATTACGAGACCTTCGAGCACTACCACGCCACGTTCTACAAGCATGTCGAGGCGCAATCGGTAACGCCATTCTCGCCACGCGCAATGGATCGAGGGCTAACAGGTTCGCTGTTGAGTCTGATGCGCCTTGAGAACGACGAATTTAGCCCGAATGAAGGCGCGGGTAAATTGAGCATGTCCAATCAAACTGAGATGGTCGATGCCATCAAAGTGTTGGCAAATCGCGCGGGGAACGTCGCCGAAGATAATTCTCGAAAGCAGCTCGCCGAGACAGAGCTGAAAGAGCGCGCTGATGAGTGGGCGAAAGAAGTTAGCAAGGGCGGTAGGATTCTAGCTTATGAAAAACGAGGCCCAGAAAAAGACAAGACGGTGGCTTTGATCAAGAGCCCAGGTGTTCAAGCTTGGGATAACTGGACGGTGCCGATGTCGATGCGGGAGGTTGAGCCCGGCGTGCGCCTGATTATGAATACAAGCCATATTACGGACGATCACGATTGGAAGCCTCGTCCCGCCACACAGGATGAGGATTAAACATGATCGTTAATAATAAAACACCAGTCGGCGAGGTTCGACCAAGTCAATTACTGTGGACTTATGGCCCAGGCGCATTGATCGATTTACCAAGTTTGTCCGTGGTAACTCTTGGAATCGATAGATGGGAAAAGGATCGTTGCCAACCCATTCAAGAGGCACGTTTATTAGCTGCAGTCCGAAAAGTTTTGGGGACTCAGGTTGAAAGCTTACGGATGCCTCCATTCCAGAAAAGTGAGCTGGTCGATGTCTGGTCTGCAGAGGCCAATATCGGTGTTCCAGTTCGGCCCTTTCCTCGATGGATGCGCTGTGTGAAGTGTGGTCTGCTGTCGCCCTTTGACGCCGGGTTATTCGAGATAAAAGAAAATCGCTTTAGACCTGAGCGAACGCGCTTCGTACATAAAGGCTGTCGGGGATCAAAGGGAGATCAACCCGCCAAGGGTGCAGATGCTGTACCCGCACGTTTCCTGCTTGCCTGTCGCGACGGCCATCTTGATGACTTCCCTTGGCACTACTTCGTCCATGGTGGTAACAGTTCGTGTAAGGGCACATTGCGTTTCTTCGAAAGCGGGGCTTCTCTACAAACTGAAAACCTGTGGGTGAAGTGTGATGCCTGCGGGGCATCCAGAAGCATGGCGCACGCATTTGGCAAAGCTGGAAAAGAGAACCTACCAGCCTGCCGAGGACGGCACCCGCATTTAGATCACTTTGACCATGAATGCGATGAGGAGGCTCGGGGTGTCTTGCTTGGAGCCACAAATAGTTGGTTTCCGATCACCCTTTCGGCGCTCGCAATTCCACAGACTAAGGACCCGCTCAGTCAGCTGATTCAGGATGGTTGGGATTTCTTTGACGACCTTGAATCGGAAGCCGAAGTAGCGCTGACAGTGAAAACCTTGAAAAAAACTGGGGCGTTGCCTGGAATAGATAAATATGAGGCTTCCGCTATCTGGGCAGCTATTGAAGCCCAGCGGTCAGGTGGTGGGCAAGAGGTTGTCGGAGAAGCTGATATTAAAGGGCCAGAATGGGATGTGCTGACTGAAGAAAACCCACCCACAGACTATCCGCACTTTATGAGTAAAAAAGTAGGCACTCCAGTAGGGCTGGAAAGCTATATCAGCCGAGTTTTGCTTTTAGAGCGTCTACGAGAAGTGAATGCGTTGCTGGGCTTCACTAGAGTCGAAGCGCCTGAAGAGTCTGGCGATCCGAATGAGCGACCACAAATGGCAAGCCTTTCACGCAGTCAGCCAGACTGGGTTCCTGCTAGCCAGGTTCATGGAGAAGGAATTTTTATTCAGTTTGATGAAACTGCACTCGTCAAATGGGAGGCATTGGACGGCGTGAAGAAGGTCGACAAGATGCTTCGAGGTGGGCATACCGGTTGGCGCAACTCTCGCCATCTAGATCCCAGTGAAGGTTACCCAGGTATTCGATATGCGATGTTACACACTCTATCCCATCTCCTGATCCGTGAATTGGCTTTGGAATGTGGATATAACGCAGCGAGTATTCGTGAGCGAATTTATGCCGATACATCGGGGGAAAGTCAGCAGGCAGGTATTCTGATTTATACGGCTGCCGCTGATTCTGATGGCACTTTGGGAGGCCTCGTAGATCTTGGTAAACCAGAAAACCTTGGCCGGTTGTTGGAACAGGCTTTGAATCGGTCAAGAATCTGTTCATCTGATCCACTTTGTGCAGAGCATGACCCCGAAAAGGATCGCTCGCTGCATGGCGCAGCCTGCCATGCCTGCAGCTTGGTTGCGGAGACCTCTTGTGAGCGAGGTAACCGCTATCTGGATCGGTCATTGCTGGTTACAACCCTAGAGCGTGCAGACGCTGCTTTCTTCCAAGGCTTCTGACATGGATGAACTCCTGGATGCCATTACCGCCCTAGTCTCTCTGGTTTCGCCGGAAAAGGTGCAAGCGATCGCTGCTCGTATTCGTCGAACCGAAGCCGGTAAGGCCGCAAGCACATTACCCGGAGTGGTTGGAACTCCAGTTGCCAGTGCGGTGGTCGAGCAGCTTGCTATGGCTTGGAAAAAAACGGAGGTAAGTTCGGATGAGCTGGCATCAATGCTTCTTTCAGCCGGCCATGTCTACACCAAAGCCATTACTGAGCAATCCTCAGAGCTCGTGTGGACTGGCCCGACGACACCTTTTGTATCGGCGCGCCGAACAGAACAGGCTCTGCTGCAGGTCATCAATTCCGCTGAGCATTCTTTGTTTATCACTAGTTTCGTGGCCTACGATGTATCCACAATCGTAAAAGCCCTGAATGCAGCAAATGATCGTGGTGTGGTCATATCAATGATCCTTGAGCTATCCCAGGATCACGGCGGCAGTATCTCATTTGATGCGATCGGCAAGATGAAGACTCTAGTCCCTGCCGCAAGATTATTTGCATGGCATGAAAAAGCTGACTCATTTGCCGATGGCCGTGTCCATGCGAAAGTAGCAGTTGCTGACGAACGAATATGCTTTATAACCAGCGCTAATCTCACCGGCCACGCCATGGAGAAGAACATGGAGGCAGGAGTGATTATTGAAGGCGGTGTAATCCCCGTTACACTGAAGAATCACCTTGAGGCGTTGGTAGCAATGAATGTGGTGAGCAGAATCTAGCGAGAAAATGGGACTGGTATGGCTGTGCGTCGGATAAAAATATTGAGGCTGGCGTATTCATTACTACCAAGATTAATTGAGAGGCTTGAATCGAAAACTTGATAAGCAAATAAAACGGCGACTGCGTGATGCAAGTTTTAATGCAGAGTAACTTTAGCTTTAGCTTTAGCTTTAGCTTTAGCTGCGTCATTAGACCTATATTTTAAGCATTTACTCTACCAAACATATAAACGAACAAGACATTGGGCTTAGTTATTTTCGTTTATCATCTGACTTTGTAGATGCGCTAAACAAAAACTTATTTCCTCGCGTGAAACAGCTACAGCTTGAGGCGCTGTATGGAACTTTACTTTCCCGGGGTGTATTGAGTTTCTGATGTAAGCGCCGACCAAAAACCGCGATTATTTGCCGCGGCCCATTATTTAGAGAGAATTTTGAGTAGACGCCTATGCTGGCGTGTTTCCCGCAGACGCGGGATAAACAGTGCATTAGTTCACCGCCCAGCCCTTTCAAGGTGAATATTTGTACAATATGCATCCAGCTTTTCTTTTGAATAAGAGTCCGGCCCATGCATCCTGTATTAACGACCGTAGCTTTGCTGATTGTCAGTAACGTGTTTATGACCTTTGCGTGGTATGCGCACCTGAAGGAGCTCAATCATAAGCCCTGGATAATTGCCGCGCTGGTGAGTTGGGGGGTTGCGTTGCTGGAGTACCTGTTTCAGGTGCCGGCCAATCGTATTGGCTACACCGTGCTTGCCGTGGGACAGTTGAAGATTATTCAGGAGGTGATCACCTTGTCAGTGTTTGTTCCCTTTGCGCTATTTTATTTGAAGGAGCCGCTGAAGCTGGATTACCTGTGGGCGGGTTTGTGTCTGCTGGGGGCGGTGTTTTTTATTTTTCGGGACAGGCTGACCGGATAGTCCGTTATGCCGGTGACTTACATTGACCGGAGGGCTTTTTCACGCGCCGGCGCTGTCATTGGCTCTCGCCAGCGTCGCTATTGGCTCTCGCCAGCGTCGCTATTGGCGTTCGCCAGCGTCGCTATTGGCGTTCGCCAGCGCCATTAACCGGTTCTCAAACGTCGCCAGGTGGTCCTCACTGGCGGTGATGATTTCGACGCGGCTTTCCAGTGCGTCGTCGAGCGTTATTTCGGTCAGGACGCCGTCGGCCAGGTTGTAGGCCAGCACGCCGTCATCGGTGATCAAAATGGCTTTGAGCCGTTCCAGTGGCAATTGGTGGGCAAGGTTGAACATTTGCTGTCGGTCAAATACCAATGTGGGATGAAAACGCCAGCCGGCGGTGTGCAGTCCATCTCGTTGGCCGGTGACTTTCAGGTATCCACAATTGGGTAGTTCAGGGTCTTCGGGCAGTTCGGTATGCTGATTGACAGTGCGGGCTTGCCACAATGGGGTGTCACGCGGGTGGCGCGCCTGGGCAGTTAGCGCCGGCATTTGCAGTAGTGATAGCGGAATTTCGCCGTGTTCAACTTTAATCAGGGGTTTGATTGCCAGGCTCGAATTGACGGCGAGATAGCTGGTCAGTCGCGCAAAATCCTGACCGGCATACTGGTCGGCCTTGTTGGCAACAATCACATCCGCGACCTGTAATTGCTGATTGAATGTCGTGTTACCCGTGTAGCGCGAATCGGCGATTTTGCGCGCGTCAACCAGGGTAATAGTGGCCTGACGTTGCAGGACATGTCGGTAATGGGGTGCCGCCAGTATTGCCAGCACTTCCTGCGGGTGCCCGAGACCGGTGGGTTCTATTAACAGGCGATCGGGTTTGGTGCGCGTCAGCAGGAGATTAAGCGCCACCTGCATCGGCACGCCAGCCACACAGCACATGCAGCCGCCCGGAATTTCCCGCACATAAATGCCGGACTCCGGTAAATTGCCGCCGGTTATCAGATTGCCGTCGATGCCAATTTCACCAAATTCGTTGACTAGCACCGCCCAGCGTTCGTCAGTGGGCTTGTGCTTTAACAGATGCAGAATCGCCGTGGTTTTGCCAACGCCCAGAAACCCGGTAATCACCGTAACCGGAACTGCCTTGATAATTTGCATATGAGTCCTTGCGCGTTACGCCGCATCTTTTGTGCATTGTTCGCACAGACAGTCCAGCTCCAGCTGGGTGTTCATTAATTTATAGCCAACGGCGTCGACGTTGGTTCGCAGCTCGTCGACTATGGTTTTTTTGATGGCGATTTCCTTGACCTTGTGACAGGCGCGGCAAATCAGAAACTGGGGAACTTCGTGGGAATGTTTGCAGACGATATGCGAACAGGCAACATATTTGTTGGCGGACGCGAGCTTGTGCGCCAGCTCTGTTGCCACCAGAAAATCGAGGATGCGGTAAACCGACATCGGCGGCATGGCGGTATCGGATTGCCGGTTATAGGCATCGGCAACTTCGTAGGCCGACATGGGTACATTCGAGCGCAGGATGATTTCCAGAATGCGTTTGCGCTTGTCGGTCAGGCGGCCGCCGCTGGACTGACAGATCTGTTCGGCCCGGATAATGACATCACCCACTTCTGTTTGCATTGCTAGTTCCAATAACCCTGTTTGAGCGCGCCTGTTCCAGCGTTACGGCCGACCGCGAGGCGGTTAGGGCTGCAATTCGGCAGGCCCCCGTGCCGATCGACCATAATACCAACGCCATCACAACGGATATAGACCCGTAACGTTTAGCGCCACGGGGCCGAATACAGACTGCGCTTCGGCAGATGATATGATGCATCAATTGAGGGTGCAAGCGTCACTGGGTTCGACCTTTGGCCATGTTGGCGATTTGCACCAACGGGATTCCTGACCGATTCTTTGTGTTTGACCGCCGGTATCGAGGGCTTGCGCCAGGAAACTGTTGGCAGATCACGGGTGCTATTATCGATTTGAGGTAAGATGGCGACGCTGTATTTTTTGTTCGCGAAATGTGTTTTTAAGTAAATTGCTGCAGGATCGATGGGTATGTTCGGGAAGTTGTCTGCTTTATGTCTGTTATTGGTCGTGGCGCTTACGGCGTGCACGAACGGTCAGTCCACTGCGACGGACGAAGAACCCTCGGCACCGACGCCGGTTAGCCCTCCAGACGCGGATTTTATAACGCCAACCATCGCTTTTGAGGTGGACCTTGATAAGGTACCGCAGGATGGGCTGGATTACCTGATTGACGACGCCTCTTTGTATGCCCTGCTGGATGACTTTTTGACGGTAAGAACGATTCAGTTGGGCCACCCTCCACTCCATTACGGGCGTCTTGCGGTCCTGGCCGGTGATTTCGATACGCAAGTTATAGATTGCGCCGTGCAGGGCGTGATCAACGTTACGGGTTACATTCGCGAAGCTGGCGTTATTTCAAGTGGCGATCTGCATGGATACGACATTGGGGGGTGTACGGAAAAGCGCAATCAGGTGCTGTCCGGCAGTTATCTGCGACGCTTTCTGGCAAATGCCGGGCTGGATACGTCAGGCAGTCAGCCTGCAATCGAACACATGTGGGTCGATATCACCTACGACCGGTTTTCAACCACCTTTACAGAATCTCAACGCCAGATCATGCTGACGGGTGAAACCGAGGTCGAACTGGCACCGGTGGAATACGCGCGCCGTGGTATCTTTAATGAGCAGTTTATAACCAGCGACAGACTTAAAGTCGATTATGCTGTGGCGGATCAGCAGGGCCATTATCGGTTACAGGAACTCGTGGTATCCGAATATTTCGATGTTGAACTTGATGCGCCAGTCGCTGTTTTTTCCGCCCTGGTATATAGCAGCAATTTGCAGGGAAGTTATTATATCCATGGCGCTGACATCGACGATGGAAGCCCGTGGTACGCGCGATTTATATTGTTGGGCAGGGATGGCGGATCGGTTATTGTCAATGTCGACGCCATGCGTAATATACGGTATGCGCTCGACGCTGACGGTGATGGCGAAATCGATGCGCAGGCAACCTATTCGGCATTGGATTATCTGGACCTTGGCATGGGTTTGTGATGTTGCGGGTAATGATTGAACGCTGCTGTATTGGATGATGGGGTGCGAAGATACCGTGGAAGGCAGTCTGCTTGCGGGGACCCTGTTGTAAAATTTACATTGAGACTCGTGACAGGTGCCGGCGATACCGGGCGAAATTTTCATGGATCACGTCCGCAACCCAGCGTTGAACCTGCACGGATCGGGCAACACAGGACCGCAGGATCACTACAGCCAGGTGCTGCCATTTCCGATTTAACCCAATAGGCTTAATCGAAAGTGTCTTCGATATTATCGCCGGCGTCTCGCATGGCGTCACCGGTATTTTCAACGGCTTCGTCCAGTCTTTCACCCGCGTTTTCTGCCGGGCCGTCGGACTCACAGGCCGCCAGTGAAAACGCCAGACAGAATAGTATAAATGCGTGTTTTACGTAACTCATAGTTCACTCCTGATGGGTAATGGTATTTTAACGGATATATGTGTTTACTGATTCATCCACAGCTTCGTGACTGTCCTGACCTCTTTTTCGGGCATTTGACAAGCCACAGGTGAAGCGGCATTAAACCATTACGTCGTTCGGTACGTAATGTCGTGGCGAATCGGATGTATAACAGGAAAGCGACCGTTAAACAATGCTCCGTTACAAAAAACGAAAACGGTCGCCCTATCCGCTCGACAAGGTAATATGCAAATTCGGGGCCTGATTTTTATAGTCGGCCATAATGAAAACGTCGGCGAGGGCAGCGGCTTATAATTGCGGCTCCACCCATTGCACAATATCTCTGCTCAAGTCTTTTAAGCAGCGGTGGGTCACTGAACACACAGTCTTGCCATAGGTACCCATATCGAGCACATTGGTGCTGGGCGTGAGCTCATTGAGGGTCGCTATGGCGCAACTGTGTTTGGCCGTGGTGAAACCATCGGCGGACTGGTCCTTGATCAGGGCAGCCGTTATTCGGACACTGGGCAGGTTACTGTGTGTTCGGGTACCGAACGCAAAATTCTCATTCAACACCAGTGCATCTATATCAATTGCCAATACCGGGCGTTCGGCATTTTTCAGTATTTCAGCGGCGGTGACCGCCTCGATTTTCAAACCCTGTTTTTTACCGCGTTGGACGATCTGTTCGACCAGCACCTTGTCGAGATTACATGGAAATTCTGACTGCGCGTAGTTATAGCCTTTTACATTGAAACCCAGATTTTCGTTCAGGTAAATGTGCCGTGGGTCCGGCTCGGCCACTGTCGCCGCCGACAAGCCAAACGTGAGAACGAGCGCGAGGGTGGGCATTATCAATAGAGGTCGTTTCATGGTCATTCACCTGCTGTGCGGTTGGCTGTGTCGGCGTGGACGGGCCACGCTCTACCCTGCAAAAACTCATGCAAACCGGGGGGTATTGCACTGACCAATGCCGGAAAGCTCGCTGATGTCGTGCTTACCATTCAATCTCTTTCACAATCAAAGTGATATATGGCAGATAAAGCTCACTGAGATTTGTCTGCGCCCACGGGATTCCTGCACACTACTTGTACAATAATAGCTGATAGGGGAAATACCATTGATCGGAACCGCCGCAGACAATATCGACCCGCCGCGTCTGGAAACAGTAGACGTTTTGGATCACGTGACCAATCCGTCGATGACACGGGTATACAACGGCATGACAGCGGTGTCCGCTTGCACGACGACACCACCCGCATTGCGTTTTTGAAACTGGATCAGACCGTGTTTGAGCCAACACCGGGGAACCGGAGAATTTGCACAGGGCATTGCCGGGTAACAGCCGTTTCCTGTCAATGGATAAAGCCGGGCTCTATTACGTGAGCGGGCGACCCTGCCGGGAAGCGGCCGTCTGTCATCTGGCACTCGCCAGCGGTAGCCGGCAGCCTTATCTGCCCGGTGCAGGTGATCACTGGCATACCATCGCATTTGAACCGCGACTGGGTGCGCTTGCCCGTTCATGTGGGCTGCAACAGTCCAGCCTGAGGGTTTTGGAGTAAGGGCCGCGCAGGGTTGATCGGATCCGGCCCCGGTTTGGATTAATAGCGATAGCTTATTTCGAACTGAACGCCCAATGGTTTGCCGGGCCGCGCGCCATAGGGTTTACGCGACACAACGTAGAGCTCGTCAAGCAGATTGTCGATTCGGCCTGAAATTGTCCAGTTAGACGACAAATAATAGTGCCCCGCCAGATCCAGCACCACATAGGCATCGGACCCTTCACGCTCATGAAAGTGGCCCCTGCCGGCCTGGTTGCGCATGCGTGCCATATAAGTGGCAGACAGCTGGATGTTCCAGGCCGCGCGCTCTACACCTGTGCTCAGGTTCGCCCGGTGCGGTGGAATGTAGGGCATGTGATCGCCCTGGGTGACACTACCGAATTGCGGATCCGTGGATGTGAAAGACTCCTGAAACACAGCCTCTGTGTAGGTGTAGGTCAAACTCACGGGAACATTCAGCGTGGATGTCACATTGAACACGTGATTCCAGCCCGCCTCCAGACCCGCGGCGTGAACTTCGCCGGCATTGGTCTGGGTGTCCAGATCACCGGTATTGCACCCTGACGAGATGGTGCAAATTGCGGTCAGGTTGCTGTAATCGTTGAAGAAGCCGATCAACTCCAGTCTGCCGAATGCGCCCTGCCAACGGCCGCCGAACTCATAGTTGACGGATTCTTCCGGCTCGAGATCCTCGGTTGCCGATGGCGCCGACGGGGAAAAGCCCTTGTGCACACCGGCCAGCAGGCTCAGTGACTCGGTGAGTTCAACGCGGGCGCCCAGGCCCGGCAGCACAACGCTGTATTCATTGTCGTTGCTGGTTTCCGTGAGCCGGTTGTTGAATGTATTGGCGATGGATTCGATGCGCAGGCCTGGCACCACTGTCCAGCGTCCGTAAACCATTTCATCTCGCACCCACAGGGCCAGGGCTTCCGTGTCAGCCGTGTTGTCAGCAGTGATCACCTGCGGCTGGCTGTTTGAAACTATTTCGCCATTGATTTGCTCGAAACCCGATTCGTCGTGCAACCGCCGGACTTCATCAGTGTGATAGCGCAACCCGATTTCCAGGTTGTGTGCCACCGGTCCACCAAAATTCCAACGCATGATGCCCTGCACGCCGTTGGCCTGGTATGCGCGGTCGTTGGTGCCTATGCGCAGATCATCCCGTGAACCGCCGACACCGTCGGTATTGCCACCGCGCAAAATATCAATAAATAATTGATTGAATGGGCTTTCGGGGTTTTCCAGCAAACCGCGAATGTCCGCACCGTTGAAATTGTTGAATTTGCGCCAGGCCCTGTCCAGTTTCTGTGTGTAACCGACCAGATTGAGCTCTCCGCCAAACAGGGGCTGGCTCCAGTTGATGCGCCCCCCGCTCCACTCCCATTCCATCCGGTCAAGCGCGCTGGCCCGATAGCGGCGCGACGGCGTCGCGCGAACGTCGGACTCGGTTAATCCAAGGTAGGTTTCGTTGGAGACCTCGTCGGCATAGTTGAAACGCGCTTCCAGTCGGCCCGGGCCCAACAGATGGCTGACCTTTATCAGCGCCTCGTTCTTTTCGAAACCCGTGTCACCACCGCCGTCGAGCTGCTTGAAGCCGTCGCTGCCGATGTGAACAAATTCGCCCAGCACGCCCAGTTTTTCAAACTGATCACCACCGCGCAGATGCAGGTGGCGGTATGCGTCGCTGCCCCCGCCGAGCTTGGCCAGCCATTCGGTCGAGCCGGGAATGGGTGCCGACACCAGGTTAATGGCGCCGCCAATGGTTTGCGGCCCGTATTGAATAGCGGACGGCCCTTTAAAAACCTCCACCCCGACCATGCGTGAGCTGTGCGGAAAAAAGTAGGCTGCCGGTGCGGAGTAAGGCGCGGGTGAGATCAGCACACCGTCTTCCATGAGTGTGATCTTTTGACTGCGTTCCGCACTGCCGCCGCGCAACCCGATATTGGGCCTCAGCCCCAGCCCGTCCTCCTCGCGGGAATACACACCGGGCACGAGATTGAGGACCCGATTAATATCGTCGTAGCGGTAGGCTTCGAGTTCCTCCGCGCCCAACCGGTGCGCAGAACCCGTCATGCGATCCGCCTCGTCGAAAAGGCCATAGACAGTGACCTCCTCCACGGTTGACGTCTGGACCGTCTGGGCGACGGCCAGCGAAGTGCAGGCCAGCGGCGCCATGAGTAAAAGTAGATGCAAAGTGAATACAGGGTGTCGAATTACCATACTACCAACGCTTGTCATGTGTTTGGAACGAAGATTCGGCGGCGCCGTTCGTGTTCGAGCAGCCAGGGCATACCGTTGTTACCGAAGGCGCATTGCCGGTCGAATGGCATTGCTGGTGCGCGGTCACGGTTGTGTGACCAGCTGCAGGCGCCGATGCAGCGGTGGTGGTTCACTGGGTGGTGCGGTTACCCAGTAAGCGCGACCCAGGCCGTCCCTGACCTGGGCAAGGTCAACTTGCGGATTGATTAAAGGCCGCATAGGTCGCCCGTTAAGCGACACCAGTGCGTCAGCATAAATCCTGACCGGCCCAAGTCCCCTGGACGCATAATCCTCCCGGATATGATGCGCCAATTGCAGGATCATATCCGGCTGGCCCACCATCTCCCGGTATTGCTCCTCGGTGAGGTACTCGTGTGGCGAAACCACGACCTGCGCACCGCTGGCAGTTACCACGCGGTATTGCAGACTGCCGGATTTTTCGCGCAGCATAACACGCCACGAAAACCGCATACCCTGCTCGTGCCAAAGCACAGTGCCCGGATACAACCACTGGCGCACGGGCAACATCGCCTGCAACGTGCAAAATGAAAACACCACCACGGCGAATCCTGCCCCCATTGATGACCAGCGCCGGGCTGGCGCGTGGCGTTGCCCCGCCGGCATCGAGGGCACGGGCAGTCGCAGTAAAGCCAACACTTTGCGCGGCCAGTCGGCATCGAAAAATATCAATATCGAGAACACCATAATAAAAGGGAACAGGCCGATATTAAAAAACAAATGGGTGAAAAAATGGAACACCAAAATCACGATAAACGCCCAGGGCCGGGACTTGCGCCAGAGCATAAAACCGATGATTGTAACGTCGAAGAGAAAGGCAAACCACGAAAACAGATAGTGTACCCATGGCATCTCCAGAAACGGCCCAAGCAGGGGCAGACCGCTGTGGGGGGGCAACCAGATATTCAGTGGCTGGGCGTGGAGCAGCCAGTCGGTTTCGAATTTGGCCCAGCCCGCATAGAAATACAGCAGACCTACCTGAAAGCAAAGCCAGTAGGTCTGCCAGGCCGGCAACGTGGTAGCGCGCAGCCGGGGCCTCAGCCATGCGTCTACAGACCATGCGCGGTGGGGAGAAAGAAAGCAGAGGATAAGCGTCAGCAGGCTGATGAAGTAATAATGATTGAGATAGGTTGTGACATCCATCAATTCCGCGTAGGTAAACATGCACCAGAAAGCGATAATGGCAACGCGGTAAAAGGCGCCGATAGCGACCATAAACGCTGCCAGGGCGATACCGGCGTAGAGCGCGTAAAGGCCGGCCTGCCCCGGCACCTGTACCCATTCGAAACCCCAATATTTGAAATGAAAATCGGGTTCCAGGTAAAGGCGCTCAATCCAGCCGTTGCTCATAAAGCGCAGCGCACCCACGCACATCAGCCCGCCGATAAGCATGCGGTACACTGCCAGGGCAGCGATATCACGCGGGGCGTCAAGCCAACGCAGCAGACGGGTTAAAGCCGGCTCCCGCAGCGGAGTACTACTCGACGTGTCCAACAGATCAGCCCCGGTTCGCCATCAATCGTTGTCGCCAGCCGCGCCACTGGGTACCGCCAGACTCAGCGCAGACACTATCGGTCCACGAAAGGTGTCCATGGCTGCTTTCATATGGCCGAGCAGGGCACAGGGCGGCAATCCGCTGGAACTTGCAAACGCATTCAGACACTCTGTACGATCAGTGATGTTTTCGACGGCCGCGTCAAGACCCTGTTCGTCTTCAATTGCTTCCAGCAACGCCAGTACCGCGTCAATCTGGGTAATGATGTCCGTCGCCAGATCGGTACGACCAATGCCTTCAAGCAGGTCGTTCAGGCCGAGTTGGCCATTCACGCCGGTAAACACATCGCGAAACACCTGCACATTGGCCAGAATATTTGCGCCTGAGTGGCGTGACAGTCGCGATTCCAGAAACTCCGGGCAACTCGTCGGATTACTGCAGGTCAGGCCAGTAGCGCCCACGCCCGTGGTGTAGGCAACTTTCAGATCTTTAGAGGTTTTTTCAACGTAGAAGAGGGCTATCGACAGGGCATTCAAGGCATCCTGGGGCCGCATATAAAATGTGCTGTCAAGCCCAGCCGTACGCCATTGCCCAAGAAAGTTTCCACCGTCAGGCTCCCAGCGGTTGCGCAGGCTGGTGGCAACCAGGGCCAGCCGGACTGCCAGCCTTTGCGCGTGAAGCGCGCGCTCTCCTGCGTCAGGTTGCGCAGCGCAAGTATCGGGCGCTGCCCCGGTAAACAGCAGATGTTCTATTGCACCCAGGCCGACAATATTGATGGACGTATTGGCATTGACCGGAGCGCCCGCATCGGCTGCCGCCTCAAGGCCGCAAACATCGAGGGTAATGGGCCAGGAGTAAATAAGCTCACGAAAATCCTGACCTCCGGCCACCATATCCGGATTGGACGAGCGGCCCGCCGGGCCAACCTGCAACACTTCGTTTCGCTGCCAGGACGTCATTGCCTGCTCCCAGGCCTCGCGTGCAGCGGCCAGGAGGTCGGCATCGTCTGGTGACGCCGCGAGCGCATCAACGGCGGCTTTGAGTGCAGCGGCCGTTGCGTCAAAGTCCTGCAACGCAGGCAATATTATCGCTTCGCCAATATCACTGAGCACGGCGCGACGGGCTTCATCACCGGTGGGACCGCCCCCGCTACTACTACTGCCACTACTATTACCGCCACCACTACTACTGCTACTACTATTAGTGCCGTCGCTACTGCCGCCGCCGCTTGAGCAGGCCGCTGTAATCATAGTCAGAACCAGCATGACAAGACACTGGCGGCTGCGTTGCATCAGCTCAGAACATAGGCGATTCGCATGCATAAAAAGGCTCTCTCCAAAACGAATAAAACGGCTTCGAGTGAAGCCGCAAAAACGAGCGCCATTCTACATGATGCGTAAACTCACCACAGCCTTAACGCACCAGCACGCCGATTGATAAAACCGGGACGTGCTGGCGTCGTGTAGATAGGGCCCGACATCTCTTGCTGACCAGACTTACTCGGACGCCCCGATTTTCAATACCACCAGTCTCGCGCCGTTGGCATCGTTATTGGTGGTCAGCGCGACACGGTTGCCGCTTTCGGACAGGGCAGCGCCGAAGAATTGCGCACTGATCGTGTCATGTGGCAGTTCAATAACGCCATCGCCAAATACGCTGGAATCGGGCTGACCATCTTGTGTCAGCACAACGGCGGCGGGAGTACCGCCAAAACGCCCGGCGATGATGGCGCAATCATCCGGCAGGATGACGATATGTCGACCCCGGTCTTCGTTGGACGGAAAGCCCATGCCTTCACTCTGAATCGCCATATTCCCGGTGTCGCCAAAGCTCATATCAATATCCGACGCTTCGCCGCCAGAGACTCTGAAGCTCACAATATCCTGAGCCAGTGTGGTTTGGTAACCAAAGCTGGATTCAATTTCGCTGCCCGTCGCCCCGCCATAACCTGCAGTCACATACGACGCCGTACCTTCCTGATAGCCGGCTGCATAGGCCTCGGCGTATCCGCCATCAACTTTAAACGGGTTAAACACAGCAATACCAGGCGTTGCAGCCACGGCGTCGGGCTCGGAACTGAAGCCACCGAACGTCTCATCCAGCGTGCCATCAGCGGTCAGGCGAATAAGAATAATATGATTACCCAGCCCCTCGCCGAGATTGGTGTAACCTGCCGAGACGATTTTGCCGTCAGCTTCAACCGTCCCGCGGCGGGCATTATCACTGAGGGTGCCGACGGAATGGAAACTGTAGACTTCGCCATCGTTAAACGTCGCATCCTGCTCTGCTCCAGTCTCGGTGATGTTGAGCCGGGTAACAAACCGGTCATTGTCGGTACGAACGCCGCCCGGTGCCGAACCAAAGCCGAATACCACCACGCGGTCGCCTTCAATGCTGCGGTCCACCTGGACATCCCAGGCTGTATCCGAAGGCAAGGTCGCCGGGGCACCTGGGTAGCCGGCATTATCGGCATTCGCCCAGCCGAACACGACTTCGACTTTGCCCTCGGCATCGCCCCAGCCTTCTACCTGCTCACCCTCTGGCGTCAGACGGAACATATAGACCGATTGACCGCCATCTTCGTCGGCGGCATGGGCGATAGCAACCACATCACCGCTTTGCAACTCAGCGATACCCAAAGACGTTTCATCGTTATCGGCCTGCTCGGCTGTCGCCTGCAATTCTACAAAACCGTCGTCGCCGAACGTAACATCCGGCGTGCCGTCCGCATTGAAGCGTGCGACAACGACCTGACGGTCTTCGTTGGTGGTTCCAACATGGCCGGATGCGTAGATTTTGCCGGCGTTGGGTGCCACTCTGGCATAGGTCAGGCCACGCAAATCGTTGGCCGCAGTGATTGTTCTATCCGCCGCAACAACGATACTTGAACCTGAAACGCCCGCCGGGCCTGAAGGCCCTGCCGGACCGGCTGGACCTGCGGGGCCCGCCGGTCCAGCAGCCCCGTCATCGCCGCTTTCACAGCCGGCCAATATCAGCAACGAGCTTGCAACGGATATGATCAATTTTAACTTGTTTGTCATGTCAAAAATTCCAGTGTTAAAAGACGGGATTGTGCTTGTATCGAGCGGATAGGGGGGCACCGCATCTTCCCAGAGCGTCGATTTAGGCGTAGAACCCTAAACTAAATGCAAATCACTATCAATCATTTTTAGTGACGATAGGTTCATAGATTTCATAATTGCGCGAACAACCTGCCGACGGGAGCGACTGCGGCGTGTTCGCTCTGCAACTTCTGATAAAACGCTTGCCCCGCATGGCGCCGGCATCAACGAATGGAAAATTTGGATTTGGAAATCAATCGAATACATTGATCGTCCTGACATAATGGCTATGAGACTCAGTGACCGTTAGCGTGCTCGATGCTAACGGACCAATCATCCGGAAACCTTGACCAAATGGGCGTTTGAGCGTAGGTTTAATGGCTAGGTGGATTGAGATATCGACTTCGGACAAATGGCCTTTGAGGCTATGATTTAAGGAACTAAAAACCATGAAAAACAACGATTCCTTTTTCCCCTACATGGCTTCATTCCTGTGCGCGCTGGTCGTTTACCTGTCGATCGTCATGGTAACGGGCAGAAACGAGGCTTGGGATCATGGTTCTTATTATGTGCTGGGCATTCCACTGATGGCCTTTACCGCCTTTGCCATCGCCTATCACTTCCCAAACAGGCCCTGGCGCTGGGCGCTCAGCATGGCTGGCGGTCAGATGGTCGGGGCTTTGCTGAATGGCAGTTCGCTCTCTCTATTACCATTCGCCGTGATTTTTATGGTAATTATTTCCATTCCCCAGTTCATCGCTGCATATTTTGGTGCCAAACTGGCTTTGAGCAAGGCGGCTGGATAACGGCTATCTGCATCTAATCTATTCCTGACTGGAACAGGCATGGCAATTTTTCAAGGCATACTGTTTTCTATTCTCGGTGCAGGTCTGCTTATCGTGGACTGGCGCTCTTTAACATCTGGTCGACTTCCTTGCGGCCATGGCTTAATGGGCCGTGTGGAATTCACCAGAACTGATGAGCCCCTGGGGTATTGGCTCATGTTTATTCTCTACGGCGTTGGCGGAGCGTGGCTGGTAATTTTTTCATTACGCTTATTGGCGGGGACGGCTGAACCTCTGCCGCTAAACTAGTGAATCAACTACGCGCCTTCGGCGTCGGACGGCTTGCACTGCGCTTCACTCCGTTCCGTTCCAGCCGCCGATTATTGATGCGTTAGCAAAACAAGGTATGGACTTTTAATCAAAAAAAGG
>CAYSTJ010000021.1:0-64995 GCA_964434105.1 uncultured Cellvibrionaceae bacterium | reverse complement strand
ATTGCCCCCTGCACCTATAAATGAAAGCTGCGTTAAAAAATGGTCACAAACCTGTCGGGAACAGGTTTGAACGCCTGGTCAGGCGGCCCGGAGGGCGACGCTCAGAACAAATCTGGACGCAATCTGAACAGTTACGACGCGAGCTGAATAGTTACATTACCGGTAGTTCGACATCCAATCGGCTAAGCTGGCAAGCGCGGGAAATTGTCCACCCTGAGTGAGCGGGACGGCGCGTTATTGGTCCCGCCGATCAATTCTGGCATACTCTCAGGTCGATCACGATTTAAGCGAAGTTTGTGTTTATACGATTGTTTACTTTAATTGCAGCCATGTTTATGGCTGTGCCAATGATCCAGGCCGACGACGGGCCCCCAAAAGCGGCGCCGCTGGATAGCTGGCAGCAGGTTGTGCGTGGCAGCCCCTATTGGGTCAGCCAGGGCGTGTTCGCCAATTTGACAACCATCCGCCGCTGGGTGCTAATGCGGGAATCATACTGCGAGCAGCCGACCCGGCATATTCTGTTCGACCATCGGGCGCGGTTTCTGGGTTACCTTGATGACGAAACCACCGAAGCGGGCACCCAGGCCAGTCTGAACGGGCTGCGAAAAAAGCTGGCGGCCGATGGCGTGGTTGATCAGTGGACGCCGGGCGCAGCCGGAGTGGCGGGTTACCCGTTTGCTCTGAGCTGCAATCAGCCGGAAGCGCACCTGGATATGGCATTGGCCCGTTACACCGGCCGCGAAAAGTCTGCCCGATTATGGGGGACGTGGGACGGAATGCGTATTGGCTCCCCAGAAAAAACCGTCTCACTGCACGAGGCGGTAGCTGAGGTTTACAAAAACCGGGTGGCGGCAGGCCACATCACCATGCCAGATGATGTGTTGAGTACACTCGCCGGCAAGATTCTGATTGAAAGTGGCGGCCGGCCCGACGCGCACTCCGCAGCGGGTGCCAGAGGGGTGCTGCAACTGTTGCCTATCGCGCTGGCCGATTGTGGACTGCAGGAGCGGCACCACTTTCACCGGATGGCACAAATCGACTGCGCATTACGGTTGCTGGAACAGAACCATCGGAATCTGAAGGAGTCGTTCGAGGCCATGTATGGCCACTTGCCGCAGGACAAACAGGAAGCGCTCTATGCGATGTTGCTCCTGCAGGCCTACCACGGTGGGGCGGCGAGGGTAGGTAAATTATTGACGGACCCAGAGCAGGTGCGCGCGGCCGAATATTTCGCGAGGCATCATCAGCGTTTCAGCGCCGGCGATATCGCTCTGGGCATGATCTATCACAATCTCGGCCGGGATCGCTGGGGCTTCGCGTCGCTGTATTATGTCGTCGATGTGGGGGTTGCGGTACAGGCGGCCTGCCAGACTGTGAATGAACTGCCGGGATGCGAGGAAGTGGTCAGAGATCAGCGCGCAGCAGAGTAAACTGGAATTGTACCAGGATGGCCTGCATTCGGCATGCGCCCCCGGCCTCGCACGGCACCGAATGCGCGAGCGATTTTATGACGGTTAAGTCCAGGACGCCATGATCCGCAAAATGTTAATCACCGATGTTGTTGACGTGCTTGTTCTAACCAATCCCGGTAAAACGTTGAAGAATTCTTCGTTTAACAAATCCCCGGCCTGCGTAGCTAAATAGCTTTTTACACCACTGGGAGCATCTATTAGTTCGCGTATAAAGTTACTGCGATTTTCAAGTACAAAAACGATATCTTCCATATCATGGCTAAAGTAGTCACCTTTTCCTCGATCTAAAAAAGCTTCAAACTTGGTTGCAAGAAAATACACAGGAGAAACTACTTTTACGTCCAAGCCGTCGCGCAGACAGTGCATTGTTGTATGATGCATGGCATCTTTATACCAGCGGTTGGTAAATCCGATTGCCTTGGCATCAGCGGACATTACATCCAGTTTTACGGTGGTGCCACAGCTTCGATACAACCAGCGGCAGATAGGGCCGTAGATATCTTCGGTAAACCGGCGTGCTCGCAATGCTTTGCCGAATTCCTGATAATCCAGATAAGTGCTGAGGTCTACGACGATATCGACATCCTCTGTTTGCCGCACGCCGGAGAAAGCCACGTCATCCACGAGCAATACCGTTGTACACCCTCCAACGAAAACGACCCTCGGCAGCAGGTCTCCAAGCGCTTTGGCTATCATTATAAGTTGCTGGAGATTAAATTCGTATCTTGAATCAATCATGGTTCGGTGGACTTCCCTGTTATCAAGCTTTTCAGGTGTGCCCGCGCTATCGTGAGTTCGCGCGGCTTTCCCAGTCTAATGGCATCCAACAGCGCCAGGGCCTGATAGATGTTGGGGTCTTGAGAGGCCGCTAGAGGAACACCTTTATAGATCGGTTCTATAATGACCCCTTCCTGTCGTCCGCCCGGCGTCTCCCAAACGGTGCCGGGAGAGGGGGGTACAATCTCGGTTTTGACCAAGGCGCAGGTCCAGGCAGTTCCCATGCCCCGTCCATAACCTTTCTTTTCTGCAGGGAAAGCATAGCGAACGCCGAAGCTCAGCCACTCAACGAGCGAATTCATTTCCGCGTGATAGGTATGGTTCCGTTCTGTCAACAGCTTTGCAGCTAGCAGGCGTTTTGCGCCTTTGCTCGCCTCGCTTGCACTGATATCCAGCGAGGCGGCAAGGTCTCGCACCGGCAGATGTATCTCGTTTCGGCGAAGTGACCAGTACTTAAGCGCCAAAAGGGTGTCTTGCGGCTTGAGGGCGATCATAGAGCTGCCATATTTCTCGTTTCGAAACAGGAAACATGCTAGATCGACCAGTTTATATTTGTCAAGTCGCATTGGTTTGTTTTTAGTTTAACGCGCAGACCCGCGTCCTTTGGACACGGTCATGAGTGACCGGCTCTGCCTGTCACGAATATAGGGACTCATGTTAAAACCGAAGTTGAGTTGTCCCCACAACATCAACCAGAAGGAAATAACATGAGTCGATTTGAGAAGTTAACGCATGTGCTCTGGCATTGCCAGTACCACATAGTTTGGGCTCCGAAGTACCGATTTCGGGTATTAAAAGGCCCGATAGCAAGAGCAGTCTATAACTGCGTCCAGATCTATAGCAGTAGATTGAGCTGTAAAGTGGTAGAGCTAAACGTGCAGGCGGACTACGTCCACTTGCTGGAAATGGTCCCGCCAAAGGTATCGATTTCGCAATTGATAGGCACAGTTAAAGGAAAGTATGCACTGAGGCTGTTTACACGTCGTCCGTATCTGAAACAGAAGCCTTATTGGGGAAACCACTTCTGGGCCAAAGGGTATTGCGTGGATACAGTTGGAGTTGATGCGGCTATGATCCGCAAATACGTGAAGTACCAAGAAAGACATGAGCAGCGTCAAGTTCAGATGAACCTGGAAAGATAAACCGACATTGGGGCAGCTCCGGCCAGCCTTCTTAGAGGGCTGGTCTCATCGCCCCCTTTGCGGGGGCACAAGGCAATTCCGGGTTCTTTGAGCCCCGGATGTTTAGTAGACGGCGAAGGCAGGGTCGGACCGAGGATGCTGTATTACCCGGCAGGGGGTGGTAAAGTCTCATAAATGACGGCTAACCACATCGACCAGGGTAGCGAAGGTTAGAAAATCCTTACCGCTCATCCTGAGCCTGTCAAAGGACTGGCTGCCATCCGATAGTAAATACTTTACCGATTCAGGACATCGTATGACCGCACCGATTTGGATCAGTCATCGGGGCTTTTGCCGGCACGCCACCGAGAACACCCGGGAATCCTTCCGCGCGGCCATCGCCGAGGGATTTGAACACCTCGAAACCGACCTGCGGACCACCGCAGATGGGCATATTGTCCTGTCGCATGATGCTCAGCTGGAGCGGCTATGCGGCGTGCCTTTACGTGTGGAACAGGTTAACCGGAAGACATTGGAGCAGATGGTGCTCAGGGGCGGTGAGCGGCTATTGTTTTTTGACCAGTTTCTGGAGGAGTTTGCATCATACCGATGGATTTTCGACATCAAGCCCGAGTCTGCGGTGCGCACGGTTGACGCACTGCTGCAATGGTGGCGACAGCCGCAGGCAGCGCCTTTTCTGTCCCAGCAGGTACGTTATCTGTTCTGGCAGGCAAATCACCAGAAAATTCTGTGCCGGGAGCGGCCGGAAGTCTTGTGCATGGCGCGCCTGTGGGAATGCCGGCGTGCGGCGGTGGCCTGTCTGTCCGGCACGGGCTTTCTGGCAGGGGTCAGATCCGGTGTCACCTATGCCGTGCCGCCGCGATTCCATACCGTTAACCTGATGCAACCCCGCATTGTGCAGGGTTATCGCGAGCGGGCGGGGCGGGTGCTGGCTTACCTCCCGGACACCGCGACTGAAACGCGGGAGGCACTGCGCGCGGGGGTGGACGAGATACTCACAAACGCCGCGCCCATCGTGTGAATGCTTCGCAAATGACCGGCTGATCTGTTATCGTGCAGACACTTTTCTTTACGGGTTTCTGGAGATACTCATGAGCAAAAATCCCTGGCAGGGATCGACGTCCAATGTACGCAGCATCGAACAGGATTTAAAGGAATTACGAAAAAGCTTCGGGTCATTCAACGTGCCGCTAATACTGGTGCCTGTGGCTTTATTGCTGGTATGGGCGGTTTTCACGGCTTTCTATACCGTGCAGCCGGAGCAGCAAGCGGTGGTAAAACGTTTTGGTGCGGTCGTTGATATTACCGATCCGGGCTTGCACTTTAAAATGCCATTTGGCATTGATCAGGTGGAGCGCGTGGCATCGGCGAGGGTGCTCAAGCAGGAATTCGGTTTTCGTTCCGCCAGCCAGTTCGGCAACGAGCCTACGCGTTACAAGGATCAGGATTTTACCGGAGAATCCTTGATGTTGACCGGCGATCTGAACGTGATCGATGTGGAATGGGTCGTCCAGTATCGCATTCAGGACCCGATCAAATACCTTTATCGGCAGCGTGAACCCGACACCACCCTGCGCGACATTTCCGAATCGGTGATGCGGCGTGTCGTCGGCAATCGCCTGGGGTCAGAAGTGTTAACGGTAGGAAGGGTGGAAATCGCTCAGGGTGTGCGCGACGAAGTGCAGAGCATCATGGACATGTATGACTCGGGCATTCACATCATCACCGTAGAGCTTCAGGACGTCGTGCCGCCTCAAGCCGTTCGACCCGCCTTTAATGAAGTGAATGAGGCGCGCCAGGAGCGTGAGCGTATGATTAACGAAGCCACCAAGCGCGCCAACCAGCAAATTCCACGCGCCGAAGGTGAAGCCCAGCGACTGATCGCTGAAGCGCAGGGCTATGCTACCGAGCGGGTGAACAGGGCATACGGCGAGACGGCGCGCTTCACTGCGATGTTGAGCGAATACACCACTGTACCGGAGGTCACACGGGCCAGGCTGTATCTCGAGACCATGTCCGAAATACTCCCGAATATCGGCCAGGTATTAATGATACAGGAAGATCAGGTGGGCCCGCTGCCCATGATGAATATTCGTGAAAACAGACAGGAGGCTACCAGATGAAATCCGGAATCGCATTAATCGTGGTAATCGGCCTGGCTATCACGGCCTTCTCGTCTGCGTTTGTTGTTGATGAGGCCGAGCAGGCTATCATTGTGCAGTTTGGTGAACCGCAGGGTGACGTTATCAGTGAGCCAGGGCTGCACTGGAAGCTTCCTTTCGTACAGGAGGTGCGCCGTTATGACCGACGTCTGTTGATATGGGATGGTGACGTCACGCAGATTCCGACCCTGGGGCGGGAATTCATTCAGGTTGATACGACTGCCCGCTGGCGCATTGTCGATCCGCTGCAGTTCCTGCGCGCCGTCCGTGATGAACGTGGTGGCCGCAACAGGCTTGACGATATTATAGATTCGGTCGTGCGCGATATTGTTTCCGGCACAGAACTGGAAGAAATCGTTCGCTCCGGCGACTGGAGCGTTGATGTCGAAGAGCTGGATGAGATTGAACAGGAGCGCGATGACGTCGCACTGACCAAGCGGCCCAAACTGGGCCGTGAACGGCTGGAAGCCGAAATCCTCAAGAGCGCGTCGCGATTAATGCCTGAACTGGGCATTGATCTGCAGGATGTGCGTATTAAGCGTATCAATTATATTGATTCTGTACGCCGCCAGGTGGAAAACCGCATGATTTCCGAACGACAGGCGATCGCCGAACGTTTTCGCGCGGAAGGGCAAGGGCGAAGCCTGGAAATAACCGGTGAAATGGAGCGTGAACTGCGGCGGATCAACTCCGAAGCAGCACGGAAGGCCGAAGAAATCCGGGGCGACGCCGATGCCGAAGCCATACGGATTTATGGTGAAGCCTTTGGCGCCGATCCCGAGTTTTATGCATTTACCCGGACGCTGGATACCTATAAGGCCCTGGGTCAGAATGCAACCTTGATGATACGGTCCGACTCGGATATTTTCCGGTATCTGGAAAAAACCGAACGACAATAACGTCGCTGATCCCGGCCCTGTGTTATCCCTCCCAAAAAGCCCGCACCAGCGGGCTTTTTAATTTGCGATTAAGCACGCACAGGCCCACTTCATAGGGTTTAAGGCCCGGTTGCAGCGGCAGGGGCCTGACTTCATTTGTCAGTGGACTGTTATCCAGCACAATTTGCGGGATCAGCCCAATACCAAATCCCAGGCTCACCATGCTCACAATCGCCTCGTGCCCGGCAACCTGGGCATAAATAGTAGGGGAAATGCGTTTGCGCCGAAACCACGCGTTCAACCGCTCCCGTGCCACGCCGCGTTCCGACAGAATAAACGGCACGCTCTGCCAGTAGTCACTGTTGTCCTGTGGCGTTTTGCTGAACCATTGACTGGCACGCGGCTGAATCAGGATCAGCGGTGAAACCGCGATACGCTTGAACCCCAGGCTTTGGGGCATATGATCCTGCCGCGCAGCAATGGCAATATCCTCTGTGCCGGCAGCCACGCGTTCGATAGCCAGCGCCGGATCCCCGGTGTGTAGCTTGATTTCAATCAGCGGATGGCGCTGTCGGAAATCTGTCAGGATGTCGTAAAGAAAGCTGTAACTGGCGGTCACCGAGCAGTACAGACTCAGCGACCCTTGCAGTTTGCCCGATTCGGACTGCAGATCACTTTGCAGCGAAGACCAGTGTTCGACCGTCTCCCGCGCAAAAGCCAGAAAGCGGATGCCCTGACGGGTTAGCGCCACACGGCGGTTGCTGCGTTCAAACAGGGGAGCGTTCACCTGTTCTTCCAGCTGCCGGATACACCGGCTCAGTGTCGAGGGGCTGACGTGACAGGCATTTGCCGCCCGATTGAAATGCAGGGTTTCGGCAAGCGCAATAAACAGGGTGAGCTGGGACAGATCCATAACGTTTCATATTCTGCAACAATAAGTTTTAAATATATCATTTTACTGAATGCTGCGTCTCACCTAGAATAACGCGCACAGGCTGCCGGGCCAGTGGTCTGGTACCTGGCCGCTTTCTTCCAGGTCGCTGCGTCAACGGGCGTCCATTAACTTTAAAGGTTCCGTCATGCAAGTTTATTACGATAAAGACTGTGATATTTCCCTCATCAAAAACAAGACCGTTGCCATTATCGGTTATGGCTCTCAAGGACACGCTCACGCCAACAACCTGAAAGATTCCGGCGTTAACGTGATCGTGGGCTTGCGTACAGGTTCCGGCTCGGTTAAAAAAGCCGAGAATTCCGGTCTCAAAGTACAGCCGGTCGACAAAGCAGTTGCCGAAGCTGATGTCGTGATGATCCTCACTCCCGACGAGTTTCAGTCAAGCCTCTATAAAGACGAGATCGAGCCCAACCTGAAGCAGGGCGCCACCCTGGCGTTTGCCCACGGTTTCGCCATTCATTACAACCAGGTTGTGCCGCGTGCCGATCTGGACGTCATCATGATTGCGCCCAAGGCACCGGGCCACACCGTACGTTCCGAATTCGTCAAAGGCGGCGGTATTCCGGACCTGATCGCCATCTTCCAGAATGCCAGCGGTAAAGCCAAAGACCTGGCGCTGTCCTACGCCAGCGCAATCGGTGGCGGCCGTACCGGTATTATTGAAACCACGTTCAAAGACGAAACCGAAACCGACCTGTTTGGTGAGCAGGCCGTACTCTGCGGTGGCTGCGTCGAACTGGTAAAAGCCGGTTTTGAAACGCTGGTGGAGGCCGGGTACGAGCCGGAAATGGCATACTTCGAGTGCCTGCACGAACTCAAGCTGATTGTTGACCTGATGTACGAAGGCGGCATCGCCAACATGAACTATTCCATTTCCAATAACGCGGAATACGGCGAATATGTCACCGGGCCCAAGATTATCAATGACGAAAGCCGGGCAGCCATGCGGCAGGCGCTCAAAGATATCCAGAATGGTGAATATGCCAAAAACTTCATTATGGAAGGTGCCAGCAACTATCCATCCATGACGGCCTGGCGTCGCAACAACGCAGCGCACCCCATCGAAGTCGTCGGGGGCCGGCTGCGCGGCATGATGCCGTGGATCGAGTCCAACAAAATCATTGATAAAGACAAGAACTGATTTTTTCGGGGCGCCGCGCGCGCCCCGATTTATTCCCCGTCTCCCATTTCGTCCCTGTTCTCCGTCCGTTTATCCCTTCAAAACGCCTTTTCGGCGGCTGAAACCGCTTTTTTCATACGAAATGCAGACATTGTCTCTATCATTTGATAGAAATATGTTGTATAACAACGACTTGCACGGTAAGTGCAGCAGCTGGGGCATTTCGGCATTACCCGGCACTTCTGACCGGCCATTCACCCAATATGGAGAGGCGCAGCTGTGACTAAATCTGAATTAATCGAACGCATAGCCGAGAGTCAGGATCAGCTATCGCCAAAAGACATTGAGCTGGCCGTCAAGCTGGTTATTGAGTACATGTCGCAAAGCCTCGCAGCCTGCGAACGTATAGAAATTCGCGGCTTTGGCAGCTTTTCAGTGCACTACCGTGAACCCCGCATAGGCCGCAATCCCAAGACCGGCGAGCCAGTCAGCCTCGACGGCAAGCATGTACCCCATTTCAAACCGGGCAAGGAATTGCGTGACAGAGTGAATGACGGCTTGAAGCGCTAGCCCGCCATTAGGCCATTGTCGACACACTTTCGACGCGGGAAATGTCAGTGTGAATGTGCGTCCGAAACATCCATTTTTACGATTGGCGGGACATGGTTGTGTCGCCATTTTGCGACAGTGGCGATCAATGTACCTACAAAAAATAACATTTTCATTGGTGATAAGTACTGAGATTTCCCGCCGACTCATCTATAATCCGCATCTTGCAGGGCTGTTGTAGAAGAAGCGCACCCACCGCCGTATTCAACTCCCATTAAGAAACGTTTCGGTATTATTCCCGACCGCTAAGCAATTGATCAATAAACATAGAAGGACCGAGCGCCCCGTATGTCTATCGTCATACCCGTGGTTTTATCTGGAGGAAGTGGCAGCCGCCTATGGCCAAAATCCCGGCACCACTACCCCAAACAACTCCATCGGCTCTATGGTGAACATACCATGCTGCAGCACACGATATTGCGGCTGACCAGGTTTGACGGTACGCCCATTGTGATCTGCAACGATGAGCAGCGGTTTATGGTAGCTGATCAGTTGCGGCAGATCGACGTGCCGGCCGAGATTATTCTGGAACCGGTGGCCCGCAACACGGCGCCGGCCATTGCTGTAGCGGCATTGCGCGCCCAGGCAATTGATCCTCAGGCGGTAATAGCTGTGTTTGCAGCGGACCATCTGATCAAACGGCAGGCCGCGCTGGATGCAGCATTGCAAACCGCGATTGCGGCGGCACAGGAAAATAGACTGGTGACCTTCGGCATAGTGCCGGACCGCCCCGAGACCGGCTACGGATACCTGAAGGCGAAACCGGTCGATGGCCAGGCGGTGCCGGTGCAGGCATTTGTCGAAAAGCCCGACCGCTCTACGGCAGAACAGTATCTGCAAGGCGGGGGCTACTACTGGAACAGTGGCATGTTCGTGTTTCCAGTCGGGCAACTGTTGCAGGAGATGGAAAAGTTCTGTCCGGCCATGTTGGAATCCTGTCGCAAAGCGCTGGATCTGGGCATACGGGATCTGGACTTTTTCCGTCTGGATAAGTCCGCGTTTGCGCAGTGCAAGGACGAATCCGTTGATTACGCGGTAATGGAAAAGACGGCCGAAGCCTACATGGTACCGCTCGACGCAGGTTGGAGCGATGTGGGTGACTGGCGGGCCTTATGGGAAGTCAGCGATAGGGACAGTCAGGGGAATGCGCTGATCGGTGACGTTATCGCACAGGAAAGCCGCAATTGCTATATCAATAGCGAAGGCCGACTGGTGGCCATGGTCGGTGTCGAGGATTTGATTGTTGTGGAGACCGCGGACAGTGTGCTGGTGGCTCACAAAGATTGTGCGCAGGATGTAAAGAAAATAGTTGAGCAGTTAAAGCGCGAAAAACGTAGCGAATACATAGCCCACCGGGAAGTACACAGGCCCTGGGGCAGTTATGACCTGATCGACACAGGTGACCGTTACCAGGTCAAGTGCATACGGGTTCGACCCGGAGCAAGCCTGTCGTTTCAGATGCACCACCATAGAGCGGAACATTGGGTTGTCGTGGCAGGTACAGCGGAAGTGCGCAAAGGCGAAGAAAAATTAGTACTGACTGAAAACCAGTCCGTATATATTCCGCTGGGAGAGAAACACCGGCTATCCAACCCGGGCAAGATTCCTTTGCGCCTGGTGGAAGTCGCCAGCGGCAGTTATCTCAACGAGGATGACATAGTTCGATTTGAAGATGACTTTGGCCGCACATAATCTGAGCAAATTATAAAAACAAGATCAATATCACAAAAGCTGACGCGATTATCTACATGAGTGCGCAATCAGTGGCGGTCAGGTTTTGTCTGAATATCCTGGCCATGTATAGCGAAATGAGCAGTTAAGAACACCCGCAGAGGCGGTAACCGGAAAGAGGCTTAAGCAGTGTATGCAGAGAATACCAACGCTTTATGAAGCCATTATGAAGGCCGGGAATGTTTTTAGTGGTTCGATGATGCAGATTTGAAGGAGTCTTATATGGATTTGAGCTTGGGGGTTTTAATAGTGGCATTTGCGTTGACGGCCGCTATGGTAAAAATGCTGCAACCGGTAGCGTACTGGCTGGAACTGGTTGATAAGCCCGGGGGGCGTAAGAGGCATGAGGGGTTGATTCCGCTGATAGGCGGGATTTCCATATTTATCGGAACGTTTCTGACCGGCTACGTATTTCTTGAACAGCCGACCTTTATCCGCCTTTTTATGATTGGCGGCGGGTTTATTGTATTCCTCGGCGCGATCGACGATCGCTATGACATCAGCGCACGTCTGCGTCTGGTCGGGCAGGTACTGGTCGCGGCAATATTTGTTTACGGGTTGAATATATATCTCGCCAATTTCGGTGACCTGCTGGGAATAGGCGACATTCGCGTGGGCTGGCTCGGCTACCCGCTTGCCATACTGTCGCTGGTCGGTGTTATCAATGCGTTCAATATGCTGGACGGCGTGGACGGGCTGATCGGTTCGCTGAGCGTCGTTACGCTGCTGGGCCTGTTCGTACTGTTTGCCGGCGCGGGACATCAGAACATAGCCACCCTTTGCATTATTTATATCGGCGGCCTGCTGGCATTCCTGATCTTCAACATATGGGGCAAACCCAGCAAAGACCGCACCCTGGCCAAGGTATTTATGGGCGACGCTGGCAGCATGCTGTTGGGCCTGGCGATCGGCGTACTACTGATTTCCGGCTCCCAGGGCGAAAACGTCGCATTCAAGCCAGCCGCCGCCATCTGGTTCGTACTCTTCCCCATGACCGACATGTTCACCCTCATGTACCGCCGTCTCAAGCGAGGCAAATCACCCGTCGCCCCCGATCGCACGCATATACATCACATTTTTATGCGGGCAGGGCTTAAACCCATGCAGTGTCTGGCGGTCCTGGTGGGTGTGCAGAGTATACTTGTGGTGATTGGTATTGTGGTTGCCAGGTCCGATGCGGCGGACGTACAGGTGATGTCAATGATGGGAGTGGTGGTATTTGTGATGTCCTATCAGTTACTTATGCGACGGTCATGGCGATTTGTGAGATGGAGTCGGCGGCGGTTTATAAATGGTGCTACAAGAAGCGTATGAACCGAATGTGCTTTATCGACTCAACCAGTTTTTCCAAGCCTGCGCACGAGGCGAATAGCCGACGTATGGCGCGGATTAATCTCTCAACCAAGTAATCCCCATACAATTTTAATGCCTATTGTACGGGAATAACTCCCGTTTGAATCTTTCAAACTGTGTATCTTAATGTCGACAGATAAATCTCACAATGTTTCGGAACAGGAAGCGCCACTACCTCCTGAATACCCTCCATGCACGTCGCATACGCATTTGCCGTCGATGGATGGATATATTGATCTGCGTGAAATATGGACGGTAATTTGGGCTGGCAAGTGGAGAATTTCCGCTGTAACTATGGCATTTGTTATAGCTGCGGCGATATTTGCAAAATCATTACCCGATATCTTTAAATCAGAGACACTGCTTGCGCCGTCCGATTCTACGGATGGAAGTGGATTGTCTCGGATGGCAGGGCAGCTTGGCGGTTTGGCAGCATTGGCCGGCATAAACATGGGCTCTGCCGGTGACGATAAGGTGACCAAAGCAATAGCTGTAATGACATCTAGAGGTTTTCTGACTAAGGTTATCGAAAAGCACGGGCTGCTACCCGAACTCATGGCCGTCAAGAAGTGGGATTCTGAGCAAAACAAGTTAATTATGGATAACAAATTGTATGATGCTACGGAAGGGCGATGGATTCGAAAGTCCGGACGCTCGGGGGATCATATCCCAACTGACTGGGAAGCCTTTAAAGCTATCGAGAAGATAGTTTCCGTGACACAAGATAATGTAACTGGTTTCGTAACAGTAGCGATTGAACATAAATCGCCTCATGTAGCCAAAGCGTGGACTGAGCTGTTAGTCGAAGAAATAAATATTGTTATGAAGGAGAAAGACACTGAAGAAGCCCATCGAAGCATCAATTATCTACAGCAGCAATTAAGTAGTGTGGCATTGGCCGACATGCGTACTGTGTTTTACCAGCTAATCGAAGAACAAACTAAGACAATAATGTTGGCTGAAGTAAGAGGCGAGTATGTTTTTTCGACGATAGACCCTCCGGTGGCTCCCGAAGAGAAAGTGAAGCCTAAGCGAGCACTAATTTGTATTTTTGCATTCATTCTCGGGCTCATTTCGTCCGTCTTTTTTATCTTGGTTCGTCATTATTCTGTCCTGAATTCATCGTTCAGCACGAAATCTTGAGCGAGACGGGTTTGTTTTGGGTTGAGAGTATTTGTATCTCTGTTCATCGCAAAGTTACGGAGGTTGGGTTGGCGACGATATCAAGTCTACCGTTGTTAGCAATGGTTAGAAAGAAAAGTTGCGACTGGTGTGGTTAGCTGTACTAATAGTAGCCCAAAGCTATGTGAGAATTATATAGGCATAACAGTGTACTTAACCTCGAAATGTTAATATTCGAGCCGGAGAATCTTCTTAAAATTTATTTATTAACGCGATATATTAAATTTTTAAATTAAAGCGTAAAGCAACTTCAGGCTGGAGTGTGCCAGGTATGCCAAAACAGGGGTCGTACGATGAATAGATTATACCCTGACCGTGTTTATGAGAGTAAGCGTACCGTAGTAGATAATAACGACTTTCTGTTTTTTAGTGGAATGTTCTTTTTCACGTTTTTCTTTCCTTCGTTTCACTTATATGTTGGCTCGGCAGGTGCGATAATTATTAACGCTCTATCGATCCTGCTTATCGGAACATTTTTTCTATTCCGGAAGTATCGCTACTCAGCATTCTCTTGGAAAGATCGAACATTGTTGTTTTATGTGGCAGTCTATTATATTTTCTTTTTAATGCATATTGCGTTGTCGTCATTGATCGGAGTGGTCTTTGGCGGTGTCGATATTATAGAAAGAGATCTATTTGAGATACATAGACCAGTTTTATATTATTTGACATTCGCATTCTCGTTCTGTGTGTTTCGACGAGCTTCGACTCTAAAAGGCTTGGAGCATGTCCTGCTGGCGATATTTGTTATGCTCATCTTTTTTGGATTAAACCATTTTTTGCGAGGAGCCGACTATTTAAGTTCACTATATACAAAAGAATCAAATATTGTCTCGAGAAGAGTTTCTACCCCATTTGTAAATCCTTATGATTATGCGTTTGTGGTAAGTTTCTACATATTCTACTTCTTTATCAAATCATTATACGGCCGAAAATGGCATTTCCTACTTTTCGGGTTGGCATTGATACTATTTATTCTTCCCCAGTCTCGGTCCGTCATGATTGGCTTCCTAATGGGGTTTACGGTTTTCACACCTTGTTATTTAGTAATCCTCAATATAAAACCCGAGAAACTTTTAATTGGAAAGCCACTGCTCCGATTTGGATTCGTGTTCGTCTGCATCATCGCGGCATTTTTGATGTCAATTCCTTATCTTCTTGACAACTTTACATACTTAACGTATCAATTTGTTCAGTTAATTCGCTCGGGTGATATTGGTTCGTCGGCCGGATCGCGATTAGATCAATTTATGTTTGCTTTAGATAAAGCACAGAATCCGATCATATTTCTATTGGGTAATGGGCCGGCAAAGAGCGAAATGGAGTATGTCGAATCAATATATAACTACCAGTTTTATAGGTATGGATTGGTCGGTTTAGTTCTGTATTACGTGCTTCCAATGAGTGCTGGGCTTTATATGTCCAACCAGTGCCGTAAATTTGTTGGACGAAATAGCCCTGAGTACCCCATTTATGTAGCGATTTTTTTATGGTTGCTTACAGTTCCTCTGATGATGATTGGAAACAATTTTACGGAGCAGGTAAGAATTTCATTTTTTTACTATTCGTTGCTTGGAATATTGACCGCTAGATACTATTTTTACGTGTCTGCAGTGTCGAAGTTAGATCGGAATAAACAATGAAAATAGCATATATTACGATGCAGTTTCCCGTGCCTAGTGAAACGTTTTTGTCGAACGATGTCGATAGTATTGTATCCGTAGGGCATCATGTAAGAGTGTACGGAATGCGGCCAAAGCACAAAAATCACGATACCTTGATAAATGAAAGGAATCACAGGTTGATAGATGTAAGAAATTTTTCATCTACAGTCCTTGTCGACGCCTTGGCTATGCTAGTTCGTCGACCGATGGTCGCCGTAAGCTTGATTGTATGGCTACTTAAAACTTGCTATAGATCGCCGATCCATTTATGTAAGAGTCTGGTTCTTGTTCCGAGCGCTATTGGTCATTGCAGTGATATCATTCGATACGCTCCAGATATTGTGCATCTTTTTTGGGGGCATTACCCATCGATGATCGGACACCTTGTAAAAAAATATGATGCAAATATAATCGTGACGCAGTTCCTTGGTGCCCATGATCTGGTGGCCAAATATCCGGGAAGTCGAGAATTTTCGAAAGTCAGTGATAAGGTGTTTACGCATTCCAATGCCAACAAGCCTTTGCTGCGGGATTTTGGTATAGACATTGATCACGTTCGCGTGATTCACCGGGGAACTCAAACGGGCTTTCGGTATTCGAATTTAAACAAATTTGAAAGCTTACAGTCGCCAGTTTTCTTAACAGCATCCAGGCTTATTAAGGAGAAAGGGGTAGACGAAGTGATTGATGTATTCGCTTCTGCGCAGTCTTTGATACCTGCAGCAACATTGTTGATCGCAGGCGAAGGACCCGGAGAGCGACGGTTGAAGAGCAAAGTCTACAATCTTGGTCTTCAGCACAAGATAAAGTTTTTAGGGCATGTTAGTCACTCTCGCTTACTTAAGGTGATGGGATCCTCTCATTTCTTTTTACTGTTGTCGAATTATCCAGCAGAACGTCTTCCTAATGTCGTTAAGGAGGCAATGCTGCAACAGTGCATCGTTGTAACTACTCGAACTGTAGGAATCGATGAGATGGTTGAGCATGCTAAGAACGGCTTTGTTGTTGAGCCGAATGAATTGAATTCAGTTATAAGCTATATAAACCATTGTGTTTCTAATCCATTGCAGGCCAAGTGTATTGCCGAAATAGCTAGTGAAACCGTGATTCAGCGTTTTGATGTAAAGCATTCGATGAAGTCTTACATAGATGAATGGAAAAGGTTAATTGATTTGCGTAATAGCGATTTTCAGTACGGCAATGAAAGGAATGAATAAGAAATATTTAGGTGCGGAATCAACTGATATGCTATGTTTTTGTCCTAAGGCGGACATGGCGTCTGTGATTATGCCGGCATATAATTCAGGCCAATGGATTGAAAAATCGATTCAGAGTGTTATTGGTCAAACCTATACAAATTGGGAGCTGCTAGTTATTGACGATGGGTCTATTGATAATACCATAGAAATTATTGAGCAATTTAGCTTGGAAGATTCTAGAATCAAGTTGCTTAAAAACCAATTTGGCAAAGGTGCCGCGGGTGCTAGAAATACAGGAATAGTTCAGAGCATAGGTAAGTATATAGCCTTTCTAGATAGTGACGACTTGTGGCTTCCTGAAAAATTGCAAACACAGATTCAGTTTATGGTCAACAATGGGGCTTCACTGTGTCATAGCTATTACGAGATGTTCGACCTTAAGGGTAATTCAAAGGTTGTGGGCTCACGTCCCGTAGTTGGAATTAAGGATATGATGAAAAGTTGTGAAGTTGGTTGTCTGACAGTAATGATTGATAAGGTTTCCTTGGGAAAGGATTTATGTTTCCCTGAGTCTCCGAAAGAGGATTACGCACTTTGGTTGTCTTTATTAAGAAAAGGCTTTGTTTTCAAATGTTGTCCACATGTCCTGGCAAGATATAGAAAGGGGCACTCTTCTATTTCTGCCAATAAAATTGATGAAATACGGAAGCAGTATTACGTGCTTCGTACGCAATCTGGTTCTGGTGTATTAGCTAGTGGATACTATTTATTTACGTATGTGATAAAAGGTCTCCGAAAGCATTGGTTTGAATAATAGGCATCAAATTCAATCCAGAAGAACGATAGATGTAGTGTTATCACTAATCTAGATATGCGAGTTAGGAGTTGTTGGGTTCGTTTAGTAGAAATTATCGTAGAGGTTTTATAATGGCATACCTTTCCCGGTGTGAAATGGAATCGATGAATTTTGGATTTCTTGGAAAAGAAGTCAAGATCAGCAAATCGGCAAATATTTATAATCCTGAAATGATAGAGATCGGAGATTATTCTAGAATAGATGATTTTTGCTTGATATCGGGAAGAGTAGTTATCGGAAAGTATAATCACGTCACGCCTATGTGTATGTTGGCGGGAGGGAATCCAGGAATATATATGGATGACTTTGTTACCTTAGCTTACGGCGTAAAGATTTTTGCCCAAAGCGATGACTACACCGGAGAGTCAATGGTTGGATCGTTGGTTCCAAAGGCGTATAAGAATGAAATATTCTCAAGCGTGAAGATCTATAGGCAAGTCGTTATTGGAACTAACTCAGTGTTATTTCCAGGTGTTGAGGTCGGCGAAGGGTGCTCTATTGGCGCAATGACTCTAGTAACGAAAAATCTGGAGCCTTGGGGCATTTACTGTGGAAGTCCCGCGAGGCGAATCCGTTCAAGAAGCAAAAAGATGCTGGAACTAGAGACTAACTTTTTAAAAGGTAAAGAATTATGATTCCGTTTAACAAGCCCCCTGTGACAGGCGACGAGTTGATGCATCTACAGAACGCGATGGAAAGTGGGAAACTTTCAGGCGATGGATTCTACGGAAACAAGTGCCAGGATTGGTTTGAGGTTGATCTTGGCTGTGAAAGAGCTCTGTTAACACCGTCATGTACACATGCGTTGGAAGTAGCAGCGCTACTGATCGATATACAGGTTGGTGATGAAGTGATCATGCCAAGCTATACATTTGTTAGTACCGCTAACGCTTTCGCGCTCCGCGGCGCAAAAATTGTATTTATCGATGTGAGGCCTGACACGATGAATATGGATGAGACGTTGATAGAAGCTGCTATAACATCTAGAACTAAAGCAATCGTGCCTGTCCACTACGCCGGTGTTGCGTGCGAAATGGACAAAATTCTTGAGATTGCGAATAGGTATGGAATTGTAGTGGTTGAAGATGCTGCACAAGGCATGATGTCCTCCTATCGAGAACGGAAACTAGGTACTTTAGGGCACTTAGCTGCGTTTAGCTTTCATGAAACAAAAAACTATACTAGTGGTGGAGAGGGCGGGTTACTTATTATTAATGACAGTCGGTACATTCAGAAAGCAGAGATAATTAGAGAAAAAGGTACTAATAGGAGTCAGTTTTTCAGGGGGCAGGTTGACAAGTATTCATGGGTTGGTTTAGGGAGTAGTTATTTGCCGAGTGAACTACAGGCTGCTTATCTTTGGGCTCAGTTAGTTAATGTTCATCAGATTAATGAATTCAGATTAAATATATGGAATAAGTACTACGAGGCTTTCTCCGACATGGCTAGTGCGACTGAGGTAGAGCTTCCCGTGATACCCGCATATGTTAATCATAATGCACACATGTTTTACATGAAACTAGCTAGTCTGGAGCAAAGGGGAAAATTTATTGAAAGATTAAAAGAGGATCAGGTAATGGCGGTATTTCATTACGTGCCTCTTCATTCGTCGATAGCAGGAAAGGAGTTTGGGCGCCTTTTTGGTGAAGACAGATATACGACTTCGGAAAGCGAACGATTAGTACGACTTCCTATGTATTACGGGCTTTCGGATAGCGAGCAGAATAGGGTTATCAGTTCGGTTCGGAGTTTTTTTCTTGAACATAGCTAAATTAATTAGCTTCTCGGTTGGTCCTGCTATTTCCGCAGTGATTGGACTTGCAACTTTGCCAATGATGTCTTGGTTTTTCTCTGTGGAGGATATCGGTCGCTATACGATATTGATTACATCTGTGACTTTTCTCGTCACATTATGTAGCTTGGGATTGCATCAGGCATATGTTCGTGAGTACTACGAGGTAGCCGATTCAGCTGGGCTTCTAAAACTCGTCGTTGTTCCTTCCCTTGGATTCTGCATTGGCTTGATTGCTGTGGCTGTAGTAGCTGGAATATCGACGAGTCGATTGCTGTTCGAAGTGAGCTCGCCGCTGTTAGATGGGCTTTTTTATCTTGCCGTTGTGGCTTCTCTTGTAGTTCACTTTTTGAGTCATTTATTGAGGATGGAAGAGAGGGGTTGGGCCTATTCCGGCGCTCAGCTAGCTCCAAAATTGTTACTGTTGGTTTTATTATATGCGACCATTGCGCTTCAGATTGATAAGTCATTTTTGACTTTACAATTTATATTTGTGCTTTCAGTTACCGCTTCATGCCTAGCATTTTTTCTTGTATCCTTCAATACTATTGGGTCAGCTGCGGCGTCGCCAATCGAAATAAGTAGGATTGTTGAGCTTCTGAAGTTTAGTTTACCATTAATGGTAGGTAGTCTGGTTTTCTGGGGGTTGGCAGCTTCTGATCGCTTTTTCCTGCGAATGTTGTCTGACCTTGTGGAGGTGGGCGTTTATGGTATTGCCACCGCTTTGGCAGGCGCAGTCAGTGTACTATCTACTATTTTCGCCAATATGTGGCATCCAGTTGTTTATAGGTGGGCTAAATCTGGATTGAATATGACGTCATTAGGCGTAGTAGTCGAAAATATGGTTTTGGTTGTCGTTACTATATGGACTCTTGTGGGGAGCTTTTCCTGGGTTATCACTTTGTTTCTTCCTGAAGAGTATATTTCAGTTCAGTTTATTGTAGTTGGATGTGTAGGCGCGGCACTGTTTCAAATGCTATCTGAGGCCACTGTAGTCGGAATCGGAATTTCGAGAAAGACGAGATACGGATTAATTCCATCAGTGGTTGCGATCGCTATCAATATCCTGATCAACTATTTATTAATACCGTCTTTTGGAGCGTCAGGGTCTGCAGTCGCTGCTGTAGTAGCATTCTTTGTATTTTTTATAGTTAGGACAGAATTGAGTGCATATTTGGGATACGCAGTGGCTCGAAAGGTCATTTACATAATATTAGGTGGTTACGTTTTGCTCACTTGCTGGGTCGTATTGACAAAGGATAGCTCATTTTTAATAAAAGCACTTTGGACCTTTATGCTGTTTTTTGCATATGCTGCATTCTATCAGAGAGTTTTGCATAATTATAAGCTAGTGAAAGGTGTGTTTCGTAAGAGGATCGTAGATTGTTGATTATATATGGTGCGCTTGGGCTAGGTGGTGTTGAAACATTTTTTGTTAGGTTGGCTAAAGAGAGAGCTGAAAGCGGCCTCACAACTAAAGTGTTATTAATGGAAGATAGCGATCAAAGTAATTGCGAATTATTGACCGAGATGCGTAAGTACGCGAGCGTCTTTTTCAGAAATGACATATTTTATGATTTAAAGTTCATCGGAGATAAAGTGCAATTGTTTTTGTCGCCGAGAAGAAAGGTATTAAAGAGTATTTTGTCGGATGTGAGTCAGGTGCATGTAGCTAATGGCATGCACGCCCTTGTTGCGATGAGGCTTCTCGCTTTATCAGATTGTGAAGCGGTATTGACTGTAGGATTTTACCATTCACTTGAATTTGCATGGAAAGGTGATTTGCCATACTTCGAACAGATCAACCGGAAATTTGTTCTGGGTCACCTTCCAAAGAGCAGTTTATTGTTATTTAGTGAAAGCATTATAGAATTCTATTGGAAGCATGCGTCGGTAGATCTTGCTGGGGCAAATGTATTCCGTCTTGGGGTTATTGATAGAAGTAGCAATGCGAATGTAGTAAAAAAATATCAGAATAAAGATAGTGAAATTAGGCTTTGTTCTGTCGGTAGATTAGTTGATTTTAAAACGTATAATATATGGATGTTGAATGTTGTTTCGGAATTGCGAGAGCGTGGATATTCCGTTTCATACGATGTTTACGGAAATGGTCCACTCAAGGACTTAATGCTAAATAGGATCAATGAGTTACGGTTGAACGACGTTGTTGAATTAAAAGGGGAGTTTAATTACAGTGCGTTTAATGAAGTAGTTCTTAGCTACGATGTATTCGTCGGGAGTGGTACGGCAATAATTCAAGCCGCTGCTCAGGGAGTCTGTTCGATTGTTGGTATCGAGTCGATCGAACAGCCTGAAACCTATGGATTTTTCTCGGAGTGTGCGGCTGTCGACTATAACATTAAGATTGAAAGTCTTAAGAAGGTTGAAGTTATCGATGTGCTGGAAGCGTTTTTTCGAATGGACGCTAGAGAGCGGCAAGAGCTCTCGAATAGCCATAGGGAATGCGTAGAGCAATTTTATATGGACACTTGTTCTGATAACTTTGAAAGGTTGAGCGGAAAGGGAATGCTTGGGGGCTTTTCCTTTTCTCGAGTTCGTTATGTGTTTAGTTATCTATTCACTATGATTACTGCTAGGTTAAAAGGAGAGATTTATTACGAACGCACTAGGAAGCCTATAGATTGAGAGCTATATGTTTGGGTCTTACGGTAACCATATAGTAAGCGCTGTTAAATCCGCCCACTTGCCCTTAGCATATGCGGGCACCTTTTTTTGAGAAAGTCTGAAGCGGTGTGACCTGACTACTTTCTTGGTTGAACGGTGGTTTTGGCATTGAAGTCATTCCTGAGCATGGCCCTGAGATCTATATTAACTCATACAGGTAGTGTATGGGCTCAGGTTGACACATAGGGCTTCGTGGACCTATAGGGAGAGAAGCAAAAAAGCCTAGTTTACGCGGCCATAGCTCGACATGCTTCGGCGCAGTCGCGACACGCTTTTGCACAGTTCTTACAATGGTCGTGTTCGTGTTTGCCACACTCGGCAGCGCATCGGTCACAGATGGCGGCACAGAGACGACAAATTGCGGACGCTGAGTCGCTGCCTCGAGCCATTGCGGCGGCGGCCAGACGACAGATATCGGCGCAATCAATATCGGTTCGGATGCAGTTTTCCATGGCTGTTACGTTGTCTTCGGCCAGGCAGGCGGTGGCGCAGTGGTCGCAGGCGGCTGCACAAGCGTAGCATGCCTGTATGCAGTCACGGTATCTATCATGAGACATGTGGTTTCCTCGGTAACAGGCAGGTAGGTCAATGCAAAACGTTCGCAGGGTGTTCGTCGAACGCAAAGAGCATGCCGTCATTAAACGCGTGTTCTCTACCGACGTATAAGAAGTATGAAAGGTGTGTGGGCCGGAAAATCAGGATGCGTTCTGCTGGGGGGCGCCGGCGCTCTGGCAGGCGCCAAAGGCGGATTATAGGTCTCTTTGTATTGAATATTATGCAAACGCGTGAAGTTATTGCCGTATTTTCCTGAAATCGCCGTCGCATGGTTTGTGGTCACGGTGACTGTCGCTATTGATGGCAGGGTCTTTGATCCTGCAGTATTTTTTACTTAAGCGCCATTCTTTAATAATTCCTCATGTCTCTGCAAGGTTTCTGGTTTTGCCTGGATGGCGTTCCGTTCGTGAGCCAGGGTGTTGTGTTGCGGCACAGTCGATGCATTCAGGCATTGCCAGAACAGCAAGAGGAGCGCACTATGAAAACAAATCATCGAATCTGGATTGTAGTTGCTGACGCCAGTTCGGCGAAGGTTGTCGAGTATCAGGGCCCGGATGGGCAGCTAAAGGTTGTTCCTGAGGGTGAATTCGAACACGCCAACCTCGCGACGCGAGATCTGGTGACGGATAACCCCGGGAGGGGGTTTGCCAATCCTGCGTCGAGCGAGGCGCGCAGTGCAATGGAGCCGCAAACCGATCCGAAAGCTTATGAGGAGTTTCGGTTTCTGGGGCGGGTGGCCGAATTTATTGAACGCCAGGTTCAACAGTTTGATGAACTGATTATAGCGGCTGCGCCCAAGGCTTTGGGTATTTTGCGAAAGCACCTGCCGGCTAAAGTGCAGGACAAAGTGCGAGCCGAGATAAACAGGGATTACACGCATATACCGTTGCATGATTTACGCAAACACCTGCAGGGTGTCGTAAACATTAACGCGTAATGGGTTGCGTACCGTGCGCGGGGTTATCGTGTGGTGTGCTGCCGGCGGCAGGGCAGGCTGTTTTCAGGTGGCAGACCGTTGGTCCGGTTAACGATGGCACGGTGCATGCTAGTCAGTACGTGCCTGGACAGTATGTGCCTGGATCCCCCGGTAACCCCCCGGAGAGTCCAGCACGGGGCGCGCCAATGGATTCGTGGGCAGTACAGGACGCTTGTTCCGTAGGGTCACGCGAAGCCAGGCAATAATAAAGACGGACAGTTCAAGTCCATTAACCCGGGTGAACAACACCCTCGCTCGTAACCAACAACTCAAAATGGGATAACTACCATGGCTTTTACTGCAACAGACCCGATCAAAATCATTTTTGCCATATTGCTGCCGCCGGTTGGTGTGTTTATGGAAGTTGGGTTGAAGGGGCATTTCTGGCTGAATATTCTGCTCACTTTATTCGGCTATATTCCCGGCATCATCCATGCGCTTTACGTGATTCTAAGGCACTAGGCGCCGGGTGGCTCTGTGGTGGTCCGGGAGCCTGGCTCACGGTCGATGCTGATCTGCTCTTGCTCCAGTTGCTGGTCGTTATGCCGGCCAGCGTCGAATCTACTGCAGGTGAAAAGTTATCGGCACCGTAAACTGAAACTCGCGGTCTTCCAGGCCTTCGGGCAGTGACGGATAGGGGCTGGCGTCTTTGATGGCTTGTTCAGCGGCTTCATTGAGCAAGTCAAACCGTGATTTTTCTTCATAGTCAATGCGTTTGACTTCCCCGTACCGGTTAATTGTAACTGTTAACCGGACCGTACCCTCCCGACCTCTTCGCAGGGCCCGTTTTGGATATTTTGCGAAGCTTTGTGTCCAGGTGATTAATTGAGTGAGGTAGCGCTGTTCACTGAGAATGCTCTCGGCGCTGGTGGCTGGTGGTGCAATTTGGCGGGACGGGGTAGCACGATCGTTCTGTCGCATCAAGGCGGCCGTCGTCATGGTTTGTGGTGGCGAAGTAACCGCGGTAGTCCTGTTGGGGTTGTCCGACGCAGCGATAACCGAGATGTCGTCGCTACGGCTCTGTACTGATGGCGCTGTCTCTTGTGCATCGTCCGGCACAAAAGCAGCGGCGTTGGCCAATTCAACCTGGTTTACGGTTAATGGCGTTTCGGTGGCCGGTGGTGTGGCGGGTAGGGCCGGCATGGGCGAAGAAGGCGGCGCGGAAACGGTCGCCGACTGCTGTGCCGATGGTTGAGCTGCAGTGCCATCCAGTGTGGCGACTATCAGGGACTTACGTTCTTCCGACGGCACGAGGTTGGTAAAGCGGCGTCGCAGATCGCTGTCCACAGTGCCTGCAGCCAGCAAAAATGCCTTGAAGTCAGAAGAAAGCGGGACCGATCCGATCCAGGAGCGGAGCAACAGGTTGATAAAGCCCGGGTCATCGATTTGGCCGAGGGGTACATCATTCAGTGACACGACCATGCCGGATGCGGGGTCATTTTCCATTCTGAAAATATCCCCAGGGCGCAATTGAATCGTCAGCATATTGCTGAAATCGGCCATTATCTGCGCGTACTGTTCCAGCTCCTGATCGCTGGCGTTGATTGCAACACCCTCAATCCACATGCGTTGAAACCGTCGTGGAAAAATCTGTTGGTCGATTATGCGCACTTCGAGTGCTTTGGCATCAGTGGATTGCAACAATGCTGCGTCATCCGACGTCAGTGTCGTTGCGTAAACGGCTGCGAGGAACTGCTCCTGACCAAACCGGGTGTGCGTGGCTATACCATTGAGGAGCAGCTCGGCATAGCTACTACTACCGTACAGCAGTAATAGCAGCGTCAGGCATCGGGTGATAGCCACTTTTGGGAATTTTTGCATGGTGTAATACCGTATTAAGCCATCAAAAAGTCCATTTGACTGTTTGAATGTTGATCAATCAGACTGACTTTTTCAGGGTGCAAAATCAAGATGGCATCGGGAAAAGGCGGCAAATCGTGTCACAAAAATGAAAAATTGTGCTCTTGGTTCACATTTTAATAGCTAAACGCGATAACGAAATCGGTGGATATAAGGTAGAGCCTGCTGTGAAAAACGGTTGCCAGGGATAGGTGACCTTTCGTTCATGGCGCTGAAAGGCGGTACGCCCGGCAGGCTTTCAATGAGAAATTATCCATTCAGGGATTGCGCGTTCACCGACGTTGCTTTGAAGATTGTAACCCCCCGAATTGGCTGTGTCATTCCAATGAACCGGCTGAATTCCCATCGATTCAGAAAATAATCCTCAGCGCTTGCATGACGCGCGGCGACCCGGATATGAATTTTTGATGGCGCGCCGGGAAGAGGCCGCGCCAGACGCTGCGTGCGTCACCGTTCCTGCAATCGCTTCTATTGAGTGTGTGATCGACAGATTTGAAATCCGGAAGCGAGTGTCATCCTGGGCCAATCAGCTCAGGGCGCCCAGCAGCAGCCACTGCCCCACAGTGCCAATCGCCGATATCATCAGCGCGCCCACAAGCGCCCAGCCAAAGCTGTCGATAGTGAGATGGTTGGTGAGCTTGTCGGTAATCTTCAGCAGGATGGCATTGATGATCCAGCGGGTGATAAATGCCAGCAGCCAGGCAATACCCAGCGTCAGTACGGTAAAGACCGCGAAGAACAGCCAGCCGAGCAACAGATTGAGTAGCCCGAAAATGAAAGAGACTATTAATGCGCTTTTGTAGTTCTTGATGTGGAAGCCGGGCAATATGGCGGCTGTCAGCCAGACCGCGAACGACAGGATCAGCCAGGACAGTAACAGATTCATCGGTATTCTCCAAAGGGTGGGCAGGTTTATTAGGCGCAATCTGAAAAATTATGACAGGAGCCAGATCGTTACGCCCGTTTAATATTTTATCTCCCTGTAACTATTCAGCTCATGCCCCGATTTGCTCCTTAACCTACAAATAAAGCCGCGTAAAAAAAATGGTCACAAACCTGTCGGGAACAGGTTTGAACGCCTGCCCAGGCGGCCCGGAGGGCGACGCGCAGGATGCGCGGCGTATTGACACGAGTAAACTCACATTTTTCGCCTTGCTCTGAACAAATCTGGACGCAATCTGAACAGTTATGAAACGAGCTGAACGTTACATCTCCATTACGCCCGACGGTCGTCACCGGATTGTCTGGCATGGACTGCCGCGTCAAATCTTTGACCGGCGGCGCCGCGCGGCGATTTTATCACAGTGACCGTTTGATACGCTTGAAATTCATGGGTTTTATGCCGTTCGGACCAAAACCCGCCCGGGTCGGGGTGGCTGCTTTGACCGAAGGCGGACTTTGGCACCTGCTTTGCTCTAGCCCTGTAAATGCCATGAGGATGACGGTTAACCGTCGGGAGCCTAATTATGTCGAAGGTCAATCCATCCGGCCTGCTGCGGGATGAACCTGAAAACGCCGGCCGGCCGGGTCCTGACGGTACCCTGGCCAGGGCCTATCGCATGCTGGAAGGGCATGTTGCGACGCTCACTCGCGACCTCGACATTATGGCGGCTCACAAAGATGCTGAACTGACTCAAAAGCAGCAACTGGCAAAACGATTTCAGACACTGATCGAAGTACTTCCTGGCGGTGTTGTTGTGCTGAACGCCCGCGGACAGGTGGTACAGAGCAATCCGGCAGCCCGCCGGATGCTGGGGCGGGCGTTGGACGGACAGCGCTGGCGGGATCTTATCGTGACGTGCTTCGCCCCGCGCAGCGATGACGGTCTTGAAATTACCACGGTGACCGGCGGGCGTATCAGCCTCGCGACGGCCTCGCTGGGGGAAGAAGGTCAAATCATATTGCTGACGGATCAGACGCAGACGCGCGAGTTGCAGCGTCGGGTCAGCCACAGTGAGCGGTTGTCGGCCATGGGCAAGATGGTCTCAGCCCTGGCGCATCAGGTTAGAACGCCCTTGAGTGCTGCGCTGCTGTATGCCGATCACCTGACCAATGCCACTCTCACAGAAAGCCAGCGGCAGGTGTTTTCGGGAAAACTGCAGAGCCGATTACGACATATGGAGCGCCAGGTGCGGGACATGCTGCTGTTTGTGCGCCAGCAGCTTCCGCTGAATGACCTCGTCACTCTGGCGGATCTGGAAAGCGGCCTGCGCGATGCCAGTGAGGTGATTATGTCCGGGCGCTGCGAATGTCGCTGGATTAACGATATGCCGGATGAAGAAATCCGATGTAATCGGGAGGCTTTGATAAGCGCGGTCATGAACTTGATCGACAACGCACTGCAGGCCTGTGGCCCGCAGGCATCGCTGGAAGTCAGGATTGCCCCTGTCGCTGCCGAGCCGGGCAAACTGACGGTGATGGTGACCGATAACGGCAAGGGTATGACACCGGAGGAGCTGGCGCTCGCACAGGAAACCTTTTATACCAGCAAATCCCAGGGCACTGGTCTCGGATTGGCGGTGGTGCGATCGGTTGCCAGCGCTCACGGCGGTGAATTCCGGCTTGAGTCGCGGGCTGGAGCGGGTTGCCGCGCGGTGCTTAGCCTTCCGCGTCTGTATACTGAAGAGGACATCAATTAATGGGACTTTTTGCTTCTGCCCGTTCGATAGCCGAGACATCGCAAGCGCTGATTCTTGTTGTGGAAGACGATCCCGGTCTGCGTGAGGCACTGATCGACACGTTACAGCTGTCTGGGTATCAGACGTTGGCCGCACCGTCGGCGGAGGATGCGCTGCTACTGCTGGAGTCGCATCCGACCATTGACCTGATTGTCTCTGACGTCAATATGGGGGCGATGAGCGGGCACGATCTGCTGCGAGAAGTCAGACAGCATCATGCCCATGTACCGATGCTGCTGGTCACGGCCTACGCCAGTATCGCTGATTCCGTCCAGGCCATGCGCGACGGGGCTGTGGATTACCTGGTCAAACCTTTTGAGCCGGATGTTCTGGTCAGGACGGTGCAGCGCTACTGCGGCCAATCGGTGGATGACGATAACTTGATTGCCGTGGACCCGGCGAGCCGTCGCTTGCTGGAGCTGGCGGCCCGAATCGCACAATCGGATTCGACCGTCCTGCTATTGGGCGAATCGGGCACCGGCAAGGAAGTGCTGGCGCGTTATATACACCGGCAATCGTCCCGGTACCGAAAGCCATTTGTTGCCATTAACTGCGCCGCCATTCCGGAAAATCTGCTCGAATCAACCCTCTTTGGCCACGAAAAAGGCGCATTTACGGGCGCGACGACGTCGTCGCCCGGCAAGTTCGAGCAGGCGGACGGCGGTACGCTGTTGTTGGATGAGATTTCGGAAATGGATCTCGGTTTGCAGGCGAAGCTGCTACGGGTATTGCAGGAGCGCGAAGTCGAGCGGCTTGGCGGCCGCCACAGCATTAAGCTGGATGTCCGCGTGATCGCAACATCCAACCGTGAAATACGTCGCCAGGTTGCCGAAGGCAAGTTTCGCGAGGATCTCTATTTTCGGCTCAGCGTGCTGCCACTGCAGTGGGCACCACTGCGGGACCGGCCGGGGGACATCCTGCCGCTGGCCGAACGCTTTCTGGCCGCGCATTCGGCCAGACAGCACAGACGGGGTGTGCGTCTGGGAGAGAGTGCGCGCAGCGCCCTGACCAACTATGCCTGGCCGGGCAACGTGCGCGAGCTGGACAACACCATGCAGCGCGCCTTGATCCTGCAGCCCGGCAATCTTATAGAAGCCCATGATCTCGGTCTGAATCCCGAAAATACTTTTAGTGCTAAACCTTCTGTCCTGACGGAGCACGAACACGTCACAGATTCACCCGGGAATGGCGACGAGCGATCCAGCGAGCACAGGCTGCCGACCGGGCCGGACGAGGAGGGGCTGGACCATGATCTGCGGCATCGGGAATTCGAGATAATCCTGAAAACACTGCGCCAGGAGCGGGGCAGCAAAAAGAATACGGCCGATCGGCTGGGGGTAAGCCCGCGCACACTGCGCTATAAGCTGGCGAGGCTGCGGGAACTGGGATACGACCTGGACGCGATGGACGGCTGACATTAGGGTCTGTTGACGTTTCATCATCACCACTGCTGGCGGCCATTTTTTCGACTGGCGAGGCAGAAGAAGCGTGGTTTGGTGGTCCCAAATAAGCGACTGATAACGACGCCAGGCGGAAAAATGGCCCCAGCCCTTCGGGTTGTGCCTGAAAACGCGCCACTTGTCGTTGCTCCTCATTCATTTGGAGCGACCAAACCACATTCGTCGCGCCTAAATTGGCGCGTTTTCAGGCACAACAGAGGCGATGACGAAACGTCAACAGACCCTAGCGTCCCGGGGTAGATATTTAGTGCTGGAATTAATCTTCAGGGGCTTTGCGAAACAGGCGTTGCCCCTTAGATATGAAAAGTTTTTATGTGCGCCGACGCTAAGAAAAAACAGTTCTTGAAATTAAGAAAAAATTCACAAAAAACTACTTTGTAAAAAAATAATTCGGCGTCATACTCCGCCTTAATCCGGAAGCATGGTTTCGTAGTATTAATAGGTGACCCATGTCGGTTAGTTGACGATTTTATCTCATCGCTGAAAGGAGTAAAGAGTATGGGCGTAGAGGTTCTTGATGCAACCCTTGATGTAAATGATCTGTCAGGCGACGATGTTTTTGAAGAGGAGAGTCCCAAATCCAAAAATTTGAATGTTGATGCCCGCAGGAGGCTTGAGAACAAGCTGGAGGAGATGCGATTGCAGCGTGAACTCCGCAACTACGATTTCGATTTTTAATCGGTAACCAGTCCGGCAGGACTGCGTGTATCAGAGGCGTCCAGACGGGCCGGCCTGCTGCCGCCGCGTCGGGAACACGCATACTCAGGCGAAATGGCGGTCGACCATTTCGCATTATCAACCTGACGGTATATTGACCGTATAGGTTGCCACCTTTTTTTAGATTTTAACCGTCTATGGCAGTGGCCGCTGTGCCAGCGCGCAGGCCACCCCCCCTCTAATCTTTCCCTCTGCAGTCACAGCCTTTTCCGCGTTGGCCTGCTTTATGCTCCTTGTCGAATCAGACCTGTTTTTTAACGTTTAACGACAAAACTTTGTCACTGTCGCACCGAATCCCCCGGATTCCACCGGCAGCTGACGTAAAGGCCAAAGCTATGACAGATCGCGTTGACATAAATCATTTATTGCATGAAATGCGCGCCCTTAAATCACAGACCCAGGTTTTTGGCGGGCCGGGCGCCGTTGGTCGGGACGCCGATGTCAGGAATCCGGTAGAGCAGGTTAAGGGGCCGGGCTTCGGTAATCTGTTCAGTCAGGCGCTCGGCAAGGTCAACGAAGTGCAGCAGTCGTCCAGTGCACTTTCACAGGCCTATATTCGCGGTGACCGCAGCATAGACGTGGCGGACGTGATGATCGCCTCGCAAAAATCCTCCATTGCAATCCAGGCGACGACCCAGGTGCGCAATCGGGTGGTGGAAGCCTACAAGGACATTATGAATATGCCCATCTGACCCTGGGCAGTGAGCAGCACACTGGCAGGGGCAGCTCTGCTTTACGGAATTGATGTTTATTCGGGTAACACAGGAAAATGGCAAAGTCGAACGCAAACGTGATGCAAAGTGGCGGCAGAGCGGGCTCCGAGCTTGTAGAGGGCTTTAACAGCCTGAACCTGCTGCGTCAGGTGGGTTTGATGATCGGGCTGGCTGCCAGTGTCGCTATCGGTTTTTGGGTGGTGCTTTGGACTCAGGGTGCTGATTATCGGCCCCTGTATGGCAGTCTGGATCGCCTGGACTCTTCCGAAGTGTCGCAAATTCTTGATACCAACGGCATCAAATACAAGGTGGATGTTTCGACAGGCGCCTTGCTGGTACCCGCGGAAGACATTCACAAGGCCCGCCTGAAGCTGGCGGAAGTCGGTATACCGGGTAATTCTTCGGTAGGCTTTGAGCTTCTGGATCAGGAGCAACCGCTGGGAACCAGCCAGTTCATGGAAACGACGCGGTATCGACGGGGGCTGGAAGGCGAACTGGCGCGTACCATTTCAAGCATTCACGCCGTGCGTTCTGCGCGGGTTCATCTTGCGATTCCTAAAGCATCTGTTTTCGTACGCGACGGCCGTGAACCCAGCGCCTCGGTTTTTCTCGAGCTATTCCCCGGTCGGCAACTCGAACCACATCAGAAAAAGGGCATCGCCAATCTGGTCGCATCCAGTATTCCCGAACTAAAAGTCGCCAACGTTACGCTGGTGGATCAGCGCGGATCGTTGATATCGGTGAATTCGGAAGATGAACGACTGATAGTCGCTGCCCAGCATCTGGATTATACCCGCAAGATTGAAGACGACATTGTTTTGCGCATCCGCCGTCTGCTCAGCCCCATTGTCGGTGACGACCGATTTAAAACAGAGGTTAATGCTGATGTGGATTTCACCGAAATTGAACAGGCGGAAGAGTCATTCAACCCGGACCTGCCGGCCTTGCGCAGCGAGTCCACGATCGAAGAGCAGCAGGTAGGTTCGGCCACGCCGGGCGGGATACCGGGCGCGCTGACCAATCAGCCGCCGCTGGCCGGCGTCGCGCCGGAAGTCGCACCGCCACCAGGCACGATTGTCGATGACGGGCCGCTGGCGCCGTCCAACACGCGCACTCAGGCGACCCGTAACTTCGAACTTGATCGCACAATCAGCTTCACCCGACATCAGAAAGGGCGACTGCGCCGCCTGTCGGTGGCGGTCGTGGTCGACGACCGGATGGGACTGAATGACCAGGGAGAGCGGGTCCGCATGCCCTGGACAGATGCTGAACTGGAACGCATGTCTATACTGGTGAGAGATGCGGTCGGGTTTTCTGCCGCACGGGGGGACAGCGTCAATATTTTGAACGAAGCGTTTATTCAGCATGACGAACCGGAAATGATCGACCCCGCATGGTGGGAGAACGATCTGGTGAAATTTTTTGCCAAACAGGGCGTTGGCCTGTTGATCGTGCTGGTACTGATCGTTGGATTTTTGCGGCCTGTCATCAAGAGTCTCGCGGGCTCCGGGTTGAAGGCGCGCGCAGACGAAGAGGCGCGGGAGTTGGCGGCTTTGCAGGCGGCCGGGGTGGACTCCTATGACTCGTTGTCCGATGAAACAGTCACCCTCACCGGTGGTGATTCGCTGGCCCTGCCAGGCCCGGAAGAAAGCTACGAGCAGCAATTGAATGCTGTGAAAGGCCTGGTCGCCGATGATGCCGGCCGCGTGGCGCAGGTGATCAAGCGCTGGATAAATGACGAATGAGCAAGCAGGCACCCAAACCCAAGGCCAAACCGACGGAGTCTGAAAGCAAGCCGGCGGTACGCATTACCCGTCTGAATCAGGCAGCGATTCTACTGTTGAGCCTGGGCGAGAAATCGGCGGCGGAGATTCTGAAGCATATGGGGCCGAAAGAGGTTCAACGCCTGGGCGCGGCCATGTCCCAGCTGAAAAACGTTCAGCAGAACGAAGTGGAAGTGGTGCTGACTAATTTTCTGGAGGAAGTTCGTACCCAGACCGGTCTGGGTATGGGGGCAGACGCCTACATACGCAATATGCTGGTGTCGGCATTGGGTGAAGACAAAGCCAGCGGCCTGATTGACCGAATCCTGATGGGCGGCAATACCACCGGACTGGATACGCTGAAATGGATGGACCCTCGGTCGGTGGCCGATATTATTCGCAATGAACATCCGCAGATCCAGGCGATTGTGCTGGCTTACCTGGATCCGGACCAGTCCGCCGAAATACTGACGTTTTTTACCGAGCGGGTAAGGCTGGACGTGATGATGCGACTGGCATCCCTCGATACCGTGCAGCCCACCGCGCTGCAGGAATTGAACGATATTCTCGAAAAGCAGTTTTCCGGTAGCGTGGGCTCCCAGACCAAACAGATCGGCGGTTACAAGATGGCCGCGGAAATTATGAATAACCTCGACAGCACCATCGAAAGCGAACTGCTGGAAGCCATTAAGGAGCAGGACGAAGACATGGGCGTGCAGATTGCCGATCTGATGTTTGTCTTTGACAACCTCGGGGATGTTGACGATCGGGGCATACAGCAATTGCTGCGCGAGATTTCGTCGGAGGTACTGATTCTGGCCCTTAAAGGGGCGGATGAGGATCTCAAGGAGAAAATTTTCCACAATATGTCCAAGCGTGCTGCGGAATTGTTGCGCGATGATCTGGATGCCAAAGGCCCGGTTCGAATTTCGGATGTGGAAGCCGCACAGCGCGAAATACTCACCATTGCCCGCCGCATGGCCGACGCGGGTGAGATCAGCCTCGGTGGCGCCGGTGAAGAGATGCTATAAATCATGTCCGATCCCAATAAGCCAGTAAATCGCATTCCTTTCGAAACACTCGGGACGGTTACCACCTGGCGTCTGCCGTCGCTGGATGAGGCGCGGACCGTGCCAACTGCCCAGCGAGAGGCGGCCCGACGTCAGAAGCCGGGTGAAGCTGTGGAAGAAGCGCCGCAGGTACCACTCAAACCGATGACGGCTGATGATTTGCAGAAAATCGCGGCTCAGGCGGAGCAGGAAGGACGCGAACACGGCTATCAGCAGGGCTATGAACGGGGCCACCAGGAAGGCCGGCGACTCGGGCTGGAGACGGGGCAGAAAAAAGCGTACGAAGAAAACAGCAGTCTGCTACAGGAGCAGACCGCCCGCTTTAAAGCCATCTGCGATGCATTAATGGACCCTCTCGCATCGCAGGACCAGCAACTTGAAAATACGCTGGTTGAGATGGCCATTGAGATTGCCCGCCACCTTATCAATCAGGCGATTGACCAGGACCCTGGCATCATTTTTAGCGTGGTCGAAAAGGCCGTGGAGAGTCTGCCTGTCGGCACCGAGAATATTCAGGTTGCTCTGCACCCGGATGATCTGAAACTTATTCAGGCACATTTTCCGCCCGAGCAAATTCATTGGTCGCTGCGCGAAGACAGTCGTCTGCAGCGTGGCGGTTGCAAGCTGGTATCTCAGCGCAGCCTGGTTGATTACTCCATAGAGCACCGGTTGCAACAGTATCTGGAGCAGGTCAGGGAGCAGGGCGAACCCGAGCCGGGTGACGTGGACCCGGTCGCCGATTATCGTCCAAATGCAGCTGGTGGCGCGGCAGCCGGGCAGGGTTTTTTGGGTGCATCGACTGCAGGCGCGGTGTGCGACGAACAGGCGCCAGCTGACGAAAGGCCGCACGCTCCCGAGCCGGATCGCGAGGCCGTGCCGGAACCTGACCCGGAGCAGGCGCGGGAATGGCGAGCGCCACCCGACCCGTCGGATATGGCTGTTGGAGAAGAGAATTCAGATTCCGTCACCGCGGTGGAATTCGACGCGACGTCTGAGCCTGAGCCTGAAGCTGAACCTGAAGGTACGCGCGCGGACGAACAACCGCCACTCGCCACGCCCCCGTCATCCGGGCCTGATACTGGCGAAGCGTCTTCAACCCGCGATCCGCTGACATCATGACTGATCTGCCAGCCGGTCCGCGGCTTGCCAAGTATCGACGCTATCACTGGTTGCAGAAGCCGCCGACCGCGACCGGGCGGCTTACCCGCATGGTCGGCCTGACACTGGAAGCTGTAGGGCTTAAGGTTTCCATCGGGAACACCTGTAAAGTCATTACCCGTACTGGCCTTACTGTGGACACCGAAGTCGTCGGATTTTCCGAGGATAAAACGTTTCTGATGCCTATCCAGAAGGTGGAAGGCCTGCAGCCGGGCGCAACAGTGGTGCCGGTTGAAGTCGGCAAATCCCTGACGATCGGAATGGAATGTCTGGGCCGTATTATCAACGGTATGGGGGTGCCGCTGGATGGCAAAGGGCCTCTGCAGGGCAGCGGGCACTTGCCGATCACGCCCAAAATCATCAACCCGCTGCATCGTCATCCGATATCCGAACCGCTGGACGTGGGCATCCGGGCAATTAATGGCTTGCTCACGGTGGGTAAAGGGCAGCGCATCGGCCTGTTTGCCGGAAGCGGGGTGGGCAAGAGTGTGCTGCTGGGCATGATGACCAAATACACTGCGGTCGAAGTCGTTGTAGTGGGCATGATTGGCGAGCGAGGGCGAGAGGTAAAGGAGTTCATTGATCAGATTCTGGGAGAGGACGGTTTGCGTCGCGCGATCGTTGTAGCTGCCCCTGCGGATGATGCACCGCTGATGCGACTGCGCGCGGCAGAGCTGGCAACACGCATTGCCGAATACTTTCGGGACGATGGGCTTAACGTGCTGCTGTTAATGGACTCATTAACGCGTTTCGGACAGGCCCAACGTGAAATTGCGCTGGCGGTGGGCGAACCACCGGCAACAAAAGGCTACCCGCCCTCGGTGTTTGCCCGTATCCCGGAGCTGGTGGAGCGGGCTGGCAACGGCACCCAGGGTGGCGGCTCTATTACAGCCTTCTATACTGTATTGACGGAAGGTGATGATCTGCAGGATCCCATCGCCGACTCGGCCCGGGGGATTCTGGACGGACATATTGTATTGTCGCGTCAATTGGCGCAGGAGGGAATTTATCCTGCGATTGATGTGGAAGCGTCGGTCAGCCGGGTAATGCCGAACATCGTCGACCCCGCGCATTTGAAGGCAGCGATGGAATTTAAGCAATTGTTGGCACGGTATCGGCAGAACAAGGATCTTATCGCTATCGGCGCCTACAATCCCGGTAGCGACCCGCAAATCGACCGCGCCATTGAACGCTATCCACACTTGTTGCAGTTCATTACACAAGGTATCGGCCAGAAGGCACCCTGGGCGGCCAGCATTCATAATCTGCGCTCAATTCTTGAAAACGGGAAATCAGAGCAGCCAAACCAACCAAAACCGGGTGGTAAACAGTAAATATGATGGGCATACGATCGAATCGACTGGAAATTGTACTGGAGCTGGCTGAGCGCAACGAGCGGAAAGCCGCCGATGTTTACGACGCGGCAAAGCGTATGTGGCAGGATGACGAGGCGAAGCTTGAAGAGTTGCGCGCTTATTATCAGGAATACGAACAGTCCTTCAGTGGCAATAACGTCATGCGCGCCAGCGACATGGCACGGCAGCGGGATTTTCTGCAAAAGCTGAGTGATGCCATCGTGCAGCAGGGTGAAGTGGTAACTTACCGGTTCGAGGTAGCGGAATCCAAAAAGGGATTGTGGCACAAGGCGCATCTGAAGTTCACGGCACTACGGGACCTGATTCAGCGCATGCGCGCCGACGAACAGCGGGTGCTGAGTCGGCGGGAAGAGAAAATGCTCGAGGAATGGTTCGCCCAGAGTTCGGTCAGGCGCAGCCTGGAGCAGGAGCGATCACAAGCGGGGCTTTGAGCGTGGTCCCGGTGATTTTCAGGGTGAGCATTACCGGGCGCGGCCAGCAGATCCATGGGGTCTTGACGGGCCGTACGTTATTTCGAAAAGAAATAATGAATAACGCGGTCATCGGATAATGTGATAATGGCGCACAGGTCATTACGCGGCCGGCCGGGCGACCTTCGCGTCGAATTGAATAAAAGCGCGCAACTTCGCAAACAGGTCTGCTAGAATGCCGCTTGATTGATAATCGGGCGTGGACTCGTTCCGGGGGGCTTCGAGAAATCAAATAAAAAGGTAACTATTCAGCTCACGTCCCGATTTGCCATAGTTGCGTTAAAAAGTGGTCACAAGCCTGTCGGGACAGGTTTGAACGCCTGCCAGGCGGCCCGGAGGGCGAAGCGCAGGATGCGCGGCGTATTGACACGAGTAAACTCACATTTTTCGCCTTGCTCTGAACAAATCTGGACGCAATCTGAACAGTTACATAAAAAGTATTAATTAGCTGATTTATATCGGAGGAATAATTATGGCGATCAGTTCAACGATGTCGCCCGACAACAAAGTACTGACCATTAAAGTTGATGGACGGTTTGATGCCAGTTCGTTGGATGAGTTCAGAAAATGTTATGAGAATCTTCCGCACGAAGCGCCTGACCGCTATAACGTGGACCTGAAAAATGCCATTTATCTCGACAGTTCAGCCTTGGGGATGTTGCTGGTTTTACGCGATTACGCCGGGGGAGAAAATGCCCGCATCACCATTACCAACTGCTCGCCCGAAGTGAAGAAAATATTCACTATTTCCAGTTTCGAACAACTGTTTACCATACAATAATAACGAATTGTTTCGCCTTCAACGGCCATCGTTTATCGGAAGTCAACAGCCGAGTCTTTTTGTGATTGCACGGGTACCCTTCGGGCAGGTGCTGCATGCGGTCGGCATTTCATCGCGCGCATCAACCATGCGTGAATTCCCTGGAGCGTTTTTGTGGACGCGCCCTATGGATGTTCAGAAATTTTCCGATGCAACCCTGCCCGTGGTGGCAAATTAATGAGCCAGGAAGTCAACACCAAAACATTGAAGATACTCGTTGCCGAGGATTCGGCAGCCGACCGGCTTATATTGCAGTCCATGCTGATGAGTTCCGGCCACGATGTGTTACTGGCGGAGGATGGTCAACAGGCTATCGACGCATTCGAAACGTATCGGCCGGACCTGGTGTTTCTGGATGTCATAATGCCGAATGTGGACGGTATCATCGCTGCCCGGGAAATCAAACGCCGGGCCGGCGACGAGCTGACGCCCGTAATCTTCCTGACCTCCCTGGCTGATGCTGAATCCCTGGCGACCTGTCTGGATGCCGGGGGCGATGACTTTCTGTCCAAACCGTACAATCAGATAATTCTGGACTCCAAGATCAGGGCATTCGCACGCATGCGTGAAATGCACCAGTCTCTGATGCTCAATCACAAGCACCTGATTCAAGAGCAGAATATTGCCAAGCAGGTGTTCGACAAAATCGCTCACGCGGGCACATTGAACCTCGAATATATTCGCTACTATATGTCCGCCCTGGCGGTATTCAACGGCGATGTGCTGCTGGCCGATGTCAGTCCACGCGGCAGTCTCTACATGTTGCTGGGCGATTTCACCGGTCATGGATTGCCGGCCGCGATAGGCTCCATGCCGCTCGCGTCCACGTTTTACGGCATGGTTGGCAAAGGGTTCACCATGTCGGACATCCTGCGGGAAATCAATCAGAAGCTGTACCAGACTTTACCGGTCGGCTTTTTCTGTTGCGCGGTTTTCGTTGATATTGATTTAAAGCGAATGCGTTTGCGGGTTTGGAATGGCGGGCTGCCGGACAGTATTCTCTACCGTCATCGGAACAGGACTTTTGAGCGCATTAAATCCCGCAACCTGCCGTTGGGCGTTTTTTCGAGTCGCGAATTCCGTTGCGAGCCTGATACCTATCTGCTTGAGACCGGCGATCATCTGCTGATGTGGTCCGACGGCATCCAGGAAGCCCGAAACCGGAATGGCGAAATGTTCGGAGAGGAGCGCCTGAATCAGGTGCTCAATCAATGCCAGGATCCTGCGAATCTCTTTCTGGATATCCTGCACCAGGTTCAGAGTCACATCGGCAGCACCGAGAAGGACGACGATATTTCGCTGGTCGATGTCACTATCCCGGCCGCCAATGCGCTGGAATCCATACTCGCCAAAAACAACAAAAGCCAGGGGTTTCAGGGAAACTGGCGCCTGACATTTCGCATGGACGAGTCTTCGCTGCGCGCGTTTGACCCACTGTCCATGCTCATTCATGTCCTGTCGGAGGTGCCGGGGCTTCGGCAAAGCGACACGCTGTTATATACCCTGTTATCGGAACTGTTCAATAATGCGGTTGAGCACGGCGTATTACAGCTATCGTCCTGCATCAAGGACTCGGAGGAAGGGTTTTCCGAATATTATCGACTGCGCCGCGAAGGGCTGGCGAAGCTGAAAACGGCTTTTGTGGAGTTTGACTTTCAACATCAGGTTTTGAATACTGGCGGAATATTGACGATCACAGTAGCCGACAGCGGACCCGGTTTTGAGCATAAACTTCAGCAGCGCGAATCGTTCAGCAATCCGTCCATCACGACCTATTATGGCCGGGGCCTGAAATTGGTTGCTTCTATAGCCGAAAGCCTGGAGATTATTCCGCCCGGAAACAGAATACGGGCCTGTTTCCGTTGGACCTTTGAGGACTGATAGATGATTGTACAGCAGGATATTATTGATGCCGCCATGATCTCGCAATTGCAGGATCTTCTTGGCGAGCGGTTTGTGGAGCTGGTCCAACGGTTCGTGGAAGATGGCATGCGCCGGATGAATTTATTGAGGGCTGCCGTTCGCGAGCGCAATTTTGAAACCGTTTATGCCGAAGCGCACGGGCTGAAGGGCAGCAGTCGGAATATTGGCGCAAACCCGCTGGGCAACTACTGCGCTGAACTGGAAGCCAAGGGCAGGGTGAACGACGAAAACGCGATAGAGACATTATTTGCCGCCGTGGAGCAGGAGTTTGCCGCCGTCTGCGAGGTATTGCACGGTTACCTGCCCTGAGTGTGCGTTACTGCGGTTCAAATGTAGCCGCATAAGGGGGGGCTGAACGGCGGCCCTTCGATTTTTCTCGATCTTAACTGGATGGCACACCCTTTGCTGGGAGTCTAAATCAAAGGTCTTTAATTGATTTGGAATGCAGCGCATGTCCCCAGGCAGTTCATTGAGTGGTTTGCTGGAATTCGGTGTCAGCACCCCGTCAGACAGAGTTTTAACCCGGTCAGTCGTACCTACAACGACTGAAGGCGGGGCCTCTTTCAAAAAATCACTGGATCAGGCCGCTCACCATCAGCGCCAACAATCCGACAACCGGGCGACAAGGGAGGGGGGTGATTCTGGCACAGATAGCGGTACCGCCGGCGCAGCACCGTCTCCCCACGCACTGGATCATCAACCACCCGAGGCATATCCAAACAACGATCCCGCCGGGAGTGCCGGGCCTGAATCGGCGGGTGCCGCCAGGGGGTCCGCTGCCGGCGAGCCGCCGAGCTCCGATAGCACCGCCGATCTCGAATGGGTGGGCGTATTACCCGGCCTGATTGAGCCTGATCGGCTGGATGCGGACGATAGCACCGCAACTGAGTCTGATATTAATCCGGACATGATCGTAGTGCTTCCGTGGGTACCCATGAGCGAGCTGGCCGATGCGCGACTGACGCCTGAAGAACGGCAGGCGCGAGCCGCGGCACTGAGTATCGCCGATCAAGTGCCCGTATTTGCTGCGCAAGCGCAAGGGGCGCGCTTGCCGCGCTCAATTCACGAATTGCGATTCAGCGAGTTTGTTCAGAATTCGTCCGAGGCTGGTGTCAATCCGGCGATGGAGTCGCTGACACCCGCGCTTTCCGCCACCGCGGAGTCTGGTCTGTTGCTGAACGAAAACCTTCTGACGGTGCAGTCCGAAACTGAATGGGTGATCGACGAATCTGCGCTGTCCCTATCGACTACCCAAAAACCCGCGACCTCATCGTCGATTTTAAATCCGGCAACGGCTGAAACGCAGCGCATCAGTGTGCCGGTTAATGTGGTTTTCGGGCACGAGCGTTGGCAGCACCTGGCCGCTGAGCGAACAGTCACCCTGTTGCAGCAGGGCATAAAATCCGCAGAGCTGATGCTGGACCCGCCGGAGTTGGGGCCGCTACAGGTTCGAATCCAGATGCAGAATGACCAGGCGGTGATTCACTTCACCAGTGCCAGCGCCGCGGTGCGTGACGCGCTTGATCAGACCATACCCCGCCTCAGAGAAATGCTGCAGGAGCAGGGCGTAGACCTGCTGCAGGCGGGCGTCTCTGATCAATCGTCGCAGGATGGCTCTGAAGCCGAGTCGCAGCGGGATTCGGAGAGAAGTGCGTTCAGCCGCGATGACCCCGACACAACCGCATCCCCCTTGCCGGATCCGGCGCCGCAACAGCACACTTTGATATTGAATGCCGGCATTGACGATTTCGCATGACCGGATGGAATCAATATTTTTTGGCCTGACGTGCGCCCACTGCGGACGCCAGGTTGACCTTCGGTTTTCAACGCTGCCCCTGTCCCCGCGTTTGCCCGCTTTGCGGCCATCATCATTGCTATAGCCTGTCGCCGCCGCGGCCCGCGGACTTACGCGCAATTCCCCCTGACATCACTTGGCACCGCTCTTGCTCCATCCCCTGAACAGGTTACAGGCGACGGACTTTTGACATGGCCCAAGACGACGATCCCGATAATAACGATGACGGCGGAAAAACGGGCTGGTTAAACCGCCGGTCGCTAATTCTGGGTGGAGCGGCGGTATTGCTCATTGCGCTGTCGATCGGCGGAACCCTGTTGACCATGCATTTGGTGGCCATGGCCAGGGAAAAAGCGCTGCAGGCGTTGGAAGCACCGGAACCGGCAAAATTGCCTGCCATTTATTACCCGATCAAACCGCCGATCGTGGCCAATTTTTCTGCGCGTGGGCGCCAGCGGATGCTGCAGGCGGAGCTCACCGTCATGACGCGCGATGCGGCTGTGATCAGCGCAATCGAGTTACATCAGCCAATGTTGCGTAACGCGTTGGTTATGCTTTATAGCGGCCAGGATTTTGCCGAACTGCAGACCGCAGAAGGTAAAGAGCTGCTGCGACAGGCTTCACTGCAGGAGCTGCAGCGTTTGCTGGAGCAGGAAATTGGACGCCCGGGAATCGAACAGGTTCTGTTCACAAACTTTGTCATGCAATAGCGGCTTCGAGGTTAACAGTGCAGGATTTATTATCACAAGACGAAATTGATGCGCTCTTGCATGGTGTGGACGACGGGGACATCGATACCGATGGGTTGGGTGATCCGACCGCCGTCAACGCCTATGACCTGACCAGTCAGGACAGAATTGTTCGCGGGCGAATGCCCACGCTGGAAATGATCAACGAGCGCTTCGCCCGCTATACCCGCATCAGCCTGTTCAACCTGCTGCGCCGTCCGGCAGACGTTGCGGTCGGTGGCATTCAGATTCAGAAGTTCGGTGAGTATGTACATACGCTGTACGTCCCTACCAGTCTTAATATGGTCAAGTTTCGTCCGCTGCGAGGCACTGCACTGATTATTCTGGACGCGAAGCTGGTTTTTAAGCTGGTAGACAATTTTTTTGGTGGTGACGGCCGGCACGCGAAAATCGAAGGACGGGAATTTACGCCGACGGAACTGCGCGTTGTGCAGATGGTGTTGAACCAGGCATTTGTCGATCTGCACGAGGCATGGAAGGCCATCAAGCTAATAGATTTTGAATATATCAATTCCGAAGTCAACCCCTCCATGGCAAATATCGTCAGCCCCAGCGAAGTCGTGGTGGTCAGCACGTTTCATGTCGAGCTGGATGGCGGTGGTGGAGAATTTCACATAACCATTCCCTACTCGATGATTGAACCCATGCGCGAGGTGCTGGATGCCGGTTTGCAATCGGACACTGACGAGCGTGACGAACGGTGGGTGCGGGCTCTGCGCCAGGATGTCATGTCCGCCGAGGTGGACATGGAATGCGAGATAGTACGTCGGGAGATCACGCTGCGCGACATTGTCGATTTGCGGGCAGGCGATGTGATTCCGGTGAACATGCCCGACAGCAGCATAGTGACGGCCAATGGCGTGCCGATGTTTCGCGTCGCGATGGGCCGCTGCAAGGAAAACCTTGCGCTGAAAATTGTGAAGGTTATTGATCGAAAAAATATGCATATAACCAGTAATGAAGGAGACTCAGTATGAGCGACGATCAGGACAGTATGGCCGACGAGTGGGCAGCAGCGCTGGACGAACAGGATGCCGCGGAAGGCGCGGCCAGACAGGTGGATCTTGATGAATTTCAGAATGAGAAAAAGGTTTCCGGTCAGCAGCCTGATCTTGATGTAATTCTCGATATTCCCGTCACCATATCCATGGAAGTGGGGCGTACGTCAATTACCATTCGCAATCTCCTGCAACTCAATCAGGGCTCTGTTATTGAGCTGGATCGTCTCGCCGGGGAACCGCTGGATGTTCTGGTGAACGGAACACTCATCGCCCACGGAGAAGTTGTAGTGGTCAACGAAAAGTTCGGTATCCGCATGACGGACGTTATCAGTCCGTCAGAACGGATAAAAAAGCTGCGTTAGCGGAGCGCGTTATGAACAGATTGGCTCTGACTGTAATAAGTCTATGGGTGGCGATACCGTTGGATAGTGCAGCGCAGGTCGCCAGTCGTGTCCCGGAAACCTCATCACTGCTCTTGCAGACGTTTCTCGGTCTGACGATTGTGGTCTGCATGATAATAGCGCTGGGATGGCTCGCCCGCCGCATGAACCTTACCGGCCTGCAACGTAACCAGCATTGCCGGATTCTGGCCACCATGCCGGTCAGTGCACGCGAAAAAGTCGTGCTGGTGGATATTGCCGGTCAGCAGTTATTGCTCGGCATTGCACCGGGCAGCATTACGACGCTGCATACCTTTGACGAACCGGTAATCGAAACGGCTGAACTGACATCGGCCACAACCGCAGGGAAATCCCACAGCCGACTTGCCGCAAAGTCCCCCGCGGAGTTTTCCAGGAAGCTGGCTGAGTTTCTCGGTGCGGGACACCGATCGCTATGATCGCCCGACTCGGCAAATCCTGTTTTACACTGGCTTCCTGGACTGCGGCAATTCTGCTGCTGATGTGTTTGATGCTGGCGTCCGCCACTGCGCAGGAAGGCGAACCTGCCGCTCCGGCGGTCGAACAGGCCGAAGCGGTGCTCGACACCGGGCCGAGGGCGTGGCAGCCGATCCCGGCACTGCCGGCGCTCACCATTACCACCCAGCCGGACGGATCTCAGGATTACACCATAACCCTGCAAATCCTCATGCTGATGACCGCGCTGTCGTTTTTACCGGCGCTGCTGCTGATGACAACCTCATTTGCCCGAATCATTATCGTGTTTTCAATATTGCGCCAGGCGCTGGGGTTGCAGCAGACGCCGTCCAACCAGTTGCTGATCGGAATGGCGCTCTTTCTTACGTTTTTTATTATGACGCCGGTATTTACGCAGGTAAATGAAAACGCGCTGCAGCCCTATATCAACGAGCAGATATCCGCCACCGAGGCACTGGCGGTTGCCAAGGCGCCCTTCCATGAGTTTATGATGGCGCAAACCCGGGAAAGCGATCTGGAGCTTTTTTTTCGGATCTCCAATACACCCAAAGTGGATACACCGGAGCAGGTCCCTTTCAGTATTCTGATGCCGTCTTTTATCATGTCGGAACTGAAAACCGCCTTCCAGATCGGGTTTATTATTTTTATTCCATTTCTTGTGATCGACCTGGTGGTGGCCAGTGTTCTGATGGCGATGGGTATGATGATGCTGTCACCATTAATTATTTCTCTGCCTTTTAAAATAATGCTGTTTGTGCTGGTCGATGGCTGGGCATTGATTGTCGGTACACTCGCGTCGAGTTTTGGCTAGCCCGGAGGAACCCGCATGAATCCGCAAACAGTACTCGATTTATTCGGTCACGCATTCTATCTGACCGTCATCATGATACTGGTCATCGTCGGCCCCAGTCTGCTGGTCGGTCTGCTGGTAAGTACCTTTCAGGCAGCCACCCAGATCAACGAGCAGACGCTCAGTTTTTTGCCGCGGTTGATCGTGACCCTGACCATGGTGGTGGTTACCGGCCCCTGGCTGATGCGACAACTCATGGAGCTGTTCGAACGGCTGATGCTCGATATACCCTTGATAATCGGCTAGGACGGCTCGTCCCATGGAAATCACTGATGCACAATTATCCGTCTGGCTGCATCAGTATTTTCTGCCTTTCATACGTATTGGTGCCATGTTTATGGTGATGCCGGTACTGAGCACACGCGCCGTACCGGCACGCGCACGACTGCTTCTGGCCTGGCTTGCTACTTTTCTTGTTGCGCCATTGTTGCCACCTTTTGCGGTGCCGGAGCTGCTCTCTTTGCAGACGTCGGTTTATATACTGCGTGAGTTATTGATCGGTGGTGCAATGGGCTTTGCATTCCTGATCATGTTTCAGATATTCACGCTGACCGGCCAGTATATGGCGATGAAAATGGGACTGGGCTTTGCGTCCATGAACGATCCCGCCAACGGTGTACAGACAACCGTTTTGCCCCAGTTTTTTATTACCATCGTGACACTACTGTTTATAACGTCCAACGGTCATCTGATCATGACGGAAATGATTGTGCAGAGCCTGTATACCCTGCCGCCGGGCGGGCAGGGGCTGTCGGGTGCACGTATGTACGAGCTGGTAATGCTCGGTGGCTGGATGTTTTCAACGGCGCTCGTGATTGCGTTGCCGGTGCTGACTTCATTGCTGGTCATCAATATTGCATTTGGTGTAATGAGTCGCGCGGCGCCGCAATTGAATATTTTTGCTGTAGGTTTCCCGTTTACATTGATTTGCGGGATGATTTTGATCTGGATTGGTCTGGGCACCTTGATCGAGTCCTTTGAGATGGTGTTTCTCGATGGCTTCCAGTTTGCCCGTAATCTCCTGGAGATCTGACCGTGGCTGAAGACGAGACTGGCGACAAGACGGAGGAGGCAACTCCCCGCCGCCTACAGAAGGCGCGCGAAGAAGGGCAGATACCCCGATCCAAGGAACTGACCACGACGGCGGTGTTGCTGGCGAGCACCATCGGACTGTGGGTGTTCGGCGGGTGGATCGCTGCTGCGCTGGCATCCATTCTGCGTTTCAATTTTACGCTGGATCGGGATACCATTTTTGATACCCAAAGCATGATCGCACATTTGGGCAGTTCATTTGGCGAGGCGCTATTCGCGTTATGGCCGTTTTTCGCTGTTATCGTTGTCGCAGCGATCGCGGGTCCGATTGCATTGGGGGGCTGGCTGTTCAGCGGCAAATCGATTGCGCCAAAGTTGAACCGGATGGACCCGATTGCTGGCCTGAAGCGCATGTTCTCACTGAAATCGTTGGTGGAGCTGGCCAAGGCGATCGGCAAGATTGGCATTGTGGTCAGCGTCGCTTTTATTACATTGAAAGGCTTTCAGGATCAATTGCTGGGCCTGAGTCGCGAAAGTCTGGAAGGCGGTATCGGTCATTCGCTGCACATCAGCCTGTGGGCAGCCATTTTTATGTCGGCCTCGACCATTCTGATTGCGGCGGTCGATATTCCCTTTCAGATTCACGATCACGCAAAAAAAATGCGCATGTCCAAAGAAGACCTGAAACAGGAATACAAGGAATCTGAAGGAAAGCCTGAAGTCAAGAGCCGGATACGCCAGCTACAGCGCGAAATGGCCAATCGGCGCATGATGGCCGAAGTGCCGAAAGCGGATGTGGTAATTACCAACCCGACTCACTATGCGGTGGCGTTGCGTTATGACCCGGACACGATGGAAACGCCGGTATTGCTGGCAAAAGGCGTGGACCAGACGGCGATGAAAATCCGCGAAATTGCCAACGAGCACAAAATCGAAAACCTGCGATCACCGGTTCTGGCACGTGCAATCTACTATACGACGGAGCTTGAAGGCGAAATACCCCAGGGCTTGTATCTGGCGGTTGCGCAGGTACTTGCCTATATATTCCAGCTGCGCAGCTGGCGCGCCGGGCGCGGTGACCGCCCGGATTATCCCTCTCACATCAGGGTGCCGCCGGACATGGTGTTTCCGGAAAAATAAGCGAAATCCCGTCGAACGCTGCGCCTGCGCGATGTCTACAGCGCCGTAAATCCACGCGATCCAGATTTTATTGTGGCGGTTTGTTCCGGGTGATAGATTCGGGAACACTTCTTGCGATGACCCGGTTATTGCACCGTCGGTGCCAACAAATTGTCGTGAGCAAGCTTTAATGCCGGTTTCGTTGTTTCAACACCTGAAATCTCTCCCCAGAACCGTTACGCGCGAATCCGCGATGGTGTCGGCGCGCACTATCTGGCACGGCAACCTGTCGATACCGATTCTGGTGTTAATGCTGCTCGGCATGATGACCTTGCCGTTGCCGCCGTTTCTGCTGGATGCATTTTTCTCATTTAACATTGCGCTCTCGATTGTTGTATTGCTGGTCAGTGTCTACGCCATGCGTCCGCTCGATTTCGCCGTGTTTCCGACGATTTTGCTGGTGGCGACCCTGTTGCGACTGGCGATGAACGTGGCTTCAACGCGGGTCGTGCTGCTGGAGGGACACGAAGGCGGCGATGCGGCCGGTAAAGTTATCCAGGCCTTCGGCGAGGTGGTGATCGGTGGAAATTTCGCGGTCGGTCTGGTGGTCTTTATTATTCTGATCATTATCAATTTCGTAGTAATTACCAAGGGCGCCGGACGCATATCCGAGGTAAGCGCGCGGTTTACACTGGATGCCATGCCGGGCAAGCAAATGGCCATTGACGCCGACCTGAATGCCGGTCTTATCGACCAGGACGAAGCCAGAGTGCGCCGTGCCGAGGTGGCCGCAGAGGCGGACTTTTACGGCGCGATGGATGGTGCCAGCAAGTTTGTGCGCGGTGATTCCGTGGCCGGCATTCTGATTCTGTTTATCAATATTATTGGCGGGATCAGTATCGGCATGTTGCAGCACAGTCTGGAGTTTGCCGATGCCACTGAGAAGTATGTGCTGTTAACCATCGGTGACGGTCTGGTCGCACAGATCCCGTCGCTTCTGCTCTCGGTAGCGGCCGCAATCATGGTGACCCGCGTCAACAGTGCCGAAGATATGAGCTCCCAGGTGCTGGGGCAGATGTTCAGTTCGCCAAAAGCGCTGGGCATTTCAGCGGCGATACTGTTTATCATGGGATCCATACCGGGTATGCCGCACGTTGCCTTTATTGGTCTGGCGCTGATTTGCGGGTGTCTCGCTTACTATATTCATTTCAAAAACGGCCAGCCTCAGGAAGTCGAGGAAAACAGCCCTCAAATGCGCAAAGCCGCCGCCATGGGCGGTCAGGGCGCACCCGCGCCCCAGGCGGGTGGTGCGCCGCAGCGGCAGGCCGCGCTCGACGCGCCGCCGGATCGCACGCAGGAACAGCCGGAAGTCTCCTGGGATGATGTCACGCCAGTGGATATTCTGGGGCTGGAAGTCGGCTACCGGTTGATTCCGCTGGTGGACAAAAATCAGAACGGCGAATTGTTGGGTCGCATTAAAGGCGTCCGCAAGAAATTGTCGCAGGAGGTTGGCTTTCTGATTCCGCCGGTACACATCCGCGACAATCTGGACCTGTTGCCCAACGCCTACCGCATCACATTGATGGGGGTAACGTTGGGCAGCGGAGAGGTTTATCCGGAGCGCAGCATGGCCATCAACCCCGGTCAGGTTTTTGGCACTCTGCAGGGCACCAAAACCCAGGACCCCGCCTTCGGGCTTGACGCGGTCTGGATAGACAACGCCCAAAAGGACCAGGCGCAAACGTTGGGATATACCGTCGTCGATCCCAGCACCGTCGTGGCGACCCACCTGAATCAGGTAATCCAGCACCATACTCACGAACTGATTGGCCACGAGGACGTGCAGAAGTGGCTCGATCTCCTGTCGGCCAAGTCGCCCAAGCTGGTGGAGGAGCTGATTCCCAATACCATTACTATCAACACGCTGTTAAAGGTCTTGCAGAATCTGTTGCGCGAACAGGTATCCATTCGCGATATGCGCACGATTGCCGAAGCGCTGGCATCTCACGGGGACAAAAACCAGGACATCGGCACGCTCACCAGCCATGTTCGCGTCGCTTTGGCGCGTCAGATTGTCCAGAACATTATTGGCAACGAACCCAATATACCGGTTATCACTTTGCACCCCGCGCTGGAACAGTTGTTGCTGAATGCGGTTCAGCAGGCACAAAAAGTTGGCGCCGATGCAACCGCCTTTATAGAGCCACGGCTGGCGGAGCGGCTCAACCAGCTACTGACCGAAACCGCCAGGCAGCAGGAAGCGGCCGGTAAAGCCACCGTGCTGCTGGTGGCAACTCCGTTGCGGATGACCATGGCGCGCTTTGCCCGCTTTAACCTGCCGGAAATGCATGTGCTGGCCTACAACGAAGTGCCAGACAACAAACAAATTACCATTGAAGCCACAGTGGGTGGCGACCTGACCTGAATTCCCTAGGAGATTATTATGACGGTTAAACGATTTGTCGCACCCGATATGCGTCGCGCACTGGATCTGGTCCGCAGTGAAATGGGCCCGGATGCCATTATCCTGTCGAGCCAGCGGACCAGCCAGGGCGTCGAGATCATTACGTCCGCCGAGCCGGATTCGCCGGCACGCGGCGTCGATGAGAGAGCGGCATTCAGCCGGCAGTTCGAGCCGGACATGGACTGGCCGCTGGACAGTGACCAGGCCTGGAAGCAGCAGCAACAGATGGAGCAGGCAGCGCAGCAATACCCGGGCGCCGGCCAGGCTGCGGCACCGCGTCGCGGAGAAACCCTGGCTCGCGAAATCGAGTCTGCACGGCAACGGCTGGTAAACGCCAAAAGAATGGCGGCCGCAACGCGTCCGTCAAAAAGCGTGCGCCCGGCGCAGGCAGCAGCTTCCCAGGTTAAACACCCCAAATCCTCGGGGGCGCAGACGAACCGGCAGATGGCAGGGCTGGCCGAACAGGTCCGGCAGCGCAACACGGTGACGAACGACAGGGCCGGCCCGACATTAACCGGCGACTCGCGGCTGCAACAGTTGCAGCACGATATCGCCGACATGCGTCTGCTACTGGAGCAGCAAATGTGGCGGATGCGTGAAAATGATCCGGTTGCACAAAAAGCACCGGCACGATCGCTGGCCGTCGAGGCACTGGAAAACCGGCTGACCCGTCTCGGTCTGCCCCAGCATCTGGTAAGCAGACTGGCGGCCTGCGCGACCCCCGACAAGCACCTGAGTGTGGCATGGCGCGAAGCGCTGGCGCGTCTCGCACGCCTGATCCCTATCGATAATCGCGACCCGGTGGGCAAGGGCGGGGTGTTTGCCTTTGTTGGTCCGACCGGGGTCGGCAAGACCACTACCATTGCCAAACTCGCTTCGCGCTATGTGCTCGAACACGGGCTGGGCAAAGTGGCCCTGATCACGACTGACACCTACCGTGTCGGTGCACACGACCAGCTGCGGGCCCTGGGCCGTATTCTGAATGTACCGGTGCGGGTGGTGGATCAGGAGCGCAGCCTGGCGCAGACGGTGGCCAGCCTGCGCAGTTTTCCACTCGTGCTCATTGATACCGCCGGCTTTCGCCAGGGCGATCCATTGCGCAAGGAGCAGGACCGCATTCTCGGCACCTGCACAGGCGTGCAGCGCATCCTGACCCTGGCCTGTAACAGTCAGGTGCAGACGCTGAAAGCGTCAGCCCATGCTTATGGCAGCGAGCGTCTGGCAGGCTGCATTCTGACAAAGATCGATGAGTCTGCCTGCCTTGGCGAAGCCCTGGGTATATTGATCGAGCGGAATCTGCCGGTGCTTTACAGCTCGGACGGGCAGGGAATTCCCAAGGATATTACGACCGCATCTGCAGCCACGCTGGTTGCCAAGGCCGTAGGCCTGCTGAAGGCGTCGCACGCCGCGGAAACCGAAGTCGCTCTGACCCCCTGAACCGGCGGCAACGGTTTCGGCAGGAAACGGGAAGCTTTGCGAAGAGCAACTATACTGAAAGCATTCACAGGAACGGGTAGGTCCAATGAAAGGTAGCCAGAATCCATGAGCCATAGTCACGCGGTCAAGGTTATCGCCATTACCGGAGGCAAGGGTGGCGTCGGAAAAACCAATCTGTCCATTAATCTGGGCGTTGCGCTGGCAGAAATGCGACGCCGGGTCGTTCTGATGGATGCGGATCTGGGATTGGCCAATATTGATGTACTGCTTGGACTTCAGGCGCGTTTCACGCTGTCGGATGTGCTCAGCGGCGAACGGACAATCCGCGATATCCTTTTGCCCGGCCCGCTGGGAATGAAGGTGGTGCCGGCGTCATCGGGTATGCAACAGATGGCGCAACTTTCAGCACGGGAGCACGCCGCGATAATTCATGCCTTCAGTGACCTCAGTGACCAGCTGGATGTCTTTCTGATCGACACCGCAGCCGGTATTTCGGACACGGTGATCAGCTTCGTGCGGGCTGCCCAGGAAGTCATCGTGGTGGTCTGCGATGAGCCCTCATCCATCACGGATGCCTACGCCCTGATAAAAATTCTCAGCACCGAGCACGACGTGTTCCGTGTGCGGGTAATCGCCAATATGACCCGTTCCAGTCAGGAAGGCGTAAATCTGTTCAATAAGTTGAATGGCGTCTGTGACCGGTTTCTGGATGTGTCTCTGCAGTACATCGGTGATGTCCCGTTTGATGAGAACGTGCGCAAGGCCGTGCAGAAGCGCAAGGCGTTGCTGGAGTTTGCGCCCAGGTGCAAAGCGGCTACGGCAATCCGTTCGCTGGCACAGAAAATTGATGCATGGCCGAATGCGCACAGTCCGCGCGGTCATCTGGAATTTTTCCTGGAGCGGCTGTTACAGTCGGCACAAGCCACGGGTTGAACAGGGCCCGGGGTGTAGCCACCTCATCAATTCGAATATTGAACGAGTTATAGATGGTCTATCAACCAACGCTGGAAGCCCGTAACAGCATCGATATTCAGCAGTATGCGTATTTGGTCAAGCGCATCGCGTTGCACCTGCTGGCGCGTATGCCGGCCAGTGTGCAGCTGGATGACTTGATGCAGGCCGGCATGATTGGCCTGATGGAAGCCGCGCGCAAGTACGACGGCGACCGGGGTGCTTCATTTGAAACCTACGCCGGCATTCGCATTCGCGGTGCAATGGTCGACGAAATGCGACGCGGCGACTGGGTGCCGCGCTCCGTGCATCGCAATGCCCGTCGCATTACTGAAGCCATGCACATCGTGGAAGGGCAGTTAGGGCGTGATGCCAGCGACGTCGAAATCGCGGAACAGATGGGGATTGAACTCGCGGAATATCATGCCATGGCCAGCGATACGCTGGCCGGCCGGCTGTTCAGCTTTGAGGATGTACTGGAAGAGCAGGATCAGGGCACTGTCCCGTCTTTTCTCCAGGACGACAGTATGCAATCACCCTCCGACGCGGTTCAGAACGATGCGCTGCGGTCGGCGATGGCGCGGGCGATCGATGAACTGCCGGAGCGGGAAAAACTGGTGTTGTCACTATACTACGATGAAGAGATGAATCTGAAGGAAATCGGTCTGGTGCTCGGTGTCAGCGAATCGCGTATCAGCCAGATTCACTCACAGGCAGCATTGCGTCTGAAGAAAAAGCTGGCTGATTGGCAAAGTTTGTAAAGACCGGCCTGTCCGGCTGCGAACCGGTTTATGCCCGAGACGGGAAAATGAAAGTGTGGAGGTTTCATTGAACAAAAACATGAAGATCCTGATTGTGGATGACTTTTCTACAATGCGACGGATTATAAAGAACCTGTTGCGTGATCTTGGGTTTACGAACACCCACGAGGCGGATGATGGCGTGACAGCGCTGCCCATGCTACGCAATGGCGACTACGATTTTCTCGTCACCGACTGGAATATGCCCGGCATGAATGGCATTGATCTGCTGAAGCAGGTCCGCTCGGACGCAAAGCTCGTGGCACTGCCGGTACTGATGGTTACCGCCGAAGCAAAGCGTGATCAAATTATTGAAGCCGCGCAGGCGGGCGTCAACGGCTATGTCGTCAAGCCGTTTACAGCCCAGGTGCTCAAAGAGAAAATCGAAAAGATTTTCGAACGTGTTGAAGGCTGATCTGGTCATGGTATGGATATCAACTCGAGGTGACGGCCTATGAATCCGGTAGATGGTGTCAGTAAGGGAATACCAACGAAATTCGGGCAGGATGCTGACTTTGTTGCGGATTTACAAAGTCACTCGCAACAGCTGATCGATGCTCTCCAAAGCAGGCAGTTCGAGCAGGTCTCGAATATTATTCAGGACCTGTACCGGGTACGCGACCGGCATATCTACAATTCGATCGGACACCTGACCCGTTCGTTGCATGAAGCTATCGTCAATTTCAATATTGATGCGGAGATATCCGGCGCCCGGACCGATCTCAGCGACTGTGATATTCGCGATGCATCGGACCGGTTGAACTATGTGATCAACCTGACCCAGGCGGCGGCCGACCGAACCATGGACCGCGTGGAATCAGCGGCACCCGTTGCGGCGGATTTGGGTGCCGAAGCCAGTGCGCTGCAACATGAATGGCAACGCCTGCGGCGGCGGGAAATGTCCAAAGAAGAGTTTTCCCGTCTGTATGGGCGGGTCGATCGCTTTCTGGTTCATATGGGGCAGGGTGCGGATGAGATAAATCAGAGCCTGCAGGCCATTATTCTGGAACAGGGGTTCCAGGATCTGACCGGGCAGGTATTGCGCAAAGTGATCGGACTGATTACCGATGTCGAAGCTGAACTTGTTAACCTGGTGCGAATCGCCGGGCAGGTGGATACACTGGCAGGAATCAAGCATGAACAGCCGATTGGCAGGCGCAGGAGCGCAGAATCGGGCGAAGGTCCACAGATCCATGCGCAGCATCGCACGGATGTGGTGAACGGGCAGGATGAGGTAGACGACCTGCTTTCCAGTTTGGGGTTCTGAGGAGTGTTGAATGTCTTTTGGCGAAGATGAAGAAATTCTTCAGGACTTCCTCATCGAAGCGGGCGAGATCCTCGAGTCGCTGTCAGAGCAACTGGTGGACCTCGAGCGTCGTCCGGATGATCACAATCTCCTCAATGCCATATTTCGGGGTTTCCATACGGTAAAAGGCGGAGCCGGGTTCCTGCAGTTGGACGCCATGGTGGAATGCTGTCACATGACAGAGAACCTGTTTGACATCCTTCGCAATGGCAAACGGACCGTAACCCCGGAACTGATGGATGTGGTGCTGCAGGCACTGGATACCGTCAACGCCCAGTTTAGACAGGTCTCCCAGCGGCTTCCGCCGGAAAGAGCATCGGCAGCCTTATTGAAACAACTGGAACGGCTGGTGTCGTGTGAAGATCTGGGCGAAGCGTCGCCGGTGGCAGACCCGGGGGTAGCAGAAGAACCGGTCGCCGCTTCCGACCCCGGTGGGCTGAATCTGTCCGATCAGGAATTCGAAGCTTTTATGGACGTGCTGGATGATCCGGCACCGGAGAACGCCAACCCGGCATCACAGCCGGCTGTTGCGGGGGATGAGATCACAGAAGCCGAGTTCGAGGCGCTGCTGGATCAGCTGCATGGAGACGGCCGCGCCCCGGGTCGAGCAAACACGGCGGGTAGCGCGTCATCTGCGGGCGGTACAGGCGGGGATGTACCCGCTACGGCCGGTGAATCGTCGTCGGATGACATGACCGAGGGTGAATTCGAAAAGCTGCTGGATCAGTTGCACGGCGCGGGCAAGGCACCGGGTAATGCTGCGACTGCAGTAACAGTGGAGTCCGCGGTCGCGTCGCCGGGCCGGGAAGTGGATGACAATATTTCCGAACAGGAATTCGAGCAGTTACTCGACAGCCTGCACGGCAAAGGCAAGGGGCCGGGTGCGTCAGTCGGCGGACCCATGGCGCAGGCTCCCCCGGCGGCGGTGCCTGCCCGGCAGCCCGGTAAGGCGTCTTCGCCGGAAGGCGTCACGCCCGCGTCTCCCCCGACCGGCGTGTCGGCGGACCGGCCTGCACCCATCGTCGCCGCACCACCGCGACCGCCGACCGAAGCCGCCGATCCAGCCAGGGCTGCATCCCAGGCTACGTCCGCCCAGCAGGGCGAAAACACCGTTCGGGTCGATACACAGCGCCTTGATGACATCATGAATATGGTGGGCGAACTGGTCCTGGTGCGTAACAGGCTGGTGCGACTGGGTGTCGAATCGGATAGTGAATCCCTGTCGAAGGCAGTGGCCAATCTGGATGTCGTAACCGCTGATCTACAGGCAGCGGTCATGAAAACGCGGATGCAACCGATCAGAAAAGTCTTCGGCCGCTTTCCGCGACTGGTTCGGGATCTGGCGCGCAACCTGAAGAAGGAAGTGGCGCTGGAAATGCTGGGCGAGGATACGGACCTGGACAAGAACCTGGTGGAAGCCCTGGCGGACCCGCTGATCCACCTGGTCCGCAATTCCGTTGACCACGGTATCGAATCGCCGGACATCCGTGAGGCGAATGGCAAACCACGTGCCGGCAAAATTGTGCTCGCTGCCGAACAGGAGGGCGATCATATCCTGTTATCCATCAGCGACGACGGCGCCGGTATGGACCCTGAGCATCTACGAAAAGTCGCAGTGAACAAGGGGCTGTATGACACGGAATCGGCCGCCCGGCTCAGCGATATCGAAGCGTTTAACCTGATATTCGCGCCGGGATTTTCCACCAAGAGCCAGATTTCGGACGTCTCCGGTCGTGGGGTGGGGATGGATGTGGTGAAAACCAAAATCGGTCAGCTCAACGGCTCCATAGAAATTCAGTCCCGGCTTGGAGAAGGCACGCGTTTACTGATCAAAGTGCCGTTGACACTGGCCATTATGCCGACACTCATGGTGATGCTGGGCAGGCAGTGCTTCGCCTTGCCGCTGGCCAGTGTCAACGAAATTTTCCAGCTGGACCTGGGGCACGCCCATGTAGTGGATGGGCAGGAATGCGTCACCATTCGCGACAAGGCGGTGCCTATTTTCCATCTGAAGCGATGGCTCGTTCGCAGCCCGGTGGGGCAGAACGATAACAGCGAAGCCCATGTGGTCGTGGTGTCGGTGGGCACACGCCGGGTGGGCTTTGTGGTGGACCAGCTGATCGGACAGGAAGAAGTCGTCATAAAGCCGCTGGGCAAAATGCTGCACGGCACACCCGGTATGGCGGGTGCCACCATTACCGGTGACGGGACGATTGCCCTGATTCTGGACGTCCCCAGTCTGTTAAAACGGTATGCGACAAAACGATGATGGCGAAAGCGCAGGCTTCGCGGAATCAGTAGCGGCGTGTTCTGCGCGACGACAGGCACAAACACCGGCAATATGCCGAAGGGGTTCGCGTGGTTTATAGAGTATTGGTGGTCGATGACTCCGTTTTTTTTCAAAACCGTCTGAAGGAAATTATCGATAGCCACCCCGAATTGAGCGTCGTGGGCATTGCAAGAGATGGCAACGAGGCTATCGCCAAAGCGCAAGAGCTTAAACCCGACGTCATTTCAATGGACTATGAAATGCCCTATCTGGACGGTGTTTCTGCGGTACGGGCCATCATGGACAGACGCCCGGTTCCGATCGTGATGTTTTCCTCCATGACTTACGAAGGTGCCCGAATCACGCTTGAGGCACTGGCGGCCGGAGCCGTTGATTTTATCCCCAAAAATCTTGCCGAAGTGTGTAACGACGCCAGCCAGGTGCAAAAGAAGCTGCACGAAACCCTCTTGTATTTTGCGAAGAAATTTCGTCAGAGCGGGGGCGTTGCTTCGCCGCTGGCCAAAGCCGCACCGGCGCATGTGGCCGAGGCCAGACCGGAAAGGCGCGCGCCAAAAAGCGAAGACAAGCTGCGGGGCAAAGTCAAACTGGTGGTGATCGGAACGTCAACGGGCGGGCCGGTTGCCCTGACGGAGGTGCTACAGGCCTTGCCATCCGACCTGCCGGTGCCGGTGGCGGTTATTCAGCATATGCCGGAGAATTTTACCAAGGTGCTGGCAGAGAGGCTGCACCGGCAGTGCGCCCTGACGGTGACCGAAGCGGTCGATGGCGACACCCTGCAGCCAGGCAAGGTTCTGATCGCACCGGGTGGGCGACAGATGATATTTGACCGGCGGGGCGGCGTACGCATTATTGACGGTGATGAACGGGTCAAATTCAGGCCCTGTGTGGACCTCAGTTTCGCATCCGCCGCAAGCGCCTATGGCACCGCCGTACTGGCCGTGGTATTGACCGGCATGGGCTCGGACGGCTGTGAAGGCGCACGGTTGCTGAAAGAGGCCGGTGCGCACGTATGGGGACAGGACGAACGCAGCAGTACTGTCTACGGCATGCCGCGGGCCGTGGCGAAAGCGGGGCTCGTTGACGAGGTATTGCCTTTACATCAGATAGGACCAAGGTTGGCATGGACATTCTCAGCCTGACCGGCGTTATTCTCGCATTTGCAGCACTGCTGGGCGGCAACTTTCTTGAAGGCGGTTCGCTGGCCGCGCTGATCAACGGTCCAGCTGCCCTGATTGTTCTCGGCGGCACGCTGGGGGCGTCGGTACTACAAACCCCAAAAGCCAACCTGAAGCGCGCACTGGGCCTGTTTCCGTTGGTGTTTCGGCCGCCCACAACCCAATTTCAGAAAGGTATCAACCTGGTGGTGGGCTGGGCACGTACGGCGCGACGCGACGGATTGCTGGGCCTTGAAAGCATGGCCGAAACCGAGAAAGATTATTTTTGTCGCAAAGGGTTGCAATTACTGGTCGATGGCAGCGAAGCGGACATGATTCGACACGTCCTGGAAAATGACTTGCTGGTTGCCGAACAGCGGGATATGGAAGCCATTAATTTTTATGAAAGCATGGGCGGCTATGCACCCACGGTCGGCATAATCGGTGCCGTAATCGGGCTGATCCACGTGATGGGTCATCTGGCCGACCCGGCAGAGCTCGGCCCGGGTATCGCCGTTGCTTTTGTTGCCACGATTTATGGCGTGGCACTGGCCAACCTGTTCCTGCTGCCCGTGGCGAATAAACTGAAAGCCTGTGTACGGGAAAAATCCCAATACCGGGAACTGCTTATTGAGGGCATTCTGGCGATCGCGGAAGGCGAAAATCCGCGCTCAATCGAAATGAAATTGAGTGGGTATCTACAATAATGATCCGTCGACGGGCCGTTAAATACGATACCAAAACTGGCCACGAGCGCTGGCTGGTGTCCTATGCCGATTTTATCACCCTGCTGTTCGGCTTTTTTGTCGTCATGTATTCCGTATCACAGGTGAATGAAAGCAAGTACCGCACGCTGGCGGAGACGCTGTCGGAAACCTTTGTTGGCCCGATGAAGCTGGCTGGCCTGCCCGCCGCTGAGCGCACTGATCAACCACGGGGCGCGAGTCCGGGGACTGTAGCGAATTTGATCGATACCCAGTTGCTGGCGCGCAATTTATCGGAATCACTGGCCGGGCTGGTAAGACTGGATCATGTCAATGTGACGGCCACGGAAGCCTGGGTGCAGATAGACATCAGTGCCAACCTGCTGTTCGATTCAGCCAGCGCGGAACCCGGCGAAGATGCCAAAGCCATTTTTCGGGAGATCGCTGTCGAACTGGCGCCCTACGCCAATGAGATTGAGGTGGCTGGCCATACCGACAATGTGCCGATCAATACCGCCCGCTTCCAGAGCAACTGGGAGCTGTCATCGGCTCGGGCAGCCGCTGTGGTGAAGCTGTTGGCCGCACACGGCGTCGACCCGACCCGCATGTCGGCGGTCGGTTATGGTGAATTTCGGCCAGTGGCCGGGAACAGCACTGCCACGGGGCGCGCGGCCAACCGGCGAGTTGTGCTGATGGTGGCGCGGACCGCCGTGGAGCGGCCCGTGGTAGCCCGGCAAGCGCTGCAGGATAACCTGCCGCAGCCCGCCGGGGAACGCTCGCTGAAAGCCGAACCGGCTGCGGTCCCCGTCGCACCGCCCATTCCGGAACCCCGGCGGCTGGACAGCGGTGGGCTGCTGTTTACCAACGGCGAACGCGAGGACGGGAAGTAGCCACAATCAGGGTGAGGGCATGCCATCAGCCAAACTGGCCGTTTCGTCTATATTTAATGTGGACTCATGCAGAATCGCGGATGGCGCTGCCATGAACAACAGGCTGACAAAGCATATTGCACAGGAACGATGGTATGTCCATTAACGTTAAAAATCAGGCGCAGCTCTCCGGCGATGACCCGGTGCTGCAATGGGTCACCTTCAATCTGGATGGCGAAACGTACGGCGTCAACGTCATGCAGGTGCGCGAAGTGCTGCGCCACACGGAAATTGCACCGGTCCCGGGTGCGCCGGAATATGTTATCGGGATTATCAATTTGCGCGGCAATGTCGTCACGGTTATCGACACGCGCCACCGGTTTGGCCTTAATCCGGGCGAAACTACCGACAATACCCGTATTGTTGTGATTGAGGCGGATCAGCACGTGATGGGAATTCTGGTGGACAGCGTCGCCGAGGTCGTTTATCTGCGCGCATCCGAAATTGAAAAAGCGCCCAGCGTGGGCAACGAAGAGAGCGCGCGTTTTATCCAGGGTGTCTGTCACAAAAACGGCGAGCTGCTGATCCTGATTGAACTGGACAAGCTGCTGACTGAAAGCGAGTGGGGTGATATTGAAGCCTATTGATCGAGCGAGACGGACGGCGGCACGTGCTGGCGATTTCCAACACCGGACTCTGGTGTCGGGGTCGTTTTGTTCCGGACGGGCTGCGTACGGTAACGGACAGACACGGGGCGTGTTCACCCTGGCGGGTGGCGTCCGGTGACGATCGAGCTGGCGGTAAGTCTGGCACTGGGCAGCCTGTTGCTGGCGATAACCGCCATCGTGCTTACCTTTCGGCTGGTGGGGCAGGCCCGTTTGCGCGTGGATGAGGCACTGCGCCGTTTACATGGCTGCGAAAAACAACTTAAAGCCCTGGAAGCGGGCGCAGTCGGGCTTGGGCATCGGCTTGTCGTAACGGAGCAGGCGCTGCTGGAGCTGTCGGCGGGGCAGGACGACATGATGGGGCATTCCGGAGAGCAACTGGCCTACACCCAGGCAATGCAAATGTTTGATCAGGGCGCCGACGTCGATACGGTAGTCAGTAGCTGCGGCCTGAGCAAATCCGAAGCGCAGTTAATGGCGCTGGTGCGATCCCATTTGAAACCGAAGACACCGCCCGCTGCACCGACTGCCGGGCGAAAGGCGGCAAAATCGTGACACAGGCCAGGATCCGCGGACGGGCAGTGGTTGCGATTTTACTCGGACTGACGCTACAGGCGTGCAGCCTGGTGGCGGTGGATCGGCTGGAGCGCTACCGGGATTCCGAAGGTGTGTTTGCAGCAGAAATGCTGGAGACAATTGAACCGCACATAACGACGCGGCTGTGGTTGCTGCAACAGTTCGGCCCGCCACTGTATACCACCCACGGACCGGACGATGCCGAAGTCCTGACCTGGCAATTCGTCAGACAGAATCTGAACCGAACCGCACTGTTTGGGCTATTTCGCTACACCCGCACCACTGAGGACACGCGCTATCTGCATGCGGTGATTCACGAAGGCCTCGTCGTGCGCCACTGGCGTGACCAGTCCGCCCATGTTGATGTTGACCGGGTGTTTCCTGCCGTGGGTATACCGCGTCACACCGCCCCTGTCGAAGAAAGCGTGCCCCTCCCGGTTCCGCAACGAAGACACTGGACGGAGCCTGCGGTCAATGCCGTTGCACCCGTCACGCCACTGGTCGTGGAAGATACGGATGATTCGGAAAATACTGCAACCGGAAACCCGCCCGAATAAATTCACCCCGTTATTCGCTGCGCGCTGACCGGCGACGCAACAGGCATTGAGGCCCGATACCCGATAAGCGGCAAATGGCCTTTTCGATTTTCGATTTTCGCATTACGCAGGAAGCTGTAACAGCAACAGTCCGGCCGCGGTTATCCAGCCGAGCGCTGCCAGTATTTTCCAGGCTTTCAGCGGGTCCCGTTCCAGCAAAGGGCGCTCCGATGGCAAGAGCCAGTCGGGGTTGGGCCGCTTCAGATCCCGTAACCATTCCGACAACGCCTCGTAGCGTGCGGAGGGCGTCAGATGCAAGGCTTTCTCAATCGCCCGGTCCAACCAGGCCGGCACCAGCGGATTGTGACGCCGCGCCGGGATGTAGGCCAGCCTGCGAAACTGTTGCAGGGACGTTGCGTTGGCGTAGCCGGTTCCATAGGGATGCTTTCCGGTGAGCATTTCGTAAAAAATGACCGCCAGCGAAAACTGGTCGGCGCGTTGAGTGATTCTACCGCCACACCGGTATTCCGGTGCCGAATAGTCCATGGTGCCCAGCGCCCGCTCCCGCGCAATCGGTGAGCCGACCTCATGAATACCGGCCACATGACAGGATCCAAAATCGATAACGACCGCGCCACGTGCGCCCACGACAACATTGGCCGGTTTGATGTCCTGATGAAGTGTCTCCTTGCGGTGAAAGGCGCGTACACCTTTGATCACCTGTTCAATCAGCGTCAGCGCATCGGAGATTTCCAGGGGCGCCCGTTCACGGATCAACTGTTCGAGTGTCGGGCCCGCTATATGTTCGGTGAGATAGTACAGCGCGCTGCGGCAATGGGGTGAGGGGACGACCCGCGCAACATGCGGGCTCTGAATACGGGTGCCGATCCAGGATTCCAGAACAAATCGTTCGATATAGGCAGGGTCGTCCGCGTATTTGCCGGCGGGTGTCTTCATGACGCAGGGCGTACCGTCCGGGGTTTCCACCAGATACACCTGGCTGCGTTCGGTTTCGCACAAACTCCGTTTCACGGCCAGCTCGTCGATAATCTGCCCTGCCGTCAGCAAGGGCGGAAAGGGTAACTGCGAAAGCACGCGTACCGTATCGCTTTGAGTCGCGACGCCAACCTGATTGACCCGGACCGCCTGAATGCTGAGATTATCCTCCGATGCGCAATCCAGCGCAGCCTGCACGGCGGCTTGCACCAGATGTTGCGGGTCCAGCTGGTGTTGGAGAATAAGCCGGCTAAACTGCGCGGCGGGAATCGCTGCGTGAATGCCATCGGATGTGAGCACAAACAGGTCGTCGGGCTGTACCTCATCAGCATGGCTATCAATTTCCAGCACCGGGTCCGCACCCAGAGCCCGGCTGAGATAGGTGGTCCGCCGGTTCATGCGCTGGGTGTGGTCGCGGGTAAGAAGTTCCAGGGTGGTGCCCCGCAGACGATAGACTCGCGTGTCGCCAACATGAAATATAAAACTCTTGTCGCCTTTCAGAATCAGGATCGACAGGGTGGTCAGATAGCCGCCCTCGCGCACGCTATTGCGGCTTTGTCCCCACAGATAATGATTCAGCGAACGGATCACACGGCTGGCCGACTTATGCGTTGTCCAGGTATCTGGCGTTGCATAATAATCGGTGAGAAAGCCGGTGACGGCCGTCTGACTCGCCTGTCGGGCGGCGGCACTGCTGCTGACACCATCGGCGATCGCAAGTGCGATGCCTTTGGTGGTCAGCAATGCCGGCTGTCGGGCGTCAGGTACGCGGGCGCCAACGGTGTCCTGGTTTTCGGGTTTGCGCCCGCGGTCACTGTACTGGGCGAGATTGACTTGCAGTGTCGACTGAAGATGTTCCACAGTAATCTGTAGGGCTCCGCAAAATGAACCCGCTCCGCAGAGCGGGGGATGATCAGGTCAGCTCGATGCGCTCTACAGTACCATCTGCCAGCACCTCCGTCATGTGGCCGGCGGGTTCTTCGAGAAACTGCAATATACCGAGCACCAACAGGGCGCTGGCGGCAATAATAATGAAAAAGGTGCTCGGGCTGACAAAACTGAATATGGTGAGATAGGTGACTGCGCCGACGTTGCCATAGGCGCCCGCCATGCCGGCAATCTGCCCGGTCATGCGGCGCTTGACCAGCGGCACCATGGCGAAAACTGCGCCTTCTCCCGCCTGCACAAAGAACGAACAGAACATGACGGCCAGCACCGCCATGGTCACTGGCCAGCCGGCATTGACCTGGGACAAAATGAAATACCCCAGCGACAGCCCGGCGACAAATATCGACAAAGACAGGCGCCGGCCAAAGCGGTCACTGATATAACCGCCGCCGGGGCGCGCAAGCAGATTCATAAAAGCGAAGGCCGCACCAAGTGCACCGGCAGCAACCAGGCTCAGATCTGTAAATGTTTCCAGAAAAAAAGCGGGCAGCATGGACACTACCGCCAGCTCCGATCCAAAGGTAACGAAATAGGCCCAGTCAAGAATGGCAACTTGCTTGAATTGATATTTATCATGTTCAGGCGCACCGTGTTGCAGCATATCCTTGTTCACTTTATAAATCTGCGAGCACTGAAATACGAACAGCACAGCCAGCAAAACATACATGGTGTTGGTTGCGGTCTGGCTCAAGAGGCCAACCCCGGTCGGCGACAGTTTCCAGGCCAGTACCGCAAGAATCAGGTACATGGGCACGTTCATGGCCAGATAAAAATAAAAATCCCGCTTGCTGGTGACTTCCAGACCGCCAGATTTTTTTGGTTTGAAATAGGTGGAGCCCCGGGGGGTATTGCGGGCGCGCAGGTAATAAAATACGCCATAGAGGATGGCGATGCCGCCCGTCGTTGCTACCGCGTAACGCCACCCGTTTTCGCCACCGTAGATTAAGGCCAGGGTGGGCAGGGTAAACGCGGCGGCGGCAGAACCGAAATTACCCCAGCCGCCGTAAACACCCTCGGCAAGCCCTACTTGACGGGCAGGAAACCATTCCCCCACCATGCGAATCCCGATGACGAAACCCGCGCCGGCGAAACCCATGGCAAAGCGCAGGAAGGCGAGCTGTTCATAGGATCGGGCCATGGCGAAGCCGATACACAGTATCCCGGAAATGATCAGCAGGCCGCTGTAGATTACCCGGGGACCAAATTTATCAACTAGAATGCCTATGATAATCCGGGCGGGAATCGTCAGGGCAACATTGAGTATGAGTAGTGCTTTCCACTGATCGACGCTCATATCGAACGCCTCCATAATCAATGGCTTTAATGGCGCGTGAGCAAACCACATCACAAAGGTCAGGAAGAAAGCAAACCAGGTAAGATGCAGGGCCCGGATGTTGGCTTTACTGAAGTCAATCAGGTTCAGGTTGGAAGCGCTCATGAGGAATTCCCGTGTTCATAGCGTTGGAAGTTAACCGTGCTGGCGGGCAGGATTGCCATCACAGAGTCTGCGCTATAGCAACTTGTATACCGGTGCAGAAAATAGCATATAGAACAATGGGGTAGCGTTTTTTTTCGGCGTTTTAGTGCTGATTTTGGCGGCACACTGGTCAGCTCCTGGTGCATGAGTGAGGTTCGTGGTGCATGGGGTCGGGGAACCTGCTGCATTTATGTTCGATGGTTTGGCATAGGATGCCGCTTGATGGTGCACACAGGCGCCGGATTTTTATCAATTGAAGGGTATTTTGCTTTATGCAGGAAATTGTATTGTTTCAGGCGGGGCAGAGTGTGGTCGTTATTGCAGTCGCTCTGATTCTGGTACGGCTGATCAAGAAAAGCATGCGAATCATTAAAGACCGTGATTGGCTGCCACCCACTTTTGTTGTGATAGGCGGTAATTTTCTGCGCTGGGCCGTCTGGGTTACGATGTTCCTGCTGGTGCTGGAAATTTTCGGGCTGCCGCTGAGAACAATCTGGGCGGGCCTGCTGTCAATTGCCTTGATCGTGGCCATCGCATTCTTCGCATCCTGGAGCGTGATGAGTAATATTCTGGCCTCCATGCTGTTGATTGCCTTTTCGCGCATCCGTGTGGGCGATATTGTGGAATTGCGGGAAACCAAGCGTGATGAGGTTGGGATGCGGGGACGGCTGGTCGACATCAACCTGTTTTTTGTCACACTGCAGGAGCTGGCGGTCGAGCCGGAGATCAGCGCCGAGCCGGCAATGACTCAGGTGCCGTGCCATTTGTTTTTCTTTCGCGTCACGCGTTGCTGGGCGGGGAAGCGCACACAGCCATTGCTGAACGCGTTCAAAGACGGAAATCAAAAAATAGAGTCGGAGACTTCCGCTCCCGAAGCTCCGGACGCGGCGAGCCGGGGTTAACGAATATACATGGGTGGACGCGGTCCCCTGTCAGATGTCGGCGGGCGAGTCTGATCGGAAGAGCAGGCCCGACTCGGCCGCAACCGGGCAATATCGCTGCAAGGCCACTTGATTGACACGCTCACGTATGCGCTTGCCCGTGCGTGACCACCCGTGCGCCCTCGCGATACGACGCGCCAGGTCATCGTCGCGAATTGATTCCTGTGCCTCAACCAGAGAGGAGATCAACGCTTGCAGCGTACTGTCGTACCCGGCACTGAAAAACTGATCAGGATCGAGTGAAGAAGCGCAGGGCGCTGGTGGGGCTGCATGGAAGCCATCCGTATCAATATCGGCGTCGATATCAACTTCAACATCATCATATTCTGTATCAGCCACGATCG
>CAYSTJ010000020.1:0-65544 GCA_964434105.1 uncultured Cellvibrionaceae bacterium | reverse complement strand
TGGTAGTGTGGGGTCTCCCCATGTGAGAGTAGGTCATCGTCAGGCATCAAATAAAGACGCCCCGACTCGAAAGAGTCGGGGCGTTTTGCTGTGTACCACCTGTGCTTCTCACAAGGAAAGACTCGCTTTTTAGGGCGGGCCTGTTACGCGGTCAGAACCTGAGATGCCGCGGCATCACTTGCCCACGGGTACAGAACCCAACAGCCATCTTCGCTACAATAATAATATACCATCCCCGTGTTTTCGGTTTTTTACCACCATCGTTGCGGCTACCAGAGTCTTACAAAAGGGGAGGGTTAATCTTTCGGTTGCTCAGTAAAAACCTGAGCGAATGCGATAATATGGTCAGCTTCGATGTTTATACCGATTTCGCTGCCCACATCAAAGTTGTGATGACTGGTGAGCGCAGCCTCGACGACTGAGCCGGTTGGAAGTAGTAGCTTGTACAGTGTTGAGGTTCCGGCAAATACCTTGTGAATAACCCGTGCCTTGTATGGGCTTGCTGAATCTTCAACGATATCATCCGGACGAAGTAGCACATCGACAGGCGTGTTCTCCGGCCAGACAAATTTTCGCTGGCTTTTTAGAAGCCCCAGTTCTGTCTCGATACAATTGTTTTCCCGTAAAAATCCGGGAATGAAGACGCCTTGGCCCACAAAATTGGCAACGTAGCGTGTTTTGGGTTCATGATAAAGGTTAAACGGTACATCCCACTGTTCGAGAACACCTTTGTGTAACACGCCTATCTTGTCGGCAAATGCGAAAGCTTCTTCCTGGTCGTGGGTAACGATAATTGCGCTCATATTCCTTGATCTTAGAATATCCCGGACTTCCAACGCCAGGCTGCGTCTCAACTCTGTGTCCAGACTCGAAAGCGGTTCATCGAGCAAAAGCAATTTTGGCTGGGGAGCAAGGGCGCGTGCCAGAGCGACACGCTGCTGTTGTCCACCTGAGAGCTCGTGTGGGTAGCGTTGTCCAAAATCTTCAAGCTTAACCAGGCTCAGCATCTCCTCGCAGACGGATTCCTTTGCCGACACGGACATTTTTCGTAAGCCAAATGTCACATTTTCACACACGGAAAGATGAGGGAAAAGCGCGTAATCCTGAAATACCATGCCCACCTGACGCTTCTCCGGTGCGAGGTGAAACTTTCTGCTGCACAATAGCTTGCCATCGAGCTCAATTTCGCCGCTTTCTACGCGCTGAAAGCCGGCAATCGCACGAAGGATAGTCGTTTTTCCGCAACCACTGGCACCCAGAAGGCAGCCGATCTCTCCGGGGTTTACTTCGAAGGATAACCTGTCTATGACGGCAGGTGTAACGGAGCTGTCATCATAACGGCTGACAATATTTTTTACGCTAAGGAGTGGCTTCATTCAATTCGCTTTTAAAGCTTGCCAGCCAGGAAAAGCATTAGGGCTTTCTGCGCATGCAACCGGTTTTCGGCTTCATCCCAGACAACAGATTTTTCAGTGTCTTCTATTAATTCTGCACTGACTTCTTCTCCGCGATGTGCAGGCAGGCAGTGCATAAAGATTGCATCCTCCTGGGCAAGGGTCATCAGATCATGATTTACCTGGTAGCCCTTGAAGTGATCTATACGCAAATTCTGTTCGGTCTCCTGACCCATGCTTGCCCATACATCAGTTACTACGCAATCAGCCGATCTTACCGCTTCCGCCGGATCACGACAGAGAGTCACTCTCGTCTTGTTTTTTTCCAATAAAACTGAATCCGGTTCAAATCCTTCTGGGCAGGCAATACGCAGTTCGAAGTCGCAAAGCCTCGCGGCATTTATGTAAGATTGACACATGTTATTGCCGTCCCCGACCCATGCAAAGACTTTTCCCCTGGGTGATCCGCGGTGCTCTACATAAGTTTGAATGTCGGCCAGTAGCTGACAGGGGTGGAAGCTGTCCGTAAGCGCATTTATGACGGGAACAGTGGAATACTGCGCGAAAAGTTCAATTTTTTCGTGCTCAAACGTTCGGATCATAATCATATCGACCATGCGGGATAGCACCCTGGCTGAATCCTCTATGGGCTCCCCCCGTCCGAGTTGCGTATCCTTGGGGGACAGGAACAGGCCGACACCTCCAAGTTGCGCCATACCTGCCTCGAAGGAAACACGTGTACGCGTAGACGATTTTTCAAAGATCATTCCCAGTACTTTATTTTTGAACGGCTCGTAAATTTCTCCGCTACGCCAGGATTTTTTTAGCTGAATGGCTCGTTCAATGATAAGCGACAGCTCATCCGGTGAGATATCGTTTAACGTTAGAAAATGCCTTGTGACCATCTTACTGCTCTCCGGAGTAGGGGGCTAAGCGTCTTTAATCAGTGCAACGAGAGTGTCAACGATCGTGTCTGCCTGATCGTCTGTGAGAATTAATGGAGGTAAAAGCCTAATGCAGTTACCGGCAGTCACGTTAATTAAGAGATTTCGCTTTTTTGCCAGCTCCACCATCGCCCCGCATTCGCTTTCCAGTTCAACGCCGATCATTAGCCCCATGCCTCTGATGGCCTTTACGCTTGGCTGATCTGCAAGCTTTTCCTGCAGTCGGAGGATCATCCTTTTGCCGAGCTTCTCTGCTCGGTCAGAGAATCCGCCGGACGTCAGTGCATTGGTCACCGCCAGTGCGGCACTGCAGGCAAGGGGATTGCCGCCAAAAGTCGAACCATGATTACCTGGTTCAAAGACGCTGGCGGCAATGCCTTTGGCGAGACAGGCCCCGATGGGCACACCATTGCCAAGACCCTTGGCGGTCGTTACGACGTCGGGCATAATCGAGGTGTGTTGATATGCGAAGTATTTACCGGTGCGGCCGTTTCCGGTCTGAATCTCGTCCAGAATGAGCAGCCAGCCATTTTGATCACATAAAACTCGCAACTCTGATAAATAGTCGTCGGCGGGTACGTGAATGCCACCCTCACCCTGAACCGGTTCTACCATAACAGCGACGGTAGAATCAGTTGCTGCCTGTCTTATGGCTTCAATATCATCAAAGGGTACATGAATAAACCCGGCAACCAAGGGTTCAAAGCCTTGCTTGACTTTGGTGTTTCCAGTCGCTGAAAGTGTTGCGAGTGTACGACCGTGAAAGCTGTTCTGCGCGGTAATCACTTCAGGTGCATCAATGCCTTTCTTTTGTGCGAATTTGCGGGCGATCTTTATGGCGGCTTCATTGGCCTCGGCGCCGGAATTGCAGAAAAAGACGTTCTCCATCCCCGAAATATCCGTTAACGCACGGCCTAACTCAATCTGTGGTCTGGTGTGATAGAGGTTGGAGGCGTGCAACAGGGTCTGTGCCTGCGTCACTATCGCCGCGGTTACCGCCGGGAAATTGTGACCCAGTCCGCATACGGCAATTCCACTGAGAGCGTCGAGGTAGCGGTTTCCCTCTGAATCCCATAAATAAGGCCCATCGCCTTTTATCAGTGTTGTGCTTCTTTCACCATAGGTATTCATAAGTGCTTTTTCCATTATCCGCCAACGCTCTCCGGGTAAACGCCCAAAACAAAAAAAGGCAGCTCTGGCTGCCTGTTGAAAATCTATTCTATAAACAAAAGCGGGTAATGTAAATTGATTGCGGTCGATAGTTGGCGGTCCGACTTTTGGTGCCGGGCATCGTTCAGAGCTGGCTTTCAGTCGGATAGGCGCCCGCCGGGCTCGGTAGGGGGGCTATAGTCGCCAGAACTTCTGCCATGCGGTCATTACTCTGTCGGGGTACCAGTATTTGCCATAGCTGCCGTTATATCGTGCCAGGGCTTCAGCCCAGCGCCCCTGCTCTTTGTCATAATAGTAACGCAGTATGGTGCAGCCATATCTCAGGTTGGTTTCCAGGTCAATGAGATTGTCCTGATCCCGTCCAATCTCTTTTTTCCAGAACGGCATAACCTGCATTATCCCTTGAGCACCCACGTGGGAAACCGCATAAGGATCGAACAAACTCTCGACGTGTATTACAGCGAGAATCATATCAGCGGGCAGATTAACTCTTTTTGCTTCCCGGTGGACCAGGCGCAGAATTAGCAATCTCTGGGATGGATCCTTGACATAGCGCTCCAATGCGCCCGACTTCGCAGTTAACCACACTTCCGCCTCGAATCGGTCCTCAAAGCTGTCGGCCGAGGCTATTGACGCTCCCAGATACGCGCGCAGCTCATCTTCGACTTCAAGTTCCTGTGCCCAGACCGCTTCTTTATAACCAAGCTGCGATAAAAGCACGATAACCAATAATTGACGGATATAAGAATTCACGGCACCAGCATGTTACGATTAAATGGACTCCTTCAGAAAGTCTAGCAAATCATTCGGTGCAATTCGTTCGCTTTCCTGATTTTTGCGCGCCTGATATTCGACATACTGGTCGTTAATGCCTTTTTCGCCGACTACAAGCCGATGCGGAATCCCCAATAGTTCCACATCTGCCAGCATCACTCCCAGTCGGGCCTTTTGTTCGTCCATAAACAGAACGTCATAGCCGGCGTGGCTCAGCTGCTCGTAGAGCGCTTCGCACTGTTTTGCTACAGCTTCCGATTTGTGCATATTGATAGGGACAATTGCAATATCAAAGGGCGCGAGCGCTTTAGGCCAGATAATGCCGCGTTCGTCGTGATTTTGTTCGATAGCGGCGGCTACTATTCGGGACACCCCAATGCCATAGCAGCCCATGATCAAGGTCTGATCTTTGCCTTGCTCGTTCAGGACACTGGCTTTCATGGCGGTGGAGTACTTATCGCCCAACTGAAAGATGTGCCCGACCTCAATGCCCCGCTTAATCTCCAGGGATCCACGTCCGTCGGGGCTGATATCGCCGGGAATGACATTTCTCAGGTCTTCGGACCTGTCGAAAACACAGTCTCTTTGCCAGTTGACGTTTTTAAGGTGGTAGCCATCGTCATTGGCGCCGCAGACAAAATTGGGCAGCACAGCGGCTGAATGATCGGCGATGATGGTGAGATCAAGACGCACCGGACCCAGTGAACCTGGCGCTACTCCGAGCTCTTTTCTGATCCGTTCTTCAGACGCAAACGTAAGGGGGCTTTGGACTTCCGGCAGTTTGGAAGCCTTCACTTCATTCAATTGATGATCGCCCCGCAATACCAGTGCAATCAATGGTTGAGATTTCTTTTCATTGGGTTTCCCGAGGACGATAAGGGTCTTAACCGTCTGGGCGGGGGCGACCTCCAGGTGCGTGGCCACCTCTTCAATGGTCTTTTCATTTGGCGTGGCAATTTTGACGAGGGTACCAGCTGGCATTGGCGGCGCGGGGAGAGTAGGGGCGACAGCCATTTCGATATTGGCGGCATAGTTGCTCTCATTGCTGAACACAATGTCATCCTCGCCACTGTCCGCTAGCACATGAAATTCATGCGAACCGGTGCCGCCGATAGAACCGGTATCTGCAAGAACTGCCCGATAGTTCAGCCCGAGGCGATCAAATATATTGCTGTAGGTCCGGTACATCACCTGATAAGTCTTTTCCAGGCACTCCTGGGTCAGGTGGAACGAATAGGAATCTTTCATCAGGAACTCCCGCGCCCGCATTACGCCGAAGCGAGGACGAACTTCGTCCCTGAACTTGGTCTGGATCTGATAAAAATTGACTGGAACCTGCTTATAACTCCTGATTTCATTGCGAACAAGATCCGTTATTATCTCCTCGTGCGTCGGTCCGAGACAAAAGGCATTGGAATGTCGGTCAAGAAATCGTGTCAGTTCCGGACCGAACTGCTCCCAGCGTCCGGATTCCTGCCATAGGTCCGCAGGCTGTACAACAGGCATCAATACCTCCTGCGCGCCGGAACGGTCCATCTCTTCGCGAACAACACGCTCTACTTTGCGCAGAACCTTCAAGCCAAGCGGTAGCCAGGAATATAGCCCTGACGCGGATTTGCGAATCATCCCCGCTCGGAGCATCAGCTTATGGCTTACAACGACTGCATCTGAAGGTGTTTCTTTCTGGGTGCTAAGTAGGATCTGACTGGCTCGCATAGCTCTCTCTTAATTGGACAATGCCGGTTTGAGTTGGCGGAGGAAAGCGCTTATTCTAGCCCGAATATTTCATGAAGGCGCGACTTTTTCTGCCCAGAGTCATGCTGTGCCTGGCTCGGCAGCGATTTCACTGAGGCCTCGGGTGAAAGCCATTCATTGATGTCTTCATAAGGGCCACCATAATAACGGAGGATTCATGTTTGAACTGCATCAGCAATTGTTAATCGACACGAGTGTTGTCGGTCATTTCGAATTAAGTTTGGTGTTACTGCATAAGGATAGTAACTTCCCCTGGTGCATCCTGGTTCCGATGCGCTCGAACGTCGAAGAAATTCGCCAGTTGGCGCAGGCGGACCAGGTGCAGTTGCTGCAGGAGTCATCCCGGCTGGTTGAGGTGATGGAGGATCTGTTCGCGCCCGATAAAATGAATATCGCCACTCTCGGAAATCTGGTTCCGCAGCTGCACGTGCACCATGTCGCACGGTATAAGACCGACCCATGCTGGCCGCAACCGATTTGGGGCAAGGTGGATGTGGCGCCCTATACGGAGATCGATCAGGCAGACCGGATTCAAAGGTTACGCTTTGCGTTGCAGGGGGAGGGGTTTACAGCGGAGGTGCCTGCACCTCAATAAAATGAGACCAGGCCGGCAGCACCGGCCTGGTGAGCAGCAGTGTTTATACCGTCATTTCCTTGAGCTTTTTCAGCGGTCGGATTTTTACCTGTACACTGGCTGGTTTCGCTGCGAATGTGGTTTCTTCACCCGTGAAAGGGTTGATCCCCTTGCGCGCCTTGCGGGCCGGCTTCTTGACAGTCGCAATTTTTAGAAGTCCCGGCAAAACAAATTCGCCACACCCGCGCTTGGAGATATGTGCTTCTATAAGGCCACCCAGCTCGTCCAGTATGCTGGAAACCTGTTTGCGGCTCAGCTCGGATTTCTCGGCCAGATGGTTGAGAATCTGGCTTTTGGAATACTTTTCCTTAACTGCACTGAGTTTTTTGCCCGGTTTGGCGGTAGCGGTTTTCGCGGTTGTTTTTGTAGCTGCTTTTGCAGGCGCTTTGGCTGCTGCTTTTGGTTTTTTTGCGGGCGCTTTGCGTGCGGCCATAGGTTTAACCTCATCTGTTGGTTGTTTGTATAATTGTAATCCGCTTTTTCTGTCGGTAGCGCGACCACCTTTCAGGGTGAGTCCAGGCTGGTGGATGCGAGGCTGACAGACGCATCGATACGAAAAATCGGCAATCTTCGGCAAGCTTGTTACGTGACGGATGATTAACCAGGATCAAACTTTTGACTCAGACCTGCCTGTTCCTGAAGGACGTGTGAAAGCGTCCTCCATTCAGAATAGACATTTCTGCGCGCTTTGATGCTTGAAACATCGCTTTTTTCACAGCCTTCCCGAAAAAGTTGCGTATATATAGATTATTAGGCCACTGACAGCAACTGTTTATTGAAAAAACTCGGCAGAAGCGGCTTAATGCAGCGTCTGAGACTCACATCCGGAATGGATGTTTTTCAACCCGCAGCTGTCATGTATAATCCAGCAGCGCTGAGGTCCGTGTCGCAATGGACCCGGACGCGCGGCTTCATGCCGTTGATGCACAGTTCCCGCGATCCCGGCCCGTTAACAACCTTATTGGTGATTCGCGTCAGCATGGCGTGGGTGGGGTACCCGGTGTTCGTCTTGTTATCGACTTGATTTTGGTGGAGATTTGAGTATATGCCAATCTATGAGTATAAATGTCAGGCATGTGCACACGAGTTCGAGTGTTTGCAGAAAATCAGTGACGGACCGCTAACGGACTGTCCTCAGTGTCAAACTGCCAGCCTCATTAAAAAGATATCAGCTGCGGGATTCCGCTTATCCGGTAGTGGCTGGTACGAAACAGATTTTAAGAAAGGTGGCAAGCAAAAGAACCTGGCGGGTGAGCGCGAGACAGCTGCATCTGCAAAAGACAGCTCGAAAGCGGATGCCGGCAAAAGTGATGGCGGCTCCAAACCGGAGAAGCCAGCGAGCAAGCCCGCTGTCGGTCAAGACTAACCAATACGTAACTATTCAGTTCGTGTCGTAACTGTTCAGATTGCGTCCAGATTTGTTCAAAGCAAGGCGAAAAATGTGAGTTTACTCATGTAAATGACCATTTTTTAACGCAGCTATGGGAAAATCGGGGCGTGAGCTGAATAGTTACACTAATACAGGTAATATTATGCGCAGCGTGTATTGTGGTGCTTTGCGCACCGGGGACATCGATAGGGAAGTCATTTTGTGTGGCTGGGTGGACCGCCGTCGGGACCATGGAGGCGTGATTTTTATAGATCTTAGAGATCGGGACGGCATTGTTCAGGTGGTTTTTGATCCGGATAGCAAGGATTTCGCGCAGGCCGACAAAACACGTAGCGAATATGTGGTGCAGGTGCGTGGTCGTGTAAGGGCACGCTCCGCGTCGACAGTTAATCCAGCCATGGAGACGGGCGAGGTCGAAGTATATGGGCTTGGCCTGCAGGTCCTGAACTCCGCTGAAACCCCTCCGTTTCCACTGGACGCTTTTTCCAGGGTGGGGGAGGATGTGCGCCTGAAGTACCGGTATCTGGATCTGCGTCGACAGGACATGCAGCGGAACCTGCAGTTCCGTTCGCGTGTGACAAGTTCCATTCGTCAGTACATGGAAGGTGAAGGTTTTCTTGATATCGAAACGCCCATATTGACCCGTGCGACACCGGAAGGTGCCCGCGATTACCTGGTGCCATCCAGAACGCATGAAGGGCATTTCTTTGCGCTGCCACAAAGCCCGCAGCTGTTCAAACAGTTGCTGATGGTGGCGGGCATGGACCGTTATTATCAGATCGCCAAATGTTTCCGGGATGAGGATCTCCGTGCGGACCGGCAGCCGGAATTCACTCAGATCGATATAGAAACATCGTTTATGGATGAAGCGGGGATCATGGCTGTCGCTGAAGGTCTGGTCAAGACGCTGTTTCTGCAATTGCTGGATGTCGACCTCGGTGCATTTCCCCGGATGCCCTATAGCGAAGCGATCGAAAAGTACGGCTCCGACAAGCCCGACCTGCGCATTCCGTTGCAGCTCGTGGAGGTTAAGGACCTGATGCAGGCTGTGGATTTCAAAGTATTCTCGGGGCCGGCGAATGATCCAAAAGGGCGTGTGGCGGCACTTAAGGTTCCGGGTGCTGCGGAGAAACTGACCCGCAAACAGATTGACGATTACACGCGTTTCGTCAGTATCTACGGAGCCCGGGGACTGGCATATATCAAGGTTAACGACAAAACCAATCTCGAAGAAGGTCTGCAGTCGCCAATAGTCAAGTTTCTGCCGACGTCAGTCCGGCAATCGTTGCTGGAGCGGCTGTCAGCCGAAAACGGTGACATTATTTTCTTTGGCGCAGATTCCGCCAACGTTGTGACTGAAGCGCTCGGCGCGTTGAGATGCAAACTGGGTCAGGATCTGAATCTCTATACCTGCAAATGGGCACCACTCTGGGTTGTCGACTTCCCGATGTTTGAGGAGGTTGACGGCGGCGGGCTGGCGGCGCTTCACCACCCGTTTACATCGCCATCCTGTTCTGCCGAAGACCTGCAGGCATCGCCGGGCACCGCACTTTCCCGTGCCTACGATATGGTGCTGAACGGGACCGAGTTGGGTGGCGGCTCCATCCGCATTCACGACAGTGCCCTACAGCAGGCTGTGTTCGGACTTCTGAACATAGCTGAAGCCGAACAGCAGGAAAAATTTGGATTTCTGCTGGATGCATTGCAATATGGTGCCCCGCCGCACGGGGGCATCGCGTTCGGACTGGACCGGCTAATTATGCTGATGACAGATTCTGAATCCATTCGTGACGTCATTGCCTTCCCAAAAACGCAGACGGCCGCGTGTGTGATGACTGATGCTCCCGGTCAGGTGGATTTCACACAACTGCGGGATTTGCATATTCGACTGAGCGGCAAAGCCGACACCAGCACTGCTGGATAGGTGGTATCACAGCGAATGGATGCTGAGCGCTCGCCTTAGCGCATCTGCGACATCGTTGTTTACACAGCAAAATGTGATAGCCTCAAAATCGTCGTGCTGGGCGAGATAGTTCAGCACTGACTCGATGGCAATCCGGGAGGCTTCGGTCACCGGGTAGCCGTAGATCCCACAACTGATTGCTGGAAATGCTACAGTCCGCGCCTGATGCAGGGATGCCTGCTCAAGGCTCGATCTGTAGCAACTGGCCAGAACATCCGCTTCGTTTGCATTGCCTCCCCGCCAGATTGGTCCGACAGTGTGAATAATCATTTTTGCTGGAAGCCGGTAGGCCCCCGTAGTTACCGCCATTCCTGGCGAACACCCTCCCAGTTTGACACATTCGAGCAGCAGCTCCGGTCCTGCCGCCGCGTGAATTGCGCCGTCAACGCCACCGCCGCCGGCGAGTGATGCGTTCGCCGCGTTGACCACAGCATCGACCTCACAGCGGGTTATGTCTTCGTTAACTATCTGTATTTGCGTCATATAGATTCGCAGCATAAAGCGGGTCCGTCACTATTCAAAAACAATTATATCCATTGCTTCAGAACGTCGGATCGAACCAGATAGTACTTAGTTGATTGAGACTTTGACCGACTGCCACTAGTATATTAATTAAGGCAACAGATCGTAATTCAGCCCAATGACCCTTTATGGGAGCGTTAGCATGATTTCAGCAAGTGTTGCAGATTGTATGAACAGGGATTATGCCATTATCCATCCGGAAATGCTGGTGGTCGAAGCATCCGGACTGTTGATCGGCAAAGAGATGCTCGGAGGGCCTGTGGTCGACGAACGTCGCAAGCTGGTTGGCTGGATTTCAGAGCAGGAATGCCTGCAGGCTGCCCTGCAGACGGTCTACCATAACCAGAGCGTCAATATGGTCAAGGATATTATGCAGACCGATGTGCTGTTCGTGTATGAGCAGGAGGATCCGATTCACCTTGCACAACAAATGCTGCAGTTGAAGCCGAAAAGTTACCCGGTTGTGGACCGGAATCTGTATGTTCTGGGCGTTGTTACCCGCCGGCATATCCTGAAGATGCTGGATGAAAAGCTCTACGAGCTGGGTGAGCTATCGTCGACCGCATTTGTTCGTTAGAAACCCGCGGCTGGCTCGAACCCGATCTCTGCTCTCACTGGAGGCAGTCAGTCTTGTGTTGTCGGTCACATTGACGGGGGCATCCGGTCCGTTATGATGCACACCAATCCTACGCCGCAATAAGCAAGAATGATGCATCAAAAAGCTCGAATCTACACCGAAGCGTTTCTGCTCTCTTTTTCCGGCCTGCTTGTGTCGCTCGCGTTGGGTTGGCTATTGCTGTCCACCATCAATTACTCCTATCCGATCTGGCATGACCATGCGCGGATTGGCTGGGCAATAGACCACTATGGCGGCATTAACCAGTACAAAACCGGATTCGACCTGACTACGCGCGCTCAACGCATCGAGCTATTTGCCGGAATCAGCCACGCTATTAATCATGGCGGCGAGGGTTTGGAAGACCTGGAGTATAGTGTCCCTGGACACCCGCCCCAGAAACTGCTGCGCGAAGCTGAAATAATTCATTTACAGGACGTTGCAAATCTGGTCACGACGGGTAAGTACATCGCCATTGGCGCGGTAGTGCTCTGGATGTTCGTTTGGATGTATTTTTTCCTTGGACAGAGAAAGGTACCGTCATTAAAACGCCAGATGCTGGCGATGACGATCTTTGTGGGAGGGTCAGGGCTGCTTGTGGTGTTGATTGGCGCCAAGGTGGTCTTCTACAAGATGCACGAATGGGTGTTTCCGGATAACCACGAATGGTTTTTCTATTATCAGGACTCGCTTATGTCTACTATGATGTACGCACCCAATCTGTTCGCATGGATAGCCATTGAGTGGATTGTTTTGTCAATGTTTCTGTTGGCTGTGCTGCACAAGGGGGCCGGTGCACTTGTCGCGCACTGGCACCGGCGTAATCCCCATTAGACATCGTCAGCCGACGACGCAAGTCGTTTCGCAGAAAATTCCTTTCAAAGTGAAAAAGGTAATGGCGGCCAGAACGGCTGAAGCCGGTACAGTGATTATCCAGGCGGCCGCAATGCGGTAAAGATGCTTGCGCTTGACCAGTTCCTGCTTGTAAATTTTCTTGATTTTCTTGCGATCTGACTTGGAGACGCCAACGGCCAGAGGATTCGTGTCCCACTTCTTCAGCATATGGCGCATTTCCTCAACAGAGGATTTTGTGAATTTCTTGAGGAATCGCTCCAGTGCCTCCTTTTCTGCCCCATGGTGCCGCTCCACGAGTTCATGCAACCGGCTGGCATAACGGGTTTTCAGATATTCTCTCAGGAAGCCAACCCCAAAAACTCCGCCCAGCGCAATATGCGTTGAACTTACCGGTAGACCAAGCTGCGAAGCGATAATCACCGTTATGGCTGCAGACATGGCAATGCAGTAAGCCCGGGTCTTGTCCAGTTCTGTAATTTCGCCGCCTACGGTACGAATCAGCTTGGGGCCAAAAAGTGCAAGGCCGATGGCTAGCCCCAGCGCGCCAATCATCATGATCCAGACGGGAATTGATGCCGTGGACGCGAACGCGCCGTTAGCGAGCGCCTCATTTATCGCGGCGAGAGGGCCGACCGCATTGGCCACGTCATTCGCGCCATGGGCAAAGCTCAACAGGCCGGCAGCAAACACCAGTGGTATCGTAAAAAGACGATTCACTTCCCGATGATCATTATTGACGCTTTTATACAGTTTGACCCGGTTGCGAACAGCCAGTAAAACCACCGCGGCGATGGCCAGCGCCAATAGATGTGAGACCAAAGGGGCAGGTTTCCATAGCTGGGTAAGCCCTTTTGCCAGGAGGTACAGCGAAAACGCCCAGGCCATTCCCGCCACCAGCCATGGCACATACGTTCGGGCAGCTTCATCAATATCGTCGCGGTAGAGAATCGCTTTTTTTATAAACATCAGGATAACCGCGGCAATAATGCCACCCATTACCGGTGAGATTACCCAGCTGGCGACGATCGCCCCCATGCTGCCCCAATTGGCAATCTCCATTCCGCCCGCCGCCAGACCGGCGCCCAGCACGCCGCCCACAATCGAGTGGGTCGTGGATACCGGGGCGCCCATCCATGTCGCAAAATTGAGCCATATTGCACCGGCAAGCAGGGCGGCTGTCATAAGCCATATGAAAGTCATGTTGTCCGATACCAATTCAGGGTTGACAATCCCCGATTTTATGGTGCTAACCACATTGCCCCCGGCGATCAAAGCGCCTGCTGCTTCGCAAAATCCAGCCAGGACGATCGCGCCCGTTAGCGTAAGCGCGCCCGAGCCAACGGCTGGACCAACGTTGTTTGCTACGTCATTGGCACCGATGTTCATAGCCATATAGGCACCGATAACGGCGGCAAAAACAAGCATGGCATTGCCGGTTCCTGCAGTGAAGTTTTGGGTGTAGAAATAGATTAGAACCAGAAATAGGCTGGGGATGACTGCCTGCAACCAGAATGGCGCGTCGTGTTCTGATTTGATTGCCGGGGTACTGAGCATATGTATGATCCTGGGGTTACCTGATTTTGGCAGGCGGCATTGTCACAAAAATACAACATGAGTGTCATAATCAGATTTGAGGATTCGCCAATTTAGGGCAGTAGTTCTCATTCATGACGCATGGAGAAAAGGGACTATTGGCCATATTGACCATTTGGGACAGGATTTTGGAGATGTCCACAGCGCCCGGACTCTGCCCTGAATGCCGGATCTGCTGCTTCAGCATGTCGGAAAACAACGTCGATCGGTAAAACCACTTCAAACTGGCGGTGCCATGATCTAATATGCCTGCATTCAGTGGTGAAGCGTTTCGGGCGTTTCAGTCAGCAAACTCAAATAAATGGGGGGATGTGTGAGAAAAGGAATAATCCTGGCGGGTGGCAGCGGAACCCGGTTATACCCATTAACGCAGGTGGTCAGCAAGCAGTTGATGCCGGTCTATGACAAACCCATGATTTACTATCCTCTCAGTACGTTGATGCAGGCCGGTATTCGCGAGGTCCTCGTCATTACCACGCCGCACGAACAGAGCCGTTTCAAAGAGCTGCTTGGGACCGGGGAGCAGTTCGGAATCCAGATCGACTATGCAGTCCAGCCCGCGCCTGACGGACTTGCGCAGGCTTTTATCATCGGCGAGAGGTTTCTTGATGGTCATCCTGCGGCGCTGGTGCTGGGCGACAACCTGTTCTACGGTCATGATCTGGCGCATTCGCTGAAAGCAGCAACGCGCGGCAGTGGCGGCACTGTTTTTGGCTACCACGTCTCCAATCCCCGGGCTTACGGGGTTGTCGAGTTTGACCGTGATGGAACCGTACTGTCCATTGAAGAGAAGCCAGCGCACCCAAAGTCCAACTATGCGGTGCCCGGCATCTATTTTTTCGACGGGAACGTCGTCGAATACGCCAAAGCTGTCAAGCCTTCGAAGCGCGGAGAGCTGGAGATTATCGATGTTATCAATCGTTACATGGCCGAAGGGACGTTGAAAGTTGAGGTCATGGGGCGCGGCACGGCGTGGCTGGATACCGGTACCCACGACGATCTGCTGGCGGCGGCCCATTTTATTGCTACTATCGACAAACGTCAGGGCCTGAAGGTGAATTGTCCGGAGGAAGTTGCCTTTCGTAACGGATGGATCGACGAGGACAGCTTGCGGAAGATCGCAGAACCGTTGCGAAAGAGCGGATATGGCGAATATTTGTTAAATCTATTGGATGACAGGGTGTTTTAATGAAATACATTGCCACCAGAATTCCGGATGTGAAAATTATCGAGCCCGCCGTATTCGGTGATGAGCGCGGTTTTTTCATGGAAACATTCCGGCTGGATGAATTTCTGAAGGAAACCGGCGCGAGGCAACTGGTTCAGGATAACCACAGTAAATCCGTTCATGGCATTTTACGCGGGCTGCACTACCAGATGCAGCAAACCCAGGGGAAGCTGGTGCGTGTTGTGAGCGGTGCGGTATTTGATGTCGCTGTCGATATGAGGCAGTCGTCACCGACCTTTGGGCAGTGGGTTGGCGTAGAGCTTTCCGCCGAGAACAAAAGACAGCTCTGGGTTCCGGAAGGGTTTGCTCACGGCTTTTATGTAATGACCAACGCTGCTGAATTTATATACAAATGCAGTGACTATTATCATCCGGAATCCGAAGTATCGCTGCGGTGGAATGATCCCGCCCTGGACATAGACTGGCCCATTCCTGCCAATTCTCCGCCCAGACTGTCTGCCAAGGATCAGAATGGCCTCGATTTCGCCAGTGCACCCAAATTCGACTAGAGTAGCTCCGAGATGAAAGTATTGATTACCGGTAGAGATGGTCAGGTAGGTTGGGAGCTTGAGCGTTCGGCACCGGATACCGTTGAGGCGCAGGCTGTGGATCGGTCGCAACTCGATATAACCGATGCCGAGGCAGTGGGGCGGTATCTCACCAATTTCAAGCCGGATGTGGTTATAAATGCAGCAGCTTATACCGCAGTAGACAAAGCCGAAACTGACGGAGAAGCCGCATATGCGGTAAACCGTGATGGTGCGCGGCATCTGGCCCAGGCCTGTCGGGACATGAAGTCACGGCTGATTCATCTATCGACGGATTTCGTGTTTGATGGAGAGCGCGCCCTGCCGTATCGGCCACATGATGCCACTGCGCCAACCGGGGTATATGGCCTGTCGAAGCTGGCTGGCGAACAGGCGGTTCGCGAATTGCTTCCAGACAGCAGCCTTATCGTACGCACAGCCTGGGTTTACTCGGTGCATGGCAATAATTTCGTAAAGACCATATTGCGATTGATCAAAGAAAAGCCGCAACTGGGTGTTGTGTATGATCAGATCGGCACACCGACCTGGGCCCGATCGCTTGCTCGCGTACTATGGTGCGCGGTGGAACGGACCGATGTTAACGGTATTCTGCACTGGACCGATGCGGGGGTTACATCCTGGTACGATTTTGCCGTAGCGATTCAGGAGCTGTCACTGGAAAAAGGGTTGTTGGCAAATAAAATCCCGGTGAAAGCTATCCCGGCAACGTCCTATCCGACCCCGGCGCGTCGACCGCATTATTCTGTGCTGGATAAAACGGCTACTGAAGAGCAGCTGGGCATCAATGCTGAGCACTGGCAGCAGGAGCTCGGTTTTATGCTGGATGATCTGAACTCTTTTCTATAATAAACTGGTTAATTGCAATGAGCGATCGATTATTGGTAACCGGTGGTGCCGGTTTTATTGGTGCGAATTTTGTGCACTATTGGTTAAAAAACCATAACAAAGACAGGGTTATCGTGCTGGACGCATTGACCTATGCCGGCAACATGGAAAACCTGTCCGGGGTAATGAACAATCCCAAGTTCGAGTTTATCAAAGGCGATATTTGCGATACGGATCATGTCGAGCGGATTCTGCGCGACTTCGATGTGAACGTGCTGGTGCATTTTGCAGCGGAATCGCACGTCGACAGGTCCATCAGCGGGCCGGACGCCTTTATTCAGACCAATATCATCGGGACCTACAGTCTCCTGAAAGCAGCAAAAAAAGTCTGGCTGGACGGTCCCCAGGGTGTACTGCCGCATCGCTTTCATCACGTTTCCACTGACGAGGTTTATGGTACCCTCGGACCTGACGATCCGGCGTTCACCGAGGCAACAGCCTACGCACCGAATTCCCCATACTCGGCCAGTAAAGCTGCCTCTGACCATTTGGTGCGCGCCTATCACCACACTTACGGACTGCAGGTGACTACCAGTAACTGCTCAAACAATTATGGGCCGTTCCACTTTCCTGAAAAGCTGATCCCGTTGATTATTACCAATATTCTGCACGATAAAAAGCTACCGGTTTATGGCGACGGGATGCAGATCCGGGATTGGTTGTATGTTGAAGATCATGCTCGCGGTATCGACCTGGTTTTGCAAAGTGGACGGATAGGCGAGAATTATAATATCGGCGGGCACAATGAATGGGCCAACGTCGATATCGTGAAACTCGTCGGAAAGCTGCTGGAGGAAGAGTTTGCTGTCAATGCAGTCTGGAGCGAAAAATACCCCGACGCCAGAGCCGCAATAGAAGGCAGAACGGCTGAACTGATCACTTTTGTAAAAGACCGCCCGGGCCACGACCGACGTTATGCCATTGACGCAACCAGAACGGGCAGTGAGCTGGGTTATCAGCCGCAGGAATCATTTGAAACCGGGATCCGGAAAACCATAAAGTGGTACCTGGAGAACGACGCCTGGTGGCGACACGTCATGAGCGGATCGTATCGAGATTGGATCAGCCAGCAATATCAATAATCTGGATCAGACGGCGATCCGATTAATGGCACGCAAATAGTTATCGCACTTGAACGCCGAATTTCAGCACAGTAAACTGTTGTCAGTCAATCGACCTGACCCGAACCCCGGGTCGGTTGGCCCATTCGGCATCGACAGGTGCATTGCCCAGGGAAGGCTGGTAGTATGGTTGTGGTCTTGTTTTCGCCCATGCAGGGAAAGGTAAAGTTCAGACGCACGTCTGTGCGAAATGCACTGATTACTCGGAGGGCCTGTTTTCTGGGAAATGAGTACGTGCAGAAGACCATTTCAGACGCCAGTGGAAATTTCTATTTTACTCCTCTAAAAAAATTTCGACTCTTCCCGCGACGCGACGCAGTGCAGGTCAACCAGGAAATGACGATTGAATACAGAAACGTCATCTACCTGGCATGGCGCACCGTAAAGGTCAATACGCATTGCGGCGGAGAAATTTCTGTTCGGCGTAGACCACTTCAGCAACCGATAGTCCTGGAATGCGATCTCGCCGAGCAGGCGAACCGGAAAACATTTTTCAAGTTTCCGTTCAGAAAAAAGCTTGTGTTCGGTTTGAGTAGAATTGTGGAATAGATAAAGTAACTGTTCTGATTGCGTCCGGATTTGCTCATGGTACGGCGAAAAATGTGAGTTTACTCGTGTCAATCGCCGCGCATCCTGCGCTTCGCCCTCCCGGTCGCCAGGGCAGGCGTTCAAACCTGTCCCCGATAGGTTTGTCACCATTTGTTGGCGCAGCGATGGGCAAATCGGGCGTAAGCTGAACAGTTACACGTCGAGTTAACTTTGTCTTTTTACAAACATAGGTAACACATAATGACTCAGAAAATCGCCATTACCGGTGCTAACCGTGGAATCGGCCTCGCTTTCGCAAAGGCATACAAGTCCCGTGGCGCTACAGTTTTTGCCCTGTGCAGGAAATCCTCGCCGGAACTGGACAAGCTTGGCGTTACGGTCGTTCCCGGCATTGATGTCGGTGACAGCAACCTGCAGCAAATACTGGGTGAAGCCCTGCAAAATGTGCCGCTGGATATTCTGATCAACAATGCAGGTATTCTACGCAGTGAAAAGCTGGGGTCCATCGACTATTCGACGATGACAGAGCAGTTTATAATCAACGCTGTTGGTCCCTTGCGTATTACTGAGGCGTTGCTTTCCAATCTGGCAGCGGGCAGCAAAGTTGCACTTGTTACCAGTCGGATGGGATCGATGGCGGATAATACATCGGGAGGAGCTTACGGGTACCGCATGTCGAAAGCGGCACTGAATGCGGCAGGGGTGTCTCTGGCCCGCGATCTCGAACCGCGTGGTATTGCCGTGGCAATTTTGCACCCCGGATATGTGCAGACGGACATGGTTAATCACGGTGGAGATATCAGTGCCGATGAATCGGCTGAACGAATGGTTGAGCGTATTGACTACCTGAATCTGAAAAACTCCGGAACATTCTGGCACTCTAACGGGCAGGTGTTGCCGTGGTAGCAGTGACTCCAAACGGTTGATCTTTGTTCAGATCGGGTCGTAACGATTCAGATTGTGTCCGGGTTTGTTAGGACCAAGGCGAAAAATGTGAGTTTACTCGTGTAAATACGCCGCGCATCCAGCGCTTCGCCCTCCGGGCCGCCTGGGCAGGGGTTCAAACCTGTTCCCGACAGGTTTGTGACCATTTTTTAACGCAGCTTTCATTTGTAGGTGCAGGGGCAAATCGGGGCATGAGCTGAATAGTTACTATAAAAAATAATCATTGTGTACACCAAACACCTCCAATACATCTATACCCGTCATGCCTGCCTTCCGCGCAGCTTCAAGGCCCAAAACCGAGTCCTCAAGCACGACGCAGTCGGCAGCATCCGTGCCCATCTGTTTGGCACAGCGTAAAAACGTATCTGGCGCCGGCTTTGGATGCAAAACCTGATCGGCGCCCACGACGATACTCAATCTATCACCAAGGCCACACAGATCCAGTATTGATCGGGCTTCCATGGTGCTGGCTCCAGTGCCAACACTCATGGGTTTCTCACCGAAATAGCGATCTACCACGGCTTTCAGCGCAGTGGGCTTTACATAATCTGCCATATTGTCGCGTACCGCGGCTTCCTTAAACGCGCCCATGGTTTCTGAGGGGACGTCTACCGTGTGCCCAAAATGCGTCATAAGTTTGATCAGGGTCTCCTGCGTTGACATGCCCGCCAGGGACCGCATCAGGGGGCGGTCAATAGGGATGCCAAATTCCTCGAGGGTTTTAATCCAGGCAATCTCATGTAGTTTGCCGGAATCGATCAGGGTACCATCCATGTCGAAGATAATCGCCTGGCAGTTTTCCAGCACGGCATTGGTTTCTATCATGATTCTGTTGTTCTCCGTCGGATGGGTTGCAGTCGCCGGCGCGCGTCCAGCGGCAACCAGCGACCCGCCCAAACGCAATTGATGGAGGTGGGGGCGGAGGCAGGCTTACTGGTGTACCTGCGCACTCAGGTTTTCGGTATTATGGCAGCCCACCCCCGTCCTGGGGCTCCCAATGTTCAGGTGACACAGCATTAAATATGATCCAACTTCTGGCAGCTGTTCTGCAGCGTGGCACAAAGGTTCTACTCGAAAGGGCCGATCTTACCATCTATCCTGGTCAAAAGTGGGGCATTATAGGCCCCAATGGCAGCGGCAAATCAACCCTGTTTCAGGTATTGCTGGGTGAGTTGCAGGTGGATGGCGGTCAGTTGGAAATCCCGAAATCATGGGAAATCGCCCATATGGCCCAGGAAGTTGCAACAACTGAACGAACCGCTCTGGATTATGTGATGGACGGCGATAGGGAGTTACGACGTATTCAGCAACAGCTGGATCACTGCGCGAATGACGGAATACGAGTTGCGGAGCTTTACAGTCAGATGGAAGTTATTGACGGCTATACCGCACAAACCCGGGCCCAGAAGCTGCTCCATGGGCTGGGCTTCTCGGTGGCGGATGATAGCCGCCAGGTCAAAGAGTTTTCCGGGGGCTGGCGAATTCGCCTAAATCTGGCCCGGGCGCTGATGTGTCGGTCCGACTGCATGTTGCTGGACGAGCCGACCAACCACCTTGATCTCGATGCAGCCCTGTGGCTGGAAGAGCACCTTAAGGGGTACGGGGGAACGTTGTTGATCATATCCCACGATCGGGATTTTCTCGATAACGTGGTTGACGGTATTGTCAGTATAGAAAATGCGCGTCTTATCCAGTACCGAGGGAACTATTCTGCGTACGAACGTCAAAAAGCTGAACGGATCGCACAGCAGGCCGCAGCCTTCGAAAAGCAGCAGATGCGGATCGCGGAAATTGAAGATTTTGTGCGGCGTTTCAGGGCAAAAGCCACCAAAGCGAAGCAAGCCCAGAGCCGTCTGAAAGAGCTGGCCCGTATGGAAACTCTCGCGCCGGCGCATCTCGACTCGCCGTTCAATTTCCGGTTTCCGTTGCCCGATAAAATGCCTCAGCAGGCAGTTGGCCTGAATCAGGCGACTATCGGGTATCCAGGCAAGCCCATTCTTTCCGGTATCGAGTTGAATCTTCTGCCATCAAGCAGAATCGGGTTGTTGGGTGCAAACGGCGCGGGGAAGTCAACGCTGTTGAAGACATTGGCCGGTGGGGTGCCATTGCTGGACGGCCAGAGGGTGGAAGGGGCACATTTAAAGATCGGATACTTTGCCCAGCATCAGCTGGAGGCCCTGGACTTGAAGGCGTCATGCGCCTTGCATTTACAGCGAATCTCGCCCAAAGCGAGTGAACAGGAAATTCGTAACTTTCTCGGTGGCTTTGATTTTCAGGGTGACAGGGTATTCGAGCCCATTCAGCATTTTTCCGGTGGTGAAAAGGCACGTCTGGCTCTTGCGATTCTGGCCTGGCATAAGCCCAATCTGCTACTCATGGACGAGCCCACAAACCATCTGGATCTGGAAGTGCGTCATGCGTTAGGTATCGCCCTGCAACGATTTGAGGGACCCTTGGTATTGGTGTCGCATGATCGACACCTTCTGCGAAATACGGTAGATGAGTTTTTTTTGGTCGATCGGGGCGGGGTACACGCATTTGATGGAGATCTGGACGACTATCAAACCTGGTTGCTGCGGCAACAGAAGCCTGAAAGCCCGGCCGATGATGTGGTCGATAGCAACGAAAAACAGGATAAAAAAGGGGAGCGACAGGCCGCTGCTGCCCTGCGCGATCGTCTCAAGCCCCACACCCAGGCATTGAAAAAACTGGAAAAGCAGATGGACGCGCTGGGAAAACGTTTGAAGGATATGGAAGAACGGCTGGTCGACCCCGATTTGTACGGTTCTGGCAACACAGAACTGCCAGCGTTATTGAAGGAGCAGTCGCAAGCACGACAGACACTGGAAGCGCTGGAGCATCAATGGCTTGAAATATCCGAGCTCATAGAGCGGGCCAGACCTTAAGGCAATTAAAAATTCAGGTAATGCATATGAAGCTGATAACGTCAGGCCTGGCCTGGAAGACCACTCTGGTATTCCTCTTATCCGGGTTCGGCACCGGGCTGGCGGCCGCCCCGGAACTGTCGATAAAGGGTCAGTGGCAACAGGGTGGCACCTTGATTGGCAAGGTGGCGCCAGGAAGTGCGGTTAAGCTCGACGGACGGGCGTTACGGGTGTCCCCTGAAGGCGATTTTATTTTCGGATTGACCCGCGATGCCGATCCTGCTGTGGTCCTGGAGGTCGTAAAGCCCGATGGAGCAACATTGGTCGAAACCTATTCTGTGGCGCGTCGCGAATATAACGTGCAGAAAATTGAAGGCGTGGAGCAGAAGCATGTCACCCCTCCAAAAGAGGTGCTCGATCGCATCGCCCGTGAAAATGCGCGTATAGGCAAAGCGCGGCAGCGGGATGACCCGAGAACAGACTTTCTCGAGCCATTTATCTGGCCACTTACCGGTCCTATTACCGGTGTGTACGGTAGTCAGCGGGTGTACAATGGGGTGCCGAGGTCGCCACATTATGGACTGGATATCGCAGCGCCAACGGGTACAAGGGTCGTCGCCCCCGCGCCGGGTATAGTGACCCTGGCAGAAAAGGACATCTACTATTCCGGTGGCACACTCATTATCGACCATGGGCACGGGTTTTCGTCGACATTTATCCATTTGCATAAACTGCTGGTCGAAGAAGGCGATTCGGTCAGCCAGGGGCAGGCGGTTGCCGAAGTGGGGGCAACCGGGCGGGCTACCGGTCCGCACCTTGACTGGCGACTTAATTGGTTTGGTGCCCGCATGGACCCGGCGCTGTTTATGGCAGATATCCCCATGCCGGATTAATGCCCGCGTGGGACGGAACGGAATATTGACCGCATGCGGGGGGATTCATCAGTTCGGGAAACAATGGTGGTAATCATTCAACACAAGATGCAGACAGGTGAAATGTTGGACAAGAAACTTTTAAGTATGTTGGTATGCCCGGTTACGAAAGCGCCTTTGATTCACGATAAGGAGCACGACGAACTGGTCTGTACGGCCAGTGGACTGGCCTATCCGATACGGGACGGAATTCCGGTCATGCTGGAATCTGAAGCTCGCACGATCTCACTGGAAGAAAAAGAGAAATTTACCCGCTGAGGGGCAAACGCCCAAACATCTGACCGAAAGCGCTGCAGCAGGAAGCCCGACCGGCGTTACCGCTGTCCTTCCGCTAATAGACAAGCTATAGAGGCCAAGCATGACCGAAACACTGTTTACCCGGATTATTAATGGCGAGATACCCTCAGAGTTCATTTATAAAGACGATCTTTGCGTCTGCATCAGAGATATATCCCCGAGCGCACCGACGCACGTCCTGATTATACCTCGTAAGCCGATCCCGAGGCTGGCAGACGCTGTTGCAGAAGATCGGGAGATACTCGGTCATTTGATGCTCAAGGCAGGAGAAATCGCGCGTCAGTTGGGTGTCGGCGACGCGTTTCGACTGGTTATCAATAATGGCGCCGACGCGGGTCAAACGGTTTTTCACCTTCATCTGCACTTATTGGCCGGCAAGACGTTCAGCGAATCAACTCTGGGAATGTAGATCGTTCCATGATCGGCCGTTGAGGACCAGCACGAGTGGGCGTTGATGCCCGATTGTCCGCGGTGGGATGATAATTGGACCCGTAGCAGATCTTTCTGCCTCCCTATCACTATTCGCTCCCGCGCCTTATACTGTGCGCCTTTCGGGGTCTGATAGATTCGGACTGCTACAAGGTACCTTCACGGGCAAAGGGTTTATGAAAAGCGCTGATATTCGCGACGCATTTTTGTCATACTTCGAGAAGCAGGGGCACGCCAGGGTTCCCAGCAGTTCGCTGATTCCTGGTAATGACCCCACACTCCTGTTTACCAATGCAGGAATGGTGCAATTTAAGGATGTTTTTCTCGGTGCAGAGCAGCGCCCCTATAAGCGGGCAGCCAGCTCCCAGCGGTGCGTGCGTGCTGGCGGCAAGCATAATGATCTCGAGAATGTCGGATACACAGCACGCCACCACACTTTTTTTGAGATGCTGGGAAATTTCAGTTTTGGCGACTATTTCAAGCAAGACGCTATTCGGTTTGCCTGGGAGTTCCTTACCCAGGTCCTTCAACTGCCACCAGAGCGCCTATGGGTAACCGTACACATCAGCGATGACGAGGCTGCCGATATCTGGTTGAAAGAAATCGGCGTCAGCCCGACAAGGTTTTCCCGTCTCGACGAAGATAATTTCTGGCAAATGGGCGATACGGGTCCCTGCGGACCGAGCTCGGAAATCTTCTTTGACCATGGTGAAGCGGTAGCCGGTGGTCCGCCAGGGTCGGAAAATGATCATCTTGACCGGTACATTGAAATCTGGAATCTGGTTTTCATGCAATACAATCGTCAGGCTGACGGCGAACTGCAACCGCTACCCCGGCCGTCCGTCGATACCGGTATGGGGCTCGAGCGGATTGCCGCTGTTATGCAAGGCGTGCACAGTAATTACGAGATAGATCTCTTTCAGGCATTGCTCGACGGTGTGGTAAAAGTGACCGGCGCGCCGGACAAGAGTGACAAGTCATTACAGGTGATTGCCGACCATATACGTTCATGTGCATTTTTGATTGTCGACGGGGTATTGCCGTCAAACGAAGGTCGTGGTTATGTGCTGCGCCGTATCATCCGCCGGGCGGTAAGGCACGGGCACAAGCTCGGGCAGGAGAACCCATTTTTTCATCGTCTGGTTGACTGCCTGGGTGAACAGATGGGGCAGGCCTACCCGGAACTGATTGCCAAAAAAGAACATATTCGTAAGACATTACTGGCGGAAGAAGAGCAGTTTGCAAAGACTCTGGATAAAGGTATGGGCGTACTGGAAACCCATCTGAGCCGGATGAGTGGTAACCTGATACCGGGCGAAGTGATATTCGCACTTTACGATACTTACGGATTTCCAGTGGATCTGACGAATGACATTGCGCGGGAGCGCCATCTCGAACTGGACCTGGAAGGCTACGAAACGCTGATGGAGCAGCAACGGCAGCGGGCTCGCGCCAGCGGGACTTTTCGCGGCATGGCAGGCGGTCTGGTCATTGATGGCGAAACGCTGTTCGAAGGGTACGACAGAACGTCTGCCGATGCCCGGATTACAGCCATCATCAAAGACGGGGAGGCGGTAGACCTGCTGACAGAAGGGCAGGACGGTATTATCGTTCTGAGTAACACGCCTTTTTATGCAGAGTCCGGTGGACAGGTTGGCGACACCGGGTATCTGCAGTCTGGTGATACCCGTTTTGAAGTCAGTGATTGCCAGAAAAGTGGCGGAGTCCACCTGCATATCGGCAGAGTTCTGCACGGCGAATTGAAAGCCGATAGTGCAGTGAAAGTGGAAATTGACAACACGCTGCGGCGTGCGATCGCACTGAATCATTCCGCCACTCACCTCCTTCATGCCGCACTTCGACAGGTGCTGGGTGAACACGTCGCCCAGAAGGGTTCGCTAGTAGATTCTGAACGACTTCGGTTCGATTTTGCACATTTCGAGCCATTGAAACCGGAAGAGATTGCCGCCATAGAAGAAACAGTCAATAGCGAAATACGGCGCAATACCGATGTGAAGATTGAACTGCTTGACATGGAAGCAGCAAGGCAGAAGGGCGCCATGGCGCTCTTTGGAGAAAAATACGGCGACACAGTTCGGGTGCTCACTATGGGTGAAGGTTTTTCCGTGGAGCTGTGTGGCGGCACCCATGTGTCCCGTACCGGGGATATAGGCCTTTTCAAGATTCTGTCTGAAACCGGCGTCGCGGCCGGGGTCAGACGTATTGAGGCGATTACAGGGCAGAATGCGCTTAACTACTTGAACGGTCTGGAAAAAACGCTGGACAGCGTCGCTCAGGCGCTGAAAGCCAGCCCGGAAAGTGTACTGGAAAAACTGAATATCATACTCGCGGGCGCGCGGCAGTCCGAGAAGGAGCTGGCGACCTTGCGAGGACGCCTGGCAGCGGCTTCGGTCGATGACTGGGTTGCCGACAGTCGTGATATTGCGGGATTGAAAGTCGTTGCCAAAATTGTCGAAACCGATGATTTGAAAGTGTTGCGTGATCTGGTTGATCAGCTTAAAAACAGGCTTGGCCGTAGCGCGGTATTGTTGGCGGGCCGCAAAGATGGTCAGGTGAAACTGATTGCCGGCGTGAGTAAGGATGCCGTCGGCCTGATCAAGGCTGGAGATCTGGTGCGCCACGTCGCGGAGCAAATCGACGGTAAGGGCGGCGGACGCCCGGATATGGCACAAGGCGGTGGTGCCGATAACGGGCAACTGGATACCGCGGTCCAAGGGCTGCCGGCATGGATCGCGCAGGCATTGAGCCAGCGATAATCAAATGATCAGTCATGGCGGACGGTGCAGGGCGCGGAGATTAATGCGCCGCCGCCTCGACAGATCGGCCTAATACCTTGAATGCTAAAGGTTTAGTCTCCTGTGTGGTGTTGGCGGATACATTTCAGGTGCCGGCGGCTTATATGCGGCGGGCGAGGTATTTTGTTTTTTTTGCAATAAGCAGTTAACAAGGCGTGGTTTTTGTTGTTTAATTGCCGCCTTTTGGGTTGCATTGCAGTCGACTTGGCGTTTTAAGCGTTGTGCTGTATCTGACTGAAACCACTAAAATTGGGGAAAACAAGATAGAATGGGCCTGATTGTCCAAAAATACGGCGGAACATCCGTTGGGTCGGTAGAGCGCATAAAGGCGGTTGCTGACAAGGTTATAAACTTCCGGAAGGAAGGCCATGACGTCGTCGTTGTGTTATCAGCCATGAGTGGCGAAACCAACCGTTTGATTGGGCTCGCGCGAGAAATTCAGGAAACGCCCGACCCGCGAGAGCTGGACGTGCTTGTTTCTACGGGCGAACAGGTGACCATCGCATTGCTGTGTATGGCGCTTAAGCGAAAAGGTCAGGATGCCAGGTCCTATACGGGCGCCCAGGTAAGGATATTGACGGACAACGCCTTCAACAAAGCAAGGATACATGAGATTGATGTGCATGCCATGCGCGGTGATCTGGCAAAGGGGAGGGTGGTTGTAGTCGCCGGCTTTCAGGGGGTCGATACGGACGGAAATATCACTACCCTCGGACGTGGGGGGTCGGATACCACAGGCGTTGCTTTGGCCGCCGCGTTGAAAGCAGACGAGTGTCAAATCTACACCGATGTTGATGGGGTTTACACGACTGACCCGCGAGTCGTCGAGACGGCCCGCCGTCTGGACCGGATCACCTTTGAGGAAATGTTGGAGATGGCCAGTTTGGGTTCCAAGGTTCTGCAGATCAGAGCGGTGGAATTTGCTGGCAAATACAATGTACCATTGCGTGTGTTGTCTTCATTCGAAGATGGGCCCGGCACTTTAATAACGATAGACGAGGAATCTTCCACAATGGAACAGCCTGCAGTTTCGGGTATTGCGTTTAACCGCGATGAGGCCAAGTTGTCTGTGCGTGGCGTGCCGGATCAACCAGGTGTGGCATCAAGTATATTGACACCGATAAGTGACGCAAATATTGAAGTGGATGTTATCGTGCAGAACGTTGCCGCGGATAATACCAACGATTTGACGTTCACGGTTAACCGCGGTGACATGGAGGCTGCCAGAGCGATTCTGGAAAAGGTCGCGGAAGAACTGGGTGCCAGAGAAATTACGACAGACAGTAAAGTTGTTAAAGTATCCGTGGTTGGTGTCGGAATGCGATCCCACGCCGGTGTGGCGTCCACAATGTTCAAGGCGCTGGCCGCTGACAACATCAATATTCAGATGATCACGACATCGGAGATCAAGGTGTCTGTGATCATTGATGAAAAATATCTCGAGCTTGCGGTCCGATCTCTGCATGCGGCATTCGGGCTGGACAAGGTATCTGCTTGAGGTATGGTGAAATCGCGCCTATCGGGTTACTTAACACCTGTTCGGTCGTGCTAAAACGGGTCGTCAACTTGTCTCGACAGGAACCGCCCCCGGTTTTTGTAAAATATAAATCAATCGTAGACAGTTAAATGGTGGCTTTCGGCAGAATTTTGAATTCTGCCCTTCTCACAGGATGAAATAAGGAGAGTAAATCGATGTTAATTTTAACGCGCCGTATAGGTGAGACACTTATGGTTGGTGACGAAGTCACTGTAACAGTGCTGGGTGTCAAAGGTAATCAGGTTCGCATTGGTGTGAACGCGCCAAAGGAAATCGCGGTGCACCGCGAAGAGATTTATCAGAGAATTCAAAGAGAAAAGCAACAAACCAGTGATGATGTCGGCAATAGCTGATATCGACCCGGACGCGGGTGAGTTATCGCAGGCTGAAAATCGGTTTTGTTTCCGGTCTATCAGACATTACGGTGCGCACCCGCAAGGTGGTTTCGGTTCGGCGTGGACTCGGGTTTCCGTGGCTTGAGAATATCGTAACTATTCAGCTCACACTCCGATTTGCCCATGGCTGCGTTAAAAAATGGTCACAAGCCTGTCAGGAACAGGTTTGAACGCCTGGCCAGACGGCCCGGAGAGCGAAGCGCAGGATGTTCGGCGTATTTACACGGGTAAACTCACATTTATTTCCTTGCGCTGAACAAATCTGGACGCAATCTGAACAGTTGCAACACGAGCTGAATAGTTACAGAATATCTTAAATTATTCGGCGCTACCGCCTGATATGAGTTGTCCGCTTCATTTAGATCGTTTAAACATTTGACATTTTTCAAAGTATTGATATCATGCCGCACCTCGAATGTTGAGGTTTGCATCGAGTTAATCAGCTAAATCAGATTCGGAGAGATGGCCGAGTGGTCGAAGGCGCTCCCCTGCTAAGGGAGTATACCTCTAAACGGGTATCGAGGGTTCGAATCCCTCTCTCTCCGCCATTTACCTGCCCGCAGGGGCATGTAATCCCACCGCAGCGACAGTCTTCGTGCTACGTGTTCGTTTCCCTTTGCCCCGTCGTGTAAATTACGCGATGCTTGTCATCGCGTGCTGTTAATTTCCGTCCAGCGGGCCGGGATCCAGTATTGGCGACGCTTCAATTTCCTCCGCGTCCATGAGTTCCGCGAGCCTTTGAAGGCTGCTGAGAATCATGGTTTGCTCCCAACCTTTCAGCTGCATAAAACGTTTCTCGAAGCTCTCCTGTAGTGGGGTCGGGACATTCGCGAGCGCCTTCCTGCCAGCATCCGTCAAATGAAGATACACGTAGCGTTTATCTGCTTCCGAACGTTGTCGTACCAGAAGGTTACGGCTTTCCAGGCGCACAATGATGTTGGTCGCGGTCGCCTGGCTCAAGCTTATTTTTCGGGCGAGCACCCCAATAGTCGGCTCACTGGTAGCCTCGATTGCTTTCATCAAGACCAACTGTGGCGCAGTAAGGCCTGCCACTTTGATCAAATGTCGTGAGTGGATATCCGCCGCTCGCATTACTCGGCGTAGCGCTATAAGTACATCATCTATCGGGTTCATTTGTAGCCAGCTCTGTAGATATGACTCTGGAGAGGGAAGGCGGGGGCACCGTCTATTGAACGAGATGAGACTTTACACCATAATCCCTTAGTGTTCGATGTACTTTGCAGATAGGTCATTATGAATAAAATCCAATTACGACTGCCGTCTTCAATTGACGGCGCTTCGGTGCATGCACTGATCGAGCAGTGCAAACCACTGGATACAAATTCACTTTATTGCAATCTGTTGCAGTGCAGCCATTTCGCGCAGACCTGTGTGCTGGCAGAGAGTAATGGCCCGGTCGTGGGATTCACATCGGGGTACCTTGTACCGGGTCGCGATGATGTACTGTTTGTGTGGCAGATAGCTGTCCATGAATCCGCGCGCGGTCAGAAGTTGGCAATGCGAATGCTGCAAAACCTTCTGTCCCGACCACACCTGCAGCATGTGCGCTATGTGGAAACGACCATTACGCCATCCAACCAGGCGTCCATCGGACTGTTTAAGAAACTCGCAGCGGAGTTGAATACGGAAATCAGTCAATCGGTGCTGTTTGGCCGAGACTCGCATTTTGCGGGAGCGCATGACGACGAATGCCTGTATCGTATCGGGCCATTTACGCCGTGATTATCGGAACAGGTTAAGGTCAGTCTTCGTCAATCAATAATTAGAGGAGTAGAAAGATGATAGTTAGAACACTGGACGAAGCATCAAAATCGGATCGAAGAGTCGTCAGTGACGGCTGGGAGAGCGTTCGGTTATTGCTGAAAAACGATAACATGGGCTTTTCGTTTCACATCACGACCATTTACGAAGGTGCTGAGCTTCACCTGCACTATCAGCGGCACCTGGAATCCGTGTATTGTATCGCGGGGACCGGTGAGGTAGAGGTAGTGGCCACTGGCCGCGTCTATCCGATAGAGCCGGGTACTATTTATATTCTCGATCAGAATGACAAGCACATTCTCCGGGGCAGAACGGAGATGCAGATGGCCTGTGTGTTCAATCCTCCGCTTCACGGGAAGGAAGTACACGACGCAACGGGCGCCTACCCGGCCGAGGCGGAAACCGTATCCGATTGAGCGCCTGAACGAGTCATGGCAGGGCCACAGGGTAACCGAGGCGCTGTCAACACACTCTGAGGTATAAGGCAGCCGGGCCAGGCCATCTTGGCCGCGTTGATATCTGTGTCTTTGTAGCGCAAACTGCTAAAGTAACTGAAGGACTGGTCGATAAGTGAGGTAGGACATTCATCGTACACCTGACCCGGAGATCTGCATAAGTGAATACCAAGGCCGCCCTGAATTCTTATGCGAAAGTGCATTACCGCTCCAACGTGGAGGTTGCCTCCCCGCATCGGTTGATCGATATGCTGTATGAAGGCGCAATCGAGCGGATCGTTCAGGCCAAAGGTGCCATGGAATATGGCAATATTGAAATGAAAGGAGCAAAAATTAATAGCGCAATCAGCATTGTCGGTGGATTGCGGGAAAGCCTCGATACCGACGCTGGGGCCGAGTTGGCATTGAATCTGGACAATCTTTATCTGTATATTCTGTCGATACTGTCGAAAGCTCATCACGCCAATGATCCCGCAAAGCTGGACGAGGCGCTGACGTTATTGACGGACCTTCGAGGGACCTGGCAGCAAATCGGTTGATTGCCCCGTTATAAACCCCAGCTTTTCAAAGCGATAAACGGTCAGATCAGAACGATATTGGCTGCGTTATCGCTTAATGGCTGACAGCCCCTTCGTAAGTGACTCGCCGTTTCGCAGCCCCAATCAGCGGCAACTCGTCTACCATCCTGCATCAGGACGACTCTGCCAGAAATGGCATTCAACGTGCATTGATTCCTGTTTTCACATAGAGGCGGCAATACTCTGCCGCTTGTTGATTGATGGTCCAGGAGGTCAATATGACGCTTCCACAGACGAAGGCCGCCACATATCTGCAGGAACATGTAGCCGAGACGATATCGGCGCACAAAGTTATCTCGTTACTGTTAGACGGTGCGCTGGAGCGAATCGAACAGGCAATCGACGCAACGCGGTGTGAGCGCGATGCTGAGGTGGTACTACTGACAGAAAAGCTTGTGGCGATTCTGGAAGGGCTCCGCAATAGCCTGGACCGACAGGCCGGCGGTGAAATAGCGGAGAACCTGAACGATCTGTATGAGTACATGGTCCGACGCCTGAAAAATGCCAGGCCAGGTTCGATGGAGGCTGTACTCCTCGAAGCGCAAAGACTTCTGGGTGAAGTTAAAGAGGGTTGGGACAATATGGATTCATCCATCATCTAGTCGTCCCCATTGCCTCATGAAGACGCGCATTTTACCCTTGGTCACACGATGTGGGGCTGTCCAGCGATTGCGCTGAGGGTGCGAAGGGTCCGTACTTTCCTGATCGGTTGCACGAGCCGGCGTTCGCTTACTGCCTGTTTATCTGACGCGTACCCCATCAGAGGTTCGGCGGACTGCAACCGGGCGCGCGTCGCTGCGGGGCCAGCAATTTCATTTGTTCATGATCTATCCGGTCAGTATCGATGACCCGTCGCGAGACTGTGTGGCGCACATCGAATGCTATTCGATCACCGCTAAAGTTTGGGGTAGCAGTGCCGCTAACCATGATGTATCCCAACAAAGCTCAGGCAGTGGAGAAGACCCATCATGACAGTGATTGCTACCAGCCATTTTAATCTCGCTCTAACTCGACGCAGGATGCAGAATGCATTTGAAATTCAGGACTGGTCCAAAGTTAAGCAATGGGACAGAGTCCTGACTCAGCAACTTAACGACGCATTCGAAGATCCTGCCCGAAACAATGAGCTGCTTGTCCGGGAGCTTGAAAAAGTATTGGGTCTCTACGCGGAAATGGTTGAATGTTTGCCAGCAAATGCGGACGAGCAGTGGCTTACCCCGGAAATGCGATAAATCCGGGCCTTTGCCGTAACCGGTCACCAGGAGTCTGTCGAAAAAATGGCCGCCAGCAGTGGTGATGAGGTAACGTCAACAGACCCTGTCGAGCACCGCTCGTCGGATGTTCGCCTGTTTAACACAGTATTTTGTTGTATTGAATATCACGCGCTAAACGAATGGTTATTTCATCGCCAGAAGGGTGGTCAAAGCGGCTGACGGCCCTCGATGCCCAGGGGTTGAGTTACGGGTTTAAATTTTATTTAAATCAATAGTCTATACCTGACATCTCATGGTTGTTGTCCGCTACACGTCATAAAATCATTTTTCACGTTTCGCTTTAGTGCCTGATCGAACCCCATCCGCCAGAAATTTGACCCCCGGCATTGCTTTGACTATTACTAAGGTGACCCGAAGCGCCTGCTGTCGGGAGTCAAGTTTCAGTCGTTGCATCATAAACTGTGGTTGAAAATCCAGTAAGGCGGAGAGCGGATGTTAGGGGAAAAGCTGATTTTGTTGATTGAAGACAATTCCACCGTCAGCCATGATTTGCGTGTTGTCATGGATTTCATCAGCGAACGTTTGCAGGTAATGACCTATCGCCAGTGGTGCGACTATCAGCCCGCGGGGCAACCCCATGAGTTCGGCGTGATAATGCTGGGGCACACTGACACCATTATTGACCTGGAGAGCGAACTTCAGCGTATACAGAACCGATTTGGAATTATGCCGCTACTGACTTTGGGCGACCAGTACTCCGAGGTCAATATTGATCGGGAGTTGCCCTTACAGCAAAAGGTGATCGCACACCTCAATCTACCGCTTCAGTACAGTCAGGTGATCGACGCGCTACATCGTGCGCAGCGCTATACGGAAGCGGTTGAGCTGGCCGAACGTTCCCAGCGTCGACGCCCCGTTCATCTGTTTCGCAGTCTGGTGGGGACGAGCCGGCAGATTCAGGCGGTTCGCGCAATGATGAGTCAGGTGGCCGATCAGGACGTGACAGTAATGATTCTCGGCGAGTCCGGGACAGGCAAGGAAGTGGTCGCACGAAACCTTCACTATCATTCACCGCGACGTGACAAGCCATTTGTACCTGTAAATTGTGGTGCCATCCCGGGGGAGCTTTTGGAGAGCGAACTCTTCGGACACGAGAAAGGCGCGTTTACCGGCGCGATAAGCTCCCGCGCGGGCCGGTTTGAACTGGCCGAGGGCGGCACGCTGTTCCTGGACGAGATTGGCGATATGCCACTGCATATGCAGGTCAAAATATTGCGGGTTCTGCAGGAAAAGTCTTTCGAGCGCGTTGGTGGAAACAAAACGTTCAGTACCAATGTACGGATAATCGCCGCGACTCACCGAAATCTTGAACAAATGATAGAAAATGGCGAATTCCGCGAAGACCTGTTTTACCGGCTGAACGTGTTTCCCATTGAAATGCCCTCGTTACAGGAGCGCGCCGAAGACATCCCTTTATTGGTCAATGAACTCGTATCGCGGCTCGAAAGCGAAAAGCGTGGATCCATTCGTTTCAATTCTGCAGCCGTAATGTCGCTTTGTCGGCACAGCTGGCCGGGTAATGTGCGGGAATTGGCCAACCTGGTCGAGCGTATGGCCATCATGCATCCGTTTGGCGTAATTGGCGTGCAGGATCTACCCGCTAAATACAAACATCTCGATGTGGCGGACGACATGCCCGGCCAGGTCGCCGACGTCGTTAATGGCATGCCGAATATAGTCAATCCCGATGACAGAGTGTTGTTGCCTGAAAATGGCATAGATCTGAAAGAGTACATCAGCGGACTTGAACAGAGTCTGATTCAGCAGGCCCTCGATGACAGTGGGGGTATTGTTGCCCGCGCTGCCGAGCGTTTGGCAATGCGGCGGACGACACTGGTTGAAAAAATGCGCAAGTATGGTATGCAGCGCTGAGGCGTAAGCAGAAATCTGGAATAAAAGATGATTTGCAATCCAGAATCCGGTAAAACGTTCGAGGGTAGACTGTCTATGGGAAATTTCAATGAAGCCACTTTCTTTAACCGAGACCCGCGTAATCGGCAGCCTTATTGAGAAGTCGCTGACCACGCCGGATCAATATCCACTGTCCTTGAACGCGCTGACGAATGCGTGTAATCAGAAAAGTAATCGTGACCCCGTCCTGGATCTGGCAGAGGCAACGGTCAAAAGCGTGACGGAAGGTCTGGTGGACGCCGGGCTCGTTACCGAAGTGTCCGGCTGGGGCAGTCGCGTCGTCAAATACAAGCACCGGTTCTGCAATACAGAATTTAGTGATCTGCAGCTTAACGATCAGGAACTCGCCATTATTTGCGTTCTGTTTTTAAGGGGAGCGCAAACACCCGGGGAGCTGCGCTCCCGCACCAGCCGGCTTTGCGAATTCGGTGATGTGCTCGACGTCGAGAAAGCGTTGCATCGGATGATTTCACGCGAACAGGGCCCGCTGATCCGCAAACTGGAGCGCGAGCCGGGCCGGCGCGAGTCACGCTATCAGCATTTGCTGGGCGACGAATCACTGGCGGCCGCAGCAGCTTCTCCCCGAACTACTGACAGGGTTGTACCGGCAGGGGATCCAGACCAGATAACGCAGTTGCTGGACCGCATGTCGGCACTGGAGCAGGAAGTCGAAGACCTGAAAGAACTTGTCAACACACTGCTGAATTAACTGATCGATCCCGCCATCTGTCGTGACCGCACGGTTACACAGCTACCGAAATCGGATCGATTCAGCTCACGCCCCGATTTACCTCTTAACCTACAAATAGAGTTGCGTTAAAAAAGGGTCACAAACCTGTCGGGAACAGGTTTGAACGCCTGCCCAGGCGGCCCGGAGGGCGAAGCGCAGGATGCGCGGCATATATTGACACGAGTAAACGCACATTTTTCGCCATGCTCTGGCCAAATCTGGACGCGAGCTGAACAGTTACGACACGAGCTGAAAAGTTACCCGAAATCTACTAGCCTGAGCCTGGGAGCAACGGATGGCTCGGCCCCCCCGGTAGTCCTGAGGTTGCTGCCGAATTGCAGAGCCTGTCACCGTAAAATACTACGCTATCGCGTATAGTCGCTACGTTTGGTGCGACCGTCAGCACAAAGGCGCGCGTAGACAGCTGTTCTCACAATAAAAAAAAGCCCGTTGAGGGTCTATCCATCGGAGTCATACTATGGTGAAAAAGTCATTGGTCGAACAATGCCGCCCTGTCGGGCGCAGTAGTCTCGCAATTGCATTGACCGTTGTTCTCGCGGCTTGCGGCGGTGACAATGGTAACGGGGACGGGTCATCATCCAGTTCCAGTTCCAGTTCTAGCAGTAGTAGTTCGTCTACTTCCAGCAGCTCATCTTCTTCCTCCAGTTCCAATAGCTCAAGCTCATCCGGCGCACCTGTCGCTTGCACCGGCGTGCTTTTCTGTGACGATTTCGAGAACGGGAACGTCGGCGGAGCACCGGGTGCGCCCTGGGTGGTTACCGGCTCTGTGGGTCTGACTTCGGAGCAGGCATACAGCGGTAGTCAATCAGTCAAAGTAACAGGCGCAGGCGGTGGTTATAACCGAAACTTCCTGACGATGGATCTCGCGAACTATGCCGGGGCCCAGGAGCAGATGTATGGCCGCATGATGGTGCGGCTGTCCAGTCAAAACGCCAATGGCGGCGATTTCACCATAGTTCAGGCCGAAGGCCCGTCTGCGAGTGATTCCGGTGCTCCCGGCAATACGAACACCATGTATCGCGCTCGCGTCGATGCACGTTATGACCACCTGTTTGCCAATTATGACACTTGGATCGACAGCAATGGTGACGGCCGCAGCGAGTGGCAGACCGACTGCTGGAAGCAGCCCGCGTTTGAACCGGCAAGCGAGTACCTGATACCAAAGGATCAGTGGGCATGCGTCGAATGGCATTTCGATACCCAGACTGACGAGCTGGCATTCTGGATCAATGGTAACGAACTGTCGCAGATTGCTGTGCGAGGAACTGGCGATGGTTGTGTCAACGCTGACCAGCAGGATGTATGGCACGCACCGCAGTTTTTTGCGCGACTTAATCTGGGTGTTGAGCAATACGCAGATACTGCTCTGGAGCGCACCCTGTATATCGATGACGTGCAGGTTAGCGACCGGACTATCGGCTGTGATGGTTTTGACCCGGGCCAGGGCGCTTCTTCATCTTCTTCGTCCTCCTCCAGTTCAAGTAGTTCATCCAGTTCGAGTTCGTCCTCCACGGGTGGCAGTACCGCTGACATTATTGTGCGGGATGGCTTTGAGGGGCAGGCAGACGGTACCCGGCCACAGGGCTGGGAGTACTTTCTGAGCTGGCAGTTTAATCCGCAGAATCAGACCGCCGCGTCCGTTCAGATCGACAGCAGCAAAAGCAAGAATGGTTCGTCCTCCGTACTGTTCCGTGGTGGAAGCGATCCGGCCCAGATACTCTATCCACTTCCCTCGGGCCTGGATAAGCTCTACCTGAGCGCCTGGGTCAATATGAGCAAAAAGATGGGTAATGAGGAAGGCGATAACCACGAACATATTATGGGTATCAAAAAAACACCTGACGCTAACGATGAAATCCGCTTCGGGCAGATCAAGGGGCACTTGGGCACCAACCATTATCCGAGTGATGACATCTCGCCACGTCAGGACAAGTGGTGGAGCGGTCCGGAAATCTCAGCGAATACCTGGCACTGCGTGGAGCTGGAGCTGCGCGCCGACTTGAGCTATAACACGCTGAACGCATGGGTTGACGGGACGCTGGTGCATACTATTGATGAAGCGGGGGACTGGAATAATGGCCTGAACGATCCACAATGGATGGCGGACAAGTTCAATTACGCCATGTTTGGCTTTCACAGTTTCAGCGGCAACTCGGCTGACGTCTGGATGGATGACATCACGCTGTCTACGTCCCGGCAAACCTGTCCATAGCTCGAATATTTCAGGAAGGCGCGGCTTTTTTCTCACACAAGTCGTGCCGTTTCACTGAAACCACAGGACCGATAAAATCCGGCGGAGACAAGCCAAACTGTTTAAGCCGCAGGCCAGGAATTCCGATCCACTCGTATAGGGCAAGCAGGAGTCCCTGCGCTGATTTCTGATACAGGCAGCTACGGCTGCCTTTTTGGAAGCGCGGATTACCTCGAATGTCATGCTGATATGTTTTGCTTGCCACCGCGTATTGCAGAATGGTTTAGTGGAGAATGGCGTGACATGATTGCAGAGTTTGTCGGTATGTTGAATAAATGCCATGGTTTGTCGCTGGCGATTGTGCTTATTGTCGCCGCCGCCGGCTGCAGTAGTGGCGGTGGTGGTTCCGGTTCCTCTGTAGTAGGTGGCGGCTCATCGACGTCGTCTACCAGCAGTTCATCGAATTCGACCAGTGGGTCGAGTGCTTCGTCAAGCACGTCAAGCTCAACAGGTTCATCGAGTTCATCAGGGTCATCCAGTGCTTCAAGCACGACGAGTACTACAGGCTCGACTTCAGGCGCACCTCTGCCCGCATCCTCAAGTTCATCTTCCTCATCCTCTTCGTCTGGTTCCGATGGTTCTTCTGGCGCAGTACTTGGCCCGAATGAAGATGACTGGCTCTTTGTTTCCGGAGACGGGTTGATGGACGCGTACGGAAACACGGTGCGAATGACCGGAGTCAACTGGATGGATTTTGAAGCGACCCGTACACTGGCTGAGCAGTCGGGCTTTCCGTTGCACGGGCATGTTAAGACACTTGCGGCCCGGGGTGCGAATGTATTGCGCGTACCCTTAACCGTGGAGCTGGTCCATGACTGGATCAATGGAAGCGATTCCATCGCGGTGTTAACCGAGCTGCTCGATGCGAGTCAGGCACATGGGGTAAAAATTATTCTGTCCATGAATGGTGTCGAGGGCGGGAAGGATTCGCATTTGCACCCGGTGTGGTTTACCGATCAATTCACAACCGAAGACTTTATACGCGCCTGGTTGTGGCTGGCAGAACAGTACAGGAAGAACGATACGATCGTCGCGTTTGATTTAATGAGGCAACCGCACGGCTGGAAAGATCAGCTGCCGGAAGATAATCGGGTGCAGCCGAGCCCGTCCATTTATGCTTGCTGGGGTAACCCTCTTGGTCTGGCCGACGACGCGGCTGTCTGTCCGAACCACCTGAACTGGCCCTATGTCGCAGGAATGCTGGCCGACGAAATTCACTCGTCTCACCCGGATATCCTGATCATCGTCGCCGGGGTGGAGTCCCATCAGTCTGCGGGGACACCGTCGGCCACGCCCGAATACGGCCTGTATTGGCGGGGCGGAAATCTGAGTGGGGTGAATGAGCATCCACTGAGCATTTCCCGACCAGATAAGCTGCTGTATTCCACCGTTATGACAGGGCCGGCACTGGAGCCTGACCGTGGCTGGTTCCGAAACCCGGAGGGCGAATACGATTTCAATTATTCTGCTATATATAATCGTAAATGGAAGTATGCATTCGGGTTTATTATCGAGCAGCAGATCGCGCCGGTATTTGTAGGCGAATGGGGAAGTATTACGGATACTGGTGATCTGGATGGACAGTTTTCGGACCAGTACGCCCTGGTTAACGATAATATTCAGTGGCTGGACGCGGTCGCTGTTTTAAACGATACATTCGAGGTCAGCCACACCGGATGGACATACAATCTGAAATCGACGACGGTTGGCGGATTGCTCAATGACAACTGGAATGAATGGGATATCACCAAACTGGACAGATTTCAGTCGACTCTCTGGAAGGTCGAGGGGGCGCATGTGGGTCTGGACCATAGAGTCAATCTATTTAACGGTACAAACATCGCAAATGTTGCGGGCATTGATCCCGCTGTTGATCGACCGGTGATGCGATAGATTCGCTGCGCGTAATCAGACGGGTCGAAAACTTTAACTGTTCATACATTGGTCAGTTCAACATTCAGTTATCTTATTATCCTTTTTATTGGGCAGGATGTTCAGCCTGGTGGAACAGGATTTACCGTGTAGACCCTCCCGGCCCGTCTTATTAAGAGTCCATTCAGGTAAAAAACGTAGTATGGAACTCGATTATTGGTCGGTGGCCTTGTAACTGGCCGCTGCGCCACAATTGTCTGTATGTGGCTTTAAACTGAAATTGCTCTGCAACGGTTGCGCTCTGCATTTTATATGATGTATTGGAGATGCTGGCAATACATGGTCACTGGGCCGTCAGCAAAATGTCAGATCACTGATCAGCAACGCACTCAACAATACTACTTTCAAAAAAATAGAACCGCGCCAGATTGTCCGGATGATCCCGATTCGACAATGTGGTAGCTGGTCGCGTGATAAATAATCCTTGGACCAACAGGAAACCAATATGAGACAACAATTTGTACGGGGACTAACTGGCGTGGCTATAGGTATTCTGATTAGTCAGTCAGCAGCAGCAACCCATTTTCGTGGTGGAACTATTCACTGGGAGCCCGCCGATCTGGATGGCGACGGCCAGTTAAATGACCTCAACGTCACGGTAACCTCCTACTGGCGCTGTGATTTCGTCGAAGACTTTGATCTGGTGATCCGTCCGGCGCGGGATATTGTTCCCACATACGATGAAATCAAATTTCACGGACGGGAAGAAACCGCGGAAAGTTCCGATTACGCCATGCGGACCCAAAAATTTGATGTTCACGATCTGGATGTTCAGAAGGAGCATACGTTGGTGTTCGCCGGTGGCGACCGAATTTCAACACTGCACAACAATGCGGATGGCCGTTGGGCGCTGCAGGCAACCGTTTATATGGATTACAACAATTTGCGCCCCGAATTGAATATGCCGATTTATATGCATGTGCCGCAAGTGGACGAATTGGGCGAACCTGTCGAGCATTGGGAATACGACGTATCTGTACCGGATCCGAACGGCAACACAGTTAAATATCGCCTGGCCAACCTGTCTGAAATAGGCGGAATGGTTCAGTACTCCAATCCGCCAGGCTTGGCGATTGATGAAGACAGCGGCGTTATTACATGGGAAGGATCTGGAAACCTGGAGCCGGGCCTGTACAGCGGGGGCATAGTGGCTGAGGATTACTCCTCAAATGGAAGGAGGTTGGCGCGGACCCATCTTGATTTTATATTAAATCTGGGTGAGTTTGATGAATCGTCAGCATCGTGCGCCCCCCATTCGCACGACGGCGATGGTACCGGTGATGACCATGACCACGACCACGACCACGATCACGATCACGATCACGACGGCGATCCTGCAACTGATCCGGCGGGTCCCGGTAACAGTGACAGCGGCAAGCCGGCCACAGGGGTGCCAGGCCACGGTGCCGGCGCGGATCATGGCGATACTGACAGTACCGAAGGAGGCGACCCGGGCGGCGCAGGCGCGCCTGGCATTGATGATGCCGATGCGGAAAGTGACAATGAGCCGGACATCGATGAAAGCGAGAAAGGCGACGACGGGGACGGAGCGGGTATGGAAAATCCCACAGGGTCCGATGCCAACCAGACGCCACGCTTGCGTACAGCGGTAAAAGGCGGTGGTGCCGCCGGTCCTGGCGCCTTGCTGTTATTGGGCGGATTACTTGCAGTGGCCCGATCCGGTCGCCGCCTTCCACCAAGACGGTTAGCTGTTGCGGTGACCATGGCATTGGCGCAAGGAACAGCTTTGTCCGCCAATGCAGCGGAACAGCCCGGTTGCCGGGCTGATAAAGGTGGCAGCAACTGTTGGTATGTCGGTGTCGGCGGCGGTGTTAGCAAACTGGATCCTGAAGGCAGTAGTAACGGGTGGTCAACGGATGATGATCAGGGAGCGGGTTATGAAATTCATATCGGTCAGCAATTCACGCCGCATTGGTATTGGGAGTTCAACTACGCAGAGCCTGGCGAAGCTGGTTTGGGGAACTCAGACCTTGCGCTCGCTGTACAAGCGCCCGATGCGGCTATCGAGTATAAAATTCCCTCGCTTTCCGCAGGTTACTATTTGTGGAACAGGGCCGATGGCTGGAATCTGTACGGGAAGGCGGGTGTCTCCGCCATTGACACCAAATCCAATACTTCAATGATTGAAGTGGATCAGGATTCATCGCTGCAATGGGTTTTCGGTGCCGGGGTGCAATACAGGTTCAAAAACTCGTCATGGTTCGGCCGTCTGGAGTTCACAAATTATGATCGCGATGCCAAATTTGTCGCGCTCAAACTGTCGAGGTCGTTCGGGTATCAACCTGTAACCGCCGCCGCAAAAGCCCAGCGCATGGAAGTGGTACCGGCGGCTGATTATAATGCAGGTAACGCCTGTCCCAACACGCCGCCAACGATGGTGGTTTCGGAAAAAGAGTGTGCTTTCTTCAACAATGTCATCAAAGGTGTTCATTTTGGTAATAACAGTACGGAACTCAGTATAGATGCGTCCAATCACCTGCTTAACGCAGTGCAACAGCTTAAAGCGAATCCCACCTTAAAAGTTGAAGTGCAAGCCCATACGGATTCGATCGGCGATGATGCTTACAACCAATCACTGTCGGAGCAACGGGCCGAAGCGGTAAGGCAATTTTTGCTCGATGAAGGAGTGCAGCCGGAACAGGTTTCTGCTGTCGGCTATGGTGAAACCAGGCCAGTTGCCGGCAACGATACGCCGCAGGGGCGCGCCCGCAATCGTAGGGTTGAGTTTCGTATTATGGACGAAACCTGATTGTCAACAGACCCCATAGTGCCGAGAGAACCGGTAACGCCTTGTTGCCGGTCCCATCGCGGTTAAGACATGTCATTTTTGGCAGGCAGAAGGTAAGATGCTCAATGCAAGGTTAAAAAAAGGGCATCGTTTATAATGAATAAGAATTTGGCGCAGGCCATGAAGCTGGGCATGAGACGCCTGGTGTCCGGTGTGGCTGTACTCTCCACCCGTTCCTATGACGGTACCGATTTCGCAATGACGGTATCGTCGGTCACTTCTGTGTCGGATGCACCCGCATCGTTGCTGGTTTGTGTGCAGCAGTCCACCCGTATTGCACCGGAACTCGTTATGGGCAGCCGATTTGCCGTCAATGTTCTCAAGCAGCAACATCAGGCGATTTCAACGATCTGTTCGACAGGTGACCAGGGTGAACACCGGTTTGCAGTAGGGGATTGGGACAGACGATTGAATATGCCATTTCTTCGGGATGCCGAAGCGGTTTTTCAATGTGAAGTGGCGGCCGTGCATCCATATGGCACGCACAATATCGTGATCGGACAGATAATAGAAGTAGCTGTAGCGACAGATGAGCCGGATCCGTTGGTCTATCTTAATGGACGATATCGCCAGCTGACTTGATGCTCCGGCGCCTGCGGGAACTGGCCGGACCGGCACAGGCCTGAGCCGCCCAATGGCTTATGTCGGTAAGACATTGCATGCCGGCGCTGGAAGCCGGTCTGCGAGGTGGGTGACACGTGACCCCACGGGAAGCCGCTGGCAGGCCGGATACGACGCGACTTTGGGTAGAATCAGTCGCGCCTTCATGAGACGTCGACAGACCCTAGAGTATTTTTATACCCAATCCGATATCCCGCAAACGCTCCGCCTTGCTATGGTCAGCGATGACCGCAGTATGGCTGTGTTCCGGAACAAGATATTGCGCAGCAACGCGTTGGAGGTCTTCTGCCCGGGTCGCAAGAATGCGTTCCCGGAACTCCTGACGCAACGCTTGCGTCCGTCCATTCAGCTCTGCGTGATACAAGCGTTTTGCCTTGCCCGCCGGTGAGTCAGGCTTGTCCAGCATACTAATGGTACCCAGAATGGCTTCTTCGACTGCCTGCCATGTCACTGCCGAGTTCAGCACCCATTGTATGGACTGATCAAAATCCGCGAGAGTCTCTTCTAGACGGGGATCCCGGTAGCTGAAAAATCGGAAAGCGGCGGAGTTATTGTCCTGTGACGCGCCGCCACCGTAGGCTCCACCCTGTTCGCGAATGGCGCGATGCAGGTACCCATTGCGAAGCACATTGCCCAATACTACCAGTGGTGCGGCATCGGGGTGGGTCATGGGTACGGTCGGATAGGCACGGGCACAGAAATTCACCGGGCTGTTGGTGAGCCAGGCTTCCTCGACTCTGGCCTCATGTCGAGGGAGTTGCCAGGCCGTTCCGGAGATGTCTCCCGGCACGGTATCCAGGACCTGGGCAAAAGCCTTTTGCAGCGCCGGCTGCCGGTCCGGCTCCCCGATCAGAAGGAATCGCCGCGGAGCCCGCCGGATCATGTCGTGCATGGCCGCCAAAGTATCGCAAAAATCCTGCAGGCTCTGGCTGTCATTAAGAGAATCATCAAGGGCTTTTAGCCTTTTTATGCCCTGTAGTCCCCCCAGCAGGTGGCCCAGATTCGCCGCTGCAGACATGCCCGATGTGGCTGCGGTCATCGCCAGTGCGTGCCCATTGCCTGTCACACTTTGTTCCCGTGATGCTCGAATCTGGGCTATCAACTCTCGAATTCGACCGTGTTCGTCAAACCGGGCCGCGTTCAGTGTGGTGCCCATCAATTCGCACAGGGCCGCGTGATTGCGATCCAATGCCTTGCCGGACAGAATCAGAAAATTGTTGGTGCGGTGAATATCATCGACCTGACTGCGCAGACTGGAATGGGCATGAATCCCCCCGCTGACACGCGCCTGCCAGCGTTGGGTTTGCAGGTAGTCCAGGTCACCGACGCCTACCTCAGCCATGCAGGCCGTCAGATAGCTGATATTGTGCAGGTGGCCGTCGGACAGCTCTGGCAGGTCGACCACAACCTGTTGATAGACCAGCCCGTTGGATCCAACGTCATAGGTTGTCAATTCTTGCCCTGAAACGGGCAGCTGGTGCCGTTGCGGCTCCAGGTCGCTTTCCTTTTCCGGGACGTCTTCCAATGTTACCTTGGGTAGAATGGAATCGTCGTCCTGTTGGTTCTGACGCTCCATTAGCGCTTCGGTCTGTTTGATGATGGCATTTCGTTGCTCGTCACTCAAGGTTTCCCGAATGGCCGCCAGTTGCCGGGCTTCGGCAGCCTCCCTGCGCGCGGCCAGTTGCGGATCAGGTACCAGTGTCAGGCGCACACGATGCTGATTGTCCAGCAGGCGTTCCCGGATTTGCTGCTTGATATAGTCCGGATGCTTAATCGCGTCTCGCAGGTGGTTCAGGGCAGAATCCACATCCAGCATCTCGACCGGATCGCCGCGATGGGTTGCTGCGGTCAACCCATGTAAAATGATTTGCAGGCCGTAGGGGTAGGAGTCACCACCGATTTCGCGTTGATGAAGCTCCAGCTGGTGCAAGGCCGCCTCTACGTCCTCCGCAGGTATGCCTTCTTCTGCGACCGCTTCCAGGGTGTCGAGTATCAGTTGCTCAATTTTACTTGCGTCCTCGTTGCGGCAGCCCTCGAGACCGCACACAAACGTAAGCTCCTTTTGGGAGTCGTCCAGCCCGCAAAGCGGCGATGGGGCACTGCCCAGTCCGGTGGATTCGAGCGCGTGCAGAAGTGGACTGGCGCTGTTATCCAGCAGTACACTCGACAACAGTTGGGCCCCCAGCGCGTCGGCAAGATCTGTGCTTCTGCCCAGCAGCCAGCCCATAACCACATGGGTTCGCTTGTCAGCGTTTTCATCATCTGACAGCGGATAGGCCTCTTCGACCCGGATTGGGGCGTGTATGCGCTTTTCATCAGGCACCGACACTGTTTCATCCAGACGGTTGAAGTGTTTTAATGCCAATGTTTCAAATCGTTCCTGATGCTCTACGGCCGGTATATCACCGTAGGTCATGAAGATCGCATTGCTTGGATGATAGTGGGTGCTATAGAAACGTTTGAGCTGCTCATAGGTAAGGTCAGGAATACAGTCGGGTTCGCCGCCGCTGTTGTGATGATAGGTCGTGTTGGGGTGTAAATACCGGTTCAGTGCCTGCCATAGGATGGAGGTCACCGAACTCATGGCACCTTTCATCTCGTTGAAAACTACGCCTTTATAGACCAGTTGCGACTCGGGATTCGCCGGCTCGGCGAATTCCAGGCGGTGGCCTTCCTGAGCGAAATCCAGGGGGTCCAGACGTGCAAAAAATACGGCATCGAGGTAAACGTCCAGCAGATTGCTGAAGTCCTTTCGATTGATACTGGCGAATGGGTAAGCAGTCCAGTCTGAGCTGGTAAAGGCATTCATGAATGTATTTAGTGACCGGCGTGTCATCATGAAGAATGGATCGCGCACAGGGTAGCGCTGGCTGCCGCACAGTGCGGTGTGTTCCAGAATATGCGCGACGCCGGTTGAATCAGTGGGTACGGTCCGAAGCGCGACCAGAAACACGTTTTCCGGGTTGTCGGCGTTCAAATGAATATGGGACGCGCCCGTTGCGTTATGTTCGTATTCTTCTACAGTCAGGTTGAGGGACGGGATTGCCTGACGTCTGAGTAAGGTGAAAGCGGGATGGACCGAATGCATATTTGCCTCTGCGTGGGTCTGAAAACTGGTTCAATGAACCATTGTGCCGTGTTAAGGGCAGAGAATTCAATGATTGGAGACAGGGTTTGACTGCAAACGGAGTAGGACAGTAATGGAAACGACTGGCATGCCGGGGATAACACCCATCGATGCATTTGCAGCATTCTGGCTGATATTCTGCTGGCTGGGCTATACAATTTTTGCCCGCAAGTGGGCGCGAAGGAGCTTTTGTCTCGCTTCGGTGTTGCATTACCACCGCCGCTCCTGGATGACGGCGATGCTACAGCGCGATGTTCGGGTTGGCGATGCATCCCTTTTGTCCAATCTGGAGCGTAACACCAGCTTTCTTGCGTCGACCGCAATATTCATTATCGCTGGCCTGGTGACCATTCTGGCTTCAATCGAAAAAGTTCACGCCATGCTGCAGGCTGTCCCGTTTGCGCATGGGCATATCTCCCTGTTGCAGTTGCAGTTCAAAGTCTTGCTGCTTTTGCTGATTTATATTTACGCTTTCTTTACGCTCACATGGTCGCTGCGCCAATACGGATTCTGCGCCGTGCTGGTAGGCGCTGCGCCGATTTACTCGCCGGACGAGCCCGTGGACGAAGCGGGCAGGCGATACGCCCAGGGAGTTTCCAAGATTATTGATCTGGCAGGCCATAGCTATAATTACGGGCTCCGCGCTTTTTACTTTTCTCTGTCCATCCTCGCCTGGCTAGTGAGTACGTGGATCTTTCTGCTTGCCGTCACTCTGGTCGTGCTGGTGTTATATCGTCGGGAATTTTATTCAGGAACGCTGCACGCAATGATCAACGCCGGAAACCTCAGCCTCGATGATGTCTGCAGAAGCCGGCGGTAGCGACTTCGGCGGGGAGTGGCGAGACGCCCTGGTCAAGGTTTCCTTCTCCCAATAATTCCCCGCAATGCCACTAATCGACTGGATGTGTCGACGCTATCCGCGAGTTGAGAACCTGTGTGGTTGCCGCTTTCTTTTAACGCCTTCTCTTTTTTTACATAACGCGAAATCGTCAACCATCGACCGCAAGGATTTACGCCTTGCTTGAACGAGACGAGTGTCTATACTGCTAGTGAAATAGCTCAAAAATCGTATATATCTTTTATGTGTGCTTTTTCGCGAAGGTGGCGAGAAGGCAGCTAAGAGGAACGACTTCTATCAGCATAGGGATTTTTTATGCTCTCTCATATTCAGTTTGGTTTCATCTTTCGTCAACTATCGTTGGCGGCTTCCTTATTATTTTTCGTAACCGCGTGCGGTGGCGGCGGTAGCGACAGTGGAGTGTTTAAGGCCCCTCAGAATTCCCCGAACGCAAGTTCAAGCTCCAGTACTTCCAGCACCTCGAGCTCATCGGGATCGGGCGGCGCTGAAAGCATTATTCCAAATCCGGCAGACCCGGCAGATCCAAATGATGGGCAGATCGTGGTAAGAGCGACGGTGGCGAACCCAGAGCTGTCGCCTACCGGTTCCAGTTCCATCACCCTGAGTTTCGAAAACGCGCAAGGCGATCCGGTGCCGACCGAGGGGAACTGGAGCGCGACATCCGCCTGTATCGAGGATGGACGATCGACGCTGACTGACCCGGTTTACGGGGCGTCCACAGTGGCCTTCAACTATACCGCCGCCGGCTGTGACGGTACTGATGTGGTGCACGTGCAGGGCGACGTAAATGGTTCCATTGTCAATGTTGAGGCCTCAATTGAGATCGCAGCGGACATCGTATCCTTACTTAACTGGGTCTCAACAGAACCGGGTCAGTTGGCGATAAAAATGACGGGGAACCCGGAAATGGCGAAGGTTACCTTCCAGGTAAGCGGTACGGAGCTTGAAGGGGTGCCGAATCAACTGGTGGAGTTTCGAATCGATGGCGAAGCGGGCGGTAGTCAACTGGAACCCCTATCAGGGCCTCCCGTTGATGATGGCAGTAATACAGTCACTGCAATGTCTGATGCCCAGGGTTATGTCAGTGTAAGGGTAAGAGCGGGAACTACGCCCGCACTGATAACCGTTGTAGCGCGTCACGTCGAAACGGGCGAAGAAAAGGCCTCTGGCGGGCTTCTGGTTGCTACCGGTTTGCCGGTTGCAGGTCACTTTAATATGGCATTGGAGGTTTATAACCCTGCGGCATGGAGCAGTATAAATAAGGGGGAGGTCAATGTTACCGTGGCGGTATCCGATAAGTCGGGTAACCCGGTCGTCGATGGGACTGTCGTTAATTTTGTAAGCGAAGAGGGCGGCACGATAACACCGTCGTGCGTGACGGAGAACAACACCTGCTCAGTGATCTGGAAAACGGATGGCAGGGAACCGGCCGATGGACGGGCCCAGGTTTTTGCTACGGTGAAAGGCACTGAAAACTTCCATGATGTGAACAGCAATAAAATGTTCGATGAGAATGAGTTTGACCCCGATTTTGATCTTGGCGAACCCTATGCGGACCACAATAACGATGGCCAGTATAATTTGGGTGAGTATTTTGTTGATACAAATAACAACGGCGTACGAGATGGCCCGGATGGAAAATGGAACGGGATCAATTGCCAATATACAAGGCAGGGCGGAGCAGACCCGGGCGCTACCAATTGTCACCTTACCCGGCGTTTTATTGATCTTGGTGCACAGCAAACCATTATAATGTCCAACGATAAAAATCCTGCCATTTGTAATTTTGGGGACTTCCCGGCCGTTGACGGGGTACTGAGCGTGGCGACTGGCGGGAAGCTGGTACTGCAAGGGTTGTTTTTATCAGACGGTAATGAATCCGCGGTTAACGTAACGGGTTCCTGTGGCACCGGCAATCCGCTGCCCCACGGCTCAACGGTAGCATTTACCAGTACGGTCGGACAGCTGAATACCAGGTCCGCATGGACAATCCGCAACGAGTCACAACCGACGGGTCCGTACGGCATTAATTTGACCGCACCAGACCAGGCCGGCAGCGGGATTTTGACGATGACGGTCACCAGTGACGAAGAAGTCAGGGAATGGTATTGGGACATCAACGTGCACTAACCGTGAATTCAGGTGAGCGATCAATAGCGATCCTGAATTGGCAATCTACCCTGGGACCGGAGTTTCCGGTCCCAGGATGCAGGCAGGCTGGTTTGATTCCGCCGGGCCTGTGCCTGAAGCTACAGCGTTGAGCCAAAACGTACAGGCCATATTTCGGGTATCATTTCACCAACTTGCTCACAGACTTTAAGCGCCATCTCACTTCCGTCTCAGAATGTGAATATGACCGATTGATCCGATTGTGCCAGCCGGACCGAGGCGCTACCATGTTCTCCCCTCCCTAAAGCCCAAAATCGGTTATGGACTCCAAAAAAACAGAGATAAACAGGGCTCGAGCTCCGATGAAGTCTGATGAGAGCGTGGATTCGTCCGCGGTTGCAGACCCTTCGGAAACCACACCTACAGCGGTGCTGATACCACGCAAGCCAGCATCGACAAAAACGTTGGCACGCGTAGCGGCGACTGATCCAACCAGAATTCCTTCGGCTAATGAAAGTACAATCCAGGCTGATGTACCGGGCACGCGCAGGGAAATAAAAAACCGCTTTGCCATTACGGATATTTTGGGGTCGGGTGGCATGGGGCAGGTTTTTCTGGCCCAGGATCGGATGCGGGTGGAAATGGACGACAGTGCGCCCTTTGTCGCCATCAAGGTGCTCAACGAAGAATGCCGCAAGATGCCGGGCGCGTTGCAGGCATTGCAACGTGAGGCAAAGAAGGCGCAGGCCCTTTCGCACCCCAATATCGTGACCGTTTACGATTTCGACCGGGATGGTGATATCGCTTTTATTACCATGGAATATCTCAAGGGTGAATCGCTGAAGGAGCGTATTCAGCGAGTGGGGCATATCGCCCCGGGCGATGCAATGCATATCATTGAGCGGGTCGCACGAGGTCTTGCGTACGCCCACCAGGAGGGATTCGTTCACGCGGATATCAAGCCGGCGAATATCTTCCTGACGACCGACGGCAATGTTCGGATTCTGGATTTTGGTATTGCAAAGGCGTTTACCGATGCCAATCGTGACAGGCCGGGCCTGGCAGACCATCTCACCGAGGGCGCGCTGACCCCCGCGTATGCCAGCGCTCAAATGCTGGATGGCGACAGTGCGCTGCCGTCGGATGATGTCTATTCACTGAGCTGTATGGCGGTCGAAATGCTGACCGGCGACCACCCCTTCAAAGGAAGCACCGGAAAAGCCGTACCAGCCAACCTGGCGAGAGATCTGAAGCTTAAGATCGCCCCCATTAAAGAACTCTCAGGTCGCCATATGCGCGCGCTGCGCAAGGGGTTGGCTTTCGAGCGTGAACAGCGCTTTCAGAACGCCGGCGAGTTTATCGACGCCATCAAGGCGCGAAGTATAAAAAAAGACCTGGTAATGCTCGGGGCAGCCGTGGTCGTGACCAGTCTGGTTCTGTTTGTGATAACGAAGAGCCTTGAGCAGATAGTTCCGGCAACATCCTCTCTGTCGCCCGCGTTGAGTGATGTTCGCGAACTCATTGAAGATGCAGATGATGTGCTGCATACAGGTGACGTCGATATGGCGCATCGGTTTTACGCACAGGCATGGGAGCTGGCGAATGACCTTACGGTAGATGATGTGGAAGAGCGCAGTAAGGTGCATGCCATTCTGGCCGACAGGCTGGCGAGTATCAGCGCCCGGCTGATAGCACAGTCTCGGCAGCAGGACCTTGATGAATACCGGTTGCGGGAACTATATGTCGCATTGGAGTTCCTGCGGCGCGACGACCTGCCTGGTATTAAAAAGAAAATCGATGAAGCGCTAACCCATATTGAATCCCGGCTGGATAGCCTGGATTCTGCGATTCACTGAGCATGCGATGTGCCGGGCCTGATGCCACGGCATTTGCTCTCCAACACTTATTTTTAGGGCAACAGAATGTCAATTCAAGTAACGGAGCGGCTGGTCAGATGAAAATACAGGCAGGAATTATAATACTGTCCGCCCTGTTGGTAATGTCATGTACACAGACAGGTACTATGGGTGACGGATCTGCGACTGAGGGATACCGTGAAGTGCAGGACCTGTACGTTGTTGATTGTCTCCTGCCCGGACAGGTCAGACGATTGGGAACGACTACATACATGTCGGATCGGCGACCCATTCGCACCACTGCTGGTGACTGCCGCATAAGGGGTGGAGAATATATTGAATACGATCGCGCGGATTACAGGTCGGCGTTACGCGTCTGGTTACCCCAGGCGGAACTAGGCGATGCCGAGGCGCAGAATTATGTGGGCGAGATATTCGAAAAAGGGCTGGGGCAGGAAGCGGATTACGTCTCCGCCCGCCAATGGTACGAGAAGGCTGCGGCCCAGGGATACACCCGGGCACAGATAAATCTCGGTTATCTTTACGAGAAAGGCCTGGGAGTACCATCGGATGTCACGGTAGCCCTGAACTGGTATCGACAGGCGTCCGGTCTGGCCGATGACGAGCTGGTTCTGGGTAGCGAAGCCCGGCAGGCAATAGAGGATGCCCGTGCGGAACTGGATACCAGACTGGCTAACAGCCGGGTACAGACGGAATATCTCCAGCAGCAGATAAGTGCGTTGAAGCAGGAAGCGGAGCAATCCGCGCGGCGACAGGAAACTGCTGCTCCTGACAGTGCCGCAGAGGTAGCCGCTGCCCAGCAGAAAATCGCTGCGTTGAGCGCGTTGTACGAGCAGGCCGAATCGGAGCGGCGCCAACTGTCTGCCCAGATCGACAGCATGTCCGTCGCCTGGCGAAAACACAATGAACAGAGTTTTCTTTCACCTCAGACGCTTGAAAAAGGTACCAGCACAGTGGTGAGGGACATTAATTTCGGGCGGTATTTTGCTTTGATCATCGGCAATCAGGACTATCTGTTTATGGATAGTTTGCGATCACCGCTGCTGGACGCCGAAAAACTGAAATCGATATTGGAGACAAAATATGGCTTCAGCGTATTGATGATCCCAAATGGAAACGAAAAGGGTATTCTGAACACTATCAATGACTTCTATGGGCAGATCGGTGAAAACGACAATTTGCTTATTTATTACGCAGGGCACGGCAATATTTCACGCAGCGATCAAAGCCGGACCGAACGTGGATACTGGTTACCGGTAGACGCCAATAAAGACAACATCAGCAATTGGATTAACAACGCTGTTATCAGCGATCATCTGGATCGTATGAAAGCCCGGTCAATACTGGTTATCTCCGACTCCTGTTTTGCAGGGCAACTCGGGTCGGATAAAAGTCCGTTTCTGTTTGGCATCTCCGGGGATCAGGAAAGTGAATCGGCCATCCGTACAGGGATAAAGCGACGCTCCCGCGTGGTAATTTCATCAGGCGGTTTGAAGCCGGTGATGGATGGTTCCAGTGGGCGTCATTCGGTATTTGCCAGTGCGTTACTGGATGCGCTGGAAAACAATACCGAAGCTTTACGCGACAGTCGGCTTTTTGCCCAGTTGTCAGTCAATGTCCGAAAGCGTAGTGAGCAGACAGAAGAGGTTCAGATTCCGGAAATGAAACCCGTGCGCGAAGCTGGGCATGAAGGGGGCGCGTTTTACTTCGTACCAGTCGATGCGCGAAGCTGAGGGAGGCTGCGGAGCAGTTCCGGCCAAATGTCTGACCAACAGCATGTATGGTCAAAGTCCGGATAGTACAGGTAGCGTGCGTCCCGATCTGTTGACGCTGTGGCGTATACCAGGTCAGCCGGAACCTGGATATCCTTACCGCCGGCGAGATGCCAGCGGAAAATATGCGCTGGCAATGGCGCTATTTTTGACGCGTTCAGGGAGTTGTGCAATGGCAGGTAGCCGTGCCGGCCCGTCCAGGACTGATGGTCCAGATTTGCAGCGATGGTGATAACTCCGATAACATCCGTACGACGGGCCGCCAGCAACATTGCCAGTGTGCCTCCTCCGCTGTAGCCAATCAGAACTAACGGCAAATGTCCGGTTTCACTGAACTCGTCAAGCGCTCTGTTCATTTTGGAAACGACGTCGTCCGAGTAGCGGCCAAAAGTCCAGTCATCCGGGCGACAGGCCGGTGGCGGTTCGCTCTGGCCGTAACAGGGTCTGTTTAGATAGAGGCTGGCTGCCTTGTCCATTTGCATCAGGCGGAGTGCGGTCATCCTGCGAGAGACCGGGTTGCGCGCGGGTCGATTGAATTGCCACGGCACCCCATCACCTTCGAGGTAAATGTGCAGAACATCGTGTTTTCCGTCGGCCGGCGGGCGATAGTAAGCTGTCAGGGGGATCGCCGAGTCACGATTAAGCTCGATTAACTCGCAGTCAGAGCATATGCGCGTGATTCGTGTGTGTGGCGACGCACACGCCAAAAGAACCAGAAAAAGCGTCGGCGCGAGTAGGATACTTTTCAAATCGGAACGGACTTTCGAAAGCCGCAGCGGCGCGGCGTTAAGACAGCCGCATCCGAAAGTCGTCATAGCTGAAGTGTTTCACGATACCCGTTTTCCCGGTGTGGCTATTGGTGGTGGCGATTGCGGGCAACGGGATGCCGTTAAACGTCGTATTTTTCACCATGGTGTAAATGGCCATATCCTCAAACATCAGTCGCTGGCCGACTTTCAGTTTATGCGGGAAACTGTAATCACCAATAACGTCCCCTGTGAGACAGCTGGGACCTCCCAGCCTGTACGTGAAAGGCAGGACGCCGGGTTCCGCTGCACCGGTAATATGCGGTCGGTACGGCATCTCGAGAACGTCGGGCATATGACAGGTGGCGGAGGCGTCCAGGATGGCCAGGTCCATGGTGTTATGTAGCAGGTCGAGTACTTCCGCTACCAAAATGCCGCTATTCAATGCGATCGCTTCACCGGGTTCCAGATAGACCTGTACCTGCCATTTATCCTGGAACTCCCTGACCCTGTCTATCAGTCGGTCGACTTGGTAGTCCGGGCGTGTTATATGATGCCCGCCGCCAAAGTTGACCCATTTCATGCGAGGCAGGAAGCGTGCGAATTTTGTTTCAATAACGGCCAGCGTTCGTTCCAGTGGCTTGAAATCCTGTTCACACAGCGTGTGAAAATGCAGTCCGTCGATGCCGTCCAAATCCTCGTCGGTAAAGTGTTCAACGGTGGTACCCATGCGCGAACAGGGCGCGCAGGGGTCGTAGATGGCGGTGGCACCTTCCGAATGTTCGGGATTGATTCGAATGCCAAAGGAAAGCTGGGGGCGAAGCTGCTGAGCGGCCAGTGCCTGCTCGCGGAAACGATGCCATTGGCCAAATGAATTAAATACCACGTGATCCGACAATGTCAGAATCTCGGCAAAATCCTCCTGACGATAGGCCGCGGCATAGGTGTGCACTTCACCGCCGAATTCCTCTCTGCCCAGTCTGGCTTCGTACAGCCCGCTGGCACAGGTGCCCCTCAGGTATCGCATGACCAGCGGCGCCATGGCAAACATGGAAAACGCTTTCAGTGCCAGCAATACTTTTGCGCCGCTTTCTTCCTGCACACGGGCGAGAACCCTGAGATTGTTTTCCAGCGCCACTTCGTCAATGACATAGCATGGGCTGGGGACACTGTATAAATCAAAACCGCTCAGGGTGTGGGGCATGTGTGTAAGTCCAATTGATCAGGTTGAGAGACCGGTATTGTCCATTTCGATGACTGTCCAGGGCAGACCATATTCGTTCAGGTCGGCCATAAAGGGATCGGGGTCCAGTTGCTCCATATTCCAAACGCCTTTTTTCATCCATTTTCCTTCAAGCATCATTTTGGCACCGATCATGGCGGGTACGCCGGTAGTGTATGAAATCGCCTGTGACTGCACCTCGCGGAAGCAGGCTTCGTGATCACAGATATTGTAGATGTATATGGTTTTCTGTTTTCCGTCCTTGACACCGCGTGCCACACATCCGATGCAGGTACGCCCCTTGGTGAGTGGTCCCAGACTGGATGGATCGGGCAGTACCGCTTTTAGAAATTGCAGTGGCACAATCTCGACACCGTTATAGGTAACCGGGTCGATGCGCGTCATGCCGACATTTTGCAGAACCTGCAGGTGATTCAGGTAATTCTGCGAAAACGTCATCCAGAACCGGGCGCGCCGAATTTCCGGGAAGTGTCGGGTGATGGATTCCAGTTCTTCGTGGTACATCAAATAGATATCTTTCGGGCCGATACCCTCGGGAAAGTCAAAGGAGTCCTTGATTGACAGTGGCGCTGTCTCTACCCATTCGCCATTCTGCCAGTAGCGACCGTTTGCTGTGACTTCGCGAATATTGATTTCCGGGTTGAAATTGGTTGCGAAAGGTTGCCCGTGGTCACCGGCATTACAGTCGATAATGTCCAGCTCATGAATTTCATCGAGATAGTGCTTTTTGATATAGGCGGTATACACGTTGGTTACTCCCGGGTCAAAACCGCTGCCCAGTAGCGCCATCAGACCAGCCTGCTCGAATTTCTCGTGATAGGCCCATTGCCATTTGTATTCAAATTTTGCCTCTTCCGGTGGCTCGTAGTTCGCCGTATCCAGATAATGGATGCCCGCGTTGAGGCAGGCATCCATGATTGAAAGATCCTGATAGGGCAGGGCGACATTGATGACAAGTGCCGGATTCTCCGCTGACAGCAGTGCGGTCAACTCTTCCACATTATCAGCATCTACCTGGGCTGTGCGAATCGGGCGCGACAGTTGTGCCGCAATTTTCTTGCACTTTTCTTCCGTGCGGCTCGCGAGAACGATCTCGGTAAATACATCGGGAAGTTGCGCGCACTTATGTGTCACCACACCACCGACGCCGCCGGCGCCAATTATCAATACTTTGCTCATTCCGCTGGTCTCCCGGAAAGTTTGAATAAGGGTTTCGTTCTGTAGCTGGTTTGCCTATTTTTCGTAGTAGGTGTAACCACGCATGCTGGCCGAAAAAGCATTCATGATATGTTGCCGTTCGGCAGCCGTAATGCGACCTTCCTTGACGGCCTGCTCTGCAGTGCGACGAAATTTGTCCTGCATGGCCTGAGGATTGTACTCCACGTAACTGAGGACATCGGCAACGCTGTCACCTTCGATTTCGTGGATAAATTCGCAGTGCCCGTCATCTGCAATACGAACACTGACGACGTTGGTGTCGCCGAACAGGTTGTGCAGGTCGCCCAGGGTTTCCTGATACGCCCCGACCAGAAAAGTACCGATATAATATTCTTCGTCTTTCATCGCATGCAGTGGCAGTGTCCTGCGGGTATTGTGCATGTCGGCGAAGCGATCGATCTTTCCGTCGCAGTCACAGGTGATATCAGCGATAATCGCCTGACGACTCGGGTGTTCATCCAGTCGGTGAATGGGCATGATGGGAAAAATCTGATCAATGGCCCAGATGTCCGGCAAGGATTGGAAGACGCTGAAGTTGCAATAGTAGATATCGGACAGTTGTTCTTTGAGCTTCGCCAGTTCTTTCAGATCCCGCGGAGCATCTTCGGCCAGGGCCAGGATGTGGTGCATAACCTTGAGGAACAGGTTCTCCGCCAGAGAGCGCGAGCGCAGGTTAACCTGCCCACGTTTGAACAGCTCCCGAATTTCATCCCGGTAGAACAGGGCGTCGTTGTAACACTCCTGCAGGTTGCGGACGTTAGCGGTAACCACCAGATCGCGCAGATTGCGAATCATCTGATTCTCGTCGGCGCTTGTTTCATTCGGGATTGGCCCCGGTTCGAACGTGGTGACATCAAGCACATTGAACAACAAAACCGACGAGTAGGCGACGGTGGCCCTTCCTGATTCGGTGATGATGGTTGGGTGTTGAATGTCATGCGGATCCAGCGTGGTCATGACCACATCGACAATGTCGGCGCAATATTCATCCAGTGTGTAATTTTTTGAATGCACGTAGTTGGTCTTTGACCCGTCATAGTCCACAGCCAGACCGCCACCCAAATCCAGATAGCCCATCTGCGCGCCTTCCCGTACCAGATCGAGATAGACGCGGCAGGCTTCCAGTACACCCGTACGAATGTCACGAATGTTGGGAATCTGGGAGCCGAGGTGGTAATGGAGCAGTTGCAGGCAGTCCAACATGCCTTCGGCTTTAAGCGTGTCTACAACGCCGATGACCTGGGCAATAGACAGTCCGAATATGCTGCGATCGCCGCTGGTCGCGTTCCAGTGGCCGCCGACCATGGATGCCAGCTTGACCCGGATGCCGATCAGCGGTCGAATGTTGAGCGCACGACTGCGCTCCATAATAATGGGCAGTTCGGTCAGGGTTTCGATAACAAAAAACACCTTGTAACCCATCTTGCAGGCCTGCAGGCCCAAATCGATAAATTCGCCGTCCTTGTACCCATTACAGACGATGCAGGCGTCACGTGATTCCAGGTTGGCCAGCGCAATCATCAGCTCGGGCTTGGAGCCAGCTTCAAGCCCGTGGCCATACTGGGCGCCAACCTGGGCAATCTCTTCGATAACATGGCTTTGCTGGTTCACCTTGACCGGAAAGACACCGCGATAGGAGCCCCGGTAACCGCTTTGCCGAATGGCATTATTGAATGCGTTGTTCAGTCGCGAGATCTGTTGGGCCAACAGGTTTTCGAAACGGACAAGAACCGGCATATCCATGCCGCGATCCTTGATGTTCTGCACAATCTCGAATAGAGAAACATGCATCGGGCCGCCCGGCGTCTCAACCGAAACAGCGACTTCACCCTTGCCGTTAACAGTAAAATAATCCGCTCCCCAATCGTTTATGCCGTAGAGTTCGGCAGAGTGGGAGGCAGTCCAGGAATGGCGGACTATATTGGTCAAGGTTGGAATCCCTCAAATGGTTGGTCGGGTTGACAAAATGGAAGTTTGATTCTTCAGTCACGCACTGTTGTCGCGCAGCGGCACGCCTGCAAACGCCAGGGCAGCGAGTGAGACTGATGGCACGTTGCGTCGCACCCTGTGTGGTCGACAAAGATGTTGCCCGAGAAAGACGACGATACTCCAGATTAAACAGATACGTGGCTGAAACGTCAGCAGACTCCGACTAACCGGATGCTGCCGCTCTGTACGACGACATGGAAAGAATGGAAAAGTCCTCCGGATGGCCATCGCAAAAAACGCGAACTATGGCAGATTTGAACCTGCATTTCCAGTAGGTTGTGTACCAGGGTTTGTTGGCGTTTCACCAAAGCCTCTATTGCACCGGAAAACGCGCCAATTTTGTGATGCAGCATGCAGACGCGACGAATGTGGCTTGGTCGCTCCAAATGAATGAGGAGCAACGACAGGTGGCGTGTTTTCAGGCCCAACCCGAAGGGCTGAAGCCATTTTTCCGCCTGGCGTCGTTATCAATTGCATATTTGGTATCACCAAATCACGCTTCTTCTACCTGACCAGTCAAAAAATGGCCGCCAGCAGTGGCAATGATGATGAAACGTTAAGGGACCCTGGCGGAGAGATTGATTCGGACGGGCGACGGGCAGGCCGGTGGCACTGTCCCTGTGCCCTGATACCTGTATGCGCTACGCCGGAATGGCGCGATTTGGTTTAGTCGATGGTGTCTCTTGCAAACTGCGATACCTGGCGAAAACCACGCTTCTTGTGAGCGGATTCTTTCAGTTGCCTTTCGGCAGCTTTAAAAGCATCTCTCAACGCTACATGTGCATCGGTGTCATCGTGGGTGACCATCACCGGTTTGCCTTTCAGATTGAACTCGACGGACGCACGGAACATCCTTCCTTTGTGTTTGTGATTATGCGGGCTGTCTACGACGACGCGGGTATGTGTAATGGTATCTGAATAGCGGGACAGCTTATCGAGCTTTCTGTGTATTTTTTCAGCCAATGCGGGAGAAGGGGGGAAATCGCGAAAGACAACATCAGTGCTATATAACATAGGCAGCCTCCATCTAAAGCTGGATGACAATGGGAGCAAAAAGTGGTAGGCCTACATACTCATCATGACACTCTGTAAAAAGATTGCAACCGTTTTGTAATAATTTCGAGGAATAAATATTGCCATTTATATATTCTATTGTTATTCCGCGCTAAAGAGCTTCGCCCGCACTGTAGTCCGGTACTGGCTGGGAGTAGTGCCGTAGTGTTTTTTAAATAATGCCGCAAAATAATTCAGGTCCTGGTACCCGACCTGATAGGCAACTTCGGATACAGACAAATTGCTGGTTTGTAACAGCTCCCCAGCGTCGCGCAGACGAATGTGCTGAAGATATTGCAGCGGGGTCTGGTTTGTCGCGGCTTTGAAGCGACGATTGAATGTACGCAGACTCATCTGCGAATGACTTGCTATCTGCTGCACCGAAACGGATTGCTGGGAGTGGCGTCGCATCCATGACTGCGCCTGGGCAATGGATTCATCGGGATGTGCGCTGTCTTCATTGAATGAAACGGGGTACGCCCGACGGACTTCGTGAAAAAAGTGCCGTTCGACATTGCGTGCGATAGCCGGATCAAAAAGCTGCTGTATGAAGTATATGGTGAGATCGGCCATGGCGTTGACGCTGCCGGCGCAAAACAGATTATCACTGTGCGTGATGAAATACTGCCGCCGAAGCTGAACGTTGGGATAACGTCGGGCAAATTGTTCAAAATAGAACCAGTGCGTGGTGGCGGGTCGAAAATCGAGCAGGCCGGCTTCGGCCATAAAGCAGCAACCTGTGCCGACACCGGCGACAGTTGCACCGAGTTTGGCCTGCGCGAGAAGCCAGGGCGTGATATCGCTGTTTCTTTTCAGGATGGGTACCGGGTTGCGCCAAAGGGCAGGGAGGAATGCAAGGTCACAACGGTCGATGTCCTGAATACTGCAGTCCGGAGTCAGAGTCAGGCCCGTGTGTGTCCGGACAGGTTTTCCATCCAATGAAGCCAACAGGTAAGTCATGGTCCGGCGTCGGCCCTGTTTGCGGGCCGCATCCATACTTTCGGCCGCACGGAACTGCTCGAGCGGAAGGGCCACGCTCGTCGCCAGCATTTGGTCGCATAAAAAAAAGACTATAGTTTTCATCGATACGCTTTTTTGGCCGAAATGGCATGGTTTACTGGCTAGTATCACCTCACGGCTTATCGGTTTCAACAATACACTCAATAAATCAACCGAAAAAAGGTGGCCGTCGCCCGTGAGCAGCTTTACTCGATTACCCGTGATTGTAGGTTTTGGTGGCTATAACGCTGCGGGCCGGAGTTCCGGCCATATGGCCTATCAGAGAATGATCTTCGAAAGCCTGGGCGCAAGCGCGTCAGATCGGGTTATCGCCGCGCTGCGGTCCATGATGTCCGGCCCTGCGGGACGCAGCCAACCCGATGCCGATCAGCCAACCCGGCAGCAGGTTCTGGATGGCACACTGGTACGCCGTATAGAATCGGCTTTTTTCCCCGTGGGACGGGTCCCACTTAGTCGTTCGGCATTGGCCCAGGCATCCGAGCGTCATCCGCTGCGAATAACAATGCTGTCCAAAGATCGGCCTGATCCACTGCCTTTTGGCTGGACAGTACTGGGTACCAGCGATGGTAAAAGCGAGATTGAAATCTGGAAGCCACAGGAGCTCAGCCTGCCTATGGCGCAGGAAATGCCAGTGCAGGCAGCCGGCCAATTGCCGACAGGCTTTGATCCGGGTGCCTATTACCGGTCGACGCACCACCCTCGCGGGCTTCAGCTTTCTATTATGGCGGCATCTGACGCTGTGGCGTCCTTGGGGTTCAAATGGTCGAGCCTGTTACGTCATCTTGGTCCGGATGAAATCGGCGTCTACAGCAGTAGTGTAATGAGCCAACTGGACCAGCCTGGGTTTGGCGGAATGATGCAGTCACGGAATCGGGGCCAACGGGTGACTTCGAAGCAGTTGGCTTTAGGCCTGAATACCATGCCGGCCGACTTCGTCAATGCATATGTCCTGGGCAGTCTTGGTGTTACGGGCGGGGTGACGGGTGCGTGCGCGACGTTCCTCTACAATCTTCGGGCCGCGGTCGAAGATATTCAGTCGGGACGTCGAAGAGCAGTTCTGGTTGGATCGACAGAGGCACCCATCATTCCCGAAGTCATCGATGGGTACGCGGCCATGAGCGCGCTGGCGACGGATGACGCTTTACGTACACTGGACGGTACCCAGGAGGTGGATTACCGCAGGGCAAGTCGCCCGTTTGGGCGCAACTGCGGATTTACACTGGCCGAATCGGGTCAATACATTGTTCTGATGGACGATACCCTGGCGCTTCAGCTTGGCGCGGAAATTTACGGTGCGGTACCTGCGGTCTATGTCAATGCAGACGGGTTTAAAAAGTCGATTTCGGCACCCGGGCCTGGCAATTACATAACCATGGGCAAAGCGGTTGCTTTAGCACGCAATTTATTGGGTGAGCGAGCAGTGCAACAGCAGAGTTTTGTACAGGCACACGGATCAAGCACACCCCAGAACCGGGTCACAGAGTCCCGGATATTCGATACTGTCGCACGGGAATTCGGGATTGATCGCTGGCCTGTCGCAGCCGTTAAATCCTACCTCGGCCATTCTCTGGGACCGGCCAGCGGCGATCAAATGATGGCCAGTCTTGGGGTGTTCGCCTATGGCATTCTTCCCGGCATCAAGACAATCGATGCCATTGCCGAAGATGTAATAGGTGACAGGCTTCTACTGAGTAACCGGGACCAGGAGTTGGGTGTTGACTCCACAGTGGTTTCGTTCTTGAATTCAAAAGGCTTTGGTGGAAATAACGCGACCGCAACTGTGCTGTCGCCCGCGTCTGTAAAACAGGCGTTAATCAAGCGACATGGTGGCAGTGCCTGGAAGGCCTACGAGGCTGCAAACGCTGACGTAAAGCAAAATGCCGACGATTATCAGGCAGCGGCAGCAAAAGGTCGGCTCGCGGCGATATACCATTTTGGGGAAAACTTGCTGGATCATGACGATATTGGCTTTTCCGATAAAGGGATGACCGTACCTGGCTATGGTCAGCCTGTTTCGTTTAGTGAGAACGAAGGCTATGATGACCTGATATGACCGACAACGAAACCGCGAATGCACGGCCAGAGGTCCACACCCAACCTGCAGACCTGTTGGGCAAGCGGAAATTCCGGATAGGCGAACGGCTTCAGGCGGTGCGCAGAGGTCGCGGGTTGTCCCAGCGGGAATTGGCAAGAAAAGCCGGTATAACCAACGGTAGTCTTTCATTGATAGAGCAGGGGAAAGTAAGCCCGTCCTTCCAGTCCCTTGAAAAAATAATTGACGCTATCCAAATGTCACTTGTTGAGTTTTTCGACGAAACGTATCAGCCTCTCGTGCCGGTCGTAAAAATGCAGGAACTGGAGCAGGCCAGTGGTAAGGACGTGATTGTTACCGCCCTGTCACTGGAATTCATGGGCCTTTCAGATTCCCGTCTGATTGAGCAACGGCTTGAAGCGGGCGCAGAGTATCGGTTCAACCGTTCTGTCGTTGCAGGATTTTTATGCGGAAAGCTCGTGTCAGGTGAACTTCGACTGGCGCTTAATGGCGCTATTCATAACATTATGGCGGGCGACTGCTTCCGGTTCGATTTGCGACAGGAGCACAGCCTGATTAATGTAGGAACCACGTGTTCTCACGCGGTCATATTGCTATGCTCTGACCAGGGTATATGAACTTCCGATCTACAGGGCCAAAGTGAGGATGCAATGACTTATAACGGTAGCGCGATTCAGTTAACGGAATTGGATAAGAATCTTATTCATATGCAGTTCAATCTGCAGGGGGAATCGGTTAATAAGTTTAATATGCTTGCATCGACGGAGTTCGCTGAAGTCCTTGATCTACTGGAGCGGACTCCGCCAAAAGGCCTGCTGATCAGCAGCGCGAAAGACTCATTCATCGTCGGCGCCGACGTGATGGAGTTCGGCGCTGTTTTTGCGCATGGCCGTGCCGGCATAGCCCGCCATGTTGCCGCTAACGCACGTGCGTTTAACCGCCTTGAAGATTTACCGTGCCCCACAGTGGTGGCAATCAATGGGTACGCGTTTGGCGGCGGATTTGAACTCTGCCTGGCCTGCGATTTTCGTTTAATGAGCAGTACGGCACGTGTCGGCCTGCCGGAAGTCAAGCTGGGCATATTGCCGGGCTGGGGTGGGACCGTGCGTCTGCCGAGACTGGCCGGGCTGGATACCGCGCTGGAATGGATGGCTACCGGCGCGGAACAGAGTGCACAGGCAGCACTCAGGGCAGGCGCCGTTGATGGCGTCGTCGACCCCGAGAATCTAATGGATTCCGCTGAGAAGTTGCTGCGACGGGCAGTGAGTGGGTCACTCGATTATCAGGGGCGTCGAACACAAAAGCAGGCCCCGCTGAGGCATAACACGACTGAAAGCCTTATGGCGTTTGAAACGGCGAAAATGGTGGTGGCTTCCAAAGCCGGAAAGCACTACCCGGCTCCCGTTGCGATTGTTGAAACGGTTCAGAAGGCGGCCAGACACTCCCGCGATAACGCGCAGAAAATTGAACTGGAAAGCTTTGTTAACCTGACCCAGACTTCGGCAGCAAAAGCGCTGGTCGGTCTGTTTGTCAACGATCAGATGCTGAGTAAAAAGGCAAAGCGGTGGGAAAAATCCTGCCCGTCTCCGGTGCAGACCGCTGCGGTATTGGGCGCTGGTATTATGGGCGGCGGCATCGCATACCAGTCCGCTTTCCGGCAGATACCGATACGCATGAAAGATATAACCAAAGCGGGCCTGGACGCCGGCATGACTGAAGCCTCCAGGCTGCTGACTGGCCAGCTCGAGCGCGGCAAGGTTACCGTGCCCGAGATGCTCAAGGTTTTACAGAATATTACACCAGTGCTTGGCTATGAGGGATTCGATGAAGCGGATATTGTCGTCGAAGCCGTCATAGAGCGGGTTGATGTCAAACAGCAGGTATTGAGCGAAGTCGAAGGCTGCCTCCGGCCGGACACGGTCCTGTGTTCCAATACATCCACCATTTCTATAGACCGCCTGGCAGAAAAGTTGAGCCGGCCAGAAAATTTTTGTGGCATGCATTTTTTTAATCCAGTTCACAAGATGCCGCTGGTAGAAGTGATCAGAGGCAGCAAAACCAGTGACGCGACTATCGCCAGAACGGTCGCCTATGCAACTGCACTGGGTAAAAAAGTGGTTGTTGTCGGGAACTGTCCGGGCTTTTTTGTCAACCGGGTGCTGTTCCCCTATTTCGCGGGCTTTTCCATGCTGCTCAGGGACGGGGCGGATTATCGGAAAGTTGACCGGGTCATGGAACGCTTCGGATGGCCTATGGGGCCTGCATGGCTCCTGGACGTTGTGGGTTTGGACGTCGCGGTGCACGCAGACCATGTGATGTCCGAAGGTTTCCCGGACCGGATGGGCAGAGACTACAAGTCCGCAATGGAGGTGCTATATGAATCGGGACGGCTGGGTCAGAAGAGCAATCAGGGATTTTACGATTATCAAATGGATCGAAAAGGTCGACCGGAGAAAATCGAGTCGGAAGCAGCACTACAGCAGGTAAAATCAGTTCAGGCGAAGGATGAGCGCTTCAGTGACGAGGATATTATCGCCAGGACCATGATGCCCATGGCTATTGAGGTCGTGAGATGTCTGGAAGAGGGGATCATCGAGTCGCCGGGTGATGCGGATATGGCCCTGATTTACGGGCTTGGATTCCCGCCATTTCGCGGCGGTATATTCCGTTGGATAGACGATATGGGTATCGCGGCTTTTGCCGCAACTGCACGCAATTATGAGCATCTCGGGCCACTGTATGCGATGACCGAGACGTTGCGCAGGATGGCCCTGAGCGGCGAGTCGTTCAACAACCAGGGGGCGCCATCGGCACAGTAGAATACGCAATTTGTTGCTAAACGCGTCGACGGACGTATCGGTCCAAACGGCTTTGGGGTACGTCCGCGCCATACCTGACTAAACTGACAACACGGCCTTGAATCGTACCAGAGCCGTGACTGGCAACACCAAGGGGAATCCAACGTGAGTATTCGTGACCGAGATGCTGTAATTGTCGACTACGCAAGGACGCCAATGGGCCGCTCAAAGAATGGTTGCTTCAGACATCGGCGAGCGGATGATTTAAGTGCCGACCTTATCACTGGGTTGCTGGCAAGGAACCCGAGCCTCGATCCGGTGGAAATTGATGATCTTATCTGGGGTTGCGTCATGCAGCGCGATGAGCAGGGGTTTAATATCGCCCGCAACCTGCTTCTGCGTGCTGGCCTTCCGCATTCGATTCCGGCGCAGACCGTCAACAGGCTTTGCGGCTCATCCATGTCAGCTCTGCATACCGCAGCCGCGCAGATTCAGGCCGGCGTCGGCGACGTTTACCTGGTGGGCGGCGTCGAACACATGGGGCATGTCGACATGAATCAGGCGGTTGATCCCAATCCGCTGGTCGGGCTCTCCGTAGCGAAAGCAGCCGGCTCCATGGGACTGACGGCAGAGTATCTGGCCATGTTACATGGGATCAACCGCCGGCAGATGGATGAGTTTGGCGCCAGATCGCACCAGCGAGCCGCCCATGCGCGAGATGCTGGCTTATTCGCACGGGAGATAATTCCGGCTTTTGGGCACGATGAGCAGGGCGCTCTGATGCTTGTGGAGAACGATGAGACCATTCGCCCTGATACGACTGTTGAGGCGCTTGCTTCGCTGAAGCCGGTATTCAACCCCAAAAGTGGCAATATAACTGCGGGCACATCATCACAGGTGACCGACGGCGCCTCCTGTATGCTGGTAATGTCGGGAGCCAAAGCCAGAGCACTGGGGTTCTCGCCTGTCGCCCGGATGATATCCATGACTACCGCTGGCGTCGACCCGTCCATCATGGGTTACGGACCGGTACCGGCCGTCAATAAAGCATTGGACCGCGCAGCGCTGAAAATTGGGGATATACAGCACGTGGAGTTGAATGAAGCGTTCGCGGCCCAGGCGCTGCCGGTTCTGAAGGA
>CAYSTJ010000019.1:0-67465 GCA_964434105.1 uncultured Cellvibrionaceae bacterium | reverse complement strand
TGCCGGCCTGTCACGCCGGAGGTCGCGGGTTCGAGCCCCGTCCGGTCCGCCAATTAAAAAGTTCACGCGGTTCAAAATATTCGCAAAATCTGACGTCGGTCCTTTCCGGATGTCGATCAGTTCCTGTTTTTATTGATTTCCTCTTAAGTTCTTCCCGTTTCAGGCTAGACTCACCTTATAAAGCTGGCGCGACCAATTTGCGTTGCGTTGTCACGTCATATTCATATTTTTGAACTTTAATGACTGAGGGACTTTATGTCCGGAACGGCCCTGAATGTGCTTTTATCCCGGGTATCATCAGTATGAACGGAGGAAAAAATGCAGGACTATCTAGAAGAATTACTTGAAACGACACTAATACTGGACGATTTACTGGATCAGGATGAATATCTCGACGAGTGCCTTGATTGCTAACGCGATCAAGGCTTTATTGTAAGACCCGTCACCATTTTTGCATCAGACCTTCCTTTTTTATCCGCGTACTCTATCTTTAATAGTGCCAGGTAGAACCCGCATACCGACCGGCTTGGTCTGGCGATAGTAGAGTAGTCAGCAAGCTCCGCGAAATTTAACAGTATGAGCGGCATGTCGGCCGATCTTATGTTTCTTGCAAACAATGAAAAAGCACAGGCAATACTTCTTTTTGGCATGGATAACCTTGTCAGGGATTTTTTGTACTCTGAATTTGAAGCCTTGCTTGACGGGTACATTCCGCTGGAAGAATACGCAGGGCGTACAGTGCGCTCGGTCTATGTCGAGATCAACTCCCGATTTCATGTGGTCGCGGCAGTGTTTTTCCTTACCACGTTCGACGCGAGGGGGATGGTCGATGCTTCCTGGAATCTTCCGCTGGCGGACCTGGCCCGCACGCCGACGAGAGGGCCGGATATGGGATCAGGCCCTATTCACCTGGCGTGTGCATCACAATGCCCAGTTGCTTTGTACCGGGACAAGCTCTGGGATCCAGACCTGAAAAACCACAGCAATCACCTGAACCTTATCAGGAGCACGATAACTCTCAACAAAATGGGGCTTCATTTCAAGGCTGCAGATGAGTCTTCCGGCGAAGTGATGAGACCTGACTCAGGGAAAGATGTTGCACCCGGCGATAAGAGCCAGATGAATGTCGCCTATGATCAGGATCTGCGCAATCGCGTGGCGCAGCTATTGAAAGATCAGCGCTTGCGGATCGCTACCATGAACAGCGACAAAGCATTGGCACTGCGGGAACAGCGGCTGGAGTATGCTGAGAAAATGGCGGTGCTGCGACAACAGCTCGAAAATGCGGAAGCATCCCTTCGCGATGCGCAGAAGCGCAACGACGAGCTGAAGCATACGATCGATGGGCAGGCGCAAAAGATTGAGGGGCTGCGAGAATACTTTGAGCACAAACTGCAGCGGAGTCAGGGCAGCGAGAAACTGATGATCGAATCCCTGCGTCAACACTACGAATCAGAACTGGATGAAAAGCTTTCACAAAGAACCAAAGCGCTTTCCGACCGTCTCGCGATGAAAGAAATGGAGCTGGCATACAGACTGGAGCACGAACGGCGACTGGAGGGGGAGGTTGCGCAATTGCGTCGCAGGGAAGAGCAGGCAGTTGATGCCAGCAGCGGTAATCTGCTGGAACGCATGAGTCGCCAGGGCGTAAACTTTGTGACTTATCAGGCTGGCGTGGGTCATATTACGATACCCGTGGCGCAAATTGGCCGGTTTATGGAGAATCCCGCTGCCTTTGTCGCAGCTTATTGTGGGGTAAGCGAAAGACAGTACGCCGCCTGGTTGGCGCATTATCAGATGCCCGTCTGTGAGGCTCTGGACCAACTGGGCAATCGCTGTTGTGCGGATGTTCCAAGGGTAATGACCCCCGAATTGTTTGTCGTTGGCGAAAGTGGCTTTTGCCCCAGGCACAATCCGCTGCAAAAACCCATATCGCTCGTTTCCGTGCCCCGGTAGAATAATCGGGACACGCTGCCAAACTGTTGATACAGACTTCTTTTACATTCAGTCCGGTTTCCCATGATGTTACCTGAAAGCAAGGCGTTGTTGCCACGTGACTGGCTGGCGCGACCGATTAGCGACCTGGCCCGGTTATGTCCGGTTCAGGAGGTCAGATGCCGAGCTTTGACGCACGCTGACATCAGGCTGGTTATGAAACGGGAAGACCGTATGCACCCCTATCTGACCGGAAACAAACTGTACAAACTCTACTATCCGCTGCGCGACATCTGTTCGCGTGGTGGTCGACGTGTATTGACGTTCGGCGGTGCCTACTCAAATCATTTGGTTGCCCTGGCTTTTGCGGGCCGGGATCTCGGGCTGGAGGTTTGGGGGGTGATTCGTGGTGAGCGACCGGCGAAGCTGAGTCCAACGCTCGCCGATGCCGTTGAAATGGGTATGCGGCTGCATTTCGTGACACGCCAGGAATACCGACGCAGGAACAGCCCGGCGTTCCGGGCGCAAATGATGACCTTGCTGGGTGAGCACGACGTTATCGACGAGGGGGGCAACTCGGACGCCGGGGCGCTGGGATGCAAAATCTGGGCGCAAACTTCAATCGCAATGTGTGAGCTGCGACCTGACGCCATCTGCATCGCATGCGGAACCGGGGGTACTGCGGCAGGCGTGCTCGCCGGAGCAGACGGCGTTCCCGTTTTCGGTTATCAGGTGCTAAAAGGGCAGCGGCAGGAAATTGATGAAATGAACGCCAGCATAATCCGGCGGTCGGCGGCTCTACAGTCTACGGATTCCAAGCCAGCGGAGTTTTATCTGGAATCGGACTTCCATGGTGGCGGCTACGGCCGGTTTCCACAAGCGCTGAAAGCCTTTATGGAAGCATTTGAAGCAGAAACGGGAATACCGCTGGATCCGGTTTATACCGCAAAGCTGGTCTGGGGCGTTATGCAGGGCGTCAAGTCAGGCAAATGGTCGCCAGGTTCGGTGTTGCTGCTGATGCACAGTGGTGGCCTTCAGGGTAGACGGGGATTTCAGCTATAGCCGGTAGGTGACCGGACAGTCAAGGTGGACTAGACTTAAGAAACTGACTTTCCGCGTTATGGTTGTTTCTATGAGTCTGTACATGCCTGCCGGTAGTTTCGACGACGAAATCGTGTTGGAACAGGCCTCTCAGTTCGTACCTTTGTGTGCTTTGAAAAACGATTACCTCGCCTTTCTACTGCAGCAGGCCGATTTTCGGCAGCTGGTCCGTGGCGAGACTTTGCTGGAACGAGGGCAGACGGATTCGCACAGGATTTTCCTGCTGCAGGGAAGCGTCCGGCTTGAATACGCATCCGGTCACCTGGATATTCTCCAGGCTGGCGAGCAGCTATTCCCATTGGCCGATGAGTCGCCGCGCCCCTGTCGGGCCGAGGCATATAGCGACTGCCTTCTGTTGCAGGTCGATGCAACACTGCTCGATACGCTGCTGAGCTGGAGTCAAATTACGGAATATCTGGTTCGCGAGATGGCACATTCGTCCGGGCACGTCCAGGATCGCGAATGGATAAAAACCGTGCTGAATTCCAATCTGTTCCTTAAGGTTCCACCGATAAATGCAGGTCAAATCCTTGACCGGATGACCACTCAGCCGGCGGGGAAAGGTGAGGTCATTATTCGTCAGGGTGAGCCGGGACATTGCTGCTATTTTATTCGGACGGGGGTCGCACGCGTATTCCGCCAGGAAGCGGGGGGAAAGATTCGCCACCTGGCGGATATCGCCGATGGGCGGTGCTTCGGCGAAGACGCGATGATTCAGGCGACGACCCGAAATGCAACAGTCGAAATGCTGACGGATGGCATTTTGGAGCGCCTGGAGAAAGATGATTTCAATCTTCTCCTGAATGAACCGCAAATCGATGAAGTTGAGGAAGAAAGCCTCCACAATCTAAGCGAAACACCAGTTTTTATCGATGTGCGCACGGCAGAAGAATACAACGCGGGCCATCTTGTACTGTCGACGAATATACCGCTGGGTGCACTGGGCAGCAAAATGGGCCGATTAAACCCGGCTATCCCCTATGTTATGTACTGTGATACCGGCCGGCGAAGCCGCGCGGCAGCACACCTTCTGGCGAGTCACGGGTTCAAAACCCTGGCGCTCAAGGGCGGTCTGGTTGGTTCGGGAATGCAATACCAGCTGGTGAATGATACGCGCTATGTACTCAAAAACGGGCTGGTCAGCAAAGCCTGACCGGTCTATGGCGTAATATTCTACGCTCTCTTCGTGCGCAGGCTTTTTTCGTAACGAAGCCTGTTGGCCCTCAGTCTCTCATCATTCGCGCTGGTAACTTGCGGCGCACGGCAGGCCGCCTGCACCAATCCAGCGTAGTCGGGCCGGGCTCTTCGCTGAAAGCGCCTGCGGGCTGCCTGGACCGGCCGCTGGCGATTACCGACCGCCATGCGTATCATCCTGGCAGGCAATTCAGTAAACTTGGGTCTGCCGGCGATCGGATAATGCGGTTTGACTGGAATTTGCATTGCCCAGGCTGGTCTTTGTTTACATTATATATTCCTGGATAAAATTTGATGAGCCATTTTTCCCGAGTAGGGCTGATCGGCCGGCCTGGCAGCGAAGCCGCGTACTATTCACTCCAGCGCCTGATCTTTTTCCTGCAAAAATGCGGTGTGGAACTGTTTATGGATGATGAGACCGCAGCAACTGCGCCGGTGACGAAGGTTCCCCAAATGCCACGGGAACAGCTGGCCAGTCATTGTGACTTGATAATAGTGGTTGGGGGGGATGGCAGCCTCCTCAGCGCCGCACGAAGTATGTGCCATACGGGGGTGCCCCTCCTTGGGGTTAATCGCGGTCGTCTCGGGTTTTTGACAGATGTATTGCCTGACGAAATCGAAGAGAAGGTCGGTCGGGTTCTAAACGGTGAGTTCACATCGGAGTGGCGCTTTCTCCTGGATTGCACCGTGGTGCGCGACGATCATGTGATAGGCGCCGGCTCAGCGCTCAATGATGTAGTGCTCCATCCGGGCCAGTTTATCCGTATGATCGATTTTGAGTTGTATATTGACAATGAATTTGTTTATCGTCAGCGCTCGGATGGGCTCATCATATCAACGCCGACTGGCTCAACGGCATACTCGTTGAGTGTTGGCGGCCCGCTGATGCATCCCCAGCTGGACGCCATTGTGGTTGTTCCGCTCAATCCGCATAACCTCAGCAGCCGGCCCATAGTGGCGCAGGGTGACGCCGAAATCAGGATTATTGTGGGAGATCAGCGCGACATAAGCCCGCATGTAACCTGTGATGGCCAGACGCACGTGGTTACTACCGAAGGCGACACGATCATCGTCCGAAAAAAGCCGGAAAAACTGCAACTCGTCCACCCCAGAGGACACGATTTTTATGAAGTGTGTCGCACCAAACTCGGTTGGGCGTCGCATGGCGGTGGTTATGTGCTATAGGAGGTCGATCAGATGCCGACGGGCTATGTAGCGCCGCCTGGTAGTTTTACGGGTTACGATATCATTGGGGATATCCATGGCTGCGCCAATACATTGGTCAAGTTATTGGAAGCGCTCGGATATCGCGACCTAAATGGCGTTTACCGACACGACAGTCGCTTTGCGATATTTCTTGGCGATGTCGTTGACCGGGGGCCGCACATTCGGGATGCATTGAAAATTGTCCGGAACATGACCGATAACCAGGCAGCATTATGCTTGATGGGCAACCATGAATATAATGCGATCGGCTATACCATGCCGGTCGAACGGCGGGATACTTATGTCAGACCCCACACAAGCCGTCATAATCGGTTGATCGCGGAAACACTGGAGCAGTTTGCAGGGTACCCCGAGGAATGGCGCAGTTATCTCGAATGGTTTCAGACTTTACCGTTATTTGTCGAAATGCCTGGCTTCAGGGTCGTTCATGCCTGCTGGGATCAACAGCTTATTCAGGAATATAAACGTCGCTATGGCAGTAACTGCGTAGACGCCGCTTTTATCAGGGAGTCCGTTGATAAGTCCGGCTTTGCCGGGCAGTTTTTGGATCGATTGACACGTGGCATTGATTTAAAGTTGCCGGACGGTATGAAAATGACCAGTCGTGACGGGTATATACGGAATTCGTTCCGAACCAAATTTTGGGCGGTTAACCCCAAAACCTATCGTGATGTTGTTTTTCAACCAGATCCGCTGCCACCCCACATTGCAGATCGATTGCTCTCACCAGACGAAAAGGCTCAGTTGTTGCACTATGGGGAGAAGGAGCCGCCGGTGTTTTTTGGTCATTACTGGCTGCACGGCAAACCGCGGCCGCTGAAGGCTAATGTCGCCTGCCTGGATTACAGTGCGGTCAAGTATGGGCGATTGGTATGCTATCGCTACGACGGCGAAAAGCCGTTACGTGAAGACAAATTTGTGTGGGTATATGTCGACCCCGACATGTAGCACTTACGAAGGTAGCAATGTGGAATTTATTTATATAGCGAGCTTTCCGCTACAGCAGAATATTTCTTTTATCAGCCTCCATTTGCTGGAGCGCGGCATCAGACACGAAATAGTGGAAGACGGTCGCCATCAACACCTTTATGTGGACCCACCGCAGGCGCCCAAGGTCAGGTCATTTCTCGCACGCCTGTCCGGGCAACAGGTAGAGCAGTCCGAAGCATCGATCCGGCGGGACGGAGAGCCCGGCAAGCTCAAAGTTTTCCCTGTAACGGCAGCACTGGTTGTGTTGGGTCTGCTCGGATTCGGCATTTTCCGCTGGGATCTTACCGTGCCTCTGATTCAGTACCTGTCTTTCACCCAGGTTATTTTTCATCATCTGGGTATTGAATATGCCACGTTTCAGGAGACTTATATTCAGAAGTGGCAATGGTGGCGATTGATTACCCCCATATTCATACATTTTTCATTTTGGCATATTCTGTTTAATGGTATGGCCATCTGGGAGCTGGGGCGGCGACTGGAAGTATTTGTGGGCGCCAAACGTTATCTTTTTCTCATCGGGGTGCTGGCAATCGTATCCAACCTGGCGCAATACATGATGACGTCCGCGAGTCTTTTCGGTGGGCTTTCCGGTGTACTCTTCGGATTCCTGGGCATGATCGGCGTGCTCTACCGCAAGAGCCGTCACCCGCTCTTGCGTTTGCCCAGGGGAATATACATATTGGGCGGCATCTCGCTTTTGGCAGGTATTTTCAATGTGTTTGGGTTTGCTTTTGATATCAGCATTGCCAACGGCGCCCACCTCGGCGGGCTGTTCGCAGGAATCGTACTTGGTCTGATGTTACCGTTGCCGCCCAGCCCCTATCACGCGCCACCACATAGTTCGGCGGGCGATCGCTCGTCAGCGGATTATCCAAAACGGGAAGATAGCGACTTATGAGTCAGCTCGACAACTCATCAGGCCTCATATCGGCCGAGATTTACGACAGGTTCCGGCAGGCGATTGAACTGGGCAAGTGGCCAAATGGCACACCACTCACAGCGAACCAGCTGGAAATATGCATGCAGGCCATTATTCGCCATGAATATCGACATCTGCCCCCGGAACAACGCACGGGCTATGTCGCACCGCCGAAGGGTTCATGTGGAACACATGACGTTCCGGACGAGACGCCCGTGCGAATCCTGAAATAAATATTTTACGAGACAACCTAATGACTGACGGCAAACCCGACCAGATTTTTCTAAAAGACTATCAGCCGCCGCGCTTCCTGATTCCTCGCACCGCATTGCACTTTGAACTGGGAGACGATGAAACGGTTGTTACTGCCAGCTTGAATATTGAGCGACAGGGGAGTCATTCGGACCCTCTGAACCTGCACGGCCAGGATCTGGAGCTGCTCTCACTGGAAGTGGATGGTGAACCATTGAGCCCATCCTCTTTCGAGCTAACGGCGTCCGGTTTAAGCATTCCGGATGTGCCTGATAAATTTTGTCTTCGTTCGAAAGTGCGCATTAAACCCCATCTGAATACGAGTCTGGAAGGGTTGTACCGCTCTCGAACCCTGTATTGCACGCAGTGCGAAGCTGAGGGTTTTCGCAAGATCACGTTTTTTCTGGATCGACCTGATGTTTTAAGTGTCTTTACAACCACAGTTCGGGCCGACGCTGCCCGCTTTCCGGTTTTGCTGTCTAATGGCAATCCCGTTGATGCCGGAACGCATCCGGACGGTAGTCATTGGTTGACCTGGCACGATCCTTTTCCGAAGCCGGCGTATCTTTTTGCGCTGGTCGGCGGTGACTTGTCGCGCGTGACGGATTCGTTCACCACGGTATCGGGACGCGATGTAGCCATTCACATTTACGTGGAAGAAAAGGATCTTGATAAGTGCGCGCACGCGGTCGACGCATTGAAAAACGCGATGCGCTGGGATGAGGAAGTGTACGGACGCGAGTATGATCTTGATATTTACATGATAGTCGCAGTCGATGATTTTAATATGGGCGCCATGGAGAACAAAGGCCTTAATATTTTTAACACCTCCTGCGTACTGGCCAACCCGGCCACTACGACGGACGCCGGATTTCAGCGAGTGGAAGCGGTCGTTGCACACGAGTATTTTCACAACTGGTCAGGCAACCGCGTGACCTGCCGGGACTGGTTTCAATTAAGCCTGAAAGAGGGCTTCACGGTCTTTCGGGATGCAGAATTTTCGGCTGATATGGGTTCGCGCACCGTCAAACGAATTGAGGACGTTCAATTGCTCCGGACTGCGCAGTTTGCCGAAGATGCAGGCCCCATGGCCCATCCGGTGCAACCACCATCGTTTATCGAAATCTCCAATTTCTATACCCTGACAATCTACGAAAAGGGTGCGGAAGTCGTTCGTATGATCCATACCCTGCTGGGGCCCGAACTATTCCGAAAAGGTGCGGATTTATATTTCCACCGGCACGATGGCCAGGCAGTCACCATTGAAGATTTCATTGATGCAATGGCCACCGTTTCCGGCCGCGACTTCAGCCAATTTATGCTCTGGTATCGTCAGGCGGGCACTCCGACGCTGTCAGTGACAGGTCACTATGATGCCGGGAGTCATAGGTACACCCTGCATATCAAACAGGAATGTCCGGATACACCAGAGGCGACGGCACAGGAAAAGCAGCCTTTTCTTGTGCCAGTGGCGATGGGTCTGGTGGGCAAGGCAGGTCCCCTCCCGCTGTGCCTGGAGCCTCAAGCGAACGGCGATGGCACAGCCTCAAACACGGTACTGGAATTGACGGAAAACGAACAGACATTCTGTTTTCATAATGTCTTCGAGAAGCCGGTACCTGCCTTGCTGCGAAATTTTTCGGCCCCGGTCAAGCTTGTATTTGACTACTCGCCCGAGGACCTTAACCGTTTGATGCGCAATGAAGACGACGGATACTGTCGTTGGGATGCTGCCCAACAGCTGGCGATGCTCACCATCAAGTCCGTCATGCAAGGTTCCGGTGACGCCCTCCTGGAACAACTGCTGGCGGGTTACGATGCATTATTGAGAGACGAAAGCCTGGATGAAGCCATGGTCGCAATGATGCTTGATTTGCCGGCGGAGAGCTATATTGGGGATCAGTTCACACAGGTTGACGTCGAGGCTATACATCTGGCGCGGCAGTCTGTCAAAGCGAAGATGGCGGAGGCTTTGCGGTCGGGCTTTATGGCAGCCTATAAACGCTCCAGGGCCGCGCTCAATGGTTCTACAGCCGTCGATGCAAAAAGCGTTGCATTGCGTAGCCTGCAAAATCGCGCGCTGAACTATCTGATGCAGCTGGACGATCCGCAGGTTCACAGTATATGTTTAAGCCAGTTTTATGACGGCAGCAATATGACCGAAGTGCTGGGTGCGCTGACGGCAATTGTTCATAGTCAACATGCCGCTATCGCGCAGGGCAAAGAGGAGGCTCTTCGACAGTTCTTTGATAAGTGGCAGCATGAATCGCTGGTAGTAAACCAGTGGCTATCGGTTCAGGCGAGTGATCCGGACAGGATGACCCTGAAGAAAGTCAAAGCGCTTATGCTATCGCCGGCATTCGACATAAAAAACCCTAACAAAATACGAAGTTTAATCGGCGTTTTCAGCAATCAGAACCTGGTTAACTTCCACGATGCAACCGGTGATGGCTATGCGTTCCTTGCGGATCAGATCATCACGTTAAACCGATTGAATCCGCAGATAGCGTCCAGATTGGTGACGCCGCTTTCAAAGTGGCGACGTTATGATGAGTGCCGCCAGAGCCTGATGAAGCGGGAGCTGCAACGAATCGTTGATTCAGGTCATCTGTCCAACGATGTGTATGAAATGGTCAATCGCAGTCTCTGAAATGACATGAAAGCGTTATGAAAATGGGCTATTTAAAAAATACACGGGATCATTATTCGCTGGTCGCACAGCTATTCCACTGGATCACAGTTCCCGTAGTCGTTATGTTATTCGGGCTTGGATTCTGGATGGTAGACCTCGGCTATTATGATGCCTGGTACCAGAAGGCGCCGCGCTTGCATACGGGATGGGGTAGCCTGTTGGGATTTTTTATAATGATTCGCCTTATATACCGGGCGTGTTTTCGTTACCCGCAGCCCTTGTCGTCGCACAAGTCTGTCGAGCAGCGTTTGGGACGGCTTATGCACTTCTCGTTGTATGGAATAATGGTGGGTGTCATTATCTCCGGCTATATCATGGTCACTGTGAAGGGCGATCCGCTTCCTGTTTTCGACTGGTTCGAATTGCCGCCCCTGTTTCAGTCCGAACGAAACCTGCAGGACCAGGCCGGTCGTATACATGAGATACTTGCGTATTTGCTTATGGTGTTTGTGGCGGTTCACGGACTCGCAGCGGTGAAGCACCATTTTATCGACCGAGACGCGACATTGAAACGTATGGCAGGCCGGAAGCGGTAAAAAATTTGCGTTTTATAATGGTTGGCGGGCTATAGTCTTTGAGCGGCATGTTGGGTTGTGCTTTTGAAAGAATGGGTAACAAGCAAGGGTTTTTGGTTTAACACATCATACTGGAGGGTCAAGTTAATGAAAATTGCGTTGGCAACTATGATTTTAAGCGGATTGATGGCCGTGTCGTCGCCGGTATTGGCCGACAAATACAAGATTGATAAGGAAGGCGCGCATGCCTTTATCCAATTCCGCGTCAAGCACCTCGGTTTCAGCTGGCTGTATGGACGCTTTAATGATTTTGACGGCGAATTCACCTTCGATAGCAAAGATCCGTCGAAGAACAGTGTTACCGTCGATATCAATGTGGCCAGTGTCGACACCAACCACGCGAAAAGGGACAAGCATTTGCGCAGTGCGGATTTTCTCGACGTTAAAAAACACCCAAAGGCCAAATTTGTAAGTACTTCATACAAAGCAACGGGTGCTGTTACCGGCACGATCACAGGTGATTTTACGCTACACGGCGTCACGCGGCCCATTGATATTAATATACACCGGATCGGAATGGGGGAGGACCCCTGGGGCGGGTATCGCGCCGGCTTTGAAGGCAAAACCCGGATTAAGCCTTCAGACTGGGGAATCGATATGAGCGAATTGGGCAAGGATGCAGAGCAGGTCGAGATCCATTTGACGGTTGAAGGTGTTCGACAGGATGGCGGTAAAAACAGGAAGGATAACGCCGCTCCGAAAAGCTGAAGTGACGTCGGTAGAGTGCGAGCAGGCAATTGGTATTGCCTGCTCGAAAAAGTTATCGCGGTTTGCGAAAAAGTAACGTCATACGATTGGTTTCACCAATGGCGAGGTATTGCGCTTTCAGTATATCATCGTTTTGGCTGGTCCCCAGGCTTGGCGGCAGACGCCACACACTGTCGGCCTCGCCGGGTTGATCTTTGGGGTTGGCGTTGACGGTACTGCTGTCGACGAATTCAAAGCCGGCCTTTTCCAGCTGAGATTTTATCTGCGCTGTCTTGAGATAGCCTCGTGACCCGTCTGCCCACTCCTCCGATGCGGCGTCTGGTGCAGCGTGCTGAACGATACCGATGGTACCGCCCGGTTTCAGTAAATCGTGACAGACTGATAATGCGTTTGAGAAATGCTGTCCGTCGACTTCATAGCGAACCAGGTTGTGCAGGGCACGGATAAACAGGACGCTATCGACCGTGCCGTTCAGGCTGGCGGGAACCTCGTCAAAACGATAGGCTTCGAGTTTTGCCGCATTTTCGCCACCCCATGCCGCACGATTGGTCACCCATTCAGCCGGCCAGGATTTTCGCTTTTCCATGAACTCCGGCGTGGCGAAGTCGAAATTGGCGAAGATGGGCAGGGGATAGTCAATGCCGATCAGTTTGCCTTCCTTCCCGAGATAGGGCGCCAATATTTGTGAATACCAGCCTCCACCGGGCAATACTTCCACAACGGTCATCCCTGGCTCAATGCCAAAGAACCGCAATGTCTCCGATGGATTCCTGTAGGGATAGCGTGACTTTGTTTCGGATGTCTGGCTATCGAGTACCTGTTCGAGGCGGACTTCACTGTCCAGGGTATCTGAGGCGGGCTTGTCGGTGTAGGGCCCGTGACTGCACCCACTCAGTACACCAAAAAGTATGGCCGTTTGTAAAATATTTTTCATAGTTAGTCCTCGATGTAGGTATATTAATGGAACTTGCCGGATAACAGCGAAATTCCCTTGCCAGGATGTCGCGTACACTGAATTTTATATTCGCAAAGCCCGCAGCAGAATACAGCGTTTTCACATTTACAGGTATAACCATGAATAAGATGATTCTCGCTTTGTCTCCACTGGTATTCGCAGCCTGCTCATCATTGACGGGTCACGAGGCGCAGAACAGGGTACTGGTGCCCCATGAAGGCGATATGGTTCCAGTTCGATACGTTGCTCCCGCATATCCCGCGGAGGCCAGAGCACGGAATACCGCGGGTTGGGTGTTGGTTGAATTCACCGTCAGCGAGGAAGGCATCCCGGAAAAGATACAGGTTGTCGACAGTGAACCGGACGACCTGTTCGATCAGGCTGCGATAGATGCGACCAACCAGCTCGTGTATGTGCCGAAAATCAAAAATGGGCGGCTTGTCGCAGTGTCCGGGGTTCAATACCGATTCATTTTCAGTCAGGATCCGGACGCAGAGGTACCCTAGAAGCCGCGTAACTATTCAGCTCACGCCCCGATTTGCCCATGATTGCGTAAAAAATGGTCACAAACCTGTCGGGAACCGGGTTGAACGGCTGGCCAGACGGCCCGCAGGGCAGACGCGCAGGATGCGCGGTGAATTGACACGCGTAAACTCACTTTTTTCGACTTGCGTTGAACAAATCTGGACGCAATCTGAACAGTTACGACACGAGCTGAACAGTTACGAAGCCGTTCCCCGTGCGTATCGTGCCCCCCGCATCCGCCGCAACCGGGACCCCCTGCTTCAAGCAGGGGTGGCTTGCTGTATACCGCATCGACCTAAAGGCTGTGCTGTCCCTGTGATCTCACTAATTGACCGGCCTGGCGTCACCCGATAAGCTAGCGCCGATTTGGTTTCAGGCAGGCTATAATGTCAAAGGTAAGTGAACTGCTCGGCTTTTTGCCCGGGTTGCCCGTTTTGTCCAACATTCAGGATCCCGGAATGACCGACTGGCACTGGTTCTTCATCGGTGCGGCCTGTCTGGTTCTGTCGCGAATGATATTGCGTGTTTCGTTTTCAGCCCTGGCAGTAGCCTCGCTCGCGGTTGCCGCTGCGTCTGCAGTCTGGCCTTTGACTCTGGTGCAGCAAGCGTCGATTGCCATCGCCGTGGTACCGCTCGTTTTTGTTTATCTGCTATGGCGTGGGCAAGTATATATGCCAGCCAACGCGACGGCGCGAATCAGACGACGAAAAAACCATCTGATAGGGTTTCGGGCTTCGGTTCTTCAAAGAGTGGCAACCGGGCGGGGTAAAATCCAGCTCAACGACGCCATCTGGACTGTCCTCTCGAGTGAAGATTTCAAACGGGGTGATCTGGTGGAGGTAGCGGGTTACACCGGCAACATGCTGGAAGTCCGACCTGTCCGGGACGGTGAATGATTTGAGAACCTGCGTACGCCTGTCCACATGACCGTAAACGCCCTGATTTTGTCTGGTGGCGGTGCGCGCGCTGCGTACCAGGTCGGCGTATTACAGGCTCTCGTCGAAATTTTGCCGAATCTGCATAATCCTTTTCCCATTATTTGCGGAACTTCTGCTGGCGCGATAAATGCTACTTCACTGGCAGCTTACGACGGCGAATTCAGGCAGTCTGTCGAGCATCTTTGCAGCATCTGGCAGCGACTTGAGATAGACAATGTTTTTCGCACTGGCTGGAAGCCCCTGATGGCGAGCATGGGGCGATTGGGCTTTTCACTGGTAAATGACGGCGTAGGGCGACGGGAACCGTTGGCGCTACTCGACAATGAGCCATTGAAATCATTGCTCCTCGACACAATTGCATTCGATAATCTGGCCTTGAAGATCGAGCGGGGAGATCTGCGGGCGCTCTGTATTACAGCGATGGGATATACGTCGGGCGATTCGGTCAGTTTTTTCCAGAGCCATGTTGGGCAGCGCGGCTGGCGCCGGGCGAGGCGGGTCGGAACACCGGATCGTATCAGGGTTGAACATCTGCTGGCCTCATCGGCGATTCCAACGATATTTCCCGCGGTGTATATCGGGCGTGAGTATTTCGGTGATGGCGCAATGCGACAGATAGCGCCCATAAGCCCCGCACTTCATCTTGGCGCCGACAGGCTGTTTGTCATTGGCGTCAGCAGCAATCGCAGTCCGCGCGGCGTGAGCCGCAGAGCCGCGCCGCCACGGCATTCGCCATCCATGGCTCAGATTGTCGGTCAAATGTTTAACAGTGCCTTCATTGATTCACTTGAAGGTGATCTGGAACACATCGAGAGGGTTAATGCACTGCTTGCGCTTATCGACCAGAATCGGTGTGAAAAAACCCGTCATTTACGTTATGTGGATACGCTGGTGATCTCGCCGTCACGGCCACTCGATAAAATAGCGGGACGTCTGGTGCGTAAACTGCCGTCGAGCCTCCGGTTTTTTCTGCGACGCACAGGAGCGACAATACAGGGCGGGGGAGCCGCCGCAGCAAGCTATCTGCTGTTTTCCCATGAGTACTGCAATGAGTTGATCGAACTCGGGTTTCAGGATGCGATGTGGGAGCGATCAGCGATTGAAGATTTTTTCAACCGGGACAATAAAGGGGAGTAAACTGCGTACCTGACCAGCGGAGGCTTTTTCGGTGTCTGCCTCGCCGCCGGTGGGCGCGTGGATTACGTGTAGTGGACGGATACGCAGTTTGCCCATCGTTGCGCGCCACCGTCCGGGCAGAACACTCCGGGCCGCATGCACTGGTTTTCCAGTAGACGGGTATCTTAAGTAGACGTTACGCGCCTCAACGGCGCGAGCCAATAATATTAAAACAACGAGTTGGGGGGCTGTGGTGAGGTTTATAAAGGTTGTAGTGCTGCTTTTGGCATTTGTCGGGCTTGGGGCTCTGGTCGGCGGATTTTTTCTGCCATCAACGACACAGGTCGAGCGTTCGGTCATATTGAATAGTGACCCTGCCACAGTGTTCGATTATGTCAATGATTTAAAGAAATTCCGGGAGTGGTCGCCCTGGTCCCGCAAGGATCCCGATATGCAGGTCGACGATAATGGTTCGGATGAAGGCGTCGGCGCAACCATGACCTGGTCCAGCGATGACACAAAAATTGCGAATGGTCGCATGTCTATTATCAGCTCGGTACCGTTTGAGCGCGTTAAGGCCGAGCTCGATTTCGGGGTCATGGGTACGGCAGAATCCTACTTTGATTTGCTGCCCGAAGAAAGCGGAACCCGGCTGGTGTGGGGGCTGTCGCAGGATCATGGGCTGAATATGGTGGCGCGTTATGCAGGACTGTTTTTGGACAGATTGGTCGGTCCGGACTACGAAACAGGTTTGCAGAACCTAAAGGGGGTGATCGATAATCTCCCTTCCATTTATAGTCGCGAACTGAAATACAACGTCGGTGATACTGAATTTACCGGTTATATTGCCTATCCCCGGGGTGGTAAGGATTTGCCGGGTATTCTGGTGGTGCATGAATGGTGGGGGCACAACGATTACGTGCGCAAGCGGGCTGATATGCTGGCAGAACTGGGTTACGCCGCTTTCGCACTGGATATGTACGGTGATGGCAAAATCGCGGACCACCCCCAGCAGGCCAATGAATTCATGATGGAGCTACTCGGTCAGGAAGTTATCGTGTTACAACGGTTTGACACGGCGCTGGCTCTGTTGCGCGACCTACCGGTTACAGACCCCGAAAAGGCCTCCGCCATCGGCTATTGCCTCGGAGGCGCTGTCGCTATCAGTATGGCCCGGATGGGGGTTAAGCTGGACGGTGTCGTCAGTTTTCACGGAGCCCTGCAAAATCTGGCACCGATCAGCAGTGAGGCCCAAAGCCGGTTTCTGGTGTTGAACGGCGCGGACGATCCCATGGTCGCCGCTGAACATAAAGAACGGTTTAAAACGGAAATGAACGCGGCCGGGCTTTCACTCGATTTTGTTGATTACCCGGGCGCTGTACATGCCTTCACCAACCCTGAAGCGACAGAAAAGGGGCGCCAGTTTGACCTGCCACTGAAGTATGATGCCGACGCGGATGCCGACTCCTGGAATCGCATGAAGGCGTTTCTCGAAGCGCTTTACTGAACGCTGAAAAAACCAGCACCTGCCGGCGCTGGTCTTTCGGCAGCCATCCACGATAACGGAAACAGTTCCGTTATCGTTTTGGCCAAATATTCCCTCTAGACTAGACTTTGACGTCTTCGATCTGGGTGGCCGCGATGCGCTTCCCGTCTTCCGCGCCCTTCACAAACGTATCCAGCTGATCAAAATTCATATACCGGAATATGTCATCCCCCATGGAATCTATTTCACTGGCATATTCGAGGTACTCGGCGGGCGCGGGTAATCTTCCGAGGATGCCACCAATGGCTGCCAGCTCCGCTGACGTAAGATATACGTTGGCGCCATTACCCAGACGGTTGGGGAAATTGCGGGTTGAGGTCGAAAGCACCGTTGCGCCATCGGCGACACGCGCCTGGTTTCCCATGCACAGTGAGCACCCCGGCATTTCGGTTCGAACTCCGCTGCGGCCGTAGATATTGTAATAGCCTTCTTCCATGAGGGTGTGTTGATCCATCTTGGTTGGAGGCGACATCCAGAAACGGGTTTTTAGCGGTGCCTTGTTCTTTTCAAGCAGTTTGCCCGCAGCGCGGAAATGCCCGATGTTGGTCATGCAGGATCCAATAAAAACCTCATCGACCCTGTCGCCGGCGACCTCACTGAGAAGACGCGCATCGTCCGGGTCATTGGGCGCGCAGACGATCGGCTCCTTTACTTCGGACAGATCAATCTCGATCACAGCGCTGTATTCGGCATCGGCGTCGGCTTCCAGAAGTTCCGGATTGGCCAGCCAGGCTTCCATTTTTTTCGCGCGGCGCTCCAGGGTACGCACATCGCCGTAACCTTCGCTGATCATCCAGCGCAGCAGGGTGATATTGGAGCGCAGATACTCAGCAATAGTGTCCGGAGGCAACTTGATGGTGCAACCCGCGGCAGAGCGTTCTGCAGATGCATCTGACAGTTCGAACGCTTGTTCAACCGTCAGGTTGGACAAGCCTTCAATCTCCAGAATTCTGCCTGAGAATATGTTTTTCTTGCCTTTCTTTTCGACGGTCAGAAGACCCTGCTGGATGGCGTAATAGGGAATCGCATGAACCAGGTCGCGCAGCGTAATGCCGGGCTGCATATCGCCCTTGAAACGCACCAGGACTGATTCGGGCATATCCAGTGGCATCACACCGGTCGCTGCCGCAAATGCAACCAGTCCGGATCCGGCGGGGAACGAAATGCCCATTGGAAATCGGGTATGGCTGTCACCCCCGGTGCCGACGGTATCCGGCAACAGCATGCGATTAAGCCAGCTGTGGATAATGCCATCGCCGGGTCTCAACGATACGCCGCCGCGGGTCATGATGAAATCCGGCAGCGTATGCTGGGTGTCAATATCCACTGGCTTTGGATAGGCGGCTGTGTGGCAGAACGACTGCATCACCAGATCAGCCGAAAAGCCGAGGCAGGCGAGATCCTTGAGCTCGTCGCGGGTCATGGGGCCGGTGGTATCCTGAGAGCCAACTGTTGTCATTCGCGGTTCGCAGTAGGTGCCGGGGCGAATACCGTCGGTGCCACAGGCCCGACCGACCATCTTCTGCGCAAGGGTAAATCCTTTGGTGGATTCCACCGGAGGCTTCGGAATCCGGAACAGGGTTGAGGCAGGTAGCCCAAGAGATTCGCGGGCCCTGGCAGTCAGTCCTCGTCCTATGATCAGGTTGATACGCCCACCAGCACGCACTTCATCCAGCAATACATCAGACTTAAGCTCAAATTCGCTGACGGTATTGCCGTTCTTGTCAAGGATTTTGCCGTCATAGGGTTTGATTTCAATAATGTCACCCATCCCGACCTTCTCAACCGGCGCTTCGAATACCAGTGCACCAGCGTCTTCCATGGTGTTATAAAAGATCGGAGCAACTTTGCCGCCAATGCAGATACCGCCACCACGTTTGTTGGGTACACCCGGAATATCGTTTCCGAAGAACCACAACACGGAGTTGGTGGCTGATTTACGGGATGAACCGGTACCAACGACGTCGCCAACAAAAGCCACGGGGTATCCCAGATTGCGGATGGCATTGATCTGTTCGATCGGACCGCGCGAGCCTGGCTCTTCGGGGACCAGGCCGTCGCGGGCCATCTTGTACATGGCCAGGGCATGCAATGGGATGTCGGGGCGGCTCCATGCGTCTGGCGCAGGGGAGAGATCGTCGGTGTTGGTTTCTCCGGTGACTTTGAACACGGCTACCTTGATACTTTCCGGGACGCTGTCGCGGCTGGTGAACCACTCGCCATCCGCCCAGCTTTGAAGAACCTCCATCGCGTGCCTGTTTCCGGCTCTGGCGCGAGACTCAACGTCGTGAAAGGCATCGAACATCAACAGGGTATGCTTGAGTTCTTTAGCGGCCAGCCCGGCAAGCTCAGCGTCATCCAGCAGCGCTACCAGAGTTTCAATATTATACCCGCCATGCATGTTACCCAGGAGCGCGACGGCCCGCTGCCGGTCGATCAGCGGCGATGCTGTTTCGCGTTTGATTATCGCCGCCAGAAACCCCGCTTTCACATAGGCCGCCTCGTCTACGCCGGGTGGAACACGGTCAGTGATCAGCTCCAGCAGGGTCTGTTCTTCGCCAGGGGGCGGCGATTTCAACAGCTCGACGAGTTGATGAACTTGCCCTGCAGTCAGGGGTTTGGGCGGAATACCTAGAGATGCACGTTCCGCGGCGTGTTCACGATAAGCGTCAAGCACTGGAAGATCCTCGTATAAAAGTAGATCCGGGCCGGAGTCTGCTCAGTGGACCGGATACGTCGGATGAAACTACAGTTGTGGCCGATGAGGGGTGGGCCACTGGAAATTCGGTGGCAAATTCTACACTATGCCGGCCTGCTAAGCGAACGTTGCCGGGACTTTTCAGGCTTAACCGAATCTGGTAGGGTTCTCGCCCCTGTGTGAGGGTCATACTTATGTCACCTACCGTTAAAACGCCCTGTATCGGTGTCTGTTCTACCGGGATTGGTGATAGTGTGTGCCGCGGATGTAAGCGTTTTGCGCATGAAATCATACAGTGGAACGGCTATACGCACTCCGAACGCGAGTCGGTCATCCGGCGCATCGAAACCCTGCGACACTGCATCATGGCGGCGCGGGTGGAGATTGTCGATGCACAACGCCTGAATGCCGCGGTTCGCACGCATCACATCCGTTGTAAGTCAGCCTCAAGCGTCCATAGTGTTGCCTATGAAGCCATACGCGCGCTGGCCGGTAACCTGCCGGATCTGAACCTGTTGGGCTGTCGTGCAATTCCGCCGTGGGACAGACTCTCTCCGGGCGAGTTGAAGGCGGAGATTGAAGAAAGCTTTTACAGGCTTTGTCGTGCCCACTATGAGCGTTACTTTCCTGGATGTATCTGATGCAAGCAATTAATGATTTTCTATTGTGTTCAACGCCGGATGCCTGGGTGAGCAAAGCGGTTCAGCAGCAGGCGTTATTGTTGATCGACCACGCCAATTGCGAGAAAAAAGCCGCGAGCACTGCACTTAACCTCATGTACCGCTATGTGTCGAATATGGATCTGCTAAACCGGATGTCGCGATTGGCTAGAGAAGAGTTGCGGCATTTCGAACAGGTAATTGCCATAATGGCGCGGCGCAATATCGCTTACACGCAGATCAGTGCGTCACGTTATGCGGCCGAACTCCGTAAACCAGTGCGCAGTAGTGATCCCGGCAAACTGGTGGATACGCTAATTGTCGGCGCCATTATTGAGGCGCGCTCCTGTGAGCGCTTCGCGAAGCTGGCACCTCACCTGGATGATGAGCTGTCGACGTTTTACCGTTCGTTGCTCAAATCGGAATCCCGCCACTTTGCGGATTACCTGGCTTTGGCACAACAGGCAGCGGGGGGCGAAGACCTGACTGAGCGGGTCCGGTTTTTTCTGGAAAAGGAACGGGAACTGATTGAGTCACCTGACACGGAATTCCGCTTCCATTCGGGCGTGTAACCGCATTTTATCCCGGGCGTGATAACCATCTATCTGCGCGATGCCGGACAGTCAAATCCGGACAGGTCTCTCAGTGTCAGGTGGTCGGAATCCCGAAGGACTCCAGATAAAGGGCGCCGGGACCCTCGACTTTGAGATACCATCCCTGTGCACCCCAATCACCCAAAACAATACGCTCGGCATGCCCTGTTGAGAGTTCGAGATGATGTTTTGCCGGGCGGTGAGTGTGACCATGAATAAGAAGGTTGACAGCGTGCGCTTCCATCACTCGCTTTACCTCCAGTTCTGAGACATCCATAATGTCTTCCGCTTTCATAGCGTTCATCGATTTGCTCTTGCTGCGCAAATCCGCCGCCATGGCTCGCCGATGAGGCAGAGGCAGCGCCAGCACCTGTTGTTGCCAGGCGGTTGACCGCACCATCTTTCGGAATTCCAGGTATTCCACGTCTTCTGTGCAGAGCGTATCGCCATGCATTAACAATGCCTTGCGGCCAAACAGATCAATAATCGACGCTTCGTCCAACAGGTTGATACCCGTCTCGTTGGCAAACCGCTCCCCAATAAGAAAGTCGCGATTGCCCTGCAGAAGTGATACCGGGTGTCTGCGGGAATAGGTGTATAGCTGGTCCTTGATGCGCTGCACGAAACTGTCATCATCGTCGTCACCAATCCAGGCATCGAAAAAATCACCGAGAATGTAAAGGTGGCTGGCATCGTTGGCCGTGCCCTCGAGAAAAGCAGCAAATGCGGTTGCGATGGCAGGCTGCTGCGACGAAAGATGCAGATCGGAAATAAAAAATATGCTCATGGAATAACGTGTGGTCGTTGATTCGGGAGGCAGGGCGGCCAGCGCGCGTAGGGGTTGGCCCGCCCTGGGTTCGTCAGGCGACAGTCACGGATTCAATAATGACTGATTCAACGGGAACATCCTGATGTCCGCCGGTGGTGGTGGTTTTTACATCCTTGATTTTTTCGACCACATCCAGGCCTTTGGTGACTTTGCCGAACACGCAATAGCCCCAGCCTTGCATATCCTTGCTTTTAAAGTTCAGGAAGTGGTTGTCCTTGACGTTGATGAAAAACTGCGCAGATGCACTGTGTGGGTCCATGGTGCGCGCCATGGCGACGGTGCCTTTGTCGTTGGACAGGCCATTATCCGCTTCATTCTCAATGGCAGCGCGCGTTTGCTGTTGTTCCATGTTTTCGTTGAAACCGCCACCCTGAATCATGAAATTGCTGATTACACGATGAAAAATCGTGCCATTGTAGTGACCGTCTTCCGCATACTGCTTGAAATTGGCTGCTGTCTTGGGCGCTTTGTCGAAATCCAGTTCAAGTTCAATGTCGCCGTAATTGGTGTGCAAAGTGATCATCTAGGAAAGGCTCCCCTGATTAAAGTCGATTGGGCGTGGCTCCGCAGCCAGCGAGGTGGCTATAATACGCGTTTTGTCCTCAAATCGAAACCTAACAATCGGCTCCTGCAGCCCGCGATCTGGTAACCATCCCGTATGTCAGACCTGAATAAACCTTTAAATTTTCTGGAACAAATCATTAAAAGCGACCTTGCTGAAGGCAGATGCAGCGAAGTGGTCACGCGATTTCCTCCCGAGCCTAACGGGTATCTGCATATTGGCCATGCCAAATCGATATGCCTGAATTTCGGCCTCGCAGAAACATTTGGCGGTCGGTGTAACCTGCGGTTTGACGATACCAACCCGGCCAGGGAAGAGGAAGAGTACGTCCAGTCGATTCAGGAGGACGTCCAGTGGCTGGGCTTTACGTGGAGCGGGGAAGTGCGTTATGCATCCAGCTATTTCGACCAGCTGTACGAATGGGCGCTGCATCTGATCAGGCAGGGCCTGGCGTATGTCTGCCATCTGAATGCGGAGCAGGCGCGTGAATACCGGGGCACCCTCACGTCGCCGGGCACAGATTCCCCCTGGCGTACGCGGTCTGTCGAAGAGAACCTGCAATTATTCGAAAGCATGCGTTCAGGTGAGGCCGCCGAGGGAGAATGCGTGCTGCGCGCAAAAATCGACATGAGTCATGGCAATATCAATATGCGCGACCCGATACTGTATCGGGTGCGCCGGCAGCACCACCATCAAACCGGTGACAAATGGTGTATATATCCCACTTACGATTTTGCGCACGGTCAGGGCGATGCGATCGAGGGCATAACCCATTCGATCTGCACGCTGGAGTTTGCGGACCATCGTCCGTTATATGACTGGTTTATCGAGCATCTGCCGGTGCCGCATAAACCACGTCAGTACGAATTCGGCCGTCTCAACCTCAATTACACCGTCACATCGAAGCGCAAGCTCAGGCAGCTGGTTGATGAAAACCACGTCGGGGGCTGGGATGATCCGCGCATGCCCACCATTGCTGGCTTCCGTCGCCGCGGATATACGCCACGGTCCATTCGAAAATTTTGCGAAATGATTGGTGTAACCCGGGCCGATGGCATGGTTGATGTTGCGATGCTTGAACATGCACTCCGGGACGATCTGGACAAAAATGCCGCGCGTGCCATGGTTGTGCTCAACCCGTTAAAAGTGGTGCTGGTCAACTATCCAGCCGAAAAGTTTGAGACACTCACGGGAGCGGGGCACCCGCAGCGAACCGATATGCCGGAAAGACAGTTACCCTTCGGCCGGGAAGTCTATATCGACCAGGAGGATTTCCGGGAGGAAGCCAACAAGAAATTCAAGCGGCTGGTACTGGGCAAGCGTGTCAGATTGCGCCATGCCTACGTTATAGAGGCTGAGTCGGTGATAAAGGATGAAGCTGGCAATGTCGTGGAAGTGCAGGCCCGCTATATTGAAAATACGGTTGGCAATGATCCGGAGGACGGGATTAAGCCCAAGGGTGTTATCCATTGGGTTGCTGCGCATCGCCATGCGGAACTGGAAGTGCGTCTGTATGATCGACTGTTTCTGGACCCGGAACCGGACTCCGCTGACCAAAGCTTTCTGAACTGTCTCAACCCGGATAGCCTTAAAATCCTGTCGTCATGCAAAGCCGAGATCGGTCTGGCGGATGCGGCCCCGGAGCAGAGTTTCCAGTTTGAGCGGGAAGGCTACTTCTGTCGCGACAGATACGAGCCCGGCCTGGTATTTAACCGCACGATCGGTCTCAAAGACAGCTGGGGCAAGCACGATCTTTAACCGTTGGTAACGGGAAAGATTATCGGCAACCAAGATGAAGTGATTCGGAATATGACGTTAAATCTGTACAACACGCAGAATCGCCGAAAGGAGATTTTTACGCCCCTGTCCAATGACTGCGTAAAAATGTATGTCTGTGGCCCGACGGTTTATAACCTGGTACACATCGGTAACGCACGGCCCGCAGTGGTCTTCGATACGTTGTTCCGCCTGTTGCAGGCGCTGTTTCCAAAAGTGATCTATGCGCGCAATATTACCGATATCGATGACAAGATCATGAAGGCGGCGGCGGAACAGAATCGAAGTATTGGCGATATTTCCGAAGCGTATGCGAAAGCTTACCGGCAGGACATGGCGGCGCTGAATAACAAGGACCCGACCATTACGCCTTACGCCACCCATCATGTAGACGATATGGTTAACATGATTGCCATATTAATGGCGGCAGGCCACGCATACGAGGCAGAGCGGCACGTTCTGTTTGATGTCAGGTCAATGTCGGACTACGGCAGGCTTTCAAACCGCTCATTGGAAGATATGCTGGACGGCGCCCGCGTAGAAGTGGCGCCCTACAAACGTTATGCGGGAGATTTCGTGCTCTGGAAGCCGTCATCGACGACTGAGCCCGGTTGGGACAGCCCATGGGGGCGTGGTCGCCCCGGATGGCACCTGGAGTGCTCAGCGATGATCAAAAAACACCTGGGTACGACCATCGATATCCATGGTGGCGGCCGGGACCTGGTTTTTCCTCATCATGAGAACGAGCTGGCGCAAAGTCAATGCGCACATGGAGGGGCGGAATACGTCAGGTACTGGATGCATAACGGCTACGTAAATATCAATGGCGAAAAAATGTCCAAATCGCTGGGCAACTTCCGGACAGTCAGGGAACTGTTAACGCACTATCCCGGGGAGGTCATCCGTTTTGCACTGCTGTCCGCCCATTACCGGTCCGAGCTGGATTTTTCGGCAGAACTGCTCGATCAGTCCCGATCCAGCCTCGATTCACTGTACGGCGCGCTACGAAAGAGTCGTGCCAGGTCCGGCCTGACAGCGCCCGCATCGATAAATGGCAGCAATTGTAAGGGGTTTGCGGCCTTGCTGGACGATTTGAACACCCCCATTGCCATCAGCGAGTTGCATCGCCTTGCCCGTGAGATACATAAGGCAGAGGGAGATGCGAGTGCCGCAACGGCGGAAATCCTGGCCCTCGGAAATCTAATGGGTATTCTGCAACAGGACCCGGACGGCTGGTTTCAGGGGCAGGGTGACGACACTGCGCTGGATGTGGAGCAGATTGAAGCCCTGATTCAGGCGCGAACCGACGCCAAACAGGCAAAAGATTACGCAAAGGCGGATGACATCCGGCGTGAACTTCTGCAGATGGGCATCGTGCTGGAAGACAGCCGGCAAGGCACGACATGGCGCCGGGAAAATGTATAAGCGCTGCACTATCAGACCATGAAAGTTGCCGCATTACAGCAATCGGTCCGGCGTATTTTGCTGGATCGGTCTTGCGGCATCAGCGAATATGAACTCATTAAGGAGGTAGCGGCGCTCGGCCTGCTGGAGCACTGTTCCCGTCAACCAGCTGCGGTTGCCTTGTTTCAGAAACATTTTCTGATAATGCATGTACTCTATCGCCTGCAGGACGAGTTCGCGCTGCTTGGCAAAAGCCTGCGTATTGATCCACTCTCGATCGGGATTCAGGACCGGAACGATTCGGTAGGTAGTGAAGTCGCCGCTGCACCGTCGGCGCCGTTGCGGCGTTATTATCTGGATATGGATAATTTTAATGAAGCCGGCGAGGAAGACATTCTGGCACTTTTGGCCGAATTCTGGCGGCACTACGCTGCCTGGGAAAGTGTCGATGACGCCTATGCCATACTCGGCCTGGACCGCAATGCGGGCTGGTCCGAGATCCAGACCGCCTACCGTCGACAGATAAAACAGGCACATCCCGATCGCGGTGGCGACGCAACCCGGTTTCGCGAAATATTCGAGGCGTATCAGGCGCTTAAGTTACGAACAAAACCGCCATAGGGTGTGTGCCCGTACGGGCGGCACCCCAGCTATCAACCATCTTCTACCTTGCCAAAAGATTGCGAATCACGGCGATACACTGTTGCAGATAGCCCTTCCCGAAAAGATTGAGATGATTGAGGAGGTGGTAAAGGTTATAAAGTGGCTTCCGTTGTATATAGCCCGCATCCATCGGCCATGACTGTTGATATGCACGGTAGAATTCGTCAGGAAATCCCCCGAAAAGCTCGCTCATGGCGATGTCGGTTTCGCGATCGCCATAGTAGCAGGCCGGATCAAACAGGGCGGGTTGCCGGCCCTCCCGACAAAACCCGGTGTTTCCGTACCATAAGTCGCCATGCAGCAGAGCGGGTGCCGGATGGTGTCCGGCCAGCAACGTGTCAGAAGCGGATTGCAGCGAACGCTTGAACCCAATCAGCGGCTGTTCGAACCCGTTTTGACAGGCGCTCTCAAGTTGGGGCAAGAGTCGGCACTCCCACCAGAAGTTGCGCCAGTCTTTAGATCTGCGATTGATCTGCCGGGTTAATCCTATGAAATTGTCCGCGTTCCAGCCGAAACAATCGGACGATGTCCGGTGCAGTCTCGCCAGCTCCCGGCCAAATGTAAACCAATCCTGTGTTTTACCGAAGTCGAGGGCCTGGATAACCAGATAGGCTTGATCATTCGCCCAGCCCTGGGTAACGGGCGCGGGGACCCTGAAGTCGTGCACAGCGCCAATCAGTGCGTTGAGGTTTTCGATTTCCGCGCGAAACATTGCCGCCGCCTGCCTGTGCGCGCTGGTTTTGACAAAGAAGGCACCGCGGTTGCTTTCCAACAGAAAACACGTGTTAATATCTCCGCCAGCCACCCGGCTGATCCGGGAGACCGCGACGGCCTCGCCCAGCACCTCGGCCAGACTGGTTATTAAAGTGGTTTGAAATGGGTGATCCAACACGTCATTGACCCGGTAGGCGTTGATCATCACACAACATCGTAAAACGTTATGGGGTAAAAGTGAACTGGATTGCGCGTATTCTATGCACCCTCCTGGGGTACAACATGTTGGGCCCGGTCGGCGCCGTTATTGGCTTCGTTGTCGGCTACTTTTTTGATAAAGCGCTCACCAATTTTCAGTCAAATTTTGATCCAGCCAGGCGGATGCAGGTTGAACAGGCGCTGTTTACCAGCGTATTTCAGCTCATGGGTTATATGGCCAAATCTGATGGCCGTGTGTCCGAAGATGAAATTGAAGTAGCTGAAACCATGATGCAGCGGATGCGCCTGTCAGACGAGATGCGTCTGAAGGCAATCGAGCTGTTCAAAAGGGGGGCTGATCCTGATTTCGATATTGACGCAACGCTGAATGATTTCATGGCGGTGTGCAGCCCCTATCCCGACATCAAGCAGCTGATGCTGGTGTACCTGATCACCATGGCTATGTCCGACGGCGCATTGCACGGTGCAGAAGAATCCATCCTTAGGCGGGTAAGTGTGCATCTGGGGTACTCCGAGAGCGTCTATGAGCATATTTTGCGAATGGCACAGGCGCAAGGGTATTTTCACCATCAGGACAGTCAGGCTGCCGCGTCATCGTCCGATTCACTGCAAACCGCCTATGATGCGCTTGGGGTGGACCCGTCCATCTCGGACGCAGACTTGAAGCGAGCCTATCGCAAATTGATGAGCCAGTATCATCCGGACAAGCTCGCGGGGCAGGGCGTTCCCGAGGAGATGATTAAGGTGGCAACCGAACGTTCGCAGGAGATACAGGCCGCCTACGCGTTGATTCGGAAGTATCGTCAGTAGTCGGTGCGCCCGTTTGCGCATCAACTATGGGCCGGTTGCCGCTGGCAGGTACGCGGCTCGGGCGGATGCACCGCCATAACCGACCGGCAGTCCAGGTTGCTGGCCACGTGTTTTTTCAGGGAGTGTTTCAAAATCGCGCTACACTTGAATAAACATAATTGCGGAGAGAGGCTGTGATGGCGCGCAAGGACCTGGATTCCTGGCTGCAGAAACTGACCAGGCAAAATATGCCTGTGGTGGGACAGGTCATCACCGAATTGAATGCTCTGACAGGTAAAGCCGATGCGGACTTCAACCATCTGGCGGAACTCATATTGAAAGATCCGAATATGACGTCTCATGTTCTTCGCATTGCCAACAGTGTGCACTACAACTACTCCAGTTTCCCAATTAATACTGTCAGTCGGGCTATTGTATTGATCGGCCTAAAGGGCATGAGATCGATTTGCATTTCGGTATTGCTCATCGACGCGCTCTTAAGCAAAAGTCCCAGGGAACATCTTTTGCGACTGATGGCACAGGCTATTCTGGCGGCAACCCAGGCGCGGGATCTGGTCAAACTGCGCGACGATGCTGCGGCAGAGGAAGTGTTTATTGCCGCATTACTGTTTAACCTGGGAGAAATGGCGTTTTTGGCAACGGAACCTCTAAGCGGACAGCAGGCAGACTTGTTCTCTCAGGATGCAAACCTGCGACGCGAAGCCATGGAGAGGGAGCTGGGCACGACGTTCAAGGCGATTACAAGGGGCCTTGCACGTCACTGGAAGCTGGGTGAAACCCTGGAGTTGGCACTTTTTCCGGGCAATGAGCCACAACCTCGCGTTCAGGCGGTCATTCTGGGGGAACGCTTGAGTCGGGCGTTGCAGAACAGTAAGGATCAGGCATCAATGGAGCGCCTGCTGGACGACTTTGCCGCATTCACGGGTATAAATCGGGGCGATTGTCTGACGCTCATACAAAAATCCAGTGAAAAGGCGGCCGAGGTTGCTGTGAATTACGGCGCCTCACTGGTTTGCGGGTACCTGCCCACAAGAATTGCGGTCGATCATCTGTCGGCCTCGGTGCCGGAGCCGGGCGCTGGCAAGGTCCTGCGATCGGACGCGCAGCTTCAGCTCGATATATTGCGGGAACTGTCTACGGCAGCCGCCGAAAAAGCGGATGTCAACACGCTGTTTCAGATCGTGATTGAGGGGATGCATCGGGGCATTGGCCTGGAACGTGTCGTGATTGCGTTTATCAATAACCGGCGAGCACGGGCCAAGTACGCGCTGGGTGAGGGCGCTGAACACTGGCGTCGAGAGTTCGATTTCGATGTTTCACCCTCGGAATACAATATTTTTACCCATGCTATTCGCAATGGCGGAACAACCTGGATTGATGAGGCGTTCATCAGTAAACACGACAGCTTTTTTACGCCTGATATCGTCCGTGTAGTCGGCAAAAACCCGTCTTTGATCTATGTGGTGGAAGTGGGGAACCGGACGCCGGCGTTATTCTACGCCGACCGGAATAATCTGGGTGGTGTTATAGGCAAGGACCAGCTTGAAAGTTTCCGGCATTTTGCCGCACAAACCCAGATGAGTCTCAATATGCTGTCGCACCTCAGACAACAGAAAAGCTGAACGGCACCGGATCAGCTTTTTTCGGTAACCGGTATCTTCTCAATACTGGGCGCGGGTAACATCAACGAACAGCGTTAAAAGCTCACCCGGCTGGATGTATTGTCTCGGATTGACATTGTTCCAGGACACAATATCATTGACGCGCAGATTGAATTTACTGGCAATGCGATCCAGAGAGTCGCCCTTGCGGACGGTGTAGGCCACCTTTCGAACGGTATTGGGGCTGACTGCTGTCACCACGGTATTGCTTTTCCACACCACCAGTGTCTGGCCGGCGTAGATCGCATCGGCTTCGGATAGAGAATTCCATTCCATCAGTTGAGCAGTTCTCAGCTTGAATTTTTTCGCGATACTCCACAGCGAATCGCCGCGTTGAACCTGATAGGTTACATCCTGGGTGCCCGTCTTCGCGGTGCCTGTCAGTGGTGCCGGCAGGTGGAGAGAGGGGATGTTGACCAGCCTTTGGCCCTCGGCTGCAAGTGGTACCAACAGTGGTTTACCCGCCCGGATGCGATAATGGTCCATGCCATTGAGCTGCTGAAGTGCAGCAACAGTTGTATTGAACTGTTTGGCGATGGACGAAAGACTGTCGCCCGCCCGAATGGTGTAAATATCCCAGACCATGCGCTCTTCAGTCGAAATTTTGCTTAACTGATCACGAAAAATACTCGCCTGCGGGCTGGGCACCAACAGATGATGAGGTCCATCGGGGTCGGTTGCCCATCGATTGAAACCGGGGTTGAGCGCCTGAAACTCCTCTATGGTGACCCCCGCCATTTCCGCGGCCCTGCTCAGGTTGATTTGGGACCCGACGTCAACCTTCTCGAAAAACGGTGCATTGGGGATGGTGGCCAGTTCCAGTTTGAAATTGTGTGGCTGGTTGACCATTTCACGAATTGCCAGCAGCTTCGGGACGTACATCTCGGTCTCCCGGGGCAGATCGAGAGACCAGTAGTCAGTCGGACGCCCTTTGCTCCGGTTCTTGCGAATTGCGCGCGCCACGTTGCCCTGGCCACCGTTATACGCTGCCAGGGCCAATAACCAGTCACCATCGAACCGCCGTGCAAGTTGTTCCAGATAGTTCAGCGCAGCATCTGTAGAGGCAATAACGTCCCGGCGCCCGTCGTACCACCAGTTTTGCTTGAGTCCCAGTGCTCGCGCGGTACCGGGGATGACCTGCCACATGCCTGCAGCGCGGCCGTGAGAGTACGCGTAGGGGTCGAAGGAACTCTCAACTATGGGCAGCAACGCAAATTCCATGGGCATTCCGCGCTTGTCCAGCTCTTCGACGATGTGGAAGAGGTACCGGCCGGCGCGTTCCGACATTTGCTTTATGTAGTGCGAACGGGTTGCGTACCATTCGATCTGTCGCTGCACCCGGGGATGTTCAGTATGGTGGAGCGAAAAACCGTCGCGCACACGGTCCCAGATGTCCATTGGCGGCAGGGCAAACTCTTCCAGCTCGGTATCGCGGATATAACAGAAATCAAGCGATGCGTAATGCCATTCAGAAAGCTCGGGAGGGGGTGGAGTCTTTTTACCGGAAGAAAATTTTCCGATGTCGATCGGTAGATTTGCGCAGCCACTCAGTAGTAAAAGCGAAGCGAAAACGAGGGGCAATTTGGCCATTGACTAAAAAATATCCAATTTTGTGAGCACACATACAAATTCTAGCGAAGTTCACGCCGCCAGCAAATTCGAAATGTCGGAGAAAAAGAGAACTAATAGCGATTTTTCCATTCGCGCAAAACTTTAAACGTTTCAAACGGTTTTCCTGTGACTCCGGTCACCCGGTCGGACGCCGTCCGTTGGACTTCAGCTACGTCGCAGCGCATAAAAGGGTTGATCAACTTTTCCAGCTGGACGGTAGTCGGAAGTGTCGGACGTCGCTGTTCAATCGCGTGTTGACACCAGAGTCTGTGTCGGACCAGGGCATCGTTCGACGGCTCGACGGCCTGCGCAAATTCAAGGTTCTGCATTGTATACTCGTGTGCACAATAAATTACTGTTTCGTCCGGAAGGCTTCTGATGCGCAGAATCGCGTCGTACATCGCCTCCAGGGTACCGTCGAACAGGCGTCCGCAGCCCGCCGAGAAAACGGTGTCTCCGCAGAAAAGCATATTGGTCCCGGCACTATAATAGACGATATGGTCGTCCGTGTGGCCGGGCGTTTCCAGTACTTTGACCGTGATGCGGCCGAGGCCGATGGTATCCCCTTCACGGAGTCTATGGGTCAACGCCTGAACTGGCGAGTTATGCGGCCCGTAGACTGGAACGGAATAACGGGCAGTCAAACCGGGCAGCCCGCTAACATGATCCCAGTGTTTGTGTGTTATCAGAATGCCTTTCAGCGTCATGGAATTTGCATTGAGAAAATCGATGACCGGCTGGTCGTCGCCGGGATCCACTACCCAGGCATCGTTGGTGCCCGGACAGTGGATCAACCAGATGTAGTTGGTTTGGAAGGTTGGAATCGGTGTCACCAGCATATGGCATCTTGTTTGTTGAGCAGATCATGGTTAATAATGACCCGTACTAAAATGGCAGCGAGGTCCTGGCATGGCTTTCCTACGCAAGAGCTTCTCGCACATTCGCAATCGTCAGCAGGTTAGCGGACTCGATACTACAACCAAGGCACTCGAACGCTGGTTTGACACGCCGGCCGGGCAGCAAATGCTCGTGCAGGAGCAGCAACTGCTGGATGAAGAGCTCAGCTACCTGTTTGGCTATCACCTCATGCAGCTTAGTATAAGCCGGAAAGTACGACTCTACGAAAACAGCCGAATCTGTCACTGTTTTTCTGTCGGCGCCGGTACACCGGATGAAACGGCCGATGTCGGCATGTTCAGTGCGCTGGATGCGCTTCCACTGGAGGATGAACAGGTCGATGTCACCATTCTTCATCACGTACTTGAGTTTTCCAATAACCCCCACCAGGTCCTGAAAGAGGCGAGTCGTGTTACCATTGCCCGCGGGTATATCATAGTTTTTGGTTTCAACCCCTACAGTCCAATGGGGCTATGCAAGCCTTTCGCGCAGGTGTTTTCATCCAAACCCATCTGGCGTCGCAACAGTCTGGCAAAGTCCAGGGTATCGGACTGGCTCCAGTTTCTGGACTGTAATACGCTTCGTATTCATAATGGGTTTTACGCGTTTCCGTGGCAATCGCGGCGGGCAAAAAGCAGACCGGGTGCGTTTGGCCGGCTCCTGCATCGGTGGCACGCGCCTTTTGGTAACTATTACTGCCTGGTTGCGCGCAAGGATCGCGCCAGTCTCACGCCGATTACCCCGAGCTGGGAGAAGCCGCATCGTCTGCCCGTGGGTAAGCGCGCGCTGTCCGCTCGTTCGGCTGCCCGATTGACCCTCGTGCGAAACCCCAGGGTTTCTGACTCTTCTGAATAAATTAAGTTGTTAATGTGACTAAAAAAGTAGAAATCTTTACCGATGGAGCCTGTAAAGGCAATCCCGGGCCCGGCGGTTGGGGAGCGCTTTTGCGATATGGCGATAAGGAAAAGCGGCTGTATGGTGGCGACAGGCTTACGACCAATAATCGTATGGAGTTACTTGCGGCGATCAAAGCGCTGGACCAACTGAAAATGCCCTGCGAGGTGGTTATAACAACCGATTCGCAATATGTGCGCAAAGGGATTACCGAGTGGATGATCAAGTGGAAAAAGAATGGCTGGAAGACCGCTGCCCGCCAGGATGTCAAAAACGCAGACCTCTGGCGACAACTGGATGACCTTGCTGCACAGCATACCGTGAGCTGGCACTGGGTGAAAGGTCATAGTGGCCATCGGGAGAATGATGTGGCAGACGAGCTTGCCAACCTGGGCGTGACGGAGGCGTTGAAGCAGTAATGCGACAAATTATACTGGACACAGAGACAACGGGCCTCGACCCCCAGCAAGGTCACCGGATTATCGAAGTTGGCTGCGTTGAGCTGGTTGATCGCCGCCTGACTGGCAACCACTATCATCAATATATTAATCCGGATCGGGAGGTGGAGAGCGGAGCGATCCAGGTGCATGGCATAACGAATGAGTTCCTGGTCGACAAGCCGCAGTTTTCGGCAATTGCCCAGGCATTTCTGGATTTTGTAGCAGGTGCCGAACTGGTCATTCACAATGCGCCGTTCGATATCGGTTTTATCGATCACGAGTTTGCGTTGCTCGGAATACCATCGGTGACAGAGGTGTGCACGGTGCTGGATACGCTGGCGTTGGCCCGGCAGCGGCATCCCGGGCAGCGTAACAGCCTGGATGCGCTGTGCAAGCGCTACGGCGTGGACAACACCCAGCGGGATCTGCATGGCGCGTTGCTGGACGCCGAGATACTGGCTGATGTCTATCTGCTGATGACGGGCGGACAGACTGCACTTAATCTCGGTTCCGATGAAGATCGCGCCATAGAATCCAGTAGCGGTCCGGCTGCCGTCAACTTTATCAGCAATGCCCGCGCGCCACTCAGGGTCATAAGGGCGAGCGAACATGAATTGACGTTGCACAGGCAAAAGCTCCTTGCCATCGACAAGGCGTCTGGCGGTGGATGTAAATGGCGCCAGCTCGACGAACAGATCGCTGGAAATTAACCAGATGTGTCATACAATTGATTAATGACGAATAATAATGGCGGCTGCTCCGCTTATGACGCAGCGATTCAGGTTGTGTCGCCGGGCTGAGGCGTTCGGCGTGCAAGCCTGTGTCTATCGGTTCGTGACCATTTTTACCACAACCCCGGTTTCAGGCGCGGCGCAAATCGGGTGTATACAGGCGCATACCCAGCCTTTACGGCATAGTTATCGATAATTTCAAATTTGACAGACTGCCTTAGGGTCACTGGCGAGTGGGTGGGCTGAAGGCAGGGGAAGACAGCGGCCATTCTGCACACGGCCCGCGCTTCCAGTTTTCTGCCTATACTCTTTAAGTACATTGCCCGGGAAATAGCTGTCGGATGGTTCTAATTCCAGCCTGTTCCAGTTTTGTCCGGCAATTCGGCAGCCAGGTTTTTCAGCAGCGTTGCCCGATCCGGATTGGCATTTTTTTGGCATGTTTACCACACTCAGTGACAAAGACGCGATATTTACTTAAGATGCGGGCATAAATGGTCGAAATTAAAAGCAATCATTATAAGAACCGATTCGAACTCCGCTTGGGAGAGCGACACTCTGTTTGCCCCTTGTCGAATTGGAGGCGGGGCAATACAGCTTATTTTTTGTCGATGGTAGTAGCGGCCATCGGTTTCGGAACAGGATATCAAGAGTGAACAGGCCGGATACCGTCAGCTTTCAGTCGCTCCATATGGTGCGGGATGAATTACTGTCCACAATAGAGCAGGCGGCCAGGGATCTGGAAGTCTATGTGTCTTCATATCAGGAAATCAATAATCTGCAGGCCTGTATTAATGGTATCCGGCAGATTCTCGGCATCCTCAAGGTCCTGGAGTTGAAAGGCGCCAGTATGTTGACCGAAGAATTGCTGGAAACCGCCAACCTTATTGAACCCGGCAACTCTGAGCCTGTCGTCGAGAAGAATATTGAGCTGGTCAGCAATACATTTTTCGTCCTGACGCGTTATTTGGAATATGTGCAGCAAAATGAACGTGTTCTGCCCGTTTTATTGATCCCGTACATCAACGATCTCCGCAAATACCGACGTGAACCGCTGTTGCCGGAAAGCTTCTTCTTCCACGCCAATATCGGAAATTCGCCGGTGCCTTCTGCGGTCGAACCCATTGTAGTGACAGATGCGGAATTCAAGGCGTTGCTGGTACGGTTGCGCCATATGTATCAACTGGGCTTACTGGGTATTCTTCGAAATAAGCAAATTCCGGCCTCGCTGGCTTTGATGCGGCGCGCCCTGATCCGGATGCAGCGACTCGGGAACGATAAACCCCTGGCGGTTTTATGGTGGATGTCCAACCTGGTCATCGAAACCATGATTAGCGAAAAAATGGAGGTTATAGAACCCAGAAAAATGCTATTAAGCCGCATCGACCGGATTATTCGCCAGGTGCAAAAAGGCGGGCGGGCTGCCTACCAGGCGGCGGCTCCCAAAGGTTTGATTAAAGAACTCCTCTACCTGCTGTCCCTGTCCGGGTCGCAGAATCCGCAGGTCCAGAACATATTGCTCCACTACGGGGTACGCAGACAGGCCCTGAGTGAACAGCAGCTGAGTGCTGAGCGACAATCCCTCAAGGGGCCGAGTTCAGCGACTATTCATGCCCTTGTGCGGGTGCTGAACGGCGAGGTCAATAACGTCAAAAAGGTCCTGGAGACCTCGGCGCAGGGTATCCGGACGATAGATGATGTGGATGGTCTGCGGGAAAGTCTGGCGAACATCGCCGATTCGCTGAACGTTGTTGGTATGCTGGGGCCGAGCGCTTCGTTGAAAGACGAATTGAACCGGGTCAAAAGCTGGCAAAATGATGCGGAGATAACCGAGCTGGAGCTGGAGCATCTTGCCAAGACATTGCTGTATGTCGAAAGCGCAGTGCATTCGCTGGAATATGCAAAGCTTTCCGGTGCTGATCTCGCGAACTCCAGTGAGGATAGCCAGAACCGGGTAATATCGGACAACGAACTGTCCCAAGCCGAAAAAATTGTGCTTCAGGAGTGTGAAGCTGGTCTGTCCCTGTGCAAACGCGCGGTGACTGCATTTACCGAATCGAATTTCGATCCGGGCCATATCAGCAATATTTCAAGGACGCTCAATTCCGTTCGCGGTGGTTTGTACATGCTGAAGCGTGTCCGTGCGGCGACAGTTCTCGGTTGCTGTGTTGCCTTTGTCGACGATGTTTTATTGAGTGGTAAGCAGCCGGCGGCCATTAAAGAACTGCTGGAGACGTTTGCAGATGCAATTATAAGTGTTGAATATTTTCTGGACACCGCTACCATTGCCGCCAAACTGGACGATTCTGCGCTGCAGATCGCTGAAGAAAGCGTCGCTGCACTGGGTTATCCGGTCAACCGGGCAGCCAGAACCAAAACCGCCGCTGGCGGCCATTAATCCAACCGGCGTGCCTTTTTAACGCTGTCAGTGCTTCCGCATTGGGGTGCGTTTGCCAATGACCTTTACCATCTCGGACTACAACGCGGACTTGGTGCCATCTGCCCGTGACCGTGTAATTGGCGTTGTCGGAAGCAGGCTGCTGATGACAAAGATCAGCCTGAATCCGCTTTTTTTCTACGAAGAACTCGCATCGCTTGCGCAAAAACCGGTGTTTACCCTGCATATTGCCGAGTGGGACGGGGTGCCCTGTTTTCTGCACCTATACCCCGTGGATCTTGACTATGATGCAACGGCGTTTACCGTCGATGGGCTGAGATCACAACTGGGCATCCTGGACGATGCGATTTTTATGTTGGCAGGCAGGGCCCTGCAGCTTGGCAACTGGTATTCGCGGCATCGTTTTTGTGGGCAATGCGGCACGCCGACGGTTTTGGACGCGTCGGAACGCGCCATGGTGTGTGTGCGCTGTGCAACATTCTTTTACCCCCAGATTGCGCCGTGCGTCATGGGCCTTGTTGTGCGTGACGGCCAATGTCTGCTGGCGCATAATGCACGCTTTAAGGACGGCTTCTACAGTGTAGTTGCCGGCTTTATCGAACCGGGAGAAACAGCAGAACAGGCTGTACTGCGGGAGATCAGAGAGGAAACCGGTGTGTTCGGCGCCAATCCTCGCTACATCGCCAGCCAACCCTGGCCGTTCCCCGGACAGTTAATGCTGGGTTTTATTGTTGATTTTCAGTCGGGCGACATTAGCGTCGATGGAAAGGAGATCACCCGTGCCGGCTGGTTCGATGCCAGCAATCTGCCCGATATTCCGCCCAGGGAAACCCTGTCGGGACAGCTGATTCAGACATTTTTTGGCGACGAGAACATCTATGGTGTTTGATTCCATCTCCGCTGCACTCGGTCTGGCGTGCATTCTGGTGCTCGCGATGGGGATTAGCATTGTCTCGCGTGGCAACTGGTTTCTCGGCTGGATTCGCGGCTTAACCGGATTATTTTTTATTGCATTGTCGATTCTTAGTGGTTTGGCGGCCCTGGATCTGCGCAAGTATCGGCAGGTGCTCCAGGATGAACCTATTGCAACCATTAGTTTTTCGCTGCTTCAACCCGATACATTCCGTGCCACGCTGGCTATGCAGGACTTTCAGACAACGTATGATTACGAACTGATTGGTGATCAGTGGCAAATTGACGCAAAAATACTGCGGTGGAAGGGCCGGATGGAACAGATTGGTGGTAAATCCGGCTATCGATTGGATAGAATTAGTGGCCGCTATCTCTCCATTGAGAAAGATCGCGCCAATGTGCCCACAGAATACGAGGTTATTCCCTCCAGTGTCGGTGTCGATCTTTGGCAGTGGGCATACGAATTTAGAGATCAAATATCTTTTCTGGAAGCCTCCTACGGCAGCGCCGCGTATATGCCAATGGCCGACGGTGCTATCTACGAGCTTGCGCTGTCATTTTCCGGGCTGGAGGCGCGCCCGTTGAACAGCACGGCAAAAGAGGCAGTTTTCCTGTGGAAATGAGTGGCATCCGGTAGCGCCATGTTGGTTGCAGCCGGGTAATTATCCTGTTTCAGGATTTATAAGGGGGATGGATTGGAATTTATCAGTAATTATGGGTTGTTTCTCGCTAAAGTCGTAACAATCGTTATTGCTATTGGTGTGATCATCAGTTTTGTCGTGTCAGCCAGCACCCGAGGCCAGCACCGGCAGAAAGGTCGCATTGTCGTTACGCCACTCAATGACCGTTTTGAAGAAATGGCCGACAGAATACGAGACGTAATGCTTGATCAGAAGGCGCTTAAAAAGTTAGACAAGGACCGCAAAAAGCGCGAAAAAGCCGAACGCAAAGCTCAGCAGGCAAACACCGGTGAGAATCGGAAGAAGCGCGTCTTTGTGCTGGATTTTGAAGGTGACGTCAAGGCATCGGCGACTGAAGATCTGCGGGAATCGATTACGGCCGTTTTATCATTCGCAGAGCCCAGAGACGAAGTGGTCGTTCGCCTGGAGAGCCAGGGAGGCATGGTGCATAGCTACGGTCTGGCGGCCAGTCAGTTAAAGCGGATTACCGACAGGTCCATTCCATTGACCGTGTGTGTCGACAAGGTGGCGGCCAGTGGCGGCTATATGATGGCATGCGTCGGGGACCGTATTCTGGCGGCCCCCTTTGCGGTCATAGGGTCCATCGGCGTGGTCGCACAACTACCTAATTTCCATAAGGTTCTTCAGAAAAATGATATTGATTATGAGCTGCTGACCGCAGGCGAATATAAAAGAACGTTGACTATGTTTGGCGAAAACACCGACAAGGGACGGCAGAAATTTATGCAGGATCTTGAAGATATCCACCTGCTGTTCAAAGACTTCATCAGGGAAAATCGGGAAACGCTGGATGTGGAATCTGTAGCGACCGGTGAGGTATGGTTCGGACGTCGGGCGCACGCCATGAACCTCGTGGATGAGCTGATTACCAGTGACGAATATCTGACCAGCCAGTTCCCGGAAGCCGATATTGTTGCAGTGACCTACGAGCATAAAAAAACACTACCGGAAAAAGTAGGAATGGCGGCGTCGGCAGCGCTGGAGAAAACGGCGTTGCGCCTGCTCGCACAGCTGAATATGCGTTATTGGGCCGGTTAGTGAATCCCGTGCACTCGTTGGTCATTCGATAATCAAAGTCCGCAGCGTTTTCCGGTGTCATCCCGTCGATCTGGCCTGGCTGACGCGCCATGAACTAAGCCTGCAGGGAAGCAACGCATTGTACGAAAGACATGCAGGCAAAAAGGTATCGGAAAGCGGGCGATTTGACCTGATGCGATCGAATCGGCCCGGCTTACCGCTCTAATCACACACCTGGTGTTACCCTGAAGATCCGGCATCGGGTAGTATGCACGGGCGCGGTTTGCGTATAGATAATCAACCCCCACCAATAGGATCCCCGGCTAATGCGAGTTGCCATTCTCAGTCGAAATAAAAATTTGTATTCAACGCGTCGATTAAAGGAGATTGGAGAAAGTAGGGGGCATATTATTGATATTGTTGATACTTTGCATTGTTACATGGATGTTACCAGTAGTCGGCCTGCGGTTCGGTATCGCGGCGAGGAATTGCCGCAGTACGACGCAGTCATCCCGCGCATTGGTGCATCAATTACGTTCTACGGCACGGCGGTTGTGCGTCAGTTCGAGGTGATGGGGACATTCTGCGTAAATGAATCTGTGGCGATCAGCCGGTCCAGAGATAAACTGCGTTCTCTGCAGCTACTTTCGCGAAAAGGCGTCGGACTGCCGCATACCGGCTTTGCCAATCGTCCTGGCAATATTCAGGATTTGATCCGTAATGTCGGTGGTGCACCGGTGGTTATCAAACTGCTGGAGGGCACACAGGGTATCGGCGTGGTGCTGGCGGATACCGCAAAGGTCGCGGAGAGTATTATCGAAGCCTTTATGGATCTCAAAGCCAATATTCTGGTACAGGAATTTATCAAGGAAGCGGGTGGTTCCGACATTCGCTGCTTTATAGTCGGAGGCAAGGTTGTCGCGGCCATGAGACGCAGGGGGGCTGAAGGTGACTTTCGTTCTAACCTGCACCGAGGCGGAACGGCCGAAGTTGTCAAGCTGAGCAAGGAAGAGCGCGCAACGGCTGTTAATGCGGCCAAGATTATGGGGCTCAATGTCTGTGGCGTGGACATTCTGCAATCGGCGAGAGGCCCGGTAGTTATGGAGGTGAATTCGTCGCCTGGCCTGGAAGGTATTGAGCGGGCCACCGGCCTGGACGTGGCCGGCCTGATTTTTGAATTTATAGAACGGGAAGCCAAACCCCATAACAACAAGACAAAAGGCAAGGGATAGCATCATGCCCCACGTTGTAATCGCCGGACACGTTATAGCGCCAGGAACTACAACGCAAATCAATATCCCGGTCATAAAGCTGTACACCAACACCGATATATCGATGCCCGTGCATATCATATCCGGCAAAAAGCCCGGTCCTGTGGTGTTCGTCAGTGCCGCGGTACATGGGGATGAATTGATAGGCGTCGAGATCGTCCGGCGACTGATAAAATCCCGGCGACTCCGTCTGGCGCGCGGGGTCCTGGTGCTGGTGAGTATGGTCAATGTCTATGGTGTTCTCAACCAGAGTCGGTATATGCCGGATCGCAGGGATTTGAACCGGTCATTCCCCGGCTCACCGCAGGGATCACTGGCCGGGCGCGTGGCGGACCAGTTTCTCAATGAAGTGGTCCGGCATTGTGATTTTGGAATCGACCTGCATACTGGTGCCATCCATCGCAGCAATCTTCCACAGATCCGCGCCGATCTCAGTGATCCGGAAACCATGGCGATGGCGCAGGCGTTCGGGGTGCCGGTATTGCTGAATTCTACGTTGCGCGATGGGTCGCTGCGACAGGCCGCAGTTGAGTGTGGAACCCGGATTTTGCTCTATGAAGCGGGGGAAGCCCTGCGGTTCGATGAGCTGTCCATTCGGGCGGGCACAAAAGGCATTCTGAACATCTTGAGTTACCTGGGTATGATCAAGGCGCCGGCTCCAATCCAGCAACATAATCCTTTTGTCGCTTATAGCAGTGCCTGGCTGCGGGCGGATTCGAGCGGGATCGTAAGCACGTTGAAAAAACTCGGTGATCTTGTAGCTCCTGGTACCATTCTGGCGGAAATAGGCGATCCGTTTGGTAACGTTATCAGTGAATTGGGTACAGACCGGGCGGGAATTATTATCGGCAAGCAGAACATTCCACTGGTCCAGGAGGGGGATGCCATGTTTCATATCGCCTATTTTGGCAAATCCGGCGGTGCGGTTGCCGAAAATATCGGTATTTTTCAGGACTCCTTTTTACCCGCGGCGGATGGAGACGCGGCAGATCACTGGTGATCTGCCGGACGGTTTACGCGGATGCATCAAGGTTACGGCGACGGAATGCCGGAAGAGGCTGGTCGTAAGCGGCCTGGTAGCTGCCGGTAAAATCCGTCAGCGCCTGTTTCATTGTCTCGATTGGGCCGTCGGAATCGACCATGAATGCATCAAAACCGCAGCGTTTCAGATAGAAAAGCTGGTCCGGCATATAATTGCCCATGGCGCGCAATTCGCCTTTGTACCCTCGCTGCTCCCTGAGCAAGCGCGCCAGCGAGAAACCGCGTCCATCGTTGAAAACCAGAAAATGTACGCCGATGACCGGAACATCCAATGGCAGGTCAGCCAAAATCTGTTCCGAAGCGTCAGTATCAATCCACACCCCGATTTTACTCCGATCCTTTACTTCATCCATTCGACCGTTCAGGCGACTGAACGGAATCAGGGTTGGACTGACTATATCCTCAACAACAAGCGCCGCATCGGCCTCCAGAAGTTTCCATTCGTCGTGTACAAACTGGCCACGGTCAGTGAGTTTTGGCATAAACCTTCTCCTTGAACGGTGCGATGCCGATACGCTGGAGCGTATCGAGAAAGGTTTCCTCAGGCTGGCGATGTTCGGTATAAACCGTCACGATGTTTCTGACAACACGGGGCATATCATCCTGACGGAACGCAGGGCCGAGGACAGACCCCAGTGCGGCGCCATTGCCTGATTGCCCGCCAAGTTGTACCTGATAGAATTCTTCGCCTTTCTTGTCTACACCCAAAATGCCGATATGGCCGACATGGTGGTGCCCGCAGGCATTCATGCAGCCTGAGATATTGAGCTCCAGCGGTCCCAGATCGTATATGAAATCGAGATCATCAAACTCCCGTTGCAGCGCTTCTGCTATGGGGATTGATTTGGCATTGGCCAAGGAGCAATAATCGCCGCCCGGACAGCAAATCATGTCAGTCAATGTACCAATATTGGGTGTGGCGAAACCGTACTTGGCCAGCTGCAGCCACAATGTATGCAGGTCCGCCGCCCGTACGTCGGCAAGCACCATGTTCTGATTGTGGGTCGTTCTCACCTCACCGAAAGAATACCGGTCAGCCAAATCGGCGATCTGCTCCAGTTGGCGGTCCGTGAGATCCCCGGGCGGAATGCCGGTAAGTTTCAATGAAAGGGTGACGGAACGATAGCCGGGAACCTTATGCTTCTGAACGTTATGGCCGATCCAGTCGGAAAAGGCTTTGTCTTCGGCCCGTTTTGCGTTGATCTCCGCGATCTCTGCTGTATCGTCCAGCGCCAGTACGTAGTCTGGTTCTGTGAAAAACTGCTTGGCACGCTCGATTTCCATCACCGTCAATTGCATGGCTGAATCCTTGAATTTATTCCATTCCTGCTCCACCGCAGACGCGAATGTTTCGGTTCCCATGGCCCGAACAAGAATCTTGATGCGTGCCTTGAACTTGTTGTCGCGTCGGCCATACAGGTTGTAGATGCGCAGAATCGCCTCCAGATAGGTCAGCAGATCACGCTCCGGAAGGAACTCGCGGATAACGCTGCCTACCACAGGCGTGCGCCCGAGACCACCACCGACCAACACCTTAAAGCCGATTTCGCCCACCTGATTTTGCAGCAGTTGCAGTCCAATATCATGGAAGTGTATGGCGGCCCGATCCTCCGTGGCACCGCACACAGCTATCTTGAATTTGCGCGGAAGAAACGCGAACTCCGGGTGGAACGTGGACCACTGCCTGATAATTTCGCAATACGGGCGCGGGTCCACGAATTCATCGGGGGCAACGCCGGCAAACTGGTCAGTCGTGACGTTGCGTATGCAGTTGCCGCTGGTCTGGACTGCATGCATCTCGACCTCGGCAAGTTCCGCGAGAATATCGGGAACTTCCTCCAGTTCGGGCCAGTTCAGCTGTATATTTTGTCGGGTAGTGACATGACAATACCCTTTGTCATAATGACGCGTGATATGTGCCAGCTTGCGTAGCTGCCGGCTGTTCAACAACCCATAGGGCACCGCGATTCTCAGCATCGGTGCAAGTCTTTGAATGTATAGTCCGTTTTGCAGACGTAAGGGCAGAAACTGCTCTGGCGGGATTTCCCCGGCGAGAAAACGTTGAGTCTGCCGTCGAAACTGTTGGACACGTTCGCCGATTATCTTGTGATCATGTTCGTCATAAACGTACATGGACTGCTCATTCCTGTTCAATTGGATCGTGCCGGCCCGACGATGGTCAAATAGTGATACGTCCGGCTGGAAAAGGGGTGCAAGGATACCTCAAACGAAAATATTCCGCGAGACCTCCGGATGGGGCTGGCAATTTTCCAGATTTTTGCGTTTAATAGCGCTCATAAAATCAGACACTTATAATTTACATAGATTCTGTACTTATATAAAAAGGGTATTAAAATGCACGAAGAACACTCTCCCCTCCACGAACCCGAAGAAGATGGCATCGCTGACGCTATGGCAGCCGTTTTTCTGGTATTGATTTTCGTGGCTGGCTGTCTCTACTGGGTTAGCGGGCAATAGACGCTGCCTACAGGTTAGCCCACGCTGCACAGAATCGTCTGTGCAGCTTCTGCTGACCGGTAGTTTAAGGCCGCTGCAGGGGTAGGACGGGGCGGTTAACGCGCCAGCTCCGACGTCACCGCACGGTATAACGCAGCAGCCAGGCCTGCCTCGCAGACTCGACCGGCTCGCCAATGCCTATAAGCCCCTCGCCGTTCAGGATAATTTCACGCCGGTGTACGTGCACCGAGCGGTTTAAATGCAGGGCTGAATGCAATCCATCGACATAGGTTCCGTTGGTGCTGTGATCTCGCAGGTAAACTTCCCCGTACCGCATTTCGATACGCGCGTGAGCGCGCGAGGCCAGACTACTGTTGATTACCAGGCCGCACTCTTCACCACGACCGATAGTGACGGGGCCAGACTCCTGGTTGAAAAGAATGCAGGCGTCGTCATAGAGTAATTCCAGTTGCACGGGGGGTGATTGTGCCGGTGAACCCTCAGTGCTCTCACACGTTGTTGTGGCATTTGTCAAGTCCCATAGCAGTTCCCGCAATTGCAGGGGGAAGGACTTGCCTTTGGCGCGGGCCAATTGATAGGGGCGGACAGTCAGCGGTAATGCCCGATCGTTATCGGGGAGCGACGACAGGGTGGTAATGATTCGGCCCGCATCACAGAGTGATACCACTCTGGCCGCGACATTGACGGTATCGCCAAAGGGATGGGTGCCGGCATATTCGACAGGACCGGCGTGAAAGCCAATCCGGGCTTTTACGAAATGACTGCGGTATGTGGGGGCGTTCAACAGGGTTTGCTGAATTTCAATTGCCGCCTGCACAGCGTCCTCGATCGCCGAGAAAACCAGCATCGCCTGATCGCCAATGTTTTCCACGAGCCTGCCATCATTATGCTGCGCACAGCGTGCAATGCGTGCCAGGGCCTTGGTAACACACCGGTGTGCGAGGCGATCGCCCAGTCTTTCGTATAGCTGAGCGCTATCGACTATATCTGCAAACATGACGACAGCGTAGGGGGGGAGCAGCGTGGACAAATTCGTGCCTTAAAATGGCTGCCGACGGGCAAACCGCCTAAAAACAGCAGCCGGGTGAATGTTGAGGCCCTAATCGACGATAAGGCTTACGATAAATATCAGGCTGCCCAGAAATATTGCTGTGAACAATAATCCGGCCAGAAGGTAGGGCATTATGCTTTTTTGCTGAAAATCATGCTGCCGATTGGTCTCGCTTTGCACCCCAAAGGCGGCCGCTACGGTGCTGAAGATCAGGCGAATCAGGGAACGTTTGGGGGGCGGATTCTGGCCCGGGGTATCTGTATTCTCAATCATGGCGAATTTTGTATCAGTTTGACAATGAGGTTTGGGTCGTACCCGCGTACCATTTCACCATTTATCAATAAAATTGGTACGCCGCGACCGCCGATAGCGTCGTACTGACTCTTGCCTTCGGCGGAGGTTTCTATGTCGTGTTCAACAAAGGGTACACCCGACTTTTTTAGCAGGTCACGGGTTTTCGCGCAGTACCCGCACCAGCTGGTGGCGAAGAGCACGACGTCGGCTCGCATGGCTGCGTCGGGGTCGATAGTAACCGACTCTTTCCCAGGAATCAGATCCCATTTGAACAGCGCCAGCGCAACCGCCACACCAGCCAGCAAAAATAGATTACGCATGGTTCGTTCCTGGCCCGATTAAGTTCATGGAGGCGCGCCTCGTCCTGCTTAAAGTCGCACAGTGTCTGGCTCGGCAACAGACCCTAGTAATTCAAATTCGGTCTGAGCCACTGTTCAACTGCGGACTTGTCGACGTTTTTGCGTCTGGCCAGGGATTCTACCTGATCTTCGCCTATTTTTCCCACAGAGAAATAGCGCGACTCCGGATGGGCAAAATACCAGCCCGAGACAGACGCCGCCGGCAGCATGGCAAAGTGTTCCGTAAGCTGCATGTCAATATTGCTGGTAACGGATAGCATCTGGAACAGGCTTGCCTTCTCGCTATGGTCAGGGCACGCGGGGTACCCGGGTGCCGGACGGATGCCCTGGTACTGTTCCTTGATCAGCCTTGTGATGTCTGAGTCGTCATTTACGTCTTCATTGTCGACGTAGGGCCACAAGTCGGTTCTAACCCGCCAATGCAGATGCTCGGCCAGCGCCTCCGCCAGTCGGTCGGCAAGGGCCTTTACCATGATCGCATTGTAATCATCCCCCCTGGCCTCATACTCTCTGGCCAGCTCGTCAGCGCCAATGCCCGCAGTTACGGCAAAAGCACCAATGTAGTCCTGCACACCGGAGTCAGCAGGCGCTATAAAATCGGCCAGCGATAGTGTAAATTCCTGTGCGGTGTTCTTGTCCTGCTGTTGGCGCACCTGATGGAGAATTGTCGAAGTGTCCCCGGTGGCCACCACGATATCATCGTCCATGGAATTGGCCGGCCAGAAGCCCACCACTGCCCGGGCTTCAATGCGATTGTTGTCAATAAGGTCGCGCAGCATCGCCTGTGCATCTGCAAACAGGTTGGTGGCCGCCTCGCCAATGACATCATCCTCGAGTATCGCCGGATACTTGCCTGCCAGATCCCAGCTGATGAAAAACGGTGTCCAGTCTATAAACCGCTCCAGTTCACGCAATGGGTATTGGTTGAAGACTGTGACCCCCAGGCGCCTGGGTGGGGTAGGCGTATACTGCTGCCAGTCGCAGGACCATCGACGGGCCAGGGCGTCGGCGTAGGGGAATAGCTTTTGCCGGGTACGGCGTTTGGCTGTGCGCTCCCGAACCATCTGGTACTCCGCTTTGGTTGAGGCGACAAACGCCTCCCGGGCTTTGTCCGATAACAAATTGCTAACTACACCCACAGCGCGCGATGCATCAGCGACATAAACGACCTGATTGAGCGAGAACTGCGGTTCGATCTTGACTGCTGTATGCGCTTTTGACGTGGTTGCACCGCCGATGAGCAGTGGCAGGTTAATGCCCTGGGCCTGCATTTCGGCAGCCACTGTCACCATTTCGTCCAGTGACGGGGTAATCAGGCCGGACAGCCCGATCACATGGCAATTCATTTTTTGTGCGGTTTCGAGAATCTTCTCGCAGGGAACCATAACCCCGAGATCGATCACTTCAAAATTATTGCACTGGAGCACCACTCCAACGATGTTTTTGCCGATATCATGCACATCGCCCTTGACAGTTGCCATCAGAATGCGGCCCTGCGGTTTGGCGGTCTCGTCCTTCTCAGCCTCGATATAGGGTTGCAGGTACGCCACGGACTGCTTCATGACCCGGGCCGATTTAACGACCTGGGGTAAAAACATTTTCCCTGAGCTGAACAGATCGCCGACTATATTCATGCCGTCCATCAGGGGGCCCTCGATAACATCGAGGGGTCGCTGTGCCTGTTGTCGTGCTGCTTCTGTATCGTCGATAATGTAAGCGGTGATGCCTTTTACGAGGGCGTGTTCCAGGCGTCTCTCGACGGGCCACTCACGCCAGCTGAGGTCTTCTGTCCTGGCGCTGCTCTGTCCATCTCCCCGGTATTTCTCTGCAATCTCAAGCAGCGCTTCAGTCGCGCCGCCAGACCGGTTAAGGATGATATCCTCGACGAGCGTCTTGAGTTCGGCGGGCAGGTCATCGTAGATAGCCAGCTGGCCGGCATTGACGATACCCATATTCATGCCGGCCTGAATGGCGTGATACAGGAACACCGAGTGAATCGCCTCCCGGACCGGGTTGTTGCCCCGGAAGGAAAATGACACGTTACTGACACCGCCGGAGACTTGTGCATGCGGCAGGTTCTGGCGGATCCAGCGGGTCGCTTCAATGAAGTCCACTGCGTAATTGTTATGTTCCTCAATCCCTGTGGCAACCGCAAATATGTTGGGATCGAAAATAATATCCTGCGGCGGAAAACCGACCCGATTGACAAGAATGTCGTAGCAACGCTGACAGATGGCAACTTTTCGGTCCCGGGTATCAGCCTGTCCCTGCTCGTCAAATGCCATGACCACAACCGCGGCGCCATAACGCAGGCAAAGTGTGGCCTGCCTGACAAAAGCGTCTTCACCTTCCTTGAGGCTGATCGAATTGACTATGGGTTTGCCCTGAATGCACTTGAGGCCCGCCTCAATAACCGACCATTTTGACGAATCCACCATGATTGGCACTTTCGATATATCCGGCTCGGAAGCAATCAGGTTCAGAAAGCGGACCATGGCAGCTTCTGCATCCAGCATTCCCTCATCCATGTTTATATCGATAATCTGGGCGCCATTTTCCACCTGCTCCAGGGCGACTTCCAGCGCGGTGGCAAAATCGTCATTGATAATCAACTTTTTAAAGCGCGCAGACCCGGTAACGTTGCAGCGCTCGCCTACGTTGACGAATAATGACTGTTTCTGAATGGTAAATGGTTCAAGCCCGGCCAGGCGACAGGCCGGCTCGATATCGGGAAGTTGTCTGGGCGGGATGCCGGCTACCACGTCGACTATGGCCCGTATGTGTTCGGGTGTTGTTCCGCAGCAACCGCCAATAATATTGAGGTAGCCGCTGTTCGCAAATGCCTTGACGATTTCAGCCATTTCCTCGGGTGACTGGTCATACTCACCAAACTCGTTGGGCAAACCGGCGTTGGGATGCGCCGACACATTACACGCGGCAACGCGCGCCAGCTCTTTTATGTAAGGTCTGAGCTCCTGGGCTCCCAGCGCGCAGTTTAAACCGATGGATAGCGGCCGTGAATGCGCGAGGGCGTTGTAAAAAGCTTCGGTGGTTTGTCCCGACAGGGTACGGCCCGAGGCATCGGTTATGGTGCCGGAAATCATAATTGGCAACGAATAGCCGATCTTGTCAAAGTAGGTTTGCACGGCAAACACGGCGGCTTTGGCATTAAGAGTGTCAAAAATTGTTTCAATTAAAACAATATCGATACCGCCGTCCACCAGACCCGCCACGGCTTCGGTATAATCACTGACCAGGCCGTCAAATGTTATGTTACGCGCACCCGGGTCGTTAACATCCGGGGATATGGAGCAGGTGCGGCTGGTGGGACCCAGAACGCCGGCAACAAATCGGGGCTTTTCCGGCGTCTGAGCGGTAAAATGATCAGCGGCGGCGCGTGCCAGCCGGGCTGCAGCCCGATTCAGCTCCGGTACCAGGTCTTCCAGGCCGTAATCCGATTGTGAAACCCGCGTACTGTTGAATGTGTTGGTTTCTATTATGTCGGCACCGGCGGCCAGATAGGCGTGGTGTATATCGCTGATAATATCTGGCTGTGTAACGCTAAGAAGATCGTTGTTTCCGGCCAGATCCTGCTCAAATTGGGCAAATCGCTCGCCGCGGTAATCGGCGTCTTTTAATTTCCGGTTCTGGATCATTGTGCCCATGGCACCATCAAGGATCAGAATGCGTTGCCTGGCAGCCTGATGCAAGGCCTCAATTCTGGAAGAAAAATCTGTCATTTCGCAAACCTATATCAAAATATTTTGATGCAGGTGCAATTGTAACAGATCGCACATCTATTTAGCGGTTTGCAAAGACAGTGTATTCCGCTAGAATACCTGAGTAAATTACTCGGGATTAGGTGCGGCTGCGATTTAATTGATATTCTGAGGTAACTATTCAGCTCTTTGCGTAACGGTTCAGATCGCATCCAGCGTTGTTCAGAGCAAGGTGAAAAATGTGAGTTTACTTGTGTAAAGGACCATTTTTTAACGCAGCCATGGGCAAATCGGGGCGTGAACTGAATAGTTACAATTCTGAGCTGCCTTGCCTGTAAGCCCCTGATCTACAACTATTTTGGAAGCCTGTATGTCCGATACCCAGTCAATTGAACCCAATGTCGTTATTACCGAGTCCGCGCAAAGCTATTTGAATGACCTGCTTGCCAAGCAGGACTGTGAAGGCATAGGCATTCGGATGTTTGTTTCCTCACCAGGGACTCCCCAGGCGGAGACCTGTATAGCCTACCTGCGTCCGGGTGAAGAGAAAGATGATGATGTTCGTGTACCGCTGAACGGTTTCGACGCCTGGTTCGAAGGCAAGAGCATTCCGTTTCTTGAAGACGCCAAAGTCGACTATTCACCGGATCGTATGGGCGGTCAGCTGACTATCCGGGCGCCTAACTCGAAGATGCCGAAGATTTCGGACGACAGCCCGGTGGAAGACAAGATCAATTATGTGCTTTTCAACGATATCAATCCAGGGCTGGCATCGCATGGTGGTAACGTTAGCCTCATTGAGGTCACGGAGGATGGTTTCGCCGTCTTGAAGTTTGGTGGTGGTTGCCAGGGGTGCAGTGCGGTGGATCTAACGCTGAAGGAAGGCGTCGAGAAAACGCTCAGAGAGAAAATCCCGGAGTTAGCCGGCGTACGCGATATGACAGACCACAGCGATACAACTCACGCCTTTTACTCATAAATCATCGCCCCGCAATAGGGCGACTGCACGCAGCCAGCGGGTTGATCTGGATAATCATCCCGCTGTGTTCCAAGATGCAGGCGGAGTTTGCCCGCCTCTAACCGGCGTATCTGTCACGCCGGCCCGCGTACAGGGAGGATCGACCGGATTTTGTCCCGCATGGACCGCAAGGCCCGCTCGGTGGTAGGCCAGTCGATGCAGGCATCGGTGACGGAGACACCATACTTCAGATCCTTCAGATCGGCAGGGATTTTCTGATTGCCCGCCCCGATGTTGCTTTCCACCATAATGCCAATGATCGAGCGGTTGCCTTCAAGAATCTGATTGGCCACGTTATCCATCACCAGTGGTTGCAGATCATGGCTCTTGTTCGAGTTTGCGTGGCTGCAGTCAACCATGATGTTGTTGGCGACACCAGCGCCCCTCAATTCCTTCTCGCACATGGCAACACTGACAGAATCATAGTTCGGCTTGCCGTTGCCGCCTCGCAGAACCACGTGTCCGTACCCGTTTCCGCGTGTATGGGTGATGGCAACCTGCCCCTCGCCATTTATCCCCAGAAATCGATGGGGGCTGGAGACTGATTGCAGTGCATTGATCGCTACCGCCATACCGCCATCAGTGCCGTTCTTGAAGCCGACAGCCGTCGATAGCCCACTGGCCATTTCCCTGTGGGTTTGCGACTCGGTGGTCCTGGCGCCAATTGCCGACCAGGAGATTAGATCCTGCAGGTATTGTGGCGATATCGGGTCGAGCGCTTCGGTCGCGGCGGGCAGCCCCAGTTCGGCGATATCCAGAAGCAGCTTGCGTCCGACATGCAGTCCTTCTTCAATCTTGAACGAGTCGTTAAGAAAAGGATCATTGATCAGCCCTTTCCAGCCCACTGTCGTGCGTGGTTTCTCGAAATAGACGCGCATGACAATCAGGAGTGTGTCCGAAAGCTCTTCGGCGAGAGCCTTCAGGCGGCGGGCATAATCCATGGCAGCTTCAGTGTCGTGGATCGAGCAGGGGCCGATTACAACGATGAGTCGGTGGTCTTCGCGATCCAGGATCCTGCGTATTGCATTGCGTCCGCTGATAACTGTTTCAAAAGCCCGGTCAGAGACCGGTAATTCTGCTTTCAACCGGGAAGGGGTTATCAGAATTTCCTGCGACACGATGTTCAGGTTTTCGATGTTCAATTCGTTTGTCATAACCGCTGTCATTCTGTATTGATGATAAAAGACAATTGTAAAGGATTCACTGCAAATTGTCCGTTAACCATTTGCAATGGAAGCGATTGATTTGTTTAGCGGAGACGTGAATCGTTACAATAACCGCCTTTTTATCGGCCAACCTGTCTGAGGCAGCAGTGTGACACCAGAACGTTTACAAAGAATTCGAGCAGTCCTGGATCGGCGACAGCCGGATTTGACCGTGATTGCGGACGAGGTCCATAAAGGTAGAAATATCGCTGCGATGCTGCGGACCTGTGATGCCGTCGGTATTGATACCGTGCATTGTGTGCGACCGACAGAGGGGTATCGGCCTTTCCGGGGGACCGCCCTGGGCACTCAGAAATGGGTGGAAATCAAGCTTTATGATCGGGTGGAAGAGCCGCTGACACTTTACCGACAGCAGGGATTTCAGATTCTGGTGACGGGCCTGGGCGCGGATGTGTGTGATTACCGGGTCCCGGACTATACCCGACCGACTGTGCTGGTGCTGGGATCCGAAAGAGACGGCGCAAGTATGGCGGCCCTGCAATCAGCCGATTATCGGGTCGGCATCCCGATGGTCGGCATGGTGGAATCCTATAATGTATCGGTAGCCTGCGCGATTATTCTGGCTGAGGCGCAGTATCAACGCACTCGTGCCGGGATGTACTCCCAAAGGCGCCTGCCCGACGCTGCTTACAGGCAGCGATTTTTTCAATGGGCTCACCCGGCGATTGCTGATTACTGTGACGGTCGAGGCATTTCGTACCCTGACGTGGGTGAGGATGGCGAGATCATCGAGCCTGCCAGCTGGTATCGTCGGGTGCAACGCCTGGAGCAGGCAGGTTGAGCCTGAATCTATGTTATGGTTCAGCCCCGGAGACCCGAATACGTTGATTCAGTGTGGGTATGACTGGGGCATTCGGCCAGATATTGATGGATTCAATGGACCTGAACGCTGCGGGAATGTGAAGTTGGTCGGAGAAACAGGATTCGAACCTGCGACCCCTGCCTCCCGAAGGCAGTGCTCTACCAGACTGAGCTACTCTCCGAGCCTGTAAGGCGCCGAATTATGAACATTTTTTTTCGATTTGGCAAACCCATTTAACGGTTGCCCCGGGGATTGGTTCGGTCCATGCTGCGAATCCCTATTTTTTAACTATTTTTATACGTATTACCGCCTATCTTTGAACCGTAGTTGGTAACATTGAGTGGAGATACCCCCCCGGGGGGCATCCCAGATAGCGTCATCAGGATTAGCGTTGAGACCCAATGGATGAGAGAGCTATTAGTTAAATCACATGATCGGCTGGTAGGCTGGCTGGTAGAGAGCGCCTTGCCGCTTTGGAGTGGCAACGGGCTCGACCGGGCGCGGGGTTTTGCCTATGAATACCTGTACGCTGATGGTTCCCCCGATAGGGATTCGGACCGTAGCCTCGCCGTGCAGGCTCAGCAGATAAACGCTTTTTCCCTTGCGGAATCAAAAGGTTGGCTTCAGGGAATGCAGCCCGACGTCGAAAAGATGACCGCTACTGCAAGCCTGCTGGGTACATCATTGTGCCGTAGCGATGGTTTTGTTCACAAACTGGACAATACGCTGAACATTGCTGATCCGAGTTATCATGCGGTGGACCACGCCGCGTTCATGACAAGCAGTGCCGCTGCCTGGTATGCATACCGGGACGGATCAGAACTGCGACGTAGCTACAATATTTTCGAATGGCTGGAAAAGGAATATAAACATCCGGCTGGAGGGCTGGTGGATAGAAGTGCTGCACAGGCACATCTGCGACTCAGCACGCAGATATCTCTGTGTGATGCATTTCTCTTTATTTATCGCTGTTCGGGAAAAAATAAATGGCTTATTTGTGCAACGGACTTTTTCGATTTGCTGCATAACGAAATCTATAGGGGCAACCTGCAGTCACTGGCCGAACTGCGCCGCACGGATTGGTCGCCCGACCCGCAAAACCCCGAAGTACGCCCCGCAGATATCCTGTCACTCATTACTTTATTGCATCAGGTTTCCGATATTGACGCAAAGTTGCGGGTAACAGCAAATGAAATATACCAAAATCTGATGCAGGCCATCCGGGGTGAGGGGGCGTCCGGACTGGTACCGGAAAGAATATTCGTGAGAACGGCGACAGATGCGGTATTTCCGTGCTCATCATTGATCCAGCTGTCTCGAGCCAGCCTCATGGAGGCGGTAAACGGCAATACCCTGGCGTTGCCAATATTGCTTTCTTCAATAGACCAGCTTTTCGCCGTCTTCCTTGATCCCGGTGTACCTGGCACAGTCTCCGACAGCGTTGACGCCCGGCTAAAGCCCCTTGATAAACGAAGCTACGCGGGTAACCTGCACCACATTGTCAATCTGGCGATTGATATGGGCGACGTTCTGGAGTCGCGGCTACCGATAAATCCCGCGCAACTCGGGAATCAGGATTAGACCGAAGCCGGGGGCGGGGCGGTGCTGTCACGCGCAACAAATTCAGTTGGCAGCACGATTTCAACCTGGCTCAAATCCTCGCCACCTTCAATAATTCGTAGCAGAAGTTCAACAGATTGGATACCCAGCTGTTCAGCTGGCTGGGCTATTGTCGTTATCTGTGGCTCCCAGTATCGGGCGAATTGAATATCATCGAACCCCGCGATAGAAAGATCATCAGGCACGCCAAGCCCGGCAGCCTTGATGGCCTGGATGGCCCCAATGGCCATTTGGTCACTCATGCAGAATACAGCAGTCGGCCGCGGTTCACGCTTGATAAGCGCGTGCGTCAACTGTTGGCCCGACCAGAGTGTAAAGTCCCCGTCAACGACAAGGTCCGGATCGAAGCGAATGCCGGCATTATGCAGGCTCGCCTTATAGCCCGCCAGCCGCTCGATACTGTGCGGATTGTCCTTCAGGCCTGCAATCACCGCAATGCGTCGATGTCCGAGTTCAATGAGGTGATCGGTAATTTTCTGCGCGGATCCAATATTGTCTATGCGTACAGATGGCCCGGAGGTGCTCTCGCAGCCGCAGGCATTAACCCAGGGGATATTCAGTTCATTCATACTCATAGAATGTGGCCGAAGCTGTATTACGCCATCAGCCAGGCGGGTTTCGACGCGGCTGACGTATTCCTGTTCACGCTTTGACAGCTCGCGTGTATCCCCCAATAGCACGGCATAACCGGCTTTTTGGGCCCGGTCCTCAATGGCCTGGATGACCTGGGCAAAAAACGGGTTGGTGATGTCCGGCACCAGCACGACGATGGAGTATGATCGGGCGGAACGAAAACTGCGCGCCAACAGGTTGGGGCGGTAACCGATGTCCCGTATGGCCTCATGGACTTTCTGCAATGCAGATTCTGAAACTTTTTCAGGGCTGGAGAGCGCTCGGGAGACAGTAGCAACGGAAACTCCCGCGGCTTTCGCAACATCGCGAATATTGGACATTTGAACCTTGTTGAATGTCTGTATGTGCAGGGAGCCTGAATCTACACCATACAATCGCGGTCGACCAGTCTTTTTAATTATTGGAATCAAACGTCTCGGTCTTTGGAGGCAGCCGGGCATCGAACATTCCTGGTTCAACCCGCCTGCGACCCCCGCTGACTGATGGGCCATGTTTTGCCAATTTTGTGGTTGTATTCTGGTGGTGATCCTGTAGTTAGCAGGTGGATGCCTGAAAAACCTGACAAGAAAAGCTGGAAAAGTGCTTTGTAACCGGTTACTTTTGATATCTCCGCAAGTACGCTGTGAATGATGGAACCGAGGTGACCCGGCCGGCCCGCCGATCCTATACCGGAAACAGATGGCCGAGCGAACAGGGACAACCAGTTCAGCGGCAACGTTCACGGTACAAACCCGTTTTAATTCCTTTGCATGGGACCCGTTTTAATGTCGCATTTCAAAACCCGATTGAAGGCCCTGAAAGAAGAATACGAAGCACTAATCAGCAGGAAAAATACCAAAGAACCGCTTGGCAATGGTATCTACGAACGTTGGATCAACCCCGTCATAACAGCCCGCCACGTGCCGGTTTTCTGGAAATATGACCTTGATGCTACCGCCAATCCCTGGCTTATGGAGCGTCAGGGGATTAACGCTACCTTTAATGCCGGCGCCATCTATAGAGGCGGAAAGCATGTGTTGGTTGTGCGAGTGGAGGGTGCTGACCGAAAATCATTTTTCGCGGTAGCCGAAAGCGATTCAGGGGTTGACCGGTTCCAGTTCCGCGATTATCCGATAACAATGCCGGAAACGGATCGCCCGGACACAAATATATATGATATGAGGCTTACGGATCACCAGGACGGGTACATCTATGGCCTGTTCTGTACGGAAAGAAAAGACCTTCATCAGGCGGGTAATACGTCAGCTGCTGAGGCGCAGTGTGGTATAGCCCGCACACGCGATCTGATTAGCTGGGAACGTTTGCCCGACCTGGTAACCCGATCGGGACAACAGCGCAACGTAGTTCTGCATCCTGAATTTATAGACGGGCAGTACGGTCTGTATACGCGTCCGCAGGACGGATTCATAAGTGTTGGGAGCGGGGGCGGCATTGGATGGGGGTTGACCGCCGATATGACAAGCGCCGAACTGAAAGAAGAAACTATCGTCGACACGAAGGTTTACCATACGGTTAAGGAGCTGAAAAACGGTCAGGGGCCGGCGCCACTCAAGACAAAAGACGGCTGGTTGCACCTTGCTCATGGGGTACGGAATACCGCGGCCGGCCTACGCTACGTGCTGTATATGTTTATGACGGCGCTGGACAGGCCATGGGTGGTGACTCACAGGCCAGGAGGCCACTTTATTGCGCCTGAAGGACAAGAGCGGGTGGGGGACGTTTCCAACGTTGTGTTTTGCAACGGGTGGACCGTCAACGAGCAAGGCGACGTATTCATTTACTATGCCTCATCCGACACCCGTATGCACGTCGCAACGTCGACGATTGACCAGTTACTGGATTACGTGAAAAATACGCCGGAGGACCGGCTGTACACCGCAAAATCGGTTCAGGTTCGGTGTGATCTGATCGCCCGTAATCTCGAAATTCGGACGTTATGGGATCAGGCATGACGACTTCGGCCATTGGACCGCAGGCCGCCACCAAGTTCAGGCAGGAGTACCTGGCGATTGCCGACTGGTGGATCAAATACGCCATTGATACCGTTCACGGCGGGTTCTATGGGGAGGTAGGGCAGGACAATTCGCCAAGGGCAGGGGCTGATAAGGGCGTTATTCTCAATTGCCGAATCCTGTGGTTTTTCTCAGAACTGGCCCGAATCGAGCCTGTCCCCGCGTATTGGGAGGCCGCGCAGCGGGCTTATCAGTACCTTATCAAGCATTTTTGGGATCGGGAATATGGCGGCGTATTCTGGATGGTGGATTCTGCCGGGAACCTGGTGGACGGGCGCAAGCATTCCTATGCACAAGCATTTTTTATCTATGGCCTGAGTGCCTACTACGGGTTGACGGGCGACGAGAGCGTCCTGAATACTGCCTTGCAGAATTATCGATTGCTCGAGCGACATGCGCTGGATAGGGAAAACAATGGGTATTTTGAAGCAGCGTCGCGAACCTGGGGTAAGCTTTTGGATGTTCGGCTGTCCGAAAAAGAAGACAACTTCCCGAAGACCATGAATACACACCTTCACATTCTGGAAGGCTACACGGCTTTACATAATGCGGCGTCCCTGCAGCAGGAGCGACAATCGGCGATTGCACCGGCACTGCGAAACATCCTGGAAATATATTGTGAGCGCATCGTGGATATGGATTCAGGGCACACGCGTATGTTTTTCTCGGAGGACTGGGCGGACCGATCAAACGCATACTCTTTTGGGCACGATATCGAGTCGAGCTGGCTTATCCACAAAGCCGTCAAAAGCCTTCGTGGTCAGTACCCGCAGGTACTGCAGTATATGGAACATGTAAAGCGTTTGGCGAGTGTCGCCTGCGCAGAAGGTATATTGGGCAACGGCGCCATGGGCGACGTTTACGACTGGAATAGCCGGTCCTTTACCCGCAGCTGCTGGTGGGTGCAGGCGGAAGCCATGGTCGGATTGGCCAACATGTGGGCTTTAGGCGCCGGCGAAAACTATCTGGAAGCTTCGCTCAAAGTATGGGAACATATTCAGGAGAGCTTTATCGATAAAGATTCGGGCGAATGGTACTGGAGCAGTCGTCACGAGGCGGGCGCGGCAGCAGAATACAAGGCGGGCGCATGGAAGGCGCCTTATCACAACGGGCGGGCAACGATGTTGATGTATCGCATCCTCCGCGGCGAGGGGGTTTAGCAATCCCGTCACCCGGCGGATTGCCTGATCATATTGCACCGGGCGCAATATGGTTAATCCGTTACGTATGTGTGAATCAGCGCATCGCCGGGGGTATCGGGTGACGTAACATTCCAGGCGTCCCGATGTATCGTTCGCTGAAGCAGCCTGTGCATGTGACAGAGCATTCCGTTCGGCAATCCCTGATTTTAATTAACTATTCAGCGCGCGTCTGTTCAGATTGCGTCCAGATTTGCTCAGAGCAAGGCGAAAAATGTGAGTTTATCCGTGTATATACGCCGCGCATCCTGCGCTTCCGCCTCCGGGCCGTCTGGGCAGGCGTTCAAACCTGTTCCCGACAGGTTTTTGACCATTTTTTAACGCAGCTTTATATGTAGATTAAGGGGCAAATCGGGGCGTGGGCTGAATAGTTACGACGATTTTAATAATAAAAGCTGGTTGTAGTTGACCTGCGAGCTGCAGGCGCTGACAAACCGGCTCACAGTCAAAAAAATGGACCGAAGATGACGACAATACCGTTGTATGGTTATTTATGGGGTATGGCGACCCTTCTCATTTTACAGCTAACCGTTCCGCCAGCGATCGCCGGGGATCAGGCAGGTCCTGAAGGGCCGATCATACTGCCGGCTATCATTTCCGATAACATGGTGGTGCAGCAGGGCAAAAAAATTCCCGTATGGGGCTGGAGCCGACTGAATCGACGTGTCAGTGTCGAGCTGGCGTCGAAAACCCGTAAAGCGAAGACTGACAGAAACGGATACTGGAAGGTCGAGCTGCCTCCTTTGCGTGCCGGTGGCCCCTATACGCTCCGAATAAGTACAGGGAACTACCAGAAAACCGTCCAGAATATACTGGTTGGGGATGTGTGGCTCGCGGGTGGTCAGTCCAATATGGAATGGAACCTGGAAGGCGTAGAGGGTTATGAAGGGGAGCTTGAGGATGCCGAGCTGCCCGGAATTCGCTTTTTCGAGGTGGATAATAGCTATTCTGCAACGCCACTGCAGGATTTGCAAGGTGGTGAATGGCGTATCGCATCGGCCGAAAATGCCGCTGAAGTTTCCGGTCTCGCATGGTATTTTGCAAAAAAAAACCACACTGAAAAAGAAGTACCGGTGGGCGTGATTGATGTTGCCGTTAGCGGGAGTCCAGCGCAGGCGTGGATCGATCCGAATGACATGATGCATTTGGATGCGTATGCCGATGAGGCCCGGAGTCTTGTCAATGAAGCCGCTATATGGCAATCCCGTTTCGATCGTCATAAGACGAACCAGGCCCGCAAGCTGGAAATTATTCAGGACAACGAATCCTTCCGTAAAATGGGCATTCATCTGCACCATTACTACGAGCGCGCCTGGCCAGAAACGGAACTGCCAGGCGAAAAATCGCCTGGCAATATTGTCTGGTTTCGTAAGCGGTTTGACTGGCCGGCCCAATATGCACTGCCCGCAGAGTTGTCTTTCGGCGAAATTAACGACACGGCATGGGTTTTTCTTAATGGTAAAGAAGTCGCATTTAAAGACAGTGACGAAGCTGTCAAGGTAATTGACATTGATCCGGCGCTTTTGCGCAAACGCAACAACGCGATCGCCGTTCGGATTCTGAATTCGCAATCCAACGACGTTGCCTTGGGTACAAAAGGTCATATGTGGCTAAAGGCCGAAGATTTCACCTTGAACCTCGAAGGAGAATGGTATTACAACGATGTACTTGAGCCTGCGCTTCCGCCGACCATGCAGCATCCCGAACGCATGGCCGGTGTGCTGTATAACGCAATGATTCACCCTATTCAGGGCATTCCGATTAGCGGATTTCTGTGGTATCAGGGAGAGAGCAATGTGAATGATGCGGCCACCTATGCGCCGCTCTTCAAAACATTACTGGCAAGCTGGCGTTTAAAATGGAATAACCTTAAGCTGCCGTTTTTGTACGTGCAGCTCGCAAACTATGGCCCGCGCACGGACGAGCCGACCGAGAGCCGGTGGGCTGAGCTGCGATTCGCTCAGACTCAGGCCCTTGATATGCCGCAGACAGGCATGGCTGTCACAATAGATATTGGCGACGCGGATGATATTCATCCCCGAAATAAAAAAGCCGTTGCGGAGAGGCTGTGGCGACTAGCCGAACATCTGGTCTACGGAGACCGAACCCGGCTCAAGAACGGTCCGCTGCTCAAACGGGTCAAAAAATCACGCGGAGATATTGTGCTGGAGTTCGATTACACTGGGCCGCGTCTCTCCACCGGTCCTCATCCAGACGGCGCTGAAGGGACCACTGTATCGGGATTCGAGATCGCAACCAGGGACGAAGGCTACCGGACGGTTGATGCTGAGATCCGGGGTACTACGGTCGTACTTCAGATACCGGAAAACAGACGCCCCGTTAGCATTCGCTATGCATGGGCAGATAATCCGGACAGCAACCTCTACAATGCGGAAGGGCTGCCGGCCTCACCCTTTCAGGTAGAACTTTAGGATGGACTTGTAAGGTCAACGCTATGAGATATATTGCAAGATGTACGGTTTTTATCATGCTGGTGGCTATGATAGCTGCGTGCCAATCCGTTGGCGAACGAAAGTCCGACCCGGACGATGTCGAAGATGCCGGGCAGGCGAACCGGTTTATCAGTGTTCAGGGCACGCAGTTTGTTAAAGGCGGAAAGCCTTATTATTTTGTGGGTACGAACTTTTGGTACGGCGCATATTTGGGTGCGACTCCGGAGGGTCGGGTGCGGCTGGTCAGAGAGCTGGATCTGTTGGCCGGTTCGGGCATTAGAAATTTGCGGATTCTGGCTGCTTCGGAGCGCACGGATTTGCGCATGGCGCTGGAGCCGGCTATACACGAAGGGCCCGGCCAATACAACGAGGAACTTTTGCGCGGCCTGGACTTTTTACTGGCTGAGATGGCTAAGCGGGATATGCACGCCGTGCTGTTTCTGAATAATTTCTGGCAGTGGTCCGGGGGAATGTCCCAGTATGTTGCATGGTTCTCCGGGGAGCCGGTGTTTGATCCGGATGTTACCGGCGAGTGGAATGCATTCATGCAAAATTCCGCAAACTTTTACCGTATTGACGAAGCACAGCAGTGGTACCGTCAACTTATAGCGCATGTTGTAACGCGAACCAACACAGTCACCGGTCAGCCGTATATTGATGATCCTACCATTATGTCCTGGCAGCTTGCCAATGAACCCCGGCCGGGCAGTGATGACGAAGGTCGACCTTTTTTTCCGCAGTTCAAACGGTGGATTGTTGAGACTGCGCAATATATTAAATCACTGGATTCAAACCATCTGGTCAGCACGGGCAACGAAGGCGCCATGGGTACCTTGCGGGATATCGAGTTATATGCGGATGTCCATGCCGCACCGGAAATCGATTACCTGACATTTCATATGTGGCCAAAAAACTGGCAGTGGTTCGATGCAACGGACCCCGAAAATACTTACCAGAGTGCTTTGACGACGGCGCGCGCCTACATTTTGCAACATATACAGGTGGCGCACCGGCTGGGCAAGCCAACAGTGCTTGAAGAGTTTGGCATAGAGCGGGATAACGCGGACTATCACATTGAATCCTCAACCCTGCAACGCGACCGGTTTTTCCGGGAAGTCTTCCAGTTGATAGAGAGACAGGTAAAACTGGGGTTCCCGATAGCCGGTTCGAATTTCTGGACATGGGGCGGCGTCGGGCGCAGCCGGCAACCGGATCTGATCTGGAAGGCAGGGGATCCTTTTACCGGCGATCCGCCCCAGGAGCATCAGGGACTGAATTCCGTGTTCGATGTTGACCGGTCGACGATTAAGATTATTGCTGACCACGCGAAGGCCATGAGTTCGTTTTCCCGGTGAGTAATGTCAGCAGGCCGCAGGCAGTGGGCCTTATTGAGGAGACACCGGAGTACCTCGTGCTGAACAAGCCCCCGGGGATGGTAACGCAGGGTGCCGATGCGTCTTCCAACCTGTTGGCAACAGCCCGATCACTGTTTATGTTGCCGCAGGTATTCCCGGTACACAGACTCGACGCCGACACATCGGGGGTAGTTCTGGTCGCAAAAAATCCGCAGGCCAGTGCGGGCCTGTCGCAACTTTTTCAGCGTCACGAAATTCGGAAATTCTACCTTGCACTCACCGACAGAAAGCCCGTAAAAAAGCAGGGCGCCATCATTGGCGATATGGAAAAAAGCCGCAATGGTAACTGGCGGCTGTCTCGCACTACGCGGAATCCGGCGGTGACTCATTTTTTCAGTTTTGGTTTGGGCAATGGCGTGCGCTTGCTGATACTCAAGCCCGACACAGGAAAGACGCACCAGCTACGCGTCGCCATGAAATCGTTATCAGCGCCGATCATTGGTGATCGCCGCTATGGCGGTCTCGCAGCAGACCGCCTCTATCTGCACGCCTGGCAGATTCATTTTTTCTGGAATTCAGCAGAGAAAACCTATGCTGCGCCCCTGGTTTCCGGCGAGCGGTTTCTGGTGTCGAAAGTGGGGCAGGTTCTTGCGGAAATTGGCTCGCCCGGCGCTTTGGCCTGGCCGCGCCAGGGGTGAGCGGACCGTGAGTGTCGCCCGAGTTTTATTATTGCCCTGTCTGGGTCTGGTCGGATTCGCGTTGCTGGTCTGGTATATAACGACAATGGTGCGCGGGAGCCCTGCTCATGAGCCATCAGGCATATTGAAGCCCGCAGCTGCCTTACAGTATCGGCCGTGCCACTTTCACGCTGTTGGTGATGTTGCCGTTGCGTGCTACTGGTTTACAACCAGCGAAGGATTCCGATTGCCGGTTGCCGTATTCAGGCCCCCGCGAGGCCAGACCGATACACCGCTGGTCTATTTTGGCGGAGGGCCAGGAGAGGAAAGTATTACCGGCGAACAGTCGCTGGAGTTCTGGAATTACTGGTACCTTGATGCCATCCCCACACGGGATTTTATTCTGTTTGACTATCGCGGGGCGGAAGGGGGCAGCCCGGCCTGGGACTGTCGGAAGTATACCGACGTGTCCCTGCTGGGCATGCAGCTCGATCTTGACATAAAAGCGGGGTATGACCGCTCCAACCCGGTCCTGCTGGAATGCTTTGACGACTGGGACAAGTACCTTCGTGGCCAACTGCCCGGTCCATACAAGCCAGGAGAGGCCCTTCAGCTTTTCAGCAGTGTACATAATGCCAGCGACGCGATAGCCATAGTGGACGCGTTGGGATACAGAAGCTGGCATGCGTTGGGTGCCTCCTATGGTACTCGCGTGGCGCTGGTTGCAGCGACCCTGGATCCGGCGTTGCAGAAGCTGGTTCTCGATGGTCCGTATCCGCCCGGGTCCGGTGGCATGGTGGAGAGCACACGGTTGCTGCTGGATGGCCTGGCGCGTTACTGGAAAGCCTGCGCGGACGCGCGTATCTGCGAATCCGATGATCTGGCTCAGGACCCGGAAATGCGGTTCTGGCAGGCCATGGAGCGTCTGGAATCGAAACCGGTGTCCCTGTCGGTTGATGACTGGCACAAGGGCGGTTCGAAATCGGTGTTGATTGATGATCAGCGGCTATTGCTGGCAGTATATGGCGCCCTGTACAGCCGGGCATCCCGCGCGAGGATCATGCCAACCATAAATACGGTGCTGGATGAAGATCAACCGACTGATCCCTACCTGTTCGAAGAACTTTATAACTACGCTTTCGATCCCCATTTTAACGCAATGCTGTATTACGCCACGGAGTGCAACGATAATGCGCTGCTGGATGAGGTTCCGTTTCTCGACGTTGTGGAGCGTTCAGGCCGCTTAAAGAAATACCTTGAATGGGACTGGCATTTTGATGTTTGCCGCATCGGCTTTTTTAACGCCGGGTCGCTTCGGTTATCGGAGCCACTAACCGTGCAGGCGCTTGTTGTCAGTGGCGAGCTTGATCCGGTGACTCCGCCTGTGTACGGTCACCGCCTGATGGGTTACCTGCCGAACGGAATGCATGTAGAGGTGCCGGATGGGGCACACGCGGAATTTATACATAGTGAATGTGGCAGGGAGTTCGTAAACCGGTTTCTCGATGACACACGAGATACGCCCTCTGGTGTGGTGACCAGTGACGCCATAAGCACCTGCTTAGAGCAAAAAAACACCCCTTGAAAAGTCAGGTCGATATCCCTATATATAACTTGCGGGTGTCTCGATAGCAGAGCCCGCCAACCCCAAATCAACATTTTGCTTCTATTGGAGAATTTGTTATGACTATTGACTTATCACCCTTATACCGTCACACAATCGGCTACGATCGCTTTGCATCCTTACTGGATTCTGCGCTGCGAGGTGAACCGGTAGGCTCAACCTATCCGCCGTACAATATTGAGGTCATCGAAGAAGACCGCTATGCCATTACTCTGGCGGTTGCCGGCTTTGCCCGTGACGAACTGGAAATTGAACTCGAAAAAGGCGTTCTTTCCATACGTGGCAAAAAGAATCCGGAGAGCACCAGACACAATTACCTGCACCACGGCATAGCGTTCCGAAGCTTCGAGCGCAAATTCAACCTGGCCGAACATGTGGAGGTCAGCGGCGCGGAATACCGGGATGGTTTGCTGATTGTAAACCTGTTACGGCGCGTGCCGGAAGCCATGAAGCCGCAGCGCATCGAGATTCAGAATGGTGCACAGGTGCTGACGCACGAAAACGATACCGAACGAGGCGCCGAACAGGCCGCCTAAGGTCTCGTAACGATTGCCAGCCGCGGGCGACTAGAGCCGCCCGCGGCTTTTTGGCTTTGCGATATGAGTATATATACTGTTAATTTTTAATGCGGAGCTTTTATGGCAATCTGGATAGACGTTCGGACACCCGAGGAATATGCCGAGGGGCACATCACAGGGTCACTCAATATCCCATTTGAGGATATAGCCGCGAAAATATCTTCTGTTACCAGCGACGAGAAAAGCGATATTCGGCTCTATTGCCGAAGCGGCCATCGATCGGGTGTGGCCATGGATGAATTGAAGCGGATTGGATACCAGAACGTCATCAATGAGGGCGGTCTGAAAGATCTGCTGATACGCAAGGCCAATGGCGAAAACATACCCTGACCACGTTTTGAACGACTCCCTCTGTCTCAGTTTTGCAGTTGCAGAATCTTAAACTTTCCATTATTGGAGAGCACGTTGACTTGCTTGAAGCAGGTTACCGCTTTCCGCTCCAATGGCAAAAAACTGTTGACCACAAAATACGCACTTCCGGCTTTTGTCAGTTTGCGGCTGGCCGCCGTCAGAAAACGGAGGTGCAATGCATTGTCAACATCGAATCCGGTGTGGAATGGCGGGTTGCATAACACCATATCAAACCGGCTATTGATGGCGTCACCGCAGTCGGCATCAACCACCTCTATCGGCAATGCCCATTCACTGGCATTCATGCGCATACAGGCTGTCGCTGCCGCATTGTTGTCTGTCGCCACACGCTGCTCGACAGGGTGGTTCGCCATTGCCAGGGACAGGTACCCGTAGCCACAGCCGAGATCCAGTATCGAACTGACGGCGTGCGGTCTTGAGCGCCACAGATGTTGAAGAAACGCCATGAGAAAGGCGCTGCCCTGATCCACTTTATCCCAGCCATAGACGCCGGGTTTACTCAACACCGGCTTGTCGTGAAGTGTCGCCACCGCACGTATTGTCTCATAGTCTCTAGTGTCGAGCGGCGCTCCTGCTCCTCTGGTGGATTTTTCCAGGATGCCGAGGTATAGATTGCCCTGTTTTCGCAGTCGTGCATTGTCACCAAACAGTTGACTGGCCTTTTGAAAACAGGTTTTGATTCCTTCATCCTTAAAACCGCTGATAATGAGTCTGCCTCCCGCCGGCAGCCGCACGAACGCCTGATTTATCAGGTGGTGCGTGGCGGGTTTTTCCTTGCAGATGCGTAGATATATCTCTGAAACCGGGATATTCGGGATGCTCCAGTCGTTATACTCGCTCGAAATATCCAGAGCCGTTGCGCGCCTGGCAATGTCAAACCGGTTGGTCAGCAGCTTCACCGGTGGGCGTCTTGCCGCAACCAGCGGCAGGACGGCGTTGTGATGCTCGTCCGCAAGCCACAGTGCTGGTGCATCGCTGTCAACAAGTGTCTGCGCCAGGCTGTCTACCGCTGCATCCGTCATCGCGCCGATACCGAACTGATTTCCTGATGGGTCAAGGCGCGGTAATGACCCGGCGGCAGTGCTTCATCCAGGCGGATAGCGCCGATCTGCTCCCGGTGCAGGTTCACAACATGATATCCGACAGCGGCGAACATCCGTTTTACCTGATGGTATTTTCCTTCGCTGAGTGTCATTTGCAGGCGGGTTTCCGATTCTCTCTGGATGGCGCAGGGTCTGGTGGGGCGTGCTTCAGACCGAAGCTGGATGCCGCCTTCCAGGGCCTTCAAATCCGCATCGGCCAGCGGGCGGTCCAGATCAACCCGATAGATTTTCTGGCATGTCTGACGGGGAGACGTAACGCGGTGGTTCCAGTCTCCATCACTGGTAATCAGCACCAGTCCCGTGGTGTCGAGGTCCAGGCGACCGGCTATTTGCAGCGGTCTTCCGGGGATGTTCCGCTGTGAAGTGCTCAACAGGTCCAGGACAGTAGGGTGAGTGGGGTCGTTATTACTGCAGACTGTACCGGCGGGCTTGTGCACCATTAAATAACAGTGGTCCGGAATGCGCACCGCTCGACCGTCCAGCAGCAACGCCCGTTCATCAGTCAGGATCGTGGCCGGGCTTTTGATGGCTTCTCCCTGTAGCACGACGCGCTTTTGTCTAATAGCGCGATGTACTTCGGTGCGACTCATCCCCGTCGCGCGACTGATGAAGCGATCAACTCTCATCGTACGACCCTCTCAATCAGGTCGATTGAAGCGATTTTTCACCGGCGGCGACGGTCTGAAAGATGAGGGTGTTGATGGTCATGGGCCCAACCCCGCCAGGCACGGGGGTAACGGCGGCGGCGCGCTGTGTCAGCGGGGCCAGCTCAATATCACCTACACCACCCGGGTGATAACCTGCGTCAATCACAATGGCACCATCTTTTATCCAGTCAGCCTTGATAAATTCCGGGCGGCCGACCGCACCGACAATCAGGTCTGCCTGCCGGATGTGGGACTCCAGCGATCGGGTGCGGGAATGACAGATGGTAACCGTCGCATTTTCGGCGAGCAGCATCATTGCCATCGGTTTACCAAGAATCGGGCTACGTCCTACCACCACAGCGTGAAGCCCGTCCACGGGGATATCATAAGCCGCCAGCAGTCGCATAATGCCCTTCGGTGTGGCGCAACCCCAGGCGGGCTCGCCCATGGACATGCGACCGAACCCCAGGCAGGTGACGCCATCGACATCCTTAGCGAGCGCGATAGCGTCAAAGCAGGCACGTTCGTCGATCTGGGGAGGGACGGGGTGCTGCAACAGAATTCCGTGGACGGCCGGGTCATCGTTAAGTCTCGCGATTGTGGCCAGAAGCTCCGCGGTGGAGGTAGAGGCCGGCAGCACTATCCGCGTGGACTCCATGCCGATGCGTTCGCAGGCATTGCTTTTCATCTTCACATAAGTGGCCGAAGCCGGGTCGTCACCCACCAGAATTGTGGCCAGCACCGGCGTGATGCCAGTGGCCTCCCGCAAGGCGGTTACCCGTTTGGTGAGCTCGGCTTCGGATTTCTTGGCCAGGGCTTTACCATCTAAAATGACTGCAGACATGGAGTATTCCGTAAGATATCGAATAAAAGGGGCACCATTTTCCCACAGACGGACCAGGCACGCCAATTTTAAACGTTGGCAGGTGGTGGGTACCAAAATTGATCGTTGACGTGTGAGCAGCGCATGGTTATCATGCGCACCTCCTTGAGACGGGCGGCAATCCTCGTCCTGGATAAACGGAGTGTAGCGCAGCCTGGTAGCGCGTCTGCTTTGGGAGCAGAATGTCGGGG
>CAYSTJ010000018.1:0-75948 GCA_964434105.1 uncultured Cellvibrionaceae bacterium | reverse complement strand
CTGATGATCCCGCCAGCTTGCATCACCCTGTAACCGGTAGTTGGCATCCGTATCGGATATGCGTCCGGCCTCTGCCGCTATCGGTTCCCCGGCAACGCGGGCAACGAAAGATTCGCCGCGAATCTCCCCCTTCACATTTATTCGCAGTGATTGTTCAGCGCTGTTGTCCACCTCGACATGAATGTCCGTCTCTTTTTCGGAAGCTGAAAAGCGAATAGACGTACGCTGCAAAATGACGTCGCCGATGCGCGTCGCCATAGCCGGTTCGTCGGGCATATCAGCCGGTAGAAACGGGTCCCAGTTGTTTCCGTTATCCGGAGACAACACCAGATGCAGCTGCGCCGCATCGATCCGCAGGTGTTCGATCGCGATAACGCCGCGCAGCAGACGCAGCGGCGCGATGCCGATTGTGATCCTGTCAGCCGTCAACATCTGGTCACGCGCCGACCAGTCCGCGTCGGCCACTTGCAGATCGGTAACGGTGAGTACCGGGGTCAGTGACCAGTCTATGGTCAGGGGGTGGCGCCATTGGACCTGACGGCCCCACTGCTCGCCAAGCCGCTGGCTGATATATTCACTGAACCCATGCGTCTGCACGAAAAGCATTCCGATTGCCACCAGCCATATAGGCAATGACACGATGACAGCGGTTACCAGCACGGCTTTTCGATGTCGCATTGACCTCCCCCCTATCGGCATTTTCAGACAGATAGCAGGAAACGATCCAGGCCAGCGCGACGCGTACACTGGCTGGGCCTACACACGGCCCAATGTATTTTTCGACTTCAGGCGCAATAGAAAATTTTGCGGGAACACCGTGCTCTGCCATTAAAATTCAGGGGGCATGGAACAATAGGGGCTTCGACAGTGGCGTCACGGTGTGACGCTTACTTTCGCTCCGGGGCGGTCTCGGTACGCAGGGCGGCGACGACGTACACCAGCGGCGCATTCCAGTTAATGGCCACTTCGTTGGTCGAATAACTGCACCAGTCATCCAGCCAGGATCTGGCAGGTAACGGCGATGGGTATTCGCACCCGTCCGGCGCCCCCGCCTGGGGACCCCCCACCAAAAAGCCGGGTACCGGCCGGGTGATGTCGTCTGCGGCGGAAATCCGGTGATGGGGCTGCATGGGGGATCGACTGCCATAGCCGGTCACGTATGAATACCCAACCGGATTGCGGCCCAGAATATAATCCAGTAAAGCCCGTGCCGCGACCCGGTACTCACGGGACCCATCCATCCGTTCAGCGTACAGCAACAACAACGCCTTGTTCATGGCCACGGCATTACTGCCCCATACAAAATCATCGTTAACCAGGGGTACCCGATACCCGGACTGTTCGTAATGCCGCAGGATCTCATCGGCTGCCTGTGTGAGCAGCGTCAGCGCCTGGCGGCGCAGCTTCCGGGGGGTTCGCTCTGCGCCAAGTAACGAGTAAATCGCCAGCGCATCCACCTCAGCCCAGTAGGGCACCTGCAGGGATGCCGGCAATGCAATACGTTTCAAAAAGCGCTTGTCGCCGGTCGTCAGGTACAGCTCGGTAGCGGCCCACAGACGTTCGTCCAGCCAATCCTCATTGACCTGGGCATACAGGCCGGTATTAACGCCATCCGGCTGCAGATACTGCCGGCGCGGGTTGACTTCGGCCCATTGCCATGCCGCCAGGGCTGCCTGGTTATAGCGGTCCAGCCGCCCCGGCAGAAGCTGACGCCAGGGCTTCAATACCCGTGCGGCCATGGCCATGACAGCCGCATAGTTCAATGTTGCAGCCGTACTTTTAGGCATCATGAAGCGGGGCTGCATCAATGTATGTGGCATGACCGCGTCGGAAAAGCGCAGCGTACTGAGCTTGTGGTACACACCCCCGTCAAACGGATCCTGCATGGTTTCAAGCCAGTCGAGATTCCAGAGAATTTCCGCGAGTAAATCCGGTAGCGGACTGGCAGATTCCGGGACATTCAAGGTCAGATTCTGGAAATAGTCGGTATGGTCTTCCAACGCTTTCAGGAGCGTGTATAGCGTTATTCCGGAGTTGACCACGTACTTGTTGTAATCGCCCGCGTCGTACCAGCCTTTTGGGGAGGCAACAACGGTGTTGGCTGGGCGTTCGCCCGACGCCGCCTGTGGATGGATATAGACCAGCGTATCGGGGTGACCAGCCGGACGACTGTAAATACCGGCAAACCGCTCCTCCAGCCCCACACTGGCGCGATTGAAATAAAAAGCCTTTATGCTGGCTTTCAGCAGATCGTCATAGATATTGTCCCGAATATCAAACGGCATTGAATCGGCGAAAGTCGACACCCTCACCTGATAGCGCCCGGGTTTGGTGAATGCGGAGAAATCGGCGGTTCTAACGGTTTCGCCGGCCGCGTCCCAACGCTGCGCCCGACCGAGTGGTCCACGCAATACTTCCGTGCCGGACGTAACATCCACCAGCCAGAATTCTGCTCCACCACCATCCGGCACGACGGCCAGTTTGGGCGCCAGGGGCAGATAACCGATCTGGTTAAGGCGAATCCGGTCCACCGGCTCAGCGCCCGCACTGGTGCTGCAAAGGCCGAACATGGTCAGCAGCAGAAAGCTGTGCAGCCAAAGAAGGGGTTGCATACATTTTCTAACGATAGCGGAAACATGGATCATAATGGACGGGGCCGGCCTGGTAAAAGATGGATTGCAGCGCTCGCCGTGCACGTTCCATGGAAACGTCGGCATACTAATGCGGCTGACCTGGCTTCGGTGCCGCTGGCGTCTGCACGGGAACAGGTGGCGGCCACTTTCCAGTAGCCTGCAGATAGGTGACCTGAATCACATTCACCCAGAACATGGCGCCAAAGATCATCCACATCTGGTTCTGCAGCGTGAGTTTGCTATTTTCAAGACCGAACGGGTCCCCTTCTATCCGGTTGACTATCAACTGCACCTGGTAAAATACGTAAAATTGCACCAGCTGCACCATGATAAAAGTCAGTAAGGACAGAAGCCAGTGCGGCTGTGCGGCATCCGCGGTCAGATACACCATCACGTAAATAAAATTGGCGCCAATAAAAAGCCAGGCCAGCCTGTTGGGGTGCCACGGGTATTCATCACCACACTGCTTTTGGCGCTCGCGTATAAAACGAAAATACCCGTGAACAAACAATACCGCAAAGAGTGAGCGACCAATCGGGAACAGCCGACGGTCAGTCGCTCTCTCTACGGTTTTCCAGCCCAGATAAAACCAGTAAATTAAATACATACCGGCAGTGCAAAAATACAATATTGTAAATTTGCGCATGGATACCACATACAGGCGTTTATCGGCAGGATTTTCCATACGGGGATATCACCATTAAAAGACTTGCGTCAGTTTCTCCGCGACTTTATGCCGAGACTGGTTGAAACAGGCGTGCACACGTGTGGACCGGTTAACTATGTCGCACCGCATCTATTTCGTATTCCACGTCACCCCCGGGTGCCTTGACCACGACAGTTTCACCAACCTCCTTCCCCACAAGCGCGCGGGCAATGGGCGAACTGACCGAAATTTTATTGTTTCGAATATCGGCTTCGTCGTCGCCGACTATCCGGTAGGTGACTTCGGCGTCCGTATCAACGTTAATCAACCGCACTGTCGCGCCGAAGATCACACGTCCCGATTCCGGAATTTTGGTTACGTCGATAATCTGTGAATGCGACAGCTTGCTTTCAATCTCCTGTATCCGGCCTTCACAGAAGCTCTGTTGCTCACGTGCGGCGTGATATTCGGCGTTTTCCTTCAGGTCACCATGCTCCCGCGCTTCGGCGATCGCCTTGATGATTCGGGGCCGGTCAACTTTTTTTAGTTGCTCCAGCTCCCGACGCAAACTTTCCGCTCCCTCTACCGTCATGGGAATTTTGTTCAGTGCCATTATGCAATGCCCTCATGCAGATCCTGTAACCGACGAACCTGCTGTAGCTGACCGAATCGAATAGCCATACACAGCGCATTGGCTGCGGCCAGCGTAGTGGTGTAATAAACCCGATTGTTCTCTGCGCTGCGACGTATCGATGCGGAATCCCGGGTTGCCTGTTTGCCTTCAGTGGTGTTAATCACCAGGTCGATCTGACGGTTCTTGATCATATCGACCACATGTGGCCGCCCCTCCACCACCTTGTTGACGATTTGTACCGATAGCCCCGCCGCTTCGAATCGGGCAGCCGTTCCGCGCGTGGCGACCAGCTCGAAGCCCAGCCCAACCAGTTCTTTGGCAACCTGTACCATGCCGTCCTTGTCAACATCACGCACACTGATAAAGGCGGTTCCGCCAGTCGGCAATACGGAGCCACTTCCGGCCTGGGCTTTCGCAAATGCCTCGGCAAAGGTGTCACCTATCCCCATCACTTCGCCGGTGGATTTCATTTCCGGTCCGAGGATGGGATCGACGGCGGGAAATTTATTAAAGGGAAATACCGCCTCTTTGACACTATAAAAATTCGGGATTATCTCGCGGGTAAATCCCTGCTCGGCCAACGACATGCCGGTTTGACAGCGCGCCGCAATTTTTGCCAGTGAAACGCCGATACATTTGGAAACAAAGGGCACGGTTCTGGACGCGCGCGGATTCACTTCAATAATGTAGATTTTGTTGTCCTGCCATGCCAACTGACAGTTCATTAAACCAATCACGCCCAGCTCCAGCGCCATCTTGCGTACCTGTTCACGCATTTCGTTCTGCACATCCCCGTCCAGGGAATATGGCGGCAATGAGCAGGCAGAATCACCCGAATGAACGCCACACTGTTCAATATGCTGCATGATGCCGCCAATCACAACGTCGGTTCCATCTGATACTGCGTCGATATCCACCTCAATCGCATTGCTGAGAAAATGGTCGAGCAACACGGGGGCGTCTTCGGAGACCTGCACCGCTTCGCGCATATAAGTGCGCAGTTCCTTTTCCGAGTAGACGATCTCCATGGCGCGACCACCCAAAACGTAGGACGGTCGGACCACGAGGGGATATTTAACATCTTCTGCAGCCCGAACGGCCTCATCCATGGAGCGTACAATCGCATTGGGCGGCTGCCTGAGACCGAGGCGTTCTATCATCTGCTGAAAACGCTCCCGGTCTTCGGCGCGATCAATGGCTTCCGGACTGGTGCCGATTATCGGCACGCCTTCGGCTTCCAGTGCCCGCGACAGTTTGAGCGGCGTCTGCCCGCCAAACTGTACGATGACGCCCTTCGGCTTTTCCAGCTGCACAATTTCCAGCACATCTTCCAGCGTCACGGGTTCAAAGTACAGACGATCCGACGTGTCATAGTCGGTGGATACGGTTTCGGGGTTACAGTTAACCATAATGGTTTCAAAACCGTCTTCCCGCGCCGCCAGCGCCGCGTGAACACAACAGTAATCGAATTCAATCCCCTGGCCAATGCGGTTGGGGCCGCCTCCCAGCACCATAATCTTGTCGCGGTTACTCGGGACAGCTTCGCATTCCTCGTCGTAGGAGGAATACATATAGGCAGTGGCGCTGGCAAATTCCGCAGCACAGGTATCAACCCGTTTGTATACGGGGCGTATATTGAGCTTCCAACGGTAATCCCGTACTGTTTTCTCGGTGACACCCAGCAGTTGGCCCAGGCGTTTGTCGGAAAACCCCTTGCGCTTCAGCCGGCGTAACGCATCGGCATCAATCCCCGATAACGGCTGGCTGGTAAGCGAAGTCTCGATATCGATAAGCTCTTTGATCTGCACCAGAAACCAGGGGTCAATTTTGGAGTGTTCAAACACTTCTTCAACGGACATCCCCATTCGGAATGCGTCACCCACGAACCAGATGCGTTCTGCACCCGGCGTGATCAGGTCCCGACGGATTCGCCCAGGTGCATCTTCATCCTGCAAATCTATCTTTGAATCCAGACCGCTGGCACCAACTTCCAGTCCGCGCAATGCTTTCTGCAGGGACTCCTGGAAGTTGCGGCCAATCGCCATAACCTCGCCCACAGATTTCATCTGGGTTGTCAGCCGCGCATCGGCATCGCCGAACTTTTCGAAGGTAAAGCGCGGAACCTTGGTCACCACGTAATCTATTGTCGGCTCGAACGATGCCGGCGTGGCGCCCCCGGTAATTTCGTTCTGCAGTTCGTCCAGCGTGTAGCCGACCGCGAGCTTGGCGGCAATCTTGGCAATGGGAAAACCAGTGGCTTTGGAGGCCAGTGCAGACGAACGGGACACACGGGGATTCATTTCGATCACCACGAGCCGGCCATTTTCCGGGTGCACGGCAAACTGCACATTGGAACCGCCGGTTTCCACGCCGATTTCCCGCAGAACGGCTACCGACGCGTTGCGCATGATCTGGTATTCCTTGTCCGTCAACGTCTGGGCTGGCGCAACGGTAATGGAGTCTCCGGTGTGCACCCCCATCGGATCAAAGTTTTCGATGGAGCAGACGATAATGCAGTTATCGTTCCTGTCACGCACCACCTCCATCTCGTATTCTTTCCAGCCAAGCAACGACTCGTCAATCAGGAGTTCGTTGGACGGTGAAAGGTCGAGTCCGCGCAGACAGATTTCTTCGAATTCTTCCCAGTTGTAGGCTATGCCGCCGCCGGAGCCGCCCATGGTGAATGATGGCCGGATGATGCAGGGGAAACCGAATTCTTTCGGCACCTCGAGCGCTTCTGCCAGCGTATGCACAATCCGGGCACGGGCCGTTTCCAGCCCGATAGCTTTCATGGCCTTGTCGAACCGGTCCCGGTCTTCCGCCTTGTTGATGGCATCTTCATTGGCGCCGATCAGTTCCACACCGTATTTGGCGAGGACGCCGTGTTTGTGCAAATCAAGGGCACAGTTCAGTGCGGTCTGCCCGCCCATGGTGGGCAAAATCGCGTCCGGGCGCTCCTTCTCAACGATCTGCTCTACCGTCTGCCAGTTAATTGGCTCGATATAGGTCGCATCCGCCATGGCGGGGTCGGTCATGATGGTTGCCGGATTGGAGTTCACCAGAATTACCCGGTAACCTTCTTCCCGCAATGCCTTGCAGGCTTGCGCGCCCGAGTAGTCAAATTCACAGGCCTGGCCGATGACAATCGGCCCTGCGCCCAGAATAAGGATGCTTTTGATATCTGTGCGTTTTGGCATAGTGGTAATATCTGTATTTGGCTCAAAGAGTGAAAGTGCAGGCTTCAGCGTCGGGATTGCATCAGCTCGATAAAATGGTCGAACAGATGATCGGCATCGTGGGGGCCCGGACTGGCCTCCGGGTGCCCCTGGAAGCTGAAAGCAGGTTGATCTTTGCGATGAATACCCTGCAATGAGTGATCGAACAGGGAGCGGTGCGTTGTTTCAAGATTGTCCGGCAGCGTGGATTCGTCCACGGCAAACCCGTGATTCTGGCTGGTAATCATGACGCGTCCGGTCGACAGGTGCTGAACCGGATGATTGGCACCATGATGCCCGAATTTCATTTTCGCCGTGCGCGCACCGCTGGCCAGCGCCAGAAGCTGGTGCCCCAGACAGATACCAAAGACCGGGACACCGCTTTCAACGATTTCCCGAATAGCGGAAATTGCATAATCACACGGTTCCGGGTCGCCCGGACCATTGGAGAGAAATACGCCATCCGGCTGCATGGCCATGACTTCACTCGCCGGCATGGTCGCTGGCACGACTGTCAGCTGGCAGCCGCGGGTCGTGAGCATGCGCAGAATGTTGCGCTTGGTGCCGTAGTCGTAGGCGACCACGGAATAGGGGCGGTCACCAACCTTGTCGGGGGCAGTTTCACCCAACTGCCAGACGCCCTCGTCCCAACGATAGACTTCCTGTGTAGTCACCCGTTGCGCCAGGTCCATTCCCTTCAACCCGGCAAATCCCCGGGCGGCTTCCAGCGCATGCTCAACGTCGATTTCGCCCGCCATCAGGCAGCCGTTCTGGGCGCCCTTGTCCCGCAACAGCCGCGTCAGGCGCCGGGTATCAATATCGGCAATACCAATAACATTCTGACTGCGCAGAAAGTCGCTGAGCGATCCACTGCTGCGGAAACTGCTGGCGATCATGGAAAGATCGCGAATCACCAGACCTTTGGCCCAAATCCGCTCACATTCGTCATCTTCGCGGTTGGTACCCACGTTGCCGATATGCGGATAAGTGAGGGTCACAATCTGCTCGGCATAGGACGGATCGGTGAGCACTTCCTGATAGCCGGTCATTGCGGTGTTAAAAACCACTTCGCCTACGGCCAGGCCATCAGCGCCAATGGCAAGGCCGCGGAATATGCTGCCGTCCTCAAGTACCAGAATCGCAGGGCGGTCTGTGTTGCTCGTCAAAATACACTCCTCCAGCTGGGTTGCCGACTGACATGGCTCGCCTGTACGCGCGCCGCATCAGGTATGCGGGCGCGCGAAAAAGCGCTGCGCAGGAAAACCGCTCCGCAAATAGAATTGCAGAGAACTGGCGCAGTGCTTCAGGGGTCAATAATGCAAATAAAGCGGTCAAGCCCGCCCATTATCTCTGATCGCTGCACGCTTGCCATGATGCAAGATCGCGAGCTGATTTGAGCGCGGATTGTACGGCAAACAGGCCGGTTAGCCAACCATCATCTACGAGGAATCGCTAAAGCGCCCGCTACCGGACGGCCGCGCGGTGGAATCTGTGTAATGCGTCGCGGCACTCAAACCGCGGTTTGTGACCAGCCGTCCCAACAGGCCGCAGCCGCCGCCATTCAAGGCATTCACGCCGTCAGTTGGATCCTGCGTCAGGAGACGGTAAATCGGTCTTGTTTCGATCACCCGCCGCCCTCACGGTTTCGCGCTGTTTCTGCAACATGACATCACGGAAATAGCGGCCCTGTTCGGTCGGGGCAAAGCTCCAGTCTTCGATCATGGTGGGTGCCCAGTGTGGATCGAAGCACCAGACCATCCAGCCGATGCTGCGCGCTTCCAGAAATTCCACAATATGGGGCCCGTAGCTGCCGTCATCCATGACCGGCACATGAGCCCCCTTGCCCTGCGGCCGGACCCAGCCGATTTCGGTGGCCAACAGCGGGTAATGTTCAGCGAGATGCCCCCAGCCCTGTTGCCACAGGCGGTGATAATTCTCCCGCGTCGGGTCCGTTGACACTTCTTTTTGAGGATAGGGATGAATCGCATAGGCGACGCCCGGCCGCTCAACAGGGTACTTTTCAACCCAGGACAGGTCATAGGCCCAGTTGAAGCCCGCGACCAGCGGTATGACATCCGGGTCTGCGGCGGCAATCAGGTCTATCAACGCTTCCAGTGTCGATTTCCAGCGGTGCCAGTCCGGACGGCCCAATGTCCCGCCCATGCTGGTGGGTTCGTTGAAGAGTTCGTAAACCGCCAGGGTGGGCACATTTCGATAACGCGTCGCGACATCTTTCCAGAAACGAAAGGTTTCGGTGCGGGAAGTGTCATACATCGGATGCTGAAACAGCTCCGTGTCCAGCATCCCGATACTGTGCCAATCGAGCACAATGTACAGCCCTTCGGCGTTTGCCCATAACACGGCCTGGTCGATCAACGCCAGATAATTGTCCCGCCCCCGGCTGCGATAGGCTGTGGGATGTACGGGAATGCGCACGACATTGGCACCCCACCCGGCAATCTCTTCGAACAGACCTTTACGCCACTGTTTCTGCTGCTTGAGCTTATCCGGATCACCGATACTGACACCACGCATCACAAACGGGTTGCCGTTTGAATCGACAATCAGATTGCCCTCAACCTTTAAAAGCGCCTGCGGTTGCAGTTGACCCGGGTCGAACACCGACGGATAGGGAATCTCCCACCACCTTTCAGTCGAGTCAGCACCGGAAGGGTGTGACGGATTGGTGCTGCAGGCGCCTGATATACAGATCAGAAATAGACAAACCGCGCTCGCAACAACCTGGCGACCAGCCATAATCAATCCTCGGAACGGCTAAATGGAGGGAGTTTATAGCACAGCCTGTCAATACCTGACCAGTGCAGGCCCGGTGCGCAAGCACCGGACAGCGTGAAAAAAGCGCACCGTCCGTCGCCTTCCAGGGGCAGAAAATCAGGGCTGCTTACTGCTCGACAAACGCCCTTTCGATGACATAGTGGGCAGCCTCTCCATGCCGGACTTCGCGGAATCCGCCCTCATTGAGGATACGACAGGTATCCTTCAGCATGGCAGGGCTGCCACACAACATGAACCGGTCATGTTCGGGGCTGATCGCCGGCAGGCCGAGATCTTCGGTCAGCCTGCCCGACATGAGCAGGTCGGTAATGCGGCCGGAATTTCGGAACGGCTCGCGGGTAACCGTTGGATAATACAGTAATTTTTCACGAACAACGTCGCCGAAAAACTCGTTCCGGGGAAGCTCGTCCTCGATCATATCGCGGTAGGCAAGATCATCGACCCGCCGAACGCCATGTGCCAGTATGATGTGCTCATACTGTTCGTAAATTTCCGGATCCTTGATAATACTCAGGAAAGGTGCAAGCCCGGTGCCTGTACTCAACAAAAACAGCCGTTTGCCCGGCAGCAAATGGTCAGGCACCAAAGTCCCGGTCGATTTGGCACTCACCAGTATCTGATCACCCGGCCTGATCTGCTGCAGACGCGAGGTCAAAGGCCCGTCCGGCACCTTGATACTGAAGAATTCCAGTCTGTCTTCATAGTTGGCGCTGGTGATGGAATAGGCTCTCAGCAACGGACGCTGGCTCTCCTGCTGCAACCCAATCATGGTGAAATGCCCATTGCGAAACCGGAACGCGGGGCTGCGGGTCGTGCTGAAGGTAAACAGGCTGTCGTTCCAATGCTGCACGTCGATAACAGTTTCCGTCAATAATGTACTCATAGCTGAACCGTTCCCGCCTTCATTTGGGCCGTTGATTTGATCAAATTGTATTACAGGCATACCATAACGGGAAATCAGTTTAATTGGATATGCCTAATCGGTATTCTGAATATGAGATACACGTTACGTCAACTCGAAGTCTTCCTGGCTGTCGCACACCATGAAAACGTTACCCGCGCTGCGGATGACCTGGCCATGTCGCAGTCTGCCTGTAGCGGAGCACTGAAGGACCTGGAAAGTCAGTACGGGATTCAATTATTCGACCGCATAGGCAAACGGCTGCAGCTCAATGAACTGGGGCGGTTGCTGCGCTTCAAGGCTGAGGCTCTGCTGGAGGCCGCGCGCAGCCTGGATGAGGAGCTGCGCAACCACCATGGCGTCGGCGTCATAAAGGTCGGTGCCACGTTAACCATCGGCAATTATCTGGCAGTAGGCCTTATCACCCGCTTTATGGAGGATGCACCCAATGCCAGCGTCACGCTGGAGGTGGCAAATACCCGTCTTATTGCGGAAAAAATACTTAATTTTGAGATAGACATCGGTTTGATCGAAGGTGAATATCACCACGCCGATCTCGATATCATTCCCTGGCAGCAGGACGAACTGGTCTGCTTCTGTGCCCCTCAAAGCCCCCTGGCCGACAAACAGGCGGTGACCGACGAGGATCTGGCTCAGGCACGCTGGGTATTACGCGAACCCGGCTCGGGCACGCGACAGACGTTCGATCGCGCCATGCAAGGGTTGTTGCCGCGATTGCACATCCTGCTGGAGCTACAACATACGGAAGCGATCAAGCGGGCCGTCGAAAATGAACTGGGCATTGCCTGCCTGTCCCGCATTTCCCTGCTGGACGCATTCCGACGTGGCTCACTGCAGCCGCTGTCCGTGCCACATCGGGATTTTCGGCGAACGTTTTATATTGTCTTGCACAGACACAAGTACCGCAGCGCCGGCATATTAAAATGGCTGGAATTATGTGGCGTGCAATCGGAACAGATTTGATGTGCAACGGTCCTGAAAGCGGCAAAGGCGCCCGGCCGGGAACTACCAGTGTTTCGGGAAGGTTTTCAATATACGGATGTGTTTCTGGTTCATCTGAATATAGCCGCCCACCACCAGCTCTTTCATGACACGACTCACCATTTCCCGCGATGCGCCGACCATATTGGCAATATCCTGATGCGTCAGTTTCATATCGGAGACTTCGGAACTACTGCATAGACGCTCCAGCGTGCTGGCCACGCGCCCGTATACATCCAGAAGCGCCATATCCTTGACGTTATCCGTTAGCTGCCTGATTTTGCGCACCAGCTCAATCATCAACACCTCATAGAGTTCAGGGTGTGACCGCATAAATTCCCGAAAGCACTCTCGCGAAATACACAGCAACTGGGAGTCTTCCACCGTGACTACGGAGGCTGATCGGGGTTGATTGTCAATCAGCGCCAGCTCACCGAAATACTCACCCGGCCCCATGTAATTGAGTACCAGCTGGCGCCCTTCGTCATCGTCGGTATAGACACAGACCATCCCCGATTGTATGACAAACAGCTGGCCATTCTCGTCACCCTCCATAAATAGAATGGTATTTTTGGGGTATTTGCGCTGAACCGACGTTTTCTCAAGTCGTGCGAGCGAGTCCGGTGGCAGGTTGTGGAACAGACTGACATGTTCGAGCATAGTGAGTTAACCCCTGGATTGGACAGCCGACCGATAGTCACCAGCCGCGCGGCGTACCGGCCATTACTCCGGCATAATCAGATGGGACGTTAACGACTTCCCATTAACCAGTATTTCATACGGGTAAACCCTGATTCCCTGGTGATTATTCAGAAGCACAGAAAGCTCAACATTTTCGATTGAATTCAGAAAATCGCGCTGGCTGAAATCCCGTTTTGGTAACGCCAGTGACAACGCACCGAATTCTGTCAGAAACTCGCGGGGTGATAATGGCGAATCGTTAACAAAACGCAAAGTAAAAACCGGGGGTCCGGCGAATATCACCCTTTCACCTGGCAAAGCAATGACCGGCTCGACATCAACAGCCGGCTTGCCCGCCGCATCAAGCGAAACCTTGACCACCTGGGCCTGTGTACCGGCTACGAGCGGCCGCCCTTCCCCGGGGAGACACACATTCGTCGTCCCACAGCCTGTAAGCATAACAACAAATAGAAACAGCGTAATAGATGGATTTTGCATTAGGGTCTCCGGCGGGTACCGACACACGGACTGACCGGCGTATTTTCCCGTACCGGTCCGGGCGAGCACACGATAACCCAAACCGGGTGGGTTAACCAGTTTTTCAAGTTCACGAACAGTCGGCTGACCGCTGACGCAAGCCAATTCGCCCGGGCGCTTACCGGGCAACGCCGCCAGAATATCGCAGGGTTGACGCCCGCGTCGGTTGACGTTTCATCATCGCCTCTGTTACGTTTGAAAACGCGCCAATATTGTGATGCGGCATGCTGGCGCGATGAGTGTGGTTCGGTCACTCCAGATGAGCGAGGAGCAACGACAAGTGGTGTGTTTTCAAACGCGACCCGACGGGCAGTGGCCATTTTTTCGCCTGCCAGTTTTTCGCCTGCCATTGTTCTCCTTCGCTTATTGGGAACAGCGACCAGCCGCTCGCATACATGGCCACCCGCCGCGATGATAATCAAGCGCCAACAGACCCTGAGTCACCCGGTTCAGGCTGCCCATGAAGAAAAGCGCAGCCGGTTTATTTGTCACATCTGGCCCTGCACAAGCCGCGAGGCCGGTTTTGCGCACCTGGCTGAACTGCGCCGCGTGCATCCTGATGCCAGGCATATATGCTGGGCCTACAACTTTGGTGGACCGGGGCATGCCCAGTCCGCGGGTTGCAACGATGATGGCGAACCCGGCGGCACCGCCGGTAAACCCATGTTGAATGTGCTGATGTTACGCGATGTCAGTGATATCTTTTGTTGCGTGGTGCGATACTTCGGCGGGATCAAGCTGGGAGCCGGTGGTCTGGTACGAGCCTATGGTCAGGCAGTATCAGCCGCGCTCGACCAGGCGATACTTATTGAACAGGTTGCCTTGGTTGACGTAGCTGTCAATGCCGGGTTTGCCGATGAGGAGCGGGTGCGTCACTGTTTGCGGCAATACGGGGTAACCGATGTCAGCGCAGAATACAGCGAATCGGTCATTCTCCGATGTCAATGCGCCGCTCGGGACACCGGCGCACTGGAACAGGCCGTGCTGGAAGTAACCGCCGGGCGTGCCTGCGTTCGGTTCGGCAGGATTACTGATTGAGCCCCGGCCGTCTCATCGTTACGCCCGCGTGCCGGCGCCGATTCGCCCGCGTCACAGGCAATTCCCCAGGGTCGCGTACCCGGTGCGTGTTACTGTGCCGACCTATTCTCTTCCAGCCACTGCAGCAAGACATCGCGCGGCATCGGTCGGGCATAAAAGAATCCCTGGACCTCGTGACACCCCATGACCTTCAGCAATTCCCCCTGCGACGCCTCTTCCACGCCCTCGGCTATGACGACCAGTCCGAGTGTTTTGCCCAGCTGCACAATCATCTCGGCAATTTTACGTCCACTCTCCGTGTTACAGGTATTCACAAATGACCGATCAATTTTAAGGCAGCTGATAGGCATTTGCTGCAGATAGGTCAACGACGAAAAGCCGGTTCCAAAGTCGTCCATTGATAGCTTGAAACCCATGGCCCGTATCCGTCGCAGCCGCTCAAGGTTCTCTTCCATATCACCCATGGCGACGGATTCAGTGACCTCCAGTTCAATGGCGCTGGCCGGTATCTCACTCTCGCCCATCACCCGTTCAAGCATCTCAATAAAATCCGGGTGTTGTAGCTGCGCGACCGACAGATTGACGGCCATGCTTACATCGGTGTAACCCTTTTCGCGCAAAAAGCCCAGTTCGCGGATGGCACTCCGCAAAATCCACTCACCCATCCGGATTATCAGACCGGACTGCTCTGCGAGCGGAATGAACTCCGAAGGAGGAATAAACTGACCGGTGCTGTCCCGCCAGCGAATCAGGGCTTCAAATCCGGTAACTTTGAGATCCTTGAGGCGGAGTTTCGGCTGAAACATCAAAAACAGCTGATTCTGCTCGAATGCCGCCCTCAGATTTTTCAGGAGTTCCAGTCGATCGCGCGCCGCCGTCACCATATTGCGCTGGTAGACAATGACTTCGCCCCGCCCGCAGTTCTTGCCCTGTTTCAGCGCGATGCTGGCGTCCTTGATGGCTTCCGAACCGCCGCCTTTTACCAGATCAAGTGCCACGACACTGGCCGTCGCGCTGAGCAACTGCAGTTCGCTGCCAATCTGGAACGGATTGACAAAGGCCTGCAACAACTGTCTTTTATTGATGTGCGAACTCGGCCCGAAAACTGCAAAAGTGTCGCCGCCAACCCGCGCCACCATATTGGGCTGGGCAAAGCCGTTGCGAATACGTTCTGCTGCGGTCTTCAGCAGACGATCGCCGTAGTCCTGCCCCAACACGGCGTTGATCTCGGCAAAATTGTCTATATCAATCAGGGCAAGCGAATAAGGAATGGCAGTCATGGAAAGTTTGTGGGAATCGATTTCCTCTTCCAGCGCGTTGCGATTTGGCAACCCCAGCAGCGTATCCGTAAATGCATAGGTTCTCAGTCGCTCCAGGAAGCTGATATTATCCGCACACAACGAGATATTGCGGCAAAACATTTCCAGCAGATCCTGATCGACCTCACTCATTTTATGCGGACTGGCAATATAGCAGCTCATGGCGCCGCGGACATGACTGCCGAGATATAGCGCTACACCACAATCGCCGATAATGTTTTTTTTGCCCAGCAGACTTTCCTGCAGTAACGCCTGAGCGGCAGAAACCTCCAGATCATTAAGATCGCGATCGACATAGTCACTATAATCCCCCGCTGCTGCGATTATGACGAACTTGTCATTCTCGCTTAAATGGTTTCTGCAGGCACAAATCAAGCCTTCCGGCGGCACCTCCAGCAACGCGGCGATATGCATAATGACGCCCTGGGAAAACGTATTGAGTCCTTCCTTGGTCATCAGGGTCGCGCTCGAGCGGAGAATCAGATCGAGCCCCTTTTTACTGTTTTCGATGGTGCGAATCTGCTGGTATGACCGAATTGCCGAAATCAATGTTGTATACAGGCGGCTCTGTGTCAATTCGGATTTCAGGCGGTAATCATTGATGTCGTAGTTTCGGATAACATCCAGCTCGGGCGCCTGATTGGGTTCACCCGTGCGCAATATGATCCGTACGGCAGAATCTTTTAATTGCTCTCGAATAACCGGCACAAGGTCCAGACCTGCATTGGAGGTATCCATGACCACATCAAGAAAAATGACCGCTATATTGCCGTTTCTTTTTAATATATCCAGCACGTCGGCTGTATTGTATGCGGAATGAAATTCCAGACTCCGGCCAAGTATCGTGGTATCACGCAATGCAAACCGGGTCGCCTGATGAACATCTTTTTCGTCGTCTGCAATAAGAATGTGCCAGACATCGGACGTCGCCGACAACTGGCCAGGACCTGAATCAGATCCAGCTTCATCCACGAAAACCAGTGCATCGTCGTCTTGCAGGTTTATTGTTCCGGCATTCTCATCATTGTTCATTGACATCTTTCAACCAACTCTAAATAACTGGCATGCCTTTCGGGCCCCTGAACAACCTGGCCGCGTCAAAAGCTCGATACACTATCCAGCCCCGAAAGATTATCGTGGCCGGCGTTGGCAATCTGCGGCGAACGCAGAGGTAAAGTCAGCACAAAACGTGTGCCCCTGCCGGGTTCAGATTCCAGGGAAATCTGCCCGCCCAGCATTCCTGTGACAATATTGTGCACGATATGCATACCCAAGCCATTACCGCCCGCGCCCAGTTTTGTCGTGAAAAAAGGGTCGAATATGCGATCCTGGTGCTCTTTCTTCATTCCTCTGCCATCATCCTCTATGATCAGCGCCACCGTCTCCTCGTATACTTTGCTGGCGATGCCTATCCGGCCAAAATCACGATCCTCAAAGGCGTGTATGACGGCATTATTCAACAGGTTGGTAATAACCTGACCGAGCGGCCCGGGGAAACTGTCCAGTTTAACGTCCTGCTCTATCTGAATATCGACAACATAGGGGGTGCGCTTAAGCATCGGTGACAGGGTAAGGCAGGTCTCATTGATAATGGCGGAAAGCATGAATTCCCGGCGCGCGACGCTGGTTCGGTCAATGGCCACCTGCTTAAAGCTCTGCACCAGCTCGGACGCCCGCTCCAGATTGCGGTGAACCAGTGAGGAGCCTTCGGTCATATCGTCTGTGAAGCGTGCAAGGGCTGACCGCGTCAACCCCTTGGTCATCTGGATCTGCAATTGTTTACAGGTCTCGTTCATGGACGTCGCCACCGTCAAACCGTTACCGATGGGCGTATTCAATTCGTGGGCAACCCCGGCGACCAGTGCGCCAAGCGCTGCCAGCTTCTCGGATTGAATCAGGCTTTCCTGGGCTTCCTCCAGTCGCTCCAGTGTACCGCGCAACTCGGCATTAACCGACATCAGCTCCCCGGTTCGGGCCTCGACACGACTTTCCAGCTCGTGAATATTGCGCTGTAGCGCCCCGCGCATAACCTCCAGCCGGCTGGACAGCGCACCGAATTCGTCGTTGCGCAGAACCGGTATGGCAGTCTTCAAGTCCCCCGCCGCAATGCCGGCGGCGGCCCTGTCCAGCTTGCTCAGAGGACCGATTACCCGATTGTGCAGCAGGAACAGTATGGTCGTCAGTGAAAAAACCAATTGCATTACGATCGTGGTAATCAGCAACTTGGTTTCGTTCAAGGCGCGCGCCCTGGCGGACTCAAGACTGTAAACCAGAGATACAGCGCCGACTTCGTTTCCGTGATAGCTGATTTTCCGGCGAAGTTCGACGGTTTCGGTCGGCGCACCGGCGCCGTCATCATCGCGCTCCATACTCAGGAATAGCTGTCCGTCCTCGGCAAAGACTGTAATGGACACCACAGACCGGTCGATCTTTACGCTGTCCATAATAGACTGGCCAATATCCGGCGATACATTCCACAACGCCACTGCCAGACCGCCTTCCAGAATATCCGCGTAACCCTCGGCGGCCGCCATGGATTCCTTTTCTATCGTCCGGTGATAATTACTCCAGATCAGGAAACTGCCGCTGATCAGTGCCGGCAAGGCAATGCATCCCAGCAGTGCCAGCAATAATGCCGTTCGCAGACTTTTGTTGCCGGTCGGCGGCGCCGATGACGTACGGTGGTCGTTCATTGGGTTCCTGATATCAGAATACAGTTCCTTTCAATATAGACCTGTGATTCTTATCCTGCCCACACGACACGGCAAGCGCATCATCTATTGCGTTTTTTATACCTTTTACGTGCCGTTTCACGCGTCTTTATCACCAGAATACGCGCAATTGCCCGTTCCGAGTAACCATTCATTACCTGCCGTAACGGTTCAGATGGTAGCCGGATTATTCAAAGCACGCCGAAAATATGCGTTTACTCGTTCACTATGCCGCGCTTTCAGTGCGTCGCCCTTCGGGTTGCCTGGCCGGGCGTTCAAACCTGCTGCTGACAGGTCATGACCATTTTTAACGCAGTCATCGGCACAGCGAGGCGTAAGCTGGTTAGTGACATTTCTGACGGAATGCAGTAATCAGGATGGCATGGTCTATTATTTAACAGAATGTAACTATTCAGTCCGTGTCGTAACAGTTCAGATTGCGTCCAGACTTGTTCAGAGCAAGGCGAAAAATGTGAGTTTGCCCGTATACATACGTCACGTTTCCTGCGCGTCGCTCTACGAGCCGCCTGGCCAGACGTTCAAAGCTGTTCCCGACAGATTTGTGACCATTTTTTAACGCAGTTTTCATTTGTAGGTGCAGGCGCAAATCGGGGGTGCGCTGAATAGTTACAACAGAACATGCTATTTTTCGTCGGGACTGCCCATGATGCCAATCCGAATGTGCCTGCGCTGTATCCTTCTGTGGTTGAGCTGCTGCGCACCAATTGCCGCCGCCGAACAGACCGTCGTCAAGCACTTCAATCAGGACTACTCGCCCAAGCTGCGTCAGTATTTAACGGACCTGCTGGCACTGGTGCTGGAGGAAACCCGTGAGGAATTCGGTGACTATCGGGTCGAATATTATTCCAACGCCCTGTCTCCGACACGATCCAAGAAGGAAGCCGAGCGGGGCGACAATATCAACACCCTGTTCGCCCCCGACTGGATGGGACCCTATCTCGATATTAATAAGGTTATTCGCCTGACCTATCCGGTATTCAACGGACTGCTGGGATTCCGCGCCATAGTCGTCAATCCAGCCGATGTTGCGGATTTTCAGAAGATCGGATCAATCAACGAATTCAAGGAGCTGAACGCCGGTCAGGGAACCAGCTGGTCGGAGGTGCACATTTTGAGGTCGAATGGTCTTCCGGTCGTGGAGTCGCAAACCTTTGATGCGCTGTTTCCCATGCTCTCCCTGCGTCGCTATGATTATCTGCCTTTGAGTATTCTCGAGATCTATGATTCAGTAAATAATGTACCGAACCATCAACAGCAATACGCAATCGTTGACACGGTTACCATTTTTTATCCGTTTCCATTCTATTTGTATGTGAACCGACAACAACCCGAACTGGCCCGACGCCTGCAACGGGGACTTGAAATCGCCGCATCCCGGGGGAGTTTGCCCGCGCTGTTCAGTCGAACATTTCCCGATGTCGAGGCACAGTTGCTGCAGCAGACGAAAAAAGTGATGTTGCTGAATAATCCGTTTCTGGACGCTTCGGAGAACGCCGTTCTCACAAAACGATTTATCGACAAATACGGGGATCGACTGGAGATATTGCAGTAGCCCGCGTATTTCATAAAGCCCAAAAATTTCATGTCCATTATAAATATTCGGGTCAGGGAAAAAGATTGGCCTGCTGCTCTATCCCCAGGGGTGGCGCGTCCAGCGCTGGGGGCGCGACATCGCTTCGGTTCAAGAGTGCCAGCGCCTGCTGACGACGAACAAGGGAATGATCCCAGTTGACGACCCGGCGCAGAAACGGATCAGCGCGTTGCGGCTCGTGTCTGGCAGCAAAATAACTGCCGATTTCGAAGTTTATACGGACATCGGTAGGCCGGGCCCGATAGGCGGTCAGCATGGTTTCCAGTGCCTCCGCATGATTACCGAGCTGGCGCTCCGCCCGCCAGAGATAACGCATGGCTTCTGTGTTGCGACGGTCCCGGGCCAGCGCCAGACGGGCCAGATCCCGGACCCGCCCGGCGATAATGCGCGCAGAAATCGGGTCGGCGTTACGCAGGCGCACCAGATTATTCCAGCTGATCTGTGCGGCGCTGGTCAATACAAACGGGTTATCCGGCTGCTTTTCCATGGCAAATTTCATGTAATGGTTTGCCAGCGGTATCTGTCCATCCTGACTTTCGATGACTGCGCGCAGCGCCATCGCCCTGGCGACCGAAACGTCCTCCGCTTCGACTTTGCGCAGGTAAGCGCGTGCCAGGGCGGGCTGACCGGCCTGATACGCCAAATCGCCCAGCAGATAGGCCACTTCATTACGCGACAGGCGACGCTGTTGAATGGACCCACGGTAGATATCGCTCTGAATTCGAAAGCCGGTCCAGCTGTGTTTGGCAATATAACGCTGCAACCGTTCATCCATCGCAGAAGTCTTCATATCGAAGGCAAGCTCGAAGGCTATCACAGGGTCCTTGCCTTTCTGCCATGCACGGAGGTAACGCGCCAGCGACCCGCTGTGTTTTTCTCCACCGGCCAGATACCCCAAATTGAGATAATGCATCAGTAACCAGGACGTTGCGTAATATGCACCCCAATAGTCCGGATCGGGTGATTCGAGCTTTGGACGCAATAGCTCGGACACAGGTAACAGACGCTCTGACAGCCCTGCCATTCGCCACGGATGCACCTTGCCCACCAGCACCGAGTCTTTATCAATATCGACATTGGCCAGAAAATCTGCCCAGCCCTCGTCATACCAGAGCGGCATACGGTCGGCATGCTTGCGGCGTAACAAATGGTGTACGTATTCGTGGAACAGAATAAGACTGACATCGGTCAGGCTGGACCCGGCGCTGACTGCCATGCGTGGGCCAGTCACGGTTTCCTGATAGAAACCCATAACCTGTCCGTCCGGCTCAAGCGCCTGATAGGCTTTCTGATCAGCAAACAGGAATATGCGGGCCGGTTCCAGAGGGTTGCGATCCGTCAGGCCCATGATGCGCTCGGCCACGTCGTGATAACGCTCGAATTCGGCCAGGATAGTGCGCGCCTGAGACGGCTTGCGATCCGAGTAGATGGTGAAGTTTTCTGACTGGTATTCGCTCCATTGCCGTCCGAGGGCAGCCTGTGCCCAGATGCCACTCAGCAGAAAAACAATGACGATGCGAATCAGAACCATAAGTTTATTACGCGTTGGCAACGTTCAGTATGGGCCGGCACGGATACCGAGGTATAACACGCACCCAACTAATAGTCAAATCACCTATAAGCTCGAATGGGTTTGCTCTATGGCTTCAACGCGAATGTGATCACCAATGGCACCGCTTACGCAAACCCAGCGTATTTCCAGAGTGTCGTATCGCATCGCGTAAACTCTCCCTGCTGTTGCATGGTATGCAGGCCGCGGGTCCTGCTGCAATATTTCGATGAGTACGACGCGCAAATGCCTCTCTCCCACGGCTTCCCGACGGACGAGAAAATCGTCTGCCGCCGCGCTGAACTCAACCGCAATTGTTGCCGGCGGTCCGGATGCACAGGCGTTGCGCGCCTGTTGCAGGCAATCCGCGTACGGGACGTACGGCTTGATATCCAGCACAGGCGTCCCATCGACCAGGTCCAGGCCGGTCACCTCCAGCTGTGTGCAATCCACACCGAAACGAATATCGCGCAGCGCCAGGGCTGACAGTCCGATGGCGTTTGGCCGGTTGGGTGACCGTGACGCGAACACACTGAGTGTTTTATTGCCGCCCAGCCGGGGCGCTTTGACACGAGGCTTCCAGTCGGCGGATTTCTGTTGATGAAAAACAAACTGTACCCAGATATGCGAACAGCGCAGCAGATCGGTCCAGGCCTCGCGCACATGAAACGGCGGGCTGATGCAGATTGACCCGGTCGTATGAGGCGCCAGCCCTGCCTGTCTGGGCACACCGAATTTGTCCCGGAAGCATGAACGCACAATGCCAATCGGGGTGAAGTTCAGTGGTTTATTCCCGGCGGCTGTGTTTCTCACGGGTTTCCTGTTTCTTTTTATCGCTTTTCTTTAACAGTACGTAAGTGGAACCATACCCGCCATGATGCTTCAATGCCGTATGGAAAGCCAGAATTTCATCCAGTTGCTCCAGCCAGTGGACAACAAAGCTTTTCAACAAGGCCGGCTGTTCTCGCCCCAGCCCTTTGCCATGGGTAATCAGCGCCACCCGGACGTCACTGGCCATGCAGTCCTGAACAAACCGGTATACCTCGCGGCGGGCCTGTTCCGCACCAAGCCCGTGCAAATCGAGGCGGGCGTCGATGTTGTATTTACCCAGCCGCAGGTTCCGGAACACGCCATTCTGGACGCCGGGCCGCTTGAAGCTGACGAGACTCAGGGGCTCCAACATCACCAGTGGCTCGCCAGCAAGCGGATCGCTGGTTACGATATCCAGCGCAGCGGCCGCCTGCCGGCGCTCTTCCAGTGTGCGGGAATCAATTTTACCCGGATTGATAGTGACTCTGCTTTCGCTTTTTACCGGCGTGACAGGCTCATCACCCAGCAGTTGCCGAAACGAATCCTCATCGGACATCAGCTCAGCTCACTATCCGGTAACAGGGCGTATATTCCTTGCTCGGAATTTTCATCCGTTTCTGCTCGACAAAAGCACGCAGCAACCCGCCCAGCGGTTCGATCACATCCAGCGCCCCGCTAATTTCATAGGGCCCTTTTTCTGCAACCGCCTTCACTCCGTGTTCTTTTACGTTGCCATCGACGATTCCAGAGAACGCCCGTCGCAGATTAGCCGCCAGTTCGTGGGACTGCTGGTTGCGATGCAGGTTCAAACGCCGCATATTTTCGTGGGTTGGCCTGAAGGGGTGCTGGAAATCCGCAGCAATTTTCAGGACCCAGTTAAAGTAGAACGCATCGTGTGACATGCGCCGGTAATACTGCACGCGATGCAACTGTGAATACATGTACGTCGCAACCTCCTCCGGGTCGTCAATGATTATCCGGTAAAGCTGCTGCGCTTCCGGCCCGATTGTAACGCCGATAAAATCATGTATCTGCTGAAAATAGGCGGCTGATGATTTGGGCCCTGTAAATACCAACGGAAAGGGTATGCCGCGATTTTCCGGGTTAAGCAATATTCCCAGAATATACAAAATTTCTTCTGCCGTTCCGACACCGCCCGGAAACACCACAATACCGTGCCCCAGTCGCACGAATGCTTCCAGTCTCTTTTCTATATCGGGAAGTATCACGAGATGATTGACAATTGGATTGGGTGATTCAGCTGCAATTATTCCAGGCTCGGTCACGCCAATATAGCGCCCGCGCAAACGCTGCTTGGCATGCGCGATGGTGGCCCCTTTCATGGGCCCTTTCATGGCGCCCGGCCCACAGCCCGTGCAGATATCCATACCGCGCAGGCCGAGCTGATAACCAACCTTTTTGGAGTACTTGTATTCTACGTCGCTGATGCTGTGTCCGCCCCAGCAAACGACCAGGTTGCTCTCGTTATTGCGTTTCAGTACACCGGCGTTACGTAACACATGAAAGACAGCATTGGTGATACCGCTCGACGTATTAAAATCGATATCCCGGTTTTCTTTCAATTCGTCATTGATGTAGATCAGGTCACGGAGCACGGCAAACAGGTGTTCGCGATTGCCGCGAATCATTTCTCCATCGACAAACGCCACAGCCGGCGCGTTCTGCATTTCCAGTTTGATGCCGCGCTCCTGCTGAATGACCTGAATATCAAAATCCGCATACAGATCGAGCACTTCCTGTGCGCTGTCGGTTTCTTCGCCAGTATTCAATACCGCCAGTGCACAACGGCGGAAAGTATCATATACACTGCTGTCACTTGTCTTTGCCAGACGGGCAATTTCCAGTTGCGACAGGACATTCAGGCTTAATTCGGGTGACACTCGAGCTATGTCTATTTTATTCACAGGTTTTCCTTAAATTCCAAAAATCCAATGAAGCCCCGCTTCGGCATGGTTACCTGGCTGGCTTTCTTAACGATTAATACGATTGGCAATCAAGTCATCAACCACCGACGGGTCTGCCAGGGTAGAAGTATCACCAAGGGTGTCTATTTCGTTGCAGGCAATCTTACGAAGGATTCGCCGCATAATCTTACCTGACCGTGTACGGGGCAGGTAGGGAGCCCATTGAATGATATCGGGTTTGGCGATGGGGCCAATTTCATCGACACACAATTGCACCAGACGTTGCTGCAGCGCTTCACTGGGCGCTGTCCCGCTCATCAGTGTTACATAAGCATAGATGCCCTGCCCCTTGATGTCATGGGGGTAGCCCACGACTGCAGCCTCGGACACCTGTGGGTGAATAACCAGCGCACTTTCGATTTCGGCCGTGCCCAGTCGATGACCGCTGACATTCAGAACATCATCGACACGGCCGGTGATCCAGTAATAACCGTCGTCGTCACGTTTGGCACCGTCTCCTGTGAAATAGTACCCTGGATAGGGTTTATAATATGTGTCAATCAGACGCTGATGATCGCCGTAAACACCCCGTATCTGGCTTGGCCACGGGGATTTGATCACCAGAACACCTTCTCCTGGACCCTCGATTTCTTTTCCGTCGTTGTCGAGAATGGCGGGCTCTATGCCGAAGAACGGTACTGTAGCGGACCCCGGTTTCATGTCCGTGGCACCAGGCAACGGTGTAATCATGTGAGCGCCGGTTTCGGTCTGCCACCAAGTATCGACAATCGGGCAATACCCCTCACCCACCACGCGGTGAAACCACTCCCAGACTTCCGGGTTGATCGGTTCACCTACGGTACCCAGTAACCGCAATGATTCACGGGTACTGTTTTTAACAGGTTCATCACCCCTGCCCATTAACGTCCGGATAACCGTCGGCGCCGTATAGAAAATATTAACCTGATGTTTGTCGACGATCTCCCAGAACCGACCCGGCCCCGGGTATACCGGCACACCTTCAAACATCAGTGTGGTAGCGCCGTTCGTCAGCGGCCCATAAAGAATATAGCTATGCCCGGTGATCCATCCCACATCAGCCGTGCACCAGTAGATGGCGCCTTCCTGATAATCGAACACATATTTGTGTGTCATGGCTGCCTGCAGAAGGTACCCCCCGGTCGTATGCAGCACGCCCTTGGGTTTTCCGGTTGAACCGGATGTATACAGAATAAACAGTGGGTCTTCAGCGTCCATGATCTCGGCTGGACAGGTGTCTGCGACGGTAGCAATGGCATCGTGGTACCAGACATCACGCCCCTCTTTCCAGTCGATCTCACCTTCAGTGCGCTGAACGACAAGAACGGTTCTGACATCGGGACACTGTTCCAGCGCCAGATCGGTGTTGCGTTTCAACGGTATTTTTTTGCCGCCACGCAAACCTTCATCTGCCGTAATCACCACCTGACAGTCGCTGTCGAGAATCCGGTCCTTGAGCGCTTCGGGCGAAAAACCGCCAAATACGACGGAATGCACTGCCCCGATACGGGCGCAGGCCAGCATGGCATAGGCCGCTTCGAGTATCATGGGCAGGTAAATACAGACCCGGTCACCTTTTTTTACGCCGTGGGCCTTAAGAACATTGGCCAGCCGGCACACCCGACGATGCAGCTCCCGGTAGGTAATGGCGATATCGATGTCGGGGTTGTCGCCTTCCCATATAATCGCCGTCTGATCGGCGCGATGAGGCAGGTGCCGGTCTATGCAATTGGTGGTCACATTGAGTTTGCCGCCGGCAAACCAGCTGACGTCGCCCGTCGTGAAGTCAAAGTCGCGTACCTGCGTCCAGGGAGCATCCCATGTCAAAAACTTGCCTGCCTGTTCTGCCCAGAAGGACTCGGGGTCTTCAATAGAGTGTTGATAGAGGTTTTTGTACTGGGTTGCATTAACCAGTGCCCGACGGGCGATCGCCGGGTTTACGGAATACAGGTGCTGTTCGGACATATGCCCCTCCGGTTATTATTGTTAATGGGACATGATAACGTAATTGGCAGCGCTTGAATTAAGTCTATGATAGGGGCGGTGCCGCTACCTTACCATCAACCCGGGGATCAGCGGGTTTGCACGGGAATGGTGTTGGAAGTGCGCTCAACCACATTATTGTCGCCAAGATATACCAGCCCTGGTTTGAAGGCAGCCGCTTCCTCTTCATTGAAGCTGGCATAGGCCGCGATGATGACCCGATCGCCGACCTGAACCTTGCGGGCGGCGGCACCATTCATTGAGATCGTGCCGGAGCCCGCTTCCGCCAGGATGACATAGGTCGTGAAACGCTCACCGTTGTCGACGTTATAGATGTCGATCCGCTCGAACTCCCGCAACCCGGCCAGTTCTGCCAGGTCACTGTCGATGGCACAGGAGCCGTCGTACCAAAGTTCTGCCTGGGTAACCCGTGCCAGATGGAGCTTGCCTTTCAAAAGTGTAATCTGCATGTACGCCTCGCTCATATCACAGATCGCCATTTTAGCCGATATCCTATGGATTTATGCGGGAATTTACGCCACCCACCCCGACTAACCGGCGACATCGACAGCGCCTCAACCGGGACCCGGCTCGCAGCCGTGTCATTTAGACCGCAGATGAACGGAAACATTGTCAATCAGCCGTGCGGATTGGCAATACATGGCGCCCAGTACGGTTAACTGGCAATCGTCATGCGCCGCCGGATTGAGCGTGTGACTTTCGCAGACGGTTACGTAATCCGGTTTAAAACCGGCTTCTTCGATCTGCCGGGCCGCCTGCGCTTCAAGCGCGATAAAATCCCGCGCTCCGGCCGCAATCTGTTGACAGACCCAATTCAGGCTGCGATTCAGCTGGACGGCCCGGGGGCGTTCTTCAGGCAGTATATAGCTGTTGCGGGAACTCATCGCCAACCCATCGGCCTCCCGCACGATGGCGCCCTCGACCAGCTCCACCGGCATGCACAGATCCTGGACCATGCGTCGAATAATAGCCAACTGCTGATAATCCTTGCGACCAAATACAGCGAAGTCGGGTTGCACGATATTGAACAGCTTGGTCACCACGGTGGTTACACCATCAAAATGCCCGGGACGACTGGCACCACACAGAATACCGGCCATGCTCGGCACAATAACGCGCGCCTGCTGATCCATGCCGTTGGGGTACATTTCCTGTTCTTCCGGACAAAACAGGTAATCACACTGGACACTGCGCAGCTTCAGGGTATCTTCCGGCAAAGTGCGCGGGTATTTATCCCAGTCCTCATTTAGCCCGAACTGAAGCCGGTTTACAAAAATACTGGCAACCACCACATCGGCTTGCGCCCTGGCGGTGTCAACGAGTGCCAGATGTCCCGCATGCAGATTGCCCATGGTCGGAACAAAACCGATGCGTTGGTTGTTGGCCCGGTGACCCGCCAATTGGGCGCGCAATGCATCGATGTGATGAAAAATTTTCATGATTCAAGAGCCTGCTGGCGATTCATCAGCCCTGGCCGCCTTGCATATATTCAGGTGCCAGGTTTTCGAAGCGCGTGTATTTGCCGACAAACGCTGCCCGACAGGTGCCAATCTCCCCGTTTCGCTGTTTGCCGATGATCAGCTCTGCGATGCCCTTGTCCTGACTTTCCTCGTTATAGTATTCATCGCGATAGATGAACAGAATGACATCTGCATCCTGCTCAATGGCGCCGGATTCCCGCAGATCCGAATTCATGGGACGCTTGTTGGGGCGGGATTCGACGCCCCGGTTTAACTGGGAAAGACAGATGACCGGGCACTCGTATTCTTTGGCCAATGCTTTCATGGAGCGGGAAATCTCGGAGATTTCCTGGGTGCGGCCTTCGGTACTGCCTGCCACATGCATCAACTGCAGGTAATCAACCATAATCAGTGCGGGCTTGCCCTGCTCCCGGGTAACTTTACGCACCCGTGAACGTACTTCATGGGGCGTCAGCCCCGCGGTATCGTCTATATACAGCCGCTTGTCTTTTAACTTTCGGGCTGCGGCTTCGAGTTTGGGCCAGTCTTCCTCCGTCAGCTTGCCCGTGCGTATGTTGCCCTGGTCAATACGCCCTACGGAGGACAGCATGCGCATGATCAGGGAATCAGCCGGCATCTCCAGGCTGAACACCAACACTGGTTTGTTCTGGGTAAAAAGGGCTGTCTCGACAAAGTTGAGCGCCAGGGCAGTCTTACCCATGGACGGGCGCGCCGCCAGAATAATCAGCTCTCCGGGCTGCCAACCGGCCGTGCGCTGGTTCAGCTCTGTCAGGCCCGTTGAAACACCAGTCAGGTCGCTGTCGGAACGAAACAGCACATCAATCCGCTGTACTGCCGCGCGCAATAATGCGTTTACATCACTGAACCCCCCCTCCTTGGGCCGGTCTTCGGAAATTTCCAGCAGCTTTTTCTCTGCCATCTGCAACAGGTCGTCAGCACCGAGTGCACCGGGATTGTAACTCGCACGGGCAATTTCGGTCGTGGCACTGATGAGCTGACGCAGGGTGGAACGCTCGCGCACGATGCGTGCGTAGGCGGGAATATTGGTACTGCCGGCAACATTGGAAGCCAGTTCGGTCAGGTATGACAGGCCGCCGACCGCCTGTAGCTCGCCGCGGCGGCTAAGCTCTTCGGATACGGTGATAACATCTATCGGCTGCTCGTGCTCAAGCAGATCGGCCATGACTGTGAAAACCTGGCGATGGGTCGCTTTGTAAAAGTCGGCGCTGCCGACGACTTCGGCCACAGCATCAAAATGACTGGCATCCAGCATCAGGCCACCAAGTACCGACTGTTCTGCCTCAATGGAGTGCGGCAGAATCTGCTCATCCGTAAACCCGGGGGACACATCGCTATAATCTTCGAACGGCGCTGAATCAAAGTCGGACATAGGGTTTCCCATAAAAAAGGCACGCAGGGGGTTGCCCGGCGTGCCTCATTGTACAGGTTCCACTCGCGTGGAACAGGCCTGTTATTGCGCTTCGATGACGACTTTTACGGTCTGCACCACATCGACATGCAGCTGCAGATCGATATCGTACTGGCCTACTTCACGCAGTGTGCCGGAGGGCAGTTTTACTTCGGACTTCTGCACATCCACACCAGCTGCTGTGATGGCGTCAGCGATATCCCGCACGCCAATCGAGCCAAACAGACGACCTTCGTCACCCGCATTTGCGCTGAGTGTAACAACCATTTCGGCCAGTTTGGCCGCGCGGGTTTCTGCGTATTTTTTCTTCTCGTTAGCCGCTGATTCCAACTCGGCCCGACGCTCTTCAAACGCAGCAAGATTGTCAGGCGTAGCCGATATGGCCTTGCCCAGTGGCAGCAAAAAATTGCGGCCATAGCCCGCTTTTACATTGACCTTGTCACCGACAGTACCCAGTCGGCCGACTTTTTCAAGCAATATGACTTCCATCGTGCGACCCCTTACTCGTGACTGTCTGTGTAAGGCAGCAAGGCAATAAAACGAGCACGCTTGATTGCAGTGGAGAGCTGCCGTTGATATCGGGCTTTGGTACCGGTAATACGACTGGGCACGATTTTACCCGTCTCGGATACATAGGCTTTCAGTGTTTCCAGATCTTTATAGTCGATCTGCTTGACGCCTTCAGCGGTGAAACGACAAAATTTTCTTCTACGGAAAAAACGGGCCATGATTATTCCTCCTCGCTCTCGGCTTCGGCATCTTCCAGGTCGGTTTCAGTGTCCTCGTTGCTGGACGACTCAACCCGGCTCGATTCTTCCTGACGACGATCAGCGCGCTGCTTGCGCTCACGGTTCTCGTTTTCGGATTTCATGATATGCGATTCGTCAGTCACCGCCTCATCCATTCGCACGACCATGTTACGCAGAATGGCATCGTTAAACCGGAAGTTGGTGGTCAGTTCTTCCAGTGCAGCTTCTGTGCACTCGACATTCATCATGACGTAATGCGCTTTATGGATTTTGTTGATACTGTAGGCCATTTGACGACGGCCCCAGTCCTCGAGTCGATGCACCTTGCCACCATCGCCTGTTACGGCGGCGGTGTAACGCTCTATCATACCCGGGACCTGTTCTGACTGGTCCGGATGAACCAGGAACACGATTTCGTAGTGACGCATTGTAGCTCCTTACGGGTTATTAGCCTCCCGCCGGCGGCGGTAAGGCAAGGAGAAGCCAGTTGACTTTGGCTAATTGGGGGCGGCGGATTTTAGTGGCTATCGTCCCGATATGCAAGTTTTTTCATCGGGACAAACTTCAGACGGCCGCACTATTGAGTAGTGGCGGTTCACTGACTATACTTCCGTGGAACCTCTTTGCGTTGTGACAGGGAATATTCATGGTTGCACCCCCCTCCGATAAAAGTTACGTCGTGGCAGTTTGTCTTTCGGGCATTTTTGGCGTAGCCGGCATCCACCATTTCTATCTGGGACGCTATATCGAAGGCATCATTGACTTTTCATTGATGGTGCTGACACTGTACTTCTACTTCACCGGTCAGCTGGGCTGGGCGGCGTTGTTCTTCGTCATTGACGGTTTACACACCTTCATTATTACCATAATGCTCCTTACCGGGTCCTTTAAGGACGGCAAAGGCCGCATTGTTTGTTATCCAGGCCAACGAATCCAGGGAAATACGATCCATGAATGATTTAACAGTAAGTGAAAAGGGGTTTGTTCCGACAGTGCTGCTCTGCTTTTTTGTCGGCATGTTCGGTATACACCGTTTCTACGCAGGCAAAATCGGAACCGGCATTCTTATGCTGCTGACTTTCGGCGGACTGGGTATCTGGACCCTGATCGATTTCATCATCATCGTCACCGGCAGCTTCAAGGACGGACAGGGGCTGCCCATCAAGGCGTCTCACTGAGCTCACTTTGGCGCAGCGCGGCCTTGACATCCTCGGGCAATGGCGTTCGCGGACCGGATGTCCAGCCCAGCGCCGCTACCCGAGCCGCCAGCGTCTCGATCCGGTCCATGGTGGCCGGATGCGAGTCAAACAGCCCGCCGTAGTACGTCGCATTTTCCGAAACGTCTTTATTCTCGCCCGGCGAAGCGGACGCGGCCGCAAAATCCAAAAAGCTGTCGTATCCACCCACGTGGCCGTAGTGATGCTGAATAACCTGTATCGCAGCCAGATCCGCCGCCTTTTCCTGATCCCGTGAAAACTTTGCAATACCGAGTTCACCACCGAACGACGCGATATCCGCTCCAGCGGAATAGTCACCTGTCGCAAATGCGTACATCAGGGCCATCGCCAGTCCACGCCCCATCGCCGCAACCGGATCGCGGTTTTTGATATGCGCTAACTCGTGCGCCACGACCATCGCCAGACCGTTTTCGTCCGGCATTTCCTTGAGCAGCCCCCGGCATACAAATAAGTGACCACCCAGCGTAACAAACGCGTTGAACACATCCGCTTCGAGGTAATGGACCGTAACCTCATGGTCCGCCGGCATACCCATGGTGACAGCAAGACTGTCTGTGAGCGACTGCAGGTACTGCTCTATGGTTTCGGTCTCCGCATCCGTCTCCCCGGCAAACCACCGTTCGGCCAGATTTTCATAAGGCTTAACAAAACGCTTCTCTGCTGCGAAGGGTATGACCTGCGCGAGTCGGGAAGCGAAAATAAAGAACAGTATTGCCATCAGCGCGATGACGGCGAAGAATGCTGTAAGTCCAATCAACATCAGCCGAATATGATTTTCATGCGACGCTGGCGGCTGGTAATACTCCGGTGGCATACTCTGGCTCCCTGATAGCACGGATTAGTCGGTAAATCCCAGTATAGGCGATACAGCCTGATCATAGCGCGACACTTGCCGCCCGCTGCAGACGGCTCGCGGGCCGCCGGCGTCTCGGGTGCGGCGGTGCCGTAATCGTAAATCAATCAACCGAGGCTGACATGAGCTACCAATTAAACGTCTCCGAAGACAAGCAGTATCTGGTCTGCCGTATTACCGGCGCCATTGACGCCGTCGTTGCCCGTAATTTCTGCATCGCGCTTGACACTCTGGGCCATGAAACGAATATTCGTTGCTATCTCACTGACGTGCGCGAAGCCTATAACACGCTGGGCTATGGAGAAAACTTTCACTTCGTCAACCAGGATATGGCAGCCATGGGTATTCGACGGGGGACGCGCGTTGCGACAATCACCCGCCGTGACGATAAAACCCACAAATTTCTGGAAACCCTCAACCACAACGCCGGTTACAATATGCGGGTTTTTCATGAGGAAGCCGACGCTGTTGCCTGGCTGACCGCCGGTTCCCGCCCGGCCGGGTAGCCAATCGCAGGCCATTTATCGCGCCCTACCGAAGATCCCATGCGCTGTTGATGTGGTTAAAACGTTCCGGGGTTCCCACATCCACCCATTCTCCACCATACAGCTCGCCGGATACCTGCTCGCGTGCGATCGCCCATTCGAGCACCTCCAGCAGGGGAAAACGCTCGCGCTTACGCGGATAGGCACGGATCATTTGCGGTTGAATCACGCTGATGCCGCTGTAGGTGAAGCGTGCCAGCGTGCGATCCTGCGTAATCAGGTTGCGTCCATCCAGCGCAAAATCGCCCTCTGGGTGATGGGCGGGATTATTCACCAGAACCAGATGGGCGCCACCGGATTGCGGCCGCTTTTGCCGCAGGTTTTGAAGGGGGTAATCCGTCCAGATATCACTGTTGACCAGCAGAAAAGGTTCATTCCCCAGCAAGGGCAAAGCCTGCGCTATACCACCAGCGGTTTCCAGCGGTTGCACTTCGCGAGAGAACGCAATTTTGACCCCCCATTGCGCGCCGTCGCCCAGAGCCCGGACAATCTGATCACCCAGGTACGCCACATTGACAACAATCCTGGTGAAGCCGGCATCCCGTAACCGGTTGATATGCCAGACGATCAGCGGAGTGCCGCCGACCGCCAGCAGCGGTTTGGGTATTGATTCAGTGAGTGGACGCATGCGTCGACCTTCGCCCGCAGCCAGAATCATCGCCATCATGTGCGGACCTCATACCAATCGGTCATTTCGATCTGCGGCAACAATGCCGCTTCATACCATTGCACAAAACGGGCGCATTCAGGATACCGTCGGGCGACAGTCAGAACATAATGCATCACTGTCGGAAGATCATTCAGATAGCGGTGCTTCCCATCACGCAATGACAGGCGCGCAAAAATACCCAGCACCTTGATATGGCGCTGCAATCCCATCAGGTCAAACCAGCGCAGGAATTGCATTTCATCGCAGGCCGGAACCAGCTCGGCGCGCTGTGCAAGACGCGCATAATTCAGTGCCCACTGATGGACCTGCTGCTGTGGCCAGGTGATATAGCAATCCCGGAGCAGTGACACGAGATCGTAGGTCCAGGGACCAATAACGGCGTCCTGAAAATCGATAACGCCAGGCAACCCGCCTTCCCGATGGACCAGGTTCCGGGAGTGATAATCCCGGTGCACGACAACCTGCGGCTGCTCGACGGCCGAACCCGCCAGTAACTGGAACAGATCGTCCAGCATTCGGTCTTCCGCAATACTGGGAGAAATCCGAAGCAGGCGATGCACAAACCACTCCCTGAACAGCGCCATCTCCTGCAACAGCTTTTCGCTGTCATAGAGCGGGAAAACCGCGTAGTCCAGTTGACATGTCTGAATACGAAAAAGTGATTCCAGTGCGCTGGCATAAAGCGCATCCGCGTTTTCCGCCTGCAGAACATCCAGCAGCAAGGTCCCACCCAGGTCTTCAATGATCAGGAACCCACGCGACAGATCGTCGACGAGCACCAGCGGGGTCAGTACGCCACTTTCCCGGAGCAGGCGGGCAATGTCGATAAATGCCTGACTGTCTTCGGTATCCGGCGGGGCATGAACCGCCAGCAGGGGCGGTTCACAGGACAGCCGAAAATAGCGACGGAACCCGGCATCGCCGGGTAATGCCTGCCATTGCGGTACCCGGTCCCCGACTTTGTGGAAATCCGGTTTCAGGGCATAACCCATCAGCTGTAGCTGAGGCCAGACAGAATCAACCCAGTTGCGAAGCTCAGCGCCGGTTGCAGTCATCATCAATTTAGGAATTTCCTGTAAAGGTAAGGGGTTACCGTGATTTTACATGAAAAGCGACGGGTTTTACGACTATCTGCCCAAGCCGGCGTAACGGCCCGGTTCGAACCGCTGCCCCAGGTCTATTGACGTTTCATCATCGCCGCTGTTGTGCCCATGAAACGTCAACAGACCCTAGTATTCCGCAGGCGTCCCCTTTACAATCGCTCTGCCTTTTACCGGCCAATTATGCTGCCGATGCTGTTCCGTGTTTACCGGATTTCCCGGACATAACAAAAGAATCTTCCATGCCAATACCTTTATTCAGGACCGTCAACCTGCCATTATGGGCATTGCTCGGATCATCCGCTATCGCTGCCGGAGAAGCGCCGAAGGAAGACCTTAACATCCCCACCGCAGTAAGCGAACGCTATGACTGGGTGCCGGTCCACAAACTCAACCGCCAGCAACGCCTGAACCTGGGTCCGGCGTGCCGCGGTACCTACATCGATCCGCTCTCCAGTCATGGCCAGGCGTTCGAAGACCCGGCGGTTTCACCGATTTATATTGACTCGGATTCCGCTCACCAGGCGGGAACCATGATCCGTCTCGACGGCAATGTCGACATTCGTCAGGGTTCCAGGCTGCTGCGCGCCGATTCCATCACCTACGACCAGTCAATCGAAACGGCAGAACTGGATGGACAGGTAGTCATCCGCGAACCCGGACTGCTCGTGCGAGGTTCCGGCGCAAAGGTGAATATGCAAGGCAATGAGGCCAGCTTCAGCGGTGGCGAATTTGTGTTTCACGAAAGCCACCTGCGCGGCAGCGCTGAGCGGATTGAACAGCTATCCAACGGCGTCATCAGCCTGGAAAACGGCAGAATAACCAGTTGCGAGCCATTCGAGGAAACCTGGCAGATCCGCGGTGACCGGCTTCGGGTCAACCCGCATACCATGCAGGGTTATGGACGCAATGTCTGGGTGACCATTGGCAAAATTCCGGTACTCTACGCACCAATCATTACCTTTCCGGTCGGTTCCGAGCGCCAGTCCGGGCTGTTATTTCCGAGTGTGGCCAGCAATGATGGACACCCGGATATCACCATACCGTTCTACTGGAACATTGCACCGAACTACGATGCAACCATCGCACCGCGCTATGCCGGCGGCCACGGCATGATGCTGGAAACCGAATTTCGGCATCTGAGTGGCTATGCCGAAAATGTTTTCAATCTGGCATGGCTGCCCAAAGACGAAGGTGGCGCCGACCCTGATCTGGACCAGCTTGAACGTGAGGGATACAGCGAGGAAGTTCTGCGTCCGTTCAAGGACGAAAAGCGCTGGCTGGTCAACCTGGACCACCATGGCGAAGCCTACGGTCGCTGGTATTCAGGCATCGAATACACCCGCGCCAGCGATATTGACTACTTCCGTGACCTGTCTGTTGCCAGCTTCGACGTGGTCAATAACACGTTTCTTACACAGAGGGCGGCACTGGGGTTGCGGCTTCCGAACTGGCACTTCAATGTCCGCGCCCAGGCATATCAAAACCTTTTGGCGGACCTGGAACCGGCCTACCGCCAGTTGCCCCGAATACAGGCGCAGGGGCGTTATCGATGGAACACCTGGGGCCTGGCAATGGACCACGAGTATGCCCAGTTCACTCACAAAAACGATACTTTCATAACCGGCAGCCGCGTCTTTGCCGACTATGCCGTCACCTGGAGCAGGGAACGATCATGGGGGTTTGTCCGTCCGAAGGCTGGCGTTCAGGCGCTGGCCTACCAGCTGGATGAAGGCAATCTCCGAGCTGATGCCGACAGTTCACCGGCGCTGGCCACTACCTATGGCAGCCTCGATGCGGGACTGGTGTTCGAACGCAACGCAGGCCAGCAGATTCTCCAGCCGCGCATTTTTTATGTCTACCGAAACTACACCGACCACAGCGACCTGTATGATGTGGCTGACCCGAATCTGGGTGTGCGACGCGATGTCAATTTTGATACCACGCCTTTGACCTTCAGTTATCACCAGCTGTTTCGTGACAGGCGTTTCATCGGCCGGGACCGACTGGACGATGCAAATCAGTTGACGATTGGCATAACCGGACAATGGATGGACCAGCTGCGCCAGCGTCCGCGCATGGAATTGAGCGTGGGACAGGTGCATTACTTTCAGGACCGTCGGGTGACCCTCAGCGAAACCAGCGAGACCCAGACCCTCCAGGAATCCGATCTGGCGGCGCAGTTTTACGGCCAGCTCAATGATGAATGGCGGGTAACCAGCGACTGGCTGTTCAATCCAAAAAATAGCCGCATTATGCGGGCCAGCACCGGACTGGCATACAATGACGCTCGCAAGCGGTTTTTCAGCCTGGGTTACCGTTACGTAAGAGAAGATCCGCTGGCGACGACATCAGTCCCCATGGATCAGCTGGATGCCGTGGCGACCTTCCCGCTGAAAGCACAGTGGCAATTGTTCGGTCGTCTGTTCTATGACCTGGAAAGCAGCCGGGAACTCGATACTTTTATCGGGTTCGAATATGACGATTGCTGCTATCGTTTGCGGGTGATGGCACGTCGCTGGCTGGACAGCAAGTTGGCGGAACTGGTGAATGACAGTGATCGCCACTATGACAACGGTATCTTCCTCGAGGTGGACCTTAAGGGCCTGACCAGTTCGGGAGAACGGGTGAGGCAATTACTGCAGGAACATATACCAACATTCCGGTCGCGCTGATAATCAGCCGACCTTCGCAGGTTTCGCACCATTCAGGTCTGCGACACCTATTATTCAGAGAGTTACAAAAGCAGTGATTATGAAGCCATTGAAATTCTGGGTATTTGCACTTTCAATTTTTACATCCGTCAGCGCCCTGTCGGCGGAACGGCCGCTGGACAAAGTCATTGCGATCGTGGACAAAAATGTTGTATTGCAATCTGAAATGGACGAGCGGATTTTACAGGTAGCTGAACATGCAGCAGCGCAGAAAATGACATTGCCTGACACACAGGTTCTGCAACAACAGGTGATTGATCATCTGATCAGCGAGCAGCTGCAACTGCAGGTGGCAGAGCGAGTGGGCTTCAAGGTTACCGATGAACAGGTTAACCAGGCCATCGAAAATGTGCGGGTATCCAACCGTCTTAGCCCGGAAGCGTTTCAACGGCAGCTGGCCGCGGACGGCATATCCATGACGGAGCTGCGGGAAACATTACGCCGCGATATCACGATTCAGCAGATACAGCAGGGAATGGTTCAGCAGCGCATTTACATATCACCGCTGGAAATCCAGAATTTCCTGCAGTCGGCCGACGCGCAATTCTGGATTTCGCCCGAATACAGGCTTTCCCACATACTGGTGGCCCTGCCGCAATCACCGGATGCCGACGCGTTGGAAGCTGCGAAAAAAAAAGCCGGTGAACTGGTAACGAGGATCCGGCGCGGTGCCAACTTTGCGGAGGTGGCCATCGCGGAATCCAACGGCCCGGCCGCCCTTCAAGGCGGTGATCTCGGCTGGCGCAAAACCAACGACCTCCCCAGCCTGTTTGCCGAGATTCTGCCCACGCTTGAGATTGGACAGGTTTCCGAGCCCGCGCGCAGCCCGGCCGGATTTCATATTTTAAAAGTGATGGACAAACGGGATGATTCCCAGCAGGTGCAACAGCAAAGCAAGGCGCGACATATTCTCATCAAACCGTCGGCCATTCTCAGCGATGAAGAAGCGCAAACCCGCTTGAAAGATATTCGCCGACAGATTATTAATGGCGCTGACTTTGCCGAAATGGCCAAAAAGCACTCTGAAGACATTGCCTCCAAACTGTCCGGCGGCGATCTCGGCTGGAGTCGACCAGGTATGTTCGTACCTGAATTTGAAAAAGCCCTGTCCCAAACCGAAACCGGCGACATAAGCCAACCATTTCGCAGTCAGTTTGGCTGGCATTTGCTGAAAGTGGACGATCGTCGTCAGGAAGACATATCAGAGGAAATACTGCGCGACAAGGCAGCCCGCATTCTTGCCAGCCGTCGCTTTGAGGACGAACTGCAAATCTGGCTGCGCGAACTGCGTGACGAAGCCTATATCGATATAAAAATCTAATGAAACGACTGGCAATAACGCCGGGTGAACCGGCAGGCATCGGGCCGGAACTGCTGGTGCAGCTTGCGCAGCAATCACTCCCGGCATGTGAACTGGTTGCATTTGCCGACCCGGCATTGCTAACCGCCACAGCACAACGGCTGCAACTGCCACTTGAGCTCGCGACCTATGCACCTGGTACGCCATCGCCGTCCGGAAATACACGACTCAGCGTTTATCCGGTTTCCCTGGCGCGGGCTGTCGTACCCGGCGAACTGAACACGTCCAATGCCGGGTACGTACTGGATACACTGCGACACGCGGCCAGTCACTGTCTGACGCAGGCGCTGGACGGCCTGGTAACTGGCCCCGTACATAAAGGCGTTATCAATGATGCCGGCATCCCATTCTCCGGTCATACAGAATTTTTTGCAGAACTCGCCCGCTGTGACAAGGTTGTGATGATGCTGGCGACCGAAGGCCTGCGGGTGGCACTGGCAACCACGCACATCCCCCTCAAGGCGGTCCCCGATGCCATTTCGTCTGCAGACCTTACCCGTACACTGGGCATTCTGCACAAGGCCCTGCAGCAACAGTTTGGCATTGCACAGCCCCGGATCCTCGTTTGCGGACTGAATCCACATGCCGGTGAGGGCGGGCATCTCGGCCGCGAGGAAATCGAGGTGATTCAGCCTGCGCTGGAGGAGCTCCGGCGGCTCGGTATGGACCTGAGAGGCCCATTGCCCGCTGATACACTCTTCACGCCGCACAATCTCGAACAGGCCGATGCGGTATTGGCGATGTACCATGATCAGGGCCTGCCCGTGCTGAAATACCGGGGGTTTGGCAACGCCGTCAATATAACCCTGGGCTTACCGTTCGTGCGAACCTCAGTGGATCATGGCACTGCCCTCGACCTGGCCGGCCGCGGCGTCGCCGATTCAGGCAGCCTCAATTATGCCCTCAGGGTTGCACTGGAAATGACGACCGATCGACGATCGGTATAAATCCGTGCTTCCAGTGCCGGGACCCGACACTGCCCGGCGGACCTTTCACAACAGTAGATACGCTCATCATGGATAACATCACACCGCACCGGGCCCGCAAACGGTTTGGTCAGAATTTTCTGATCGATGAAGACATCATTCAGCGCCTGCTGTGGAGCATCCGGCCAGGAACCGGACAGACGCTGGTCGAAATCGGGCCGGGTCAGGGGGCGCTTACCGAAGGGTTACTCCAACACTGCCCCGACCTGCACGTTATCGAACTGGACCGCGACCTGATTCCCATCCTGCAGGCCCGCTTTTCCAGCGCGTTTCCCCGGTTGACCATCCATCAGGGCGACGCATTGCAATTTGACTTTAGTACCCTGGCTCATGACCAGCAGCCACTCCGAATTGTTGGCAATCTGCCGTATAACATCTCCACGCCCCTGATCTTCCACCTGCTCGACTTCCGGAACATCATCACCGATATGCACTTTATGCTGCAGAAGGAAGTTGTGGCCCGGATGGCGTCTTCACCGGGTGAAAAAGCCTGGGGCAGACTTGGCATCATGACCCAGTATTTCTGTGACGTCGAGATGCTGTTTGAAGTACCGCCGGCCAGTTTCAACCCAGCGCCCAAAGTGGATTCTGCCATTGTCCGCCTGACGCCGCTGGCACAGCCGGCAAATCCTGTCGATGATCACGCCATGCTGGATACACTGGTCAAAACGGCCTTCCAGCAACGCCGTAAAACCCTGCGCAACACCCTGCGCGCACTGTTGGACGAACACCAGTTGCGGTCTCTGCAAATCGATCCCGGTCTGCGCCCGGAGGATCTATCGTTATCAGACTATGTTATGATTGCGAACTTTTTGAGCAGCCTAAAAGAACCAGATCATGCAGACGGACATCAGCACCCTGAATAAAAGCATTGCCATCGAAGTGAAAACACGATTTCTCGAGGAGCAGTCAGAACCGCTGGCTGCGCGCTACGTATTTGGCTATACCATCACCCTGACCAACAATGGTTCGGCAGACGTCCAGCTTATCAGCCGTCACTGGATTATTACCGATGACAATGGTGAAGTGCAGGAAGTTCAGGGCACGGGTGTCGTCGGCGAACAGCCGGTCATATCCCCCGGCAGCAATTACAGTTACTCCAGTGGCGTGATCCTGGCCACCGAAACTGGCACCATGACCGGCACGTATCAAATGCGTACCACGGATGGCGAACAGTTTGACGCGCCCATTCCAGCTTTCGCGCTGGTGCCTCCACACAGACTGCACTGAACACATGGCTATCTATGCCGTCGGTGACATACAGGGATGCGCGGGTCCGTTCAGGACACTACTGGATAATGTGAAATTCTGTCCATCCCGGGATCAGCTCTGGCTGGCCGGCGACCTGGTGAACCGGGGCGTGGACAATGTCGAGGTGTTGCGTACTGTAATGGCACTTGGTGACAGCGCAGTCACTGTTTTGGGTAACCATGACCTGCATTTGCTGGGTATTGCCTACGGTGCGCGTAAAATTACCAGCAAGGACACCATTACAGATGTGCTCGATGCGGCGGATGGCGAAGAGATGATCCAGTGGTTGCGGCGTCAGCCGCTGCTGCACCGGAGCGACCGTTATGTTCTCTCGCATGCCGGTATCCCGCATATCTGGACGCTGGATCAGGCCGCCGGTTATGCCAATGAGGTCGAGAACATCATGCGCGGGCCCCGTATAGGTCAGTTTCTTCGCAAAATGTACAGCAACAAGCCCGTGCAGTGGGACAACGCCCTTAGCGGCAACAAACGCCTGCGCGCCATTGTTAACTATCTGACCCGCATGCGTTTTATTGGCACGGACGGGTTACTTGATTTTGAGGCCAAGGAAAGCGCGAGTCATGCCCCGCCCGGCATGCGCCCCTGGTTCGAATTCGATCGCCCCGAGGGCGACGGATACCATCGTCTGCTGTTTGGCCACTGGGCAGCACTCGAAGGCAAAACCTCACGGGACGATCGCATTGCGCTGGATACAGGCTGTATCTGGGGCGGCTGTCTGACCATGCTCCGCCTGGACGATGCCCGTTTTTTTCGTGTGGACTGTTCCAGGTTCGGTTAAATTTTGCCCTGCCCGCTTTCCAAGGCACCCACACCGCAATACAATAGCGGGTTATCCGAACGCTACAGTAAGCCGATTCAGTATGTTTGACGAAATCCCCAAAACGCGCCCGCTCACGCCCCTGCTCGACCAGATCAACGGCGGCGCTGACCTGCGCCAGCTGGAGCGTCGACAGCTGCCCCAGCTCGCCTGTGAATTACGTGAGTTTCTGCTTTACAGTGTGGGTCAATCCGGCGGACATTTTGGTGCCGGACTGGGCGTGGTCGAGCTGACCATTGCGTTGCATTATGTATTCGAGACGCCCCATGACCTCCTCGTCTGGGACGTAGGTCACCAGACTTATCCTCATAAGATCCTCACCGGCCGTCGTGACCAGATTCACACGATCCGTACCCAGGGCGGGCTGGCGGGCTTTCCCAAACGCAGTGAGAGCCCCTATGACACCTTCGGCGTCGGTCATTCAAGCACTTCGATGAGTGCTGCCCTGGGGATGGCACTGGCCAGCTCAGCGCGCGGTATCAATCGGGAGACAGTGGCTGTCATCGGCGATGGTGCCATGACGGCCGGCATGGCCTTTGAAGCGTTAAACCATGCGGCTCATACAGGCGCCAATCTGCTGGTTATCCTGAATGACAACAATATGTCTATCTCGCCCAATGTCGGTGGGCTGGCAACGTATTTCTCCAAAATCTGGGCCAGCAAGTTTTACCGCGTCCTGAGAGAAAGCAGCAAAAAAATGCTGGAAAACCTGCCCCACGCCCGCGAACTGGCGAAACGGGCCGAGGAACATATGAAGGGTATGGTTTCACCCAGCACCCTGTTTGAAGAGCTGGGCTTTTATTATATTGGCCCCATTGACGGCCACGATTTGAACCGACTGACTCATGACCTGAACAGTCTCCGGGAGTTCAAAGGCCCGAAACTGCTGCACGTCATAACAACCAAAGGCAAGGGCTTTACCCCGGCCGAGCGGGACCCGGTGGGCTATCACGCCCTGAATAAAATCGAACCCAAATCATCGGTCAAGCCGAAAGCCGCCAGCTTGCCACGGCAAAAATACCAGGCCGTTTTCGGTAAGTGGCTCTGCGACCAGGCTCGACAGGACCCCTTACTGGTCGGCATTACGCCCGCCATGTGTGAGGGAAGCGGGATGGTAGAGTTCAGCAAAGCATTTCCGGACCGGTTCCACGACGTGGCTATTGCAGAGCAGCATGCGGTCACGCTGGCGGCGGGTCTTGCCTGCGAGGGTCAGAAACCGGTGGTGGCCATATACTCTACTTTCCTGCAACGCGCCTATGATCAGTTGATCCACGACGTTGCCCTGCAGAACCTTAACGTCACTTTTGCCATAGATCGCGCCGGCGTCGTTGGCGAGGACGGACCGACGCACTCGGGGGCATTTGATCTGGCTTTTCTGCGCTGCATTCCGGACATGGCCATCGCCGCACCCAGTGACGAAAACGAATGCTATCAGTTACTGAGCGCCGCCTATCAGCACAGTGGCGCTGCCGCGGTTCGTTATCCCCGTGGTATCGGCACTGGTGTACCTATTGCGGTCAAATCTGACCCGCTGCCGGTGGGCAAGGGCCGGTTGCTGCTGCAGGGTACCCGGGTCTGCCTGTTGAACTTCGGTGTCCTGCTGGCCGAGGCTCAGGACGTCGCTCGCCGATATGGATATACGCTCTGCGACATGCGCTGGGTAAAGCCACTGGACACAGAATTGATTAAATCGGCGATAGGCGGCTGCCAGTTGGTTGTCACGCTAGAAGAAGGGTGTATCGCCGGCGGAGCCGGCTCGGCGGTCACTGAGTTCATGGCGGCAGCGGGTATTGTCAATCCAGTCTTGCAGATTGGGCTGCCAGATACTTTTATCGAACATGCCGACAGAAAAGCCCAGCTTGCCTCTGTCGATCTCGATCTTGCGGGCATCGAACACCAGATCAACCAGCGGCTCAAGCTATTGGAAAAAAATCAGCCCGCAACGACCCGAGCCTGCTGACGTCGCGGTAGCCTGTCGCTGTCTAAACCGCAACCTCAGGCCAGCTGCAGCGGGCCAGCGACCGGTTAACTGTCATCCAGAAGATGCCCCAACTTGCCTTTTTTGGTAGCGAGATAATGTAAATTGTGTGGATTGCGCCCGGTTTCGTGTACCAGTCTCTCCACCACTTCGATGTGTAATGCCTGCAATGCCTGGATTTTCCGGGGATTATTGGTCATCAGGCGGACCCGACTGATTCCCAGATGCCGAAACATCGGTGTCAAAATCGTGTAATCACGCATATCGGCGCCAAATCCCAACTGCTCGTTCGCCTCTACGGTGTCTGCACCCTTGTCCTGCAGATGGTAAGCCCGGATCTTGTTGATCAAACCGATACCCCGCCCTTCCTGACGCAGGTAAAAGATCGCTCCCCTGCCCTCTATGGCGATGCGATGCATGGCGGCCTGGAGCTGGGCGCCACAATCACAACGTAAACTGAACAGTGCGTCGCCGGTGAGACACTCGGAATGCAGGCGGGTGAGCACCGGTTCGCCGTCGTCCACACGCCCCATGGTCAACACCAGATGCTCCTTGTCTTTGCCCGCTTCGGCAAACCCATGCATTTCAAACATACCCCAGGGCGTCGGTAATTTTGAGGATTCCACGTATTCAACGGTCACTGACACTACCCTTACTTGGTTTAAAGAATAAATCGAATGCCTTCCAGGCAAGCTATGGTCGCCAGTGCAGCAAGGATGTCATCCAGCATAATCCCCAGCCCCCCGTGTACACGTTTATCCAGCCAGCTAATGGGCCAGGGCTTGATCATGTCAAAGGCGCGGAAAATCAGAAAGCCGGCCAGTATCCAGGGCCACTCAAACGGAATAAAGGCGAGCGCCAGCCACAGACCCACAAACTCGTCCCAGACAATACCACCATGGTCGTGCACCCCCAGCCGTCGCGAGGCGATATCGCACAATGCGATACCCACCAGAAACGCTATGACCAGGGTGGCGAGATACATTGCCTGGGGCATCAACCGCAACAGACAGAAGATGGGCAGCGCTGCTACAGTGCCGAATGTGCCCGGCATAACCGGAGCCAGACCGGAACCCATACCGAAGGCAAAAAAACTGGCCGGGTGTCGTAGCAGCTCGCCGAACGCTGGATTTTTAGTGGCCAAAATGTTTGAACCCCCGGTTTTTTAATGAATAGGGACGTCCTTCACGAACAAGCACTATATCCTGTCTTTCTACTATCTTGCCAACCGCGGTGGCGCTTATCCGGCCGGAACGGATATGCTGCTCCAACTGCGCTGTGCGCTCGCGGGGTACAGTGAAACACAGTTCGTAGTCATCACCGCCGGTCAGCGCCCACTCAATACATTGGTCCTCATCGGCGTACCGGGTCCAATGATCCGACATCGGCAGTCGTGTCAGGTCCACGCAGGCGCCGACACCATTGGCTTCGCAGATATGCTGTAAATCCTGATAGAACCCATCGGAGACATCGATAGCGCTGGAGGCAAGACCGGCCAGCAACTGACCGTCCTGAATCCGGGGCGCGGGGCTGTAGAACCGGTTCATCAAATAGTCGCGGCACGATGGTGCCACGGTCAGCTTGCGGGACAACAGCGCCAGCGCCGCCGCGCCATCACCGAGCTGTCCGGTTACATAGATCACGTCCCCGGGATTGGCGCCGCTGCGCCGCAATATACCGTCCGGTGAGACACTTCCGTGCACCTGCACCGATATACACAACGGGCCGCGTGTTGTATCGCCGCCCACCAGACTGCATTCATACTGTTCTGCAATCCGGAACAAGCCGTCACTGAACGCCAATAGCCACTCTGGTTCGGCATTCGGCAGCGTCAGCCCAAGTGTAAACCAGTGTGGTTGCGCACCCATTGCGGCTAGATCGCTCAGCGCGGCGCACAGAACACGGCTGCCAATATGCCGGGGCGGCGTATCTTCAGGGAAATGCACCCCCTGCACCATGGTATCCATTGATACGGCCAGATGCCGGCCCATCGGCAACCGCAATACCGCGCAGTCATCACCGACGCCGACCAGAACATCTTCACTGGCTCCCGACCGTGCGAAGTATTGACGGATCAGGCCGAACTCGTCCATTAGGGTCTGTTGACGTTTCATCATCGCCTCTGTTGTGCCTGAAGGGCTGGGACCATTTTTCCGCCTGGCGTCGTTATCAGTCGCTTATTTGGTACCACCACACCACGCTTCTTCTGCCAGGCCAGTCGAAAAAATGGCCGCCAGCAGTGGTGATGATGATGATGAAACGTCAACAGACCCTAGTCGCGCGCCCGCATTTCTGTACTACGCAGTCGGGTCGCGACCCGATCCAGCACGCCGTTCAAAAACTTGTAGCTGTCCGTCGCACCAAATTTTTTAGACAGCCGCAGGGACTCGTTGATGACAACTTTATAGGGCACGTCAAGACGGAAGCGCATTTCATAACAGGACAGCCGCAGCAGCGCGAGTGTAATCGGGTCGATCTGCTCCAGCGTCAGATCATTGACGAAGGGCAGAAAGTCCGTCTCGATCTCGGCCAAATGCCGGGGGACCTCATGCACCAGCTCGTGAAAATACGCCACATCCACCTTGGACATGTCATTATCGGCGTGAAACTCCGCTTCGATAGCCTTCAACGGGTTACCGGTCACCTGCCATTGATACAGTGCCTGCATAGCGAAATGACGTGCTTTGGAACGATGCGATGGTGTAACCAGCATGTTGTACAACTCTCTTGATACGATAAAAAAAATGTAACTATTCAGCTCACGCCCCGATTTGCCCATAGCTGCGTTAAAAAATGGTCATTTACACGAGTAAACTCACATTTTTCGCCTTGCTCTGAACAAATCTGGTCGCAATCTGAACAGTTACAACACGAGCTGAATAGTTACAAAAAATTAGTAATCTGGACGCAACCCGTACGGTTATGACACGGATGAATCATTGCAGAAAAGCCAGTAGCCAAATGCGCGGCACTTTCAGCAGGCGCCACATGCGTCATGACTCAACGTCGCAGGTCGACAATGACGGAGCCATTCATTCGGCACTAGATTTGACCGAGCAGAGACACCATTTCGATGGCCGTAATCGCCGCTTCGGCACCTTTGTTACCTGCCTTGGTGCCGGCGCGTTCAATCGCCTGCTCAATGGTATCAACTGTCAGCACGCCAAACGCGATGGGCATACCGCTTTCCAGGGACACCTGCGCCAGTCCTTTGGTACATTCGCCTGCCACATACTCAAAATGCGGCGTGCCGCCCCTGATTACGGCGCCCAGTGCAACAATAGCCGCATACTCGCCTTTGGCCGCGATCCGTTTGGCAACCAGCGGCAACTCAAACGATCCCGGTGTATAGTATATGTCGATCTGGTCGTCCGCGATGCCATGTCTCAGCAATGTATCAATGGCGCCTTCCTTGAGGCGGTCCACCACAAAACTGTTCCAGCGACTGACCAGCAGTGCATAACGCCCCTGCGCCTGTGTAAAGTTGCCTTCAATTATTCGCATGTTAATTTTCCGCATTTGTTACTGTTCAGCCATTCCCCGCCGGCCAAACCACTCCAGCCCGGCCAGAGTCAGTGGGGGGAAACAGGATTATTGCCAGAGCCCGAACCGAAAGGCCCTACTCTTCTCTACAGGTATTTTCCAGATATTCGACAACCTCCAGGTTAAAACCCGAGATCGCCTTAAACCGGTATGGCGCGCTTAGCAGACGCATACGCTGGACACCGAGATCCTGGAGAATCTGGGACCCGGTACCGACTTCCTTGTAGACAAGCTTGGAGCGAGGCTGGCTTTGTTTTCCGGTCAACAGCCAGTCGATGCTCTCCTCGATTTCTTCCGAACTTTCACTGTGACCGATCAAAACCAGAACACCCGCACCCTCCCGTGCGATGCGCGCCATGGCCGCGTGAAACGTCCACGGACGCTTGCTCTCGGTTTCACAGACGTTGATCAACCCCAGAATATCGCGTGCCGTGCTGCCGACGTGCACCCGCACCAATATCGGCTGTCGGGGGTCAACTTCGCCTTTTATCATGGCAAAGTGATGCTCTCCCATCACGGTATCGCGATAGGTTTTAAGCGTGAACTCGCCATAATAAGTCTGCACTAAACGTTCATTAATGCACTGCACCGTGCGCTCGTTGACAGTGCGATATTGAATCAGGTCTGCAATGGTACCGATTTTCAGATCAAACTGGCGAGCGAATGCCTCAAGGTCCGGGCGTCGCGCCATGGTGCCGTCGTCATTCATAATTTCCACGATCACCGCGGCCGGTTCAAATCCGGCCAGTCGGGCCAGATCGCATCCGGCCTCGGTGTGCCCTGCCCGGCTCAGTACACCACCGGGTTGCGCCATGATCGGAAAGATATGTCCGGGCTGCACAATGTCCGACGGCCCGGCATCCGGCGCAACAGCTACCTGCACGGTTCGCGCACGATCTGCGGCACTGATACCGGTGGTAACACCAGCCGCAGCTTCAATGGACACGGTAAAATTGGTGCCGTGAGGCGCAAGATTCTCCGACGTCATCAGGGGCAAGCCCAATTGCTTGCAGCGCGGTGCGGTCAGCGTCAGGCAGATAAGTCCACGCGCATTGCGCGCCATAAAGTTAATATGCTCCGGTAAAATTTTCTCCGCAGCTATCACCAGATCGCCTTCATTTTCGCGATCTTCGTCGTCCATTAGAATAACCATCCGCCCCTGGCGAATGTCTTCAATGAGTTCTTCAGTGGTGTTCAGATCCACAGGTACCTCACGTGATAAAGCCGTGTTCGGCGAGAAAGGCGGCGCTCAGGTTTGCCGGTCGCGGCAGGTCCGGCTGCAACAGCCGCTCCAGATAGCGGGCAATCAGGTCGACCTCCAGGTTGACACGGCTACCCACGGCATACTGCCCGATAATGGTGTGATCGAGGGTATGCGGGACAATGTTCAGCGCAAAATCACAGCCAGTGACCGCATTCACCGTAAGGCTGGTGCCATCGACCGTGATCGAGCCTTTGTGCGCAATATACCGCGCCAGCTCCGCCGGCGCACGCAACGTAAACCGTTCGGATCGGGCATCGCGGGCGCGCTGTATAACCTCGCCAACCGCGTCGACGTGGCCACTGACAAAATGGCCTCCCAGACGGGACGTGGGCATCAGCGCCTGCTCGAGATTGACCGGCTGCCCAACCTGCCAGCCGCCTATCGTGGTATGGGCCAGCGTTTCCACCGACACATCAGCGGTAAAACCATCCGCTGTCGTCCCGGTGACCGTCAGACACACCCCGTTGGTCGCGATCGAGTCGCCCAGCCCCACGGCACTCCAATCGATCGCGGACGCACGAATGCCCACCCGCAGATCACCCTGGATTTTTGTCAGCGAGGTCACCTGTCCGACAGCTTCAATAATTCCGGTAAACATGAATAACTCCAACGATTCCCCTGGCGGCTTGCGACGCTAACCGCAACCGGACCGAGCCTGGCGACAGGTCCAGCCTGGCCCTGCGCCGATGCATAACAGCAAAGCCTCAACGGACATGATCAGTGCCTGGGCGCGCCATGATACGAAAGTCCGGGCCAATCGGTGTCACCGACCGGATATCCAGTGACATGCATTCCTGCATCGTGTGCAGCGGCCAGTCAAAAAGCGGCCGGGCCAGGCTACCCATCAATTTGGGCGCCATATACACGATCAGTTCATCAATCAGTCCGCCCCGCAGAAAGGCACCGGCCAGCGTCGGCCCGCTTTCCAGCAAAACCTCGTTACAGCCCCGATCTGCCAGCCTGCGTAATAAGCCCGACAGATCTATGTGACCGTCATCCGCAGGCAAACACCAGTGCTCTACCTCTTCTGGCGCGACAACACTATTCTCACCGGTTACCCAGACTGTGCTGGCAGCGTTTTCAAACAGTCGAAGTGTCGGGGCTGCCCGTCCCCGGGTATCCAGCAGGACGCGCAGAGGCTGACGCTGGCGCTCGGCCAACCGACTGTCCCGTACGTTCAGTTGCGGGTCATCATGCAGGGCGGTGCCGATGCCGGTGACCACAGCGCAGGATTGTGCCCGCCAGTGCTGCACGTCTGTGCGCGCCTCGGGGCCCGTGATCCATTGGCTTTCGCCATTCGCCATGGCGGTACGGCCGTCGAGACTCATGGCCATTTTGCAGCGTACCCAGGGCAAACCGACGGTCATGCGCTTTATAAAACCCGGATTGAGTGCAAGACAGTCATCTTCCAGCACCGGGCCGATCACTTCAATCCCGGCGGCCCGCAAACGCGCCAGACCCTGGCCGCCGACCAAAGGATTGGGATCCTGCATCCCATAGATAACCCGGGCTACACCCGCCGCGATCAGCGCATCACAACAGGCCCCTGTGCGCCCCTGATGGGCGCAGGGCTCCAGCGTCACGCAAACAGTAGCGCCCCGGGCCGCGGCGCCGGCACGGCCAAGCGCCATCGCCTCGGCATGGGGTCCGCCCGCCCGCTCATGAAACCCTTCCGCCAGCAATTCGCCATCGCTACCCAACAATACACAGCCGACTCTCGGGTTGGGCGTTGTTGTATATAGCCCTCGACGCGCCAGCGCCAGTGCCTGACCCATATGCTGTTCAACAGGGCTACGGTTCACGGCCTGGTTCCGGTCATTGATCGGGGTCCCGCTCGAAATGATCCACAGCCTGGCGGAAATCGCTGATGTCCTGAAAACTGCGATAGACCGAGGCGAACCGGACATAGGCCACGCCATCCAGCTGGCGCAGGGCCGCCATGACCTTTTCGCCCACATAAAGCGACTTGATCTCGCGCTCGCCGGTTGCCTGTATTGCCTGTTTGATGTGATTGACCGTGGTTTCGATCTGCTCCACGCTCACGGGCCGTTTCTCCAGCGCCCGCAACAGACCGTTACGCAACTTCTGCTCGTCGAACGGCTCGCGGGTGCCATCCTGTTTGACGACCTTTGGCATCAGTAATTCTGCCACTTCAAATGTCGTAAACCGTTCGTGGCAGCTCAAACACTCCCGACGCCGGCGCACCTGGCCGCCATCCGCCACGAGTCGGGAGTCGATCACTTTGGTGTCCGCTTCACTACAGAACGGGCAATGCACAGGCTTCTCCGTTATTAAGCCAAAATAAGGAGATTATCCATAGACCGGATACTTTTTGCAGATTTCCAGCACCTTGCTTTTGACATCGGCAATGACCGCTTCGGCTGTATCGTTCTCCAGGCTATCCAGCACATCGCACATCCAGTGCGTCAGCTGTACGCACTCGGCCTCACCGAAGCCGCGCGTTGTCACCGCCGGGGTGCCGACGCGCAGACCACTGGTAATAAATGGCGAGCGTGGATCATTGGGCACGGCATTTTTGTTGACCGTAATGTTAGCGCTGCCCAGTGCCTCATCCGCGTCCTTACCGGTGTAGGACTTGCCAATCAGATCCACCAGCATTAAATGGTTCCTGGTCCCGCCGGACACGATGCGGATTCCGCGTTCGATAAAAGTCCCGGCCATGGCCTGGGCATTGCGGACCACTTGCTGCTGATAGGTTTTGAAATCCTCGCTCATGGCTTCCTTGAAGCTGATCGCCTTGGCCGCAATGACGTGCATCAGCGGGCCGCCCTGGCCGCCGGGAAATACCGCCGAATTGAGTTTTTTCTCGAGTGCCTCATTGGCTTTCGCCAGGATAATGCCACCCCGGGGGCCGCGCAGCGTCTTATGTGTGGTCGATGTTGTCACATCGGCGATCTGCACCGGTGAAGGGTATACCCCGGCGGCCACCAGCCCGGCCACGTGTGCCATATCCACCATCAGCCAGGCACCTGCGTTATCGGCGATTTCGCGGAATTTTTGCCAGTCGAGCACCTGACTGTAGGCCGAGAAGCCGGCGACGATCATTTTGGGGCGATGCTCCCGGGCCAGCGCGGCGATCTCGTCGTAATCTACTTCACCGGTGTCCGGGTTTATACCGTACTGCACCGCGTTGTACATCTTGCCGGAAAAATTTACCTTGGCGCCATGCGTCAGGTGACCGCCATGCGCCAGGCTCATACCCAGCACGGTATCTCCCGGGTTCAGCAGGGCCTGGTAGACCGCTGAATTCGCCTGGGAACCGGAATGCGGCTGCACATTGGCGTAGTCCGCGCCGAACAGCTGCTTGACCCGCTCAATGGCCAGGGCTTCAGCCTGGTCGACAAACTCACAGCCACCATAATAGCGTTTGGCGGGGTAGCCCTCCGCGTATTTATTGGTCAGCTTGGTCCCCTGCGCGGCCATCACCAGCGGGCTGGCGTAATTCTCAGACGCGATCAGCTCGATATGCTCTTCCTGGCGTACACCTTCATTTTGTATGGCTTGCCAGATTTCCGGATCAAAATCGGCGATGGTTAATGATTTATCAAACATCGTATTCCTCAAGCAGTATTCAGCAGTCAATAGAGGGCAGCATTGTACACCAAAGCACTGGCGAATAATCGGCGTAACTATTCAGCTCTCGCCCCGATTTGCCCATAGCTGCGTTAAAAAATGCTCCCTTACACCAGCAAACTCACCTTTTTCGCCTTGCTCTGAACAAATCTGGACGCAATCTGAACAGTTATGACACGAGCTGAACAGTTACTAATCGGCAAATGAAAGTCACACCAGCGTCACCAGACGGGACCGGGCTGCCAGGCAATTGAAATTCAGCGCAGGACTGTTTACTCTGCGCCGCGTACTGCCGAACCGGCTGGCAGCCCATCCACCAGCGAAAATTACGTCGAGGTGACGCCCTTATGGCGCAATACGTTTACACCATGAACCGGGTAGGCAAAATCGTGCCACCCAAACGGGAAATCCTGAAAGATATTTCCCTGTCGTTTTTTCCGGGCGCAAAGATTGGCGTGCTCGGCCTGAACGGCTCCGGGAAGTCCACGCTCCTGCGCATCATGGCGGGTGTCGATACCGATATTCAGGGCGAGGCGCGGGCCATGCCCGGCATTAAAGTGGGGTACCTGCCACAGGAACCACAGCTTAATTCGGACAAGGATGTGCGCGGCAACGTGGAAGAAGGCATGCAGGAGGCGGTTGATGCGCTTGCCGAGCTGGACAAGATTTACGCCGCCTACGCCGAGCCCGATGCGGATTTTGATGCCCTGGCGAAGCGCCAGGGACAACTGGAAGACATTATTCAGGCGTGGGACGCGCACAATCTCGAACATACGCTGGAGGTAGCCGCCGATGCCCTGCGCCTTCCGCCCTGGGATGCGCCGGTCGACACACTGTCCGGTGGTGAAAAGCGTCGGGTTGCCCTGTGCCGACTGCTGCTGTCGCGGCCCGACATGCTGCTGATCGACGAACCGACCAACCACCTGGATGCTGAATCGGTGTACTGGCTTGAGCAGTTTCTGGTGAACTTCTCCGGTACTGTCGTTGCCATTACGCATGACCGTTACTTCCTGGACAACGCCGCCGGCTGGATTCTCGAACTGGACCGCGGACGCGGCATTCCCTATGAAGGCAACTATTCGTCCTGGCTGGAAGCCAAGGAAAAACGCCTGCAGCAGGAGGCCCGCAGTGAAGCCGCCCAGCAGAAGGCCTTGAAATCCGAGCTGGAATGGGTACGCCAAAACCCGAAGGGACGCCAGGCCAAGAGCAAGGCGCGTCTGGCCCGGTTTGAGGAAATGCAGTCCCAGGAATTCCAGAAACGCAATGAGACCAATGAAATCTACATTCCGCCCGGCGAGCGCCTGGGGGACAAAGTGATTGAATTTCACAATGTCTCCAAGGCCTATGGCGATCGCCTGCTGATCGATAACCTGAGTTTCTCAGTGCCCAAAGGTGCCATTGTCGGCATAGTCGGTGGCAATGGTGCCGGTAAATCCACCCTGTTTCGCATGATTAACGGCAGCGAGCAACCCGATTCCGGTACGATTGTTATCGGCGACACGGTACAGATTGCCTATGTCGAACAGGGCCGGGAAACGCTGGATAACAACGCCACTGTGTGGGAAGCCGTATCCGACGGTCAGGACATTCTGCGCATTGGCCAGTATGAAGTCAGCTCGCGCTCCTATGTCGGCCGCTTCAACTTCAAGGGCACCGATCAACAGAAACGTGTCGGCGAACTATCCGGCGGTGAACGTGGGCGGCTGCATCTGGCCAACACCTTGAAACAGGGCGCTAACGTGCTGCTATTGGACGAACCGTCCAACGATCTCGACGTGGAAACCCTGCGTGCACTTGAAGAGGCGATTCTGGCATTTCCCGGTTCCGTGCTGGTCATCTCCCATGACCGCTGGTTTCTGGATCGGGTAGCAACGCACATACTTGGCTACGAAGGCGACAGCGACGTCGTGTTCTTTGAAGGCAACTTCACCGAATACCATGAGGATTTTATCGCCCGCAAAGGCGCCAACGCCCAGCCCAGCCGAATGAAGTACAAGCCCCTCAAACAGTGACCCCCGGCGAACGGGGTGTTTCTGCTGAAGCGCCCGGCCCGCGCCATCACCGATGGCGCGGGCGTCGCCACCCCCATCAAAATACCGTCTCCATCAATGTACCGTCTCCATCAATGTGCCTCCGCAAACGCCATCCTGTTTGCCCCGATTAACCCGAACCCTCCACCCTGCCACGCCCGTATCAATCCATTGTTGCAGTAACAGGGTAATAGCCATTGTCTACACTGTTAACTGTTGAGCCAACGCTGTACCTGCCACCTTGTACAGCCGACGCGTGTTCCCTCCATTCAAGCAGGTAAATTGCATGACGACCAAACCAGCCCAGGAAGATCGCCGTCAGTACAGTCGGGTCGCTTTTGACACTGGTGCCCATATTATTCAGGCCGACCGGCAGTATAAGAGTCAATTGCTGGACATTTCGCTAAACGGTGTTTTACTGACGCCACCAAAACAATATGAGATTAACCTGGAAAAGCCCTGTGCCATTGAAATCCACCTGTCCCCGGATGTGTCCATCACCATGCAGGTTGAGCTAATTCATAATAGTCATCTGTATCTGGGGTTTCGTTGCATCAGTATTGATATGGACAGCGTTATTCATTTGCGCCGCCTGATCGAGAACAACCTCGGTGACCCCGACGCGTCGGACCGGGTCCTGGCCGAACTGTTAACGCGCCACCAGGCGTAAAGGTGTTAACCCGCCAAAGCCTTGAGCGCCCCGGGCGGGATTTTCGGCTGTCAATCTTCATCAAGCACACATTCACTGGGCGGTATACCGGTGGGTGGCAATACCGTCCAGATGCCGATGCGGTCGGCCTCGCCTGTCATTTCAGCCAGCGCCTTCGGACGGCGACTGTCGATAAATTCGTGCAGACCCTCTATGTCACCGGGCGACACACCGACCAGTTCGCCCATACGGGTGGCGCGCGCTTTAAGCTCGGCTTCGTTCCAGACCGTATCCAGCAGTTCCCGCAGCCGTTGATCATACCGCTCGCGAAACTCCGCTGATTGCCAGAGTCGCTGAGTGAGGGAACTGCCCAGGTAGATAGAGACGGGGCTGTTCTGCGTACGGTCGATGATGTAACTGCTACGAAATGTCTGATCGGTTCCCCAGGGAATAAAATATAACCGGTTATCATCCGGGTTGTGATAGATATAGGCATTATTCTGATAACCGGTAAAACCGTCGACATGACCCAGTAGTGCTTCCATCGCGGCAAAGGTCATAAAATTATCCATATTGATCACCTGATCCATGGCGTCCCAGAGCAATTCATCTTCCACCTGCATCGCGTCGACAACCGCCATCAGTTCGGAACGGTCCGGGTCGTCCTCATTGGTTTTTTTCTGAAAATGCGCAATACGCGATTCAATAAAGGCACCGGCGTGCTGTGTTTCGTAGAGGTTGCCCGATTTGTTGCCAAAACTGCGCGTTAAGAACGGTTTTTTTATCGGCTCGACGTTGGTAAAGATTCCAAGGTCCTCTGACTGGGCGACCACCTGGGCAAAGTTACAACGCGGCGCGTGCACACCGGCATCCGCAAACACGGAATACGACAGACACTGCTTGATGTGCAGCCGGTCCTGAACATTGTTGTTGAGCGTAAACCGGCGTTCGCCCAGCAGCGTGCGGTCATCAAACTCGCCCTTGCCAAAATCCAGTTTGAAAGACGGTTTGACATCGCTAACCGACCCCCAGCCTCCTTTTTTGCGAATGGACACCGCTTCCGTGGTTTCACCGGCGATAGTCACGGTACCGGTAAACCAGGTATAGCCCGGAAAACAGGGCGCACCGATTTCCTGATAATAGGCACGACCGTCCACTCTCATCGCGTCCCAGTCTTCGTCCTGCATCTGAACACTGACCTGCAGAATCCGGTCAAGATCAAACAAATCGGCGGTATCGACGTCGCCGGGAGCCGGGTCACTGCCCGCTTCGTCAGGCTCCGGTGGTTCGGTTACCGGATTTTCAGTAACCGGCTCCGCCGGTAACGAGCCGCCGGCATCCCCGGTCTCACCGCCGCACGCCGTCAGCAGGGTAACCAACAGACAGACCGTGGCTGGCAAAGGGAAATGTCTGCGATTTTTCTGTCCGGGCCATTGCGCGTTCTTCACGGCGGGCACGGAACGGGAATCGAACTGCATAAATTTCATCTGAACGGATCTCCAAGAATGATGTTTGACGGGGCGGGGCACGCCAGCGAACGCATGCGACTGGACCGTGGCGAAAGAACGCACGGTAACAGGTGATTGAATGTCGAGTGTCGACATTTTAAATCAGTAACAGGTGAATAAACGTGACTCAGGTGCTGTTCGACCGCGCTCGCCGGGGATGGGTGCCAGGAAATCCATGGGACTGAGGCCGTCTCTTCGCAAAAATCGGGTCGCAAAAATCGGGCCGCACAAATCGAGCCGCACCAACCCGGGCCAGCACAACCCGGGCCTGCGCACAAGTGAAAGACAGATACCCAGGCAAGAACCAGCCTGCGAATTCGCGACTAGAAGAAAGCCAGCGCTTCCTCCAGCTTTTTGATGGGCGTGACTTCCATGGATCCGAACTTTTCCTTGCCCACATTGGCCGCGGGCACGATGGCGCGGCGAAAGCCGTGTTTGGCCGCCTCCCGCAAACGTTCCTGACCGCTGGGTACCGGCCGTATTTCTCCCGACAGACCGACCTCGCCAAAGACCACCAGGTCCTTGGGCAGCGCCTGATTACGAAAACTGGAAACCAGAGCAAACAATAATGCCAGATCTGCGCTGGTTTCGGTGATCTTGACACCGCCCACGGCATTAACGAATACATCCTGATCACTGAGCATGACGCCGCCATGGCGATGCAGGACGGCCAGCAGCATGGCCAGCCGATTCTGTTCCAGGCCCACGGTGACGCGGCGTGGTGGCCCCCCATGGCTGGAATCCACCAGCGCCTGGATCTCCACCAGCAACGGCCGCGTGCCCTCCCAGACCACCATCACTACTGAGCCCGCTGCCACCTCGTCCGGGCGCTGCAGAAAGATGGCAGAGGGGTTGGTGACTTCCCGCATACCCAGCTCGGTCATGGCGAATACCCCCAGCTCATTGACCGCACCAAATCGGTTCTTGTGCCCCCGCAGGGTACGAAAGCGCGAATCATGCCCCCCTTCCAACATGATGGAACAGTCAATAATATGCTCCAGCACCTTCGGCCCGGCCAGGCTGCCGTCCTTGGTCACGTGGCCGACCAGTATCAGCACCGTGCCGCTTTGCTTGGCGAAGCGCGTAAGCGCGGCTGCGCTTTCCCGCACCTGGGATACACTCCCCGGCGCCGAGGTGATATCAGGCAGGTGCATCACCTGTACCGAATCCACCACCAATAATCGCGGTGCGACAGCTCTGCCGGCGTCAATGACCCTGTCCACATTGGTTTCCGATAGAACCTGAAGCTGCTCTACCGGAAGCTCAAGTCGCCGTGCCCGCAATGCGACCTGCTGCAGCGACTCCTCACCGGTGACATAAAGCGCAGGATAGCGTTGCGCCAGGGCGCACAGTGTCTGCAATAACAGCGTCGATTTGCCTGCACCCGGGTGTCCACCCAGTAACACGACCGATCCCGGCACGAATCCGCCCCCCAGAACCCGATCGAATTCTTCCATCGACGATGAAAAGCGTGGCAGGTCTTCGAGGGAAATCTCGGCCAGCTTCTGCACCTTCCCGCCCAGCTCACCGGCGTAGCCTTGCGCCTTGCTCGCGGTTACCGTCCCCAGACGCACCTCGCTCAGGCTGTTCCATACCCCGCACTCACTGCATTGCCCCTGCCATTTTCGGTAGTCCGCGCCGCATTCGTTACAAACAAACGCTGTTTTATTTTTACTCAATCGTGTTCTCCAGACTGGCGAGCCGTCAACCGTTTGCGTATATCCATCCAGATCCTGCCCAGATGATTGTGCCCGCGCTGGTCGCGTCCGACTCCCCAAAAATGATCGTACAATGAGGTCTCCGCGATATGCCGCACACCGGTTTCCAGCAAATATTCCTGCACTTCGGCATGCTGTGTCACAACGCTATACAGGGCGCGCGTCATCAGGACGAGGCGCACCTGAACAAAATCCGGACGTTTGCGCCGAAACCACCGATTCCCCAGCCGCCAGGCCTCGGCGGGGGACGCGCAGTCGGCAATACGCTGACGGTAGGATGAATTGAATTTATTGGCCTGATAATAGTGCTCGGCCGTCGACCATAACCGGTCATCCAGCCAGAATGGGTATGTCGACGCCGGTGCCAGCGGATGCGAGGCATCATAACGGGAAAACTGCAACGCCTGCTCTAGGGTGAGATCCGGTTGAAACATCAGATAATGTCACAAAAAATTGATACAATTCGCAAAATCTGCCCCGGCAGACCTTGCCAATCAGGGTTGAAGGAATAATTGCGACACTGCAATCGATATTTGGCGCCGCTTCTGCTTTATTTTGTTTGCAGCTATGCTAACGTAAACAGTCTGGCTGACACCACCGCCATCTTGAGTTCTTTTATTGTGCGCGGAATCATATAAAGAAATAATGTCGTATCTGAACCGCAACAACTCACTTATGCCGGAAGCGCCTGTCCTGGTATATCCGTCACTGGCCGCAACCATCGGCCTGGAAGAAAGTGTCATGCTGTCCGTCCTTACTGCCTATACCCGCTATCTGCGCGGCGTAGCCAGCAATAATTATGAATGGTTTGTGCTGTCCCAGGACCAGGTCAATGAATTGATGCCATTCTGGCAGCCGGCCGATATCCAGCGGATAGCAACCAATCTGCGGGAAAAGGGCCTGATCCTGCTGGCTTCCGCCCCGTTTATACAGTGCCTGCAGCTTAAATTTGCGTTCAATGGCCGGCGGGAGCAAACTCCCGCGCCGCGTCAGGAGACTTCGGTGCCGTCCTTTCAGGCAACAGCTGCCTCAAAAAACCTGATCGCACCGGGATGGCAACCGGATCGGGAGACCCTTGACCGCCTCGCCCAGCATGCCATCCCTGCCCAGTTTGCGCTCGCGTCGGTGCCGGAGTTTGTCAATTACTGGCGCGAGCGCGGCGTCACCGCCTACAGCTGGGGCACCAAGTTCATGCAGCATGTCCTGCGACTTTGGCGGGAGCATGAAGCGCAGGAAAATGCCCGGACCCGCGAATCCCTCATGCCCAGAAACTGGCAGCCCAGCCCGGAAGCCATGGAGGTATTGACTTTGCACGCCGGGATCAGCCGATCATTTGTCGAAGACGCCATTCCCGAATTTGAACTGTATTGGCGGGAACAGGGCAGCATGTCGGATAACTGGAACAAGAAATTCCGCGACCATGTACAGCGCCAGTGGCTGCGCTACCAGTCGGCCCTGGAGCACGACACCATGCCCCGCAGGATACCGGAAAACTGGCGACCCTCGGCGGACGTGGATGAAGTGTTGCATCTGGCCAATATCGATCTGGCCTTTGCCCGCGCCCTGATCCCCGAATTCGTTATTTATTGGCGCGATACCAATCAGGTTCACGCGTCATGGAACACAAAGTTCCTGCAATATGTCAAACAACGTTGGGCGCAGCGTGGTTCCACGATGCACCCGTCCCATAAATCGACCAGGGAGCTAAGTCTTGTCGAACAACTCACCGACCGCAGCTGGGCCTTATAGAAAGGGTTCGGACGCGAAGAAGCTGGAATTGGTAGACACCATCAATCAGGTGTTTACCCTGTTCCGGCTCAATTACCACAACCAGTACCTCAAGGCATTCGGCAACACTGCCGAACTGAATGAAGTCAAGCGACTCTGGCTGGATATGCTGAACCGCTTTGATGCGCCCACTATTCTGAGCGCAACCCGCACCGTAATCGAAACCAGTGAATTTCTACCCACGCTGCACACGATGATCCATTATTGCGAGCGGGCGTCCAGTCGCTTCAATTTGCCGGATGCGCACAGCGCCTACATTGAGGCGTGTCGCGCCACATCGCCCAAAGCCGCGTGGCAGTGGTCCCATCCCGCGGTTTATCACGCCGGCAAGGCCTGCGACTGGTACTTCCTGCAATCCAGCCCGGAAAAAGTCGCCTTTCCGATTTTTCGTCAAAAATACGATGCGATCTGCCAGGAGGTCAGGAAGGGTCTCGAACTCGAAACGCCCGCGCTGCCGGCTGTGGCGAAGGAACCGTCGCCACCACTGGACAAGCAGCAGGGACAAGAGCGGCTGTCGGCCCTAAAGGCGTCACTGAATCTGTGACACAGTTCCTGCTGATTCCAGACCCGGGTGATCAGGCGAATGTCAGTCCGAACCCGTCGTGCGCAATCCGGGTAACTCTCAGCGGTAGCGCTTCCTCATGATCGTCGGGCGTTTCCACGCGCGCCTGCAGTTCATCGCCAACATGCAGAGAACGCAGCAACGCTTCGCCGTCTGCGGCGATCGGGTTGACAAACAGCCCGCCCGGACTGACGTCATGGGTTACCACCTCAAATTCTCCGGTCTGCTGATGCACCAGAATCATGCTGCAGCACATAGGGGTACGTTCGTGTTTCCGAAACATAGCGCATCTCCTTGTTCGTCAGGAATTCACCATCAGCCAAACGCCGGGCCTGTCGCCCGCCATGCCCGGCGTAACCTTCCGTCCATTTTGTGTTCCGCCATATGGCGTGCCATCCGACTCGCCACACAAATATCATACAATTTGCAGAGTGTATAGTCTCAGCGTCGGCTGTAGGCGCCTTTCAGCGCCAATTTTACAGTCTTGACGCCTTTTTTTCCCGACCGGCAGCTCATTCCTTTATTCAGCGTGACTGCTCAACCTCCACTCTGTCGACGCGTTGAAAGCCCCGCGGTAACTTGTGTCCGCGCCGGCCGCGCTCGCCCAGATAGTGCTCCATATCCTTGAGCTTCATCGCCAGATGCCGTTTGCCCGCCCAGATGCGCACGGTCTGCTCCGCGGAGACCACGACGACTGCCAGCAGAAATTCCTCCCGCGTCTGTAGCCTGGCGGGCGTGATGCCGATGATCTTGTTCCCCTTGCCCCGACTTAACACGGGCAGATCCGTCAAGGGAAAAACCAACATACGCCCGTCGTTTGCCACGGCGACAACATGCCCCTCCTGCCGGTCGGCGATAACCGAGGGTGGCAACACTCTTGCGCCCGCCGGCACGGACAGCAGGACTTTGCCCGAGCGACTCCGGGTAAACAGGTCGCCCAGGCAGGTAATGAAGCCGTAACCGGCGTCCGAGGCCACCAACACCGACTGTTGATCATCACCCATTAACAGGCCGGCAAAACTGGAGCCACTGGGCGGATTGATGCGACTGGTGGCGGGCTCACCCTGCCCGCGCGCCGACGGCAGTTGATGGGCAGCCACCGCATAGCTGCGCCCGGTGGAATCCAGCAGGTACGCAAATTGGTTGCTCTTGCCCCGCGCCGCAAAACGGAAACTGTCTCCCGCCTTGTAGCTCAGGCTGGCTGGATCAAGGTCGTGGCCTTTCGCTGCTCGAATCCAGCCTTTTTCAGACAGCACCACCGTCACCGGCTCGCTGGCCAACAATTCGGTTTCACTGAAAGCCTGTGCGTCTTCCCGCTGTACCAGCGGACTGCGCCGGTCATCGCCGTACTCCTCTGCAGTCGCGAGCAACTCCTTGCGCACCAGGTTTTTCATCCGCCGTTCGGACGCCAAAGTCGCCTCCAGGTCTGACTTTTCTTTGGCGAGCTTGTCCTGCTCGTCCCGTATTTTCATTTCTTCCAGACGCGCCAGTTGTCGCAGGCGGGTGTCCAGAATGTAATTCGCCTGGTCCTCGGTCAGTCCAAAACGGGTCATCAATTCGTCTTTCGGATGTTCCTCGGTCCGAATAATATGAATCACCTCATCCAGATTCAGATACGCAATAAGCATACCTTCCAGCAAGTGCAGCCGGCGATCGACCCAATCCAGTCGGTGCTGCAGGCGACGCCGCACCGTTTCTACACGAAACTGCAACCATTCGCCCAGCACCTGTTTCAGGTTCTTCACGCCAGGCCGTCCGTCAATACCGATCAGGTTGATATTGACCCGATAACTGCGCTCCAGGTCAGTCGTTGCAAACAGGTGATTCATGACACTGTCCAGGTCGATCCGGTTCGAACGCGGGACAATGACGAGACGGGTGGGGCTTTCATGGTCTGATTCGTCGCGCAGATCGGCGATCATGGGCAGCTTTTTAGCCTGCATCTGTGCCGCAATCTGTTCCAGAATACGCGCACCGCTCACCTGGTGAGGCAAGGCTGTGACAATGATGGCGCCATCTTCGCGCGTCCAGCGCGCCCGCATTTTCAGGCTGCCGCGGCCGGTTTCATAAATTTTCTGCAGATCACTGCGCGGCGTAATGATCTCGGCATCAGTCGGCATATCAGGGCCGGGAACGTGCTCGCACAACTCTGCCACCGTGGCATTGGGGTGCCCGAGCAAGTGCACCGTTGCATTGACCACCTCGCGCAGATTATGCGGTGGGATATCGGTCGCCATGCCGACAGCAATGCCGGTAGTCCCGTTGAGCAGCACACTGGGAACCCTGGCCGGTAACACGCGTGGTTCATCCAGCGTTCCGTCAAAGTTAGGCTGCCAGTCAACTGTTCCCTGTGACAGCTCGCTGAGCAGAACGTCGGAAAACCGGGTCAGCTTGGCCTCGGTGTAGCGCATGGCGGCAAATGATTTTGGGTCATCCTGGGAACCCCAGTTACCCTGGCCATCCACCAGCGGGTACCGGAAGGAGAAAGACTGCGCCATCAGCACCATGGCCTCATAGGCCGCCGAATCGCCGTGGGGGTGGAACTTGCCGATCACGTCGCCCACAGTTCGCGCAGACTTCTTGTACTTGGAGCCGGCCTTCAACCCGAGTTCGCTCATGGCGTAGATGATACGGCGCTGTACCGGCTTCAGGCCGTCACCGACATTGGGCAATGCCCGATCGAGAATGACGTACATGGAATAATCGAGGTAGGCTTTTTCGGTAAATCTTTTCAGAGGAATAGTTTCGTCCGCAGACGGTGCAGCGATATCTGTCATAGGTCACTTAATATGGATTAATGGGTTGGTGCCGGAGCGCGTCTGGCTGCCGGTTGGTCCGCTGCCATCCGCTTGAGCAGTCCGGCCATGGAGGTACCAAAAAAGTAAGTCGGTGTGGTGGTATCCGCATCCAGGCGGCCATTATAGGTCAAACCGAAACTTACACTCTGGTTATGGTCTTTGATTCGATCAAAAGCGTCCTGCAGTGATCGTCCGGCGGCGCCGGTCGTATCGAGCTTCATGGCGGTGATCTGCCAGCGGCTGTCTATCTTGAGGTCTTCGTTTTCGGCATCGGCAATGACCGAGAAGTCGACAATCGCGTCCTGCACCCGCGCTTTGACGGCTGGCTCGGTATAGGCTGAGATATCGGATACATCCCACCCCTGGATATTTCCGGTCAACTCGAACCGCGGCGTTTCGCTGTCGATATGTACAAACCCCTCAACCGCCAGATGACCGGATTCACCCAGATTGGCCTTAAGCGAAAGGGGCGTCGGGCTGGCCGGCATGCTGGTATCGAATGCCCCCATCTCCAGTTGAATTTTTGACAGGTTGACCAGTGCCGTTGGCGTCACGGATTTATCAAACCAGGCCAGCATACCGCCGTTTAATTTAAACGAATCCAAACTCAGGGTCGTCTCGGAAAACCGGTCGAGATACTGTTCAATCTCCGGAAACCAGCTTTTCAGATGCTGGGGAAACAGCAATTTACCTTCGGCATTTTTATAGAGCGACTGACGGACGCTATCGCCGACGACTGTGCCCAGTCGCAGGGCATTACGGTCGCCGCCGCCCACTTCGAGTTCACTGATGGCCAGGCTGCCGATCTGCGTCTGAAAGGGTGTTTCCACCGGTTCGCCCATAAAGGCGGATTCAACCAGGTGCAGATTGGTGAAACTGATGTTGTCCAGCCGGATCAGGTTCGGCGTCAATGTGCCTTTCGCGACATGCAGCTCGCCCAGATAAAAAATAGCGTTGCCACTCGACTGATCCCGCAGAAACCCTTTGGCGATGACAAATGGCTGGTCGTGCCTGAATTGCCATCCGGCATCCCCGGTCCGCCAGTGGCCGCGCGCCACGCTGAACCGCTCCAGGTATAGACACTGCTGTTGCTCCGTACGACACAGCTGAACGTTATCGGCCTGCACAATGCCGAGATAATATTGCCACGGCGAATTCGGCGCAAAGAGCGACGTGTCAACACGGTTCGACAGCAGTGTGCCCTGCAACCGCTTCAGAATGGGCAGATCAATATGCACATCCCTCGCATCCAGGGCCCGAATACGAAGCTCGCGCCGAAATAGTGCCCAAAGGCTGATCTTCGCTTCAGCATTGTACAGATTGAACATCTCGCCCTCGGGGCTGCGGATTTCCACACCCGCCAGATTGATTTCCCCGAAAATAAAATCCACACCCAACCGCTTGATTACAACACTGAAACCGGCCTCCTGCAGCCGGTTCTGCAGATGCCATTTCGCGACCAGCGGGCTGAAGCTGAGGATGACCCCCACCAGTATTATCAATGCCAATACCCATTTCATGAAGCGCATAGCGTTCTCTTTTTTTGGGGGCTTCAGCGTCTGCATGCCAGGTTAACCTACTGCCTGCAGGGACTGACCAGTTTCACTCGTTAACAACCAGATTTTTCTGGCATCCAGCACCGCTGTGAAAGCGGCTGGCGCGTTTGGTACACAAGGTCTGCTTACTCCATACTGACCGGTATTTCACCATTTTCTTCGAAGACCAGGCGCCGGACAAAACCTTCAATATCGATTTTTGCTTTGAAATTATAATCAATCGGCTTGAGATCATCCGTGACAAACCTGTTTACAAAGCGTAGCGCAGCAATGAGGTTCGTGCTGGCATCCAGCTCCACCGGCGTCTCGGTATAGGCTGGCAGGGTCCCAATGGTGGCACTGACCCCATCCGCCAGCTCAATGCCATTTAACGCCAGACTATAGCTTAAGCCTCTGACCGCAATCGGCCTGGAATTGGGGTTCATGATCAGCAGCCCGATACGGAATCGCTGGCTTAACCCTTCAGCGGGCAGCAGGCTAACCGACGTTACCTTGACTTTCGGTGGCTCCAGACCAGCACCGAATGCTGCACACCCGGCCAGCAGGCCGTATATCAGAAAAATCGCTATCATTTTTGCAAAGGGCATAGGAGACTCCGCGGCATAATTTGCTGAAATTGGCATTTATCGACCGGAAAAGGTATTTTGGGGCAGTGTATTCGAGCAATGGTAATCGACGCATCGTGCGCTGAACAGTACGGATCGTTAATCCTGCATATCGGCACTTTTTATGCAGGGTCTCCTGTACGCCGGGTGCCTGAATCCATGACGTTGTGTCAGGCGGACAGGTTCAATCGCGCAGACGCCCGTCACATAACAATTAACCAAGGCGTATGGCCTGCCAGCTTCCGGATACCGTCCGGTTCTGCCAGAGGCCTACCGGATCAGGTGATATGACAGCCACAAAAACACTGATTTTTACTGACCTTGATGGCACGCTTCTGGATCATGACACGTATGAATGGCAAGCGGCAAAGCCCGCGCTCGACACTGCCGCCCGCAAAGCAATTCCAGTGATTCCCTGCACCAGCAAGACAATCGCCGAATGCAACGAAATCCAGAGCGCTCTCGGGCTGACGGGGCCGGTCATTTTTGAAAACGGCGCAGGCATTGCATTGCCCAAAAACGATTTTCGCCGGCCGCGGGATCAGCTCGTCGAAGAAACTGCTCAGGCGTGGCTCTGCGGATTCGGGCCGGATTACCGAAAAATGCAGGATGTTATTGCACAGGTCAGACGTTACCGGAAGTTCCAGTTTATCAGCTTCGGTGAGATGTCCGTAGATGACGTCTGTGCCTGTACCGGACTTTCGCCACACGCCGCCACGCTGGCCCGGCAACGGCGACACAGCGAGCCCCTGCTCTGGCAGGATACGCCGGCAAATTACGAACAGTTCCGGCTGGATATGGCCGAGCGGGGTCTTACTGTCACACGCGGCGGCCGGTTTGTACACGTCATGGGCGACAGTGATAAAGGCACGGCCCTCCTGTGGCTCTGCGCCCATTACGAGATGGCCGGCTCACAACGACCGCGCGCCATCGCCCTGGGCGACAGCGAAAACGATCTGCCGATGCTGCGCGAGGCAGATGTCGCCGTCATCGTCCGCAACCCCTATACCGGCTCCCTGCAGTTTCAGCCACGCCCCGAGCAGGAAGTCGTCCGCACCCATGAATTCGGCCCGCTGGGATGGAACCAGGCGGTCCTGCAACTCTTGACCACATCTGACTAAAGGAACACGGTACATGGGGGATTTTCATCAGAACGGTATCATCACCACCTTACACAACCTTTCCAGAAGACCGTTAGAGGAACTGGAAGCGGAATTGATTCACTTCAACCGGACACGCCCGCTTGGGCTACTGCTACCCTGCCTCTATTCGGAGCTGGAAGGTCCTGCCATGCAACCCATCGTTGACGAGCTGACGCGGGTTCCCTACCTGTCCCAGATCGTCATTGGTCTTGACCGCGCCGACGAGAGCGAATACCGGGCTGCCCTCAATTTTTTTTCGCAGCTGCCACAGGAATACAGAATACTGTGGAACGACGGGCCGCGACTCAAGGCGATTCAGGCACAATTGCAGTCCGAAGGCCTGTGCCTGGGTGACCCGGGTAAAGGGCGCAATGTATGGTTCTGCCTGGGCTATATACTGGCGTCCGGCAAAACCCGGTCCGTCGCGTTGCATGACTGCGACATAGTAACCTACCATCGCGAATTGCTCGCACGACTGGTTTACCCCGTTGCCCACCCCAATTTCAATTACACCTTCTGCAAGGGTTACTACGCCCGCATCGCCCAGGGCCGCATCAACGGGCGCGTCAGCCGGCTGCTGGTGACACCGTTACTGCGGGCTCTCAGCAAAATATTCGGCCCCCAGGATTATCTCGATTACCTGGACAGCTTTCGTTATCCACTGGCAGGTGAGTTTTCCATGCGGGTCGATTCTATCAATGACATCCGCATCCCCAGCGATTGGGGACTGGAAATTGGTGTGCTGGCCGAAATGAAGCGTAATTTCTCCACCAACCGTATCTGCCAGGTCGATATAGCCGACGCCTATGATCATAAGCATCAGGACTTATCAATTGGTGACGATCAGAATGGCCTGTCAAAAATGTCCATCGACATCTCCAAAGCGATATTCCGGAAGCTGGCGACCAACGGCGTGGTCTTTTCAACGGAAACGTTTCGCTCGATAAAAGCCACCTATTTTCGGATCGCGCTGGATCTGATCGAAACCTATAACAACGACGCCGCCATGAACGGGTTGAAGCTCGATATCCATAAAGAAGAGGAAGCGGTAGAACTGTTCGCCGGCAATATCCTGAAGGCCGGCATGTACTTTCTCGACAACCCCATGGAGCGACCGTTCATTCCCAGCTGGAACCGCGTCACCAGCGCCCTGCCCGACATTTTCCCCGAATTTATCGAGGCTATTGAATTGGACATGCAGGAATTCTCGCCATGAACCCAGACACCGAACTCACACCGCGCGAACAGCTGCATGCACGCATACAATGGCATTTGAGCCAAATCTATTCGACCGCAGACCCCATCCCGCTGACGGATCAAATCATGCAAATTATGCGGTTTGATACCTACATAGCCGCGCCGCAGCCACACTACAATCCGTGGACCCAGCAGGATGCACTGGTGATTACCTATGGCGACAATATCCGGACAGAGCAGGAACCGCCGCTGCGAACACTGCGGGATTTTATGCGGCAGGAACTGAGCGGCTATATCAGCGGTGTTCACATCCTGCCTTTTTTTCCCTGGAGTTCGGATGACGGATTTGCGGTGATCGACTATCTGTCGGTCAATGATTCCCTCGGCACCTGGGACGATGTCAGCGCTATCGCCAGCGACTTTCTGCTGATGTCCGACCTGGTGATCAACCATTGCTCTTCCCGTAGTCGATGGTTTGAGAATTTCAAAAAAGGCGTAAACCCCGGTCAGGATTATTTTATCACCATGGACCCGGAGACCGATCTGACCGACGTGGTTCGACCCCGCACGTCGCCATTGTTGCGCGAGACCGAAACATCCAATGGCAAACAGCATGTCTGGTGCACATTCAGTCATGACCAGGTCGATCTCAACTTTGCCAATCCCAGTGTCTTGCTGGAGTTTGTGCGGATCATCCGTTTTTATCTGGATCGCGGCGTGAAGATGTTCCGGCTCGATGCCGTTGCATTTCTCTGGAAGGAATTGGGCACGCGCTGTATCAGCCTGCCGCAGACGCATGAGATCATTCGACTGATTCGTACGCTGGTCGAACACTGTGATCCGGACGCGCTGATTGTCACCGAAACCAATATTCCCAACCGGGAAAATCTGTCGTATTTCGGCAACGCCAACGAAGCGCACGTCATTTACAATTTCTCCCTCCCGCCCCTGCTGCTGCATGCACTGATCAGTGGAAACTGCCAGTATCTACGTACCTGGCTCATGGGAATGCCGCCGGCGCAGAACGGCACGGCTTACCTGAATTTTATTGCATCCCACGATGGGATCGGGCTGCGCCCTGCCGAAGGACTGTTGCAGGATCACGAAATTGACCAGCTCGCGGACCTGATGACAGGTTTTGGTGGTCGTGTCTCCTGGCGATCAATCGGCAAGGACACGCTACGTCCGTATGAACTGAATATCGCCCTTTATGATGCACTTCAGGGCACACTGTCATCCGGCGGCCCCGACGAATATCAATTCGACCGATTTATGTGTGCCCATGCCATTATGCTGGCGCTGGAAGGCATCCCGGCTTTTTATATCCATAGCCTGTTTGGCACAACCAACGACTACCCCCGCGTGGAGCATTCGGGTCAGAGCCGCGCCATAAACCGTCACCAATGGGATCTGGGTGAGTTAAGGGCGGCGCTGGAGAATATCGACAGCCACCATGCCCGCGTGTTCTCGCAAATCAAACATCTCCTGTCGATTCGGCGGCATCAGCCGGCGTTTCATCCCAACGCCACCCAGTTCACGCTCCAGCTCGGCGACAAAATATTTGGCTTCTGGCGCCAGAGCCATGATCGCGAACAAAGTGTCTTCTGTATTTTCAACGTCAGTGTTGAGCATCTGGAAATAAAACTGTCGGATATAAATCTCATTGCACTGGACGATTGGTTTGACTTGATATCGCATACGCAATACGCCGATTTGTCCGGCAGTCTGCAGCTGCAGCCCTATCAGTGCATCTGGCTTTCCAATAAACTGTACGCCGCTACATTGACCCCACCCTGAATCCGGATACACCATGCCGCACTATAAAACACCCATTGTTATCGAACCGTCACAGCCGGCCACCCAGTCAGTCATCTGGCTACACGGCCTGGGCGCTAACGGCCATGATTTTGTACCCATCGCCGCGGAACTGAGTTTTCGCAGCAAAGACACCACGCGTTTTATTTTTCCGCACGCCGCGGACCTGCCCGTTACGATTAACAACGGTTATGTCATGCCCGCCTGGTTTGATATCCTCGACACCCAGATCGATCGTGTCATTGATACGCCGCAATTGAAGCAGTCTTCGGCGTACGTTCACGGTCTGATTTCGCAGCAAATCGAGGACGGCATAGATTCTTCACGAATTATTTTGGCCGGCTTTTCCCAGGGTGGCGCCGTCGCACTGGACGCGGGGCTGGAGTGTCCCCATCAACTGGGCGGTCTAATGAGCCTTTCGAGTTACTTTGCCACGGCAGACAATATCAGGCCGGCTCCGGTAAATGCGACAATACCGATTTTGATACAACATGGCCTGCACGACCCGATCGTACCTGAACAGCTGGGGCGCGAATCGCTCGAAAAACTGAAAAAAATCGGCTGCGATGCGACCTATCAGACCTACCCCATGCCACACAGCGTGTGCCCGCAACAGATTGCTCACATCGGTCAATGGCTGGAGCGCGTCCTGCCGCCGACCGGTTAGGCAGAATCATGCATCAAGGGGGGCGTGTTCGGCGCAAAAGCGCGCTGGCCCACCAATCACTCCACTTCGTCCACCATGGCATCGGCTGACGTCGCCATATCATCCAGGGCCTGATGAACGTAACGCTGCAGGATTTGCGGGTGTTTTTCCAGCAGCACGTCGAGATCACGCTTGCCCAGGTGCGAATCTTCCGAATCCCAGATATAACTTTTGGCCGCGGACTCCAGCAGTTGGGCTAAAACAATCGGCTTCTCAAAACGGACATCCGGATTTTTCTGACAGTAACGCGTGTAGTCGTACAGCGCTTCGATAACAGCACATTTGTAGTACGGCGGATGCAGATGCTGAGTCAGTTGATCGATATGATTGGCAAAACTCGCTTCTCCGGCGGTCATCGAACTACGAACAAACTCACAGTCGAGAATATACTCCTGACTGTGACGGCCACCGAATATCAAAGCCGGCGCGTGAATCAGGGACTGCCATAATGCTTTCAGGAACAGATCATCCATCCGTGTGATGGCACCGCGGGCGACACGCCATTCGAACCAGTCCGTGTACACCGCCTGCTGCATTTCGGAAGTTTCCGGCATATCGAGAAAATAATCGCTGCTGATTCCGCGCACATAGGTTCTGTGCTGGCTTTCGAGTATCTTGCGCACTTTCGACAACAATTCGGCGGGCGACATGGCACCCAGCGTCAGCAGGATATTCAGATCAGTCGTATCTTCCGACGCATCGGCACACAGCATCATCAGGTTCTGCATCTGTACCGAACGCAAACCGTCGAAAAGTCGTGGGCTGATGCGCATAATACCGCCAATGACCGCGAGAAACTCCTGTATCAGCGTACGCTCCAGCGAAGACTCTGTGGTCTCGCTGACACCCGCGATTATTTCACTGTTGGTACGCACCGAATCGATAACGTAGGAATTACCCCGCCGCCGGCCCACGACAACCCGCAGATGACGCACCGCAACCATCGTCAGGCCGTCCGCCAGATCAGGATAGTGCTTGCCCAGCACACCGAAACAATAACGGGCCGTTAACCAGTACCCTTTGCGCTGAGCGACACTGTATGCGTAGTCCAGCAGCGCAGCCATGGTACAACTGCTTTCGCCTGCACCTAAAACTTCCGTCAACGGTCGCTGGCCAATAAATACTTCCAGTGTTCTATAGCAGGTCAAATCGGTTTCAATATCCAGGCATTCAATAATTGTGCGAACGTCACCGGACATACGTTCCGGCATAGCGAAGCGGTTGGCGGCATCCGGGTCGCGCTCGCCGCAGCCGCGCGGCTGAACCTGTACCTCGGGAGAAATCAGCTGGTTTACCCGCGAGGCGCGGTAGGCAAAATTGGCCGCGGCATAGCCTACGTGATCGCTGTGGTTGTGCAACTGGAGATTACGCAGCGTATCGAACAGTATTTCCGCTTTTTGCGTCTGACAGAATTCCTCGTCGACCATCCAGGTAAATACGGCGACCGCCGGACTCAGCCAGTGGGTATAAATGTGATCGATTTCCTTTTCGATATTGCGGGCGATGTACTCCGCGTCATACGCGCGATAGTCATATTCATCCTGCTGCAACCAGGAAAGACACAGGTACTGCCGGGTATTTATTTCGTAGGTCTGGGAGGTGGCAAGCCCCTGCATGCGCCGGTGCGGACGACCACTGAGACCGAGCGCGGGGTTGGCACCGACATGATGGTATATATCAACCAGCGCCTGGGCGGATATGGGTTTGATCGGATAGATATCCGTCAGCGTCTCTGCAATGATACCGTTTTCTGCCAGGAGTGCTTTCACCCGATCGTTTTCTGCCAGTATCACCAGCGCAATATGGGTTTTATTGCTTTGACGCGACCGACGTCGCATTTGCAAGGGGTCTATATCGTCGCGGGCCAGCAATCCTTCGTCGAGCATGTATCCCAACCAGTATAGACTTTGCGCCCAGACCAGCGGGATATTCTCGTTGGGTACGCGAGTTTGTGATCGGGGTTTTTGCTTTTCCTGCTGTATGTTTTCCGCCGGGACAAGATACAGCTCCGGCAACAATTTGTTGCCGTCAACTTCAACCATTAATGATTCGAGACGGGTTCGGTAGTGGATGGCGGTTGTTTCGTTGCCATCAAACAGCGCATGGATATAGAGGAAGGTAAAAAATAGCGGCCATTCCGATTCGACGTGCTCGAAGTTGGCCAACTCCGAATGTTCATAGTATGGGCGTGAACTCTCTTCCAGTACGGTCTGATGACCGTCCCACAGGAAGCGTTTGCAACCGTAGTCGCCACCCAGCTTTGCCAGAATATCGTCACGGGTACGCGTAACCAGCGATTTCTCGCCGACCGCAAAGGCCGGAAATCCGATGATGCTCAATAGCGCACTATCGGTCTCTTTCGAAAGCGATTCGCGCGGCAGCAATGATGTCAAAGTGCTGCGGGCCATGGCAATACCGTCCGCAACCGAATGAATTACAGCGCGGGGATTGGCGTCCTTGCCGAACAGGTTGAAACCATCCAGCGCGTGAAGCGCCGCCTTCGCCATTCCCACACTACTGGCGTTTATTTCGGTCTTGCCATTATTGATCTTGTTGCCGCGCTCCCAGATTCCGAAATCCGGCGTGCGATAGGCTGCGCCGATGTAATACACCAGGTTCTGGATAAAATCGACTTCATCATAGGTGAAGACAAGGCGCAGACCCGATGCGCTCATTTGCGCCAGCATCAATAAAAAGAGCGACGTGGCATCGATCTGCAGGTGCCCCCAGGCATCGTCGGCGACAACCTCCAGACCGGACGCCGTGTCGTACTTTGCGTGCAGTGCATCGTGCTGATCAAGCGTCTGCTTGAACCTCTCGACCTTGTGCGACTGGCGCATCATCGACATCAACAGCCCGCGCATCAGCTTGACCGTAGACTGTTCCAGTTCGTCGCTTTTTTCTTTTTCTCCAAAGCGGCGAAACGCCATACCGAGGCACCACACGCATAACACCGAATAAACGTTATCACGCACCCAGGCATCAGTGTAATCACCATGGGTATTGATACTGGTGCTGGCAGGAAGGAGACCGGTGACAGGATGCTGCCGGCTCAAAATCACCTTTTTTATATCCGTGTACAGCCGGTCGAGTAACACTTTACGCTTCATAGAACCTCTGTTCCCGAAGACCGGATAACCCCGGTGCAGCCTTTGGAAAACCCAAACCCCAAAAAACAGCCCCTGCCGCGCCTGTCCGCTACAAAGACCGGACCTACAGAGCCATCACGATTACAGCGGGCACTGACTGCTACGTACTAATAGCGAGCAGAAAGGGAAGCACTGCCACAGTGCCCTCCCCCAACACATCGACAGCTTAGATCCCGTCGATAATGGCGTTCAGTGTTTTACTGGGTCGCATCGCGGCACTGACACGCTCGCGATCGGGATGGTAATAACCACCGATGTCGACCGCCTTGCCCGCATTCGCGCGGAGCTCCTGCAATATCACCTGTTCGTTTTCGGCCAGGGCGGCAGCGACTTTGCCAAAGCGTTCCTGCAGCGCGCCATCTTCGCTTTGCGCCGCCAGGGCTTCTGCCCAATACATCGCCAGGTAAAAGTGACTGCCCCGATTATCCAGCTCACCCGCCTTGCGCGAGGGAGACTTATCGTTATCCAGAAAGCGGGCAGTCGCCTGATCCAGCGCATGCGCCAGGCGTCGGGCCCGGTCATTGCCGGTGACGTCCGCCAGATGTTCCAGAGAGGCTGCCAGCGCAAGGAATTCACCCAACGAATCCCAGCGCAGGTGATTCTCCTCGACAAACTGCTGCACATGTTTGGGAGCAGAGCCGCCGGCACCCGTCTCGAATAGACCGCCTCCGTTCATCAGGGGCACGATCGACAGCATTTTTGCACTGGTGCCCAGCTCCAGAATCGGAAAAAGATCGGTCAGATAATCGCGCAGGACGTTACCGGTCACGGAAATGGTGTCCTGGCCTGCCCGCGCCCGTTCCAGCGAGAACCGGGTCGCATCCACCGGCGACATGATACGGATATCCAGCCCTGCAGTATCGTGTTCCGGCAGATACTGATTGACCTTGCCAATCAGCTCGGCATCGTGGGCGCGATTGCTGTCAAGCCAGAATACCGCCGGATTGCCGGTGGCACGCGCCCGGTTTACCGCGAGTTTTACCCAGTCGCGGATCGGCGCGTCCTTGACCTGACACATACGCCAGATGTCGCCCGGTTTGACTGTGTGTTCCAACAGCACCTGGCCCTGCTCATCGACGACCTGCACACTGCCCCCGGCAGCTATCTCGAAGGTCTTGTCATGCGAGCCATACTCTTCCGCTTTCTGCGCCATCAGACCAACGTTGGACACACTGCCCATCGTGCGCGGGTCGAATGCGCCATGCTGTTTGCAGTCTTCAATGGTGGCCTGGTACACGCCGGCATAGCAACGATCCGGAATAAGGGCCTTGGTATCCTTGAGCTTGCCGTCCGGCCCCCACATCTGCCCCGATGAGCGAATTGCCGCTGGCATGGAAGCGTCGATAATGATATCGCTCGGTACATGCAGATTCGTAATGCCTTTGTCCGAATTGACCATCGCCAATGGCGGTCGCTGCGCATAACATGCATCGATGTCTGCTTTAATCGCCAGCTGTTGATCCTGGGGCAACGTGGCAATCTTGGCGTAAACATCGCCAAAGCCGTTGTTGGCATCTACACCCAGCGCCGCAAAAACGCCAGCGTGCTTATCAAATACGTCGGCAAAATAGGTTTTGACCGCATGGCCAAAAATAATCGGATCGGAAACCTTCATCATGGTGGCTTTCAGGTGTACCGACAGCAACACGTCGTCATGTTTGGCCTGCTCGATTTCCCTGGCCAAAAACGACTGCAGCTCGTTGCAGCCCAGAACCGCCGCATCAATCACCTCGCCCGCCTGCAGTGCAAAATAGCCTTTCAGTTCAGACACTTTACCATCCGCAGCGACATGCTGGATTCGCACTTTCGTCGGCCCGGTTATGGTCAGAGACTTTTCGCTGCCATAAAAGTCGCCTTGCTGCATTGACGCCACATGTGTTTTTGACGTTTTGCTCCAGGCGCCCATGGAATGGGGATGCTTGCGCGCATACTGTTTGATTGACGCTGGTGCCCTTCGGTCGGAATTACCTTCCCTCAAAACCGGGTTGACCGCACTACCCTTGATTTTGTCATAGCGGCTTCGCGCCGTTTTCTCGCTATCTGTCGACGGCTCGTCAGGGTAATCCGGCAGCGAATAACCTTGAGCCTGCAATTCCCGAATTGCGGCTTTCAACTGGGGGATGGAAGCACTGATATTGGGCAGCTTGATAATATTCGCCTGGGGCGTTTGTGCCAGCTCACCCAGTTGCGCCAGCGCATCTTCCTTTTGCTGCGTCGGCGTCAGATGGTCCGGAAAGCTTGCCAGAATTCGACCTGCAAGAGAGATGTCACGGGTTTCCACGGCAATATTGGAAGCGCTGGCGAACGCCTTGATAACAGGCAGCAGCGAATAGGTGGCAAGGGCGGGAGCTTCGTCGGTTTCGGTATATATGATGGTCGGTCTATCGTGGGACATTCTATTACCTATTAAACGTTACGGAAGAAACGGTGTCCAGCGTCGGGCGCTGGAGATCAGGCGCTTGGGGGCAGCATTATATACTTAATGCCATGCATTTTCAGAAAACTCCCTTGCACACGCCATTGCCCGAAACCACCAACTGAGGCACACTCGCTGTTTACTCTGTAATTCTTGCGGTAATTCAACATGACATTAATGGCTGTGTGGGTGATTATGGGCCTGGTGTTACTGGCCATGGCGTTCTGGCACCATACCCGCCTGAACCACACAGCGCTACTCGCTGCACGTCGTCACGCCGAACAATACAATCTGCAATTGCTCGACCAAAGTGTGGTATTGCAGCAATGGCGGGTCCGACGCAGCCCGACTGGTGGCCTTATGATCGAACGTCGCTACCGATTCGAGTTCAGCCTGCAGGGCGACCGCCGCTATCAGGGCTGGGTAACCCTTCGCAGCAGCCGGGTCCACCGGGTCGAGACACAACCCGTGCCCGACAGCGCCCAGCCCGTGGAGTCATCGCGCCGGTTACACTGACGGAACGCGACCGCTCAACCACACCCATCGCTATACACCGGAACGAACCCGTATATCCTCGAAAAAAAGAGAGTGCGAAAAAAAGAGAGTGCGAAAAAAAAGAGGGGCCGAAGCCCCCCTTGCAAGTGGCAGCCGGGGCTGCCGTTCG
>CAYSTJ010000017.1:72063-76026 GCA_964434105.1 uncultured Cellvibrionaceae bacterium | reverse complement strand
GCAGCTACGGCGAGGACTCGAACAGCCTGTTTATGACGCGTGTGCTGCCGGCAAAGTAACCGTCCCGTCGGACGGCCGGTGCTGCAGTAGCCTGCAGAAAGGCAACCCGCACATAAGCCCCGGGTCAAACCGTATCAAGGCGTTGACTCGGCAGCATGGGATTCGGTGCGAGGGTCCAGTTCCAGGGCCACTGGTGATGTTTCGGCAATAACCTGGAAAGGGGTTTCCACCTCCTCTTTGGGTGGCAGTACATGCGTGCGACGCCGAACCGAAATGGTGCCGGCAAACCCGAGCAGACATATGGCGAAGAACACAAACAGGCCCGGCGGGCCAATCCAGGACATGAGCAACGACGCCAGCGGCGCACCCACTGCAGAACTCATCCCGAACGACAGCAACATGGCGCTGCCCACCATCACAAAACTTTCCGCGCTGGCATTATCGTTGGCGTGAGCCAGACTAATGGCATAAATCGTCATGGTACAGCCACCCCAGGCCACCGACAGCAGGATCATCGGCCAGTGACTCGCATGGGCGTAGTTGGCTGCAATAACAATCAATACCGATATCGCGGCGCCAACCAGCGAGATATAGTAAACCACCTGACGCCGGTCAACCCGGTCGGACAGCCGGCCGAGCGGCAACTGCAGCAGAGCACCGCCGAGCACCGCAGCACTGATAAACAGCGTCAGTTGGGCGGTCTCCAGGCCAACACCGCGTGCAAATACCGGTGCCAGGGCCCAAAAGGAGCCGGTGACCAGTCCGGCCACTATGGCACCCAATAAGCCGATATGGGACAGGTGCCATACCTCCTTCAGGTTGATCTGCACATTCTGAATGGGGCTTGGCGCAAGGGACCGCGTCAGTGACAGCGGTATTATCGCCAGCGAAATCAGTATGGCTGCCAGGCTGAACAGATTGCCCGGCAGCTCGGCGGTCAGGTTCAGCAGCTGCTGTCCGAGGGCGATCATAATAAAGCTGACCATGGCATAAACAGACAGCACCGTACCACGTGTCTCCGGCGTCGCGCTTTCGTTGAGCCAACTTTCAATCACCATATAGGCGCCGGCCATGCAGGCACCCACGCCAAAACGCAACAGCATCCAGATACCGAACTGGGGTACCATTTCAAAAACCAGCGCCACGGCTGAAAATACGGCTCCCAGGGCAGCAAAGGTGCGTATGTGACCCGCCCGGCGCACAATCCGCGGCACCACCAGACAGCCCACGACGAACCCGATAAAGTAGGCGGAGCCCGTAAAACCGATCTCGGTCGGCGAAAAGCCGTGAGTCTGGGCACGCAGTGGCAGCAGGGTTAGCAGCAATCCCTGCCCGACCAGCAACAGGCCGATTGAAAACAGCAGGGCCATGATGGGGAAAAGCATTTTGATCATAGGGACGCATCCAGTATCCGGTACAGGGGTTCATTCATGGGTTCATTATGACCGCGTACAACCGCCGCTGCATTGACTTACGCAGTAAGGGGCAGGAAGGGGCAGGAAGGGGTAAAAACCGCCCGGCAACTATTCAGCGCATGCCGCGATTTGCCCATAGCGCCAGCGGGCATTGCCTGAGCGTCAGTGCATCCAGCGGGGTGCGGTATTGACGCTCTACAGTGCTGGCGGCTGTTCAAGGGGGCATCATACGATGAGCGACCACGATCGTATCAACTTTTGAAAAAGAAGGGGGCCGGCCGGACGGACATCGACGCAGCACTATCCCTGCAGCATTTGATTGCCGAACCTTGTCACCCGAAAACCGTCAAACCGGTACGTAATGATCTTTCGTGCAACAAGCCTGCAGACATTAATCCGCGTGCAATTAATCGCTTTGCAATCAATAAGGAACAACCATGACTACATTGTCGATTCTGGATCTCGTGCGTATCAACGAAGGGGGCTCAACCCGGGCGTCGCTGGACAGTGCGCGGAATCTTGCCGCCCATGCCGAACAGCTGGGTTATTGCCGCTTTTGGGTGGCAGAGCACCACAATTTCCCCAGTATTGCCAGCGCCGCCACGTCTTTGGTCATTGCGCATATTGCGGCCGGCACACGCACCATTCGGGTTGGTGCCGGCGGCATCATGCTTCCCAATCATTCGCCGATTGTCATTGCCGAACAGTTCGGTACGCTGGCGCACCTGTTTCCGGGGCGCATCGATTTGGGACTCGGCAGGGCGCCCGGCACGGACCAGGCGACCCTGCGGGCACTGAGGCGCACGCCCGCGGCCGCCGACCACTTCCCGCAGGACGTACAGGAGCTGCAAATGCTGCTGGGGCCGGCACGGCCGGGCCAGGTCATTCAGGCCATACCCGGGACCGGCACCGAGGTGCCTCTGTGGATTCTCGGCTCCAGCCTGTTCGGCGCGGCGCTGGCGGCGGAGCTGGGACTGCCTTACGCGTTCGCGTCGCATTTTGCGCCCGGTGCGTTGCTCCCGGCTCTGGCGCTGTACCGCGAGCGGTTCAAGCCGTCGGCGCAGCTGGAGAAACCCTATGCCATGATCGGTATCAACGTCATCGCTGCGGATTCCGAGCGCGAAGCGCGTCGTCTGGCCACAACCCAGCAGATGTCCTTCGCCAACCTGCTGCGCGGCACCCTCAACCTGAGCCAGCCGCCAATCGATGATATTGATACCTACTGGTCTTCCGCCGAAAAAGCCCAGGCCTCGCAAATGCTCGCCCGCACTGTCATTGGCACGCGGGAGCGTGTGAGCGAAGGGCTGGCGGCACTGGTTGAAGAAACCGGCGCGGAGGAATTGATCATTGTTACCGACGTGTATGATCACGACGCCCGGTGTCGCTCGCTGGAACTGACTGCGGCAGCTATGCGGTAGCTGGATGCTCAGGCGTTACTTCCGCGCTGGCTGAAAACCGGTGCGCCTCGCCAGTCCGGTGTATCCGGTTCGCATGATCGATGCACAAATGACGCTTCGGTGTGCCGTACCTCACCCTTTTACCATTCCACCACGTCGCTGGTGGTCCTTTCTGTAGAATAAGCGCCCGACGATTTCGACGTCTGAGCGTTTGCACTGGCCGGACGGCGATATGACAGCCGGCAGCTACGCGAGTGCAAATTCAAGCGGTCGTGGTCTGCTACTTGGTTCAGAAAACGGGAATACGCTATGTTGTCTCCACTACCGGCTATTGTGGGCGCATTACTTTGCTTTGCTGTCAGTATTGCCCTATTTAAATTCGGCATCCTGAATCCGGCCGTCTGGTTTTTCCTGCCGGTGTTCCTTCTGATCGCGTACCACACCGTAGTGATGCAATTGACCAGCAGACCGGTGCGGGCGAAACATGCAATGTCGCTGGTTATCAAAAAGAGTCTGGGCAAATACCTGTTCTGGCTCGCCATCATCGCCGGAGCCTACTGGATCTACACCACGCACCCATTCTACGAACGCTTCGCGCCGCAAACGGCCAACATGGTGAAACGCTATTGGCAGGTCTACGCGGTGTTGGGGTTACCCTATTTCTTTATTGTGGAGCGCTACCGAACCGGTCGTTTTGAATGGTTTAATGACCATTACCTGAAATTTGTGTCCCTGTTGAAAGTGATTTATAAAAGGCAATGGCGACGCCTGCGCTTCAGGGTGCTACGGCGCGGGTACAAAAGCTTTTTGCTGTCGTGGCTGGTCCGGTTGCACTTTTTGCCTGTCATGGTTCAGCAGGTGTATTGGGGTACCAGTCAGACGATGGGCTACCTCAATCGCTCATCCGATCCTTTTTCCGACGTCATGTTTTTTATCGGCGTGCTGTTTTTACTCGACGCCATCAATGCTTCCATTGGTTACTTTTGGGAATCCGCGCTGACGAGAACCCGGTTCCGCGCCATTGACACCAATACTTTTCACTGGGTGGTGGTGGCGATGTGTTATGTACCCTTTATTGGGTTTGCCGGCACATTCGTCCCGTTTCCCGAAGGCCGGGGAGCACTGCTGTTCGCCGGGGACTGGTTTGAGCC
>CAYSTJ010000017.1:0-71963 GCA_964434105.1 uncultured Cellvibrionaceae bacterium | reverse complement strand
TCCCGTTTCCCGAAGGCCGGGGAGCACTGCTGTTCGCCGGGGACTGGTTTGAGCCAGTGGTCAATACGCTTACCGTGTTGGCCCTGCTTGGCATTGTTCTGTCCACGACCTGTCTCGGTTTTTCCTACTCCAATCTGTCATTCAAAAAAATCCAGACCCGTGGGCCTTATCGCATTGTACGGCACCCGGGTACCGTCTTTAAGATTGCGTTTTTCTTTTTGACCGTGTTTCGCTTTGAGGCATCGTTTACCGTACCCATTATTGCGGCCTACGTCTTCTGGATGGGCATCTACATCACCCGCATTCTCTGCGAGGAGCGGTTCTTGATGAACTTTAAGGAGTATCAGGATTACGCCAGGGTCACCCGGTACCGGCCGATTCCCGGTGTCTGGTAACGGCGTAATTTCTCGCGTTTGTGGTTGCTGGGAGCGCAGGCGGCCCGCCTGCATTAAATAAAAGCGCCTGCGAAGCAGGATTCCTTCTTGGGGAAGTAATCCGCGATTACGTAGTCAGGCTGAGATGGCGTCGGCCCGGGCATGGGGCGCTGCTTTCCAGGACACGCCGTGAACCCGTCCCTGGGGGCTCGACACCGGAGTCCCGCCGGTGACGGTCCTGGAAAGCAACGCCCCATATCGGGCCTGGTTCAGAGCGAGCTCGGTGTTGAGGTGCGCCGATGGCTTTCCGTATTAAATTATGTGCGGGCGCGCTGTTCATCGCCGCTTTGATTGTGCACGTAACACCAAAAAACTTGTATATCACTGATCTACAAGTTATTGTTTGGCTAATGGCACTTGTTACCTTGCCATAAAACAACAATAAATATGAATGGTTGAAAGATTCCGTAGCCTGCTGCAATGTTGGAGGGGATGTGCTGGGAGCGCAGGCGGCCCGCCTGCATAAAAAGCACCTGCGAAGCAGGTTTTCCATTAATCCTCAACAGGAGAATCTCTATGTCCTATATCGACGGATGTGTAGCTGCAGTACCCACCAAAAACAAGGAACAATATATCGAGCACGCCCGGTTGGCGGCCGCAGTATTCAAGGAACATGGCGCGCTGAAACTGGTGGATTGTTGGGGGGATGATGTTCCTGAAGGCGAGCTCACGTCGCTCCCCAAAGCCGTGCAGTGCAAGGCCGATGAGACCGTTATTTTTTCCTGGATACTTTGGCCTTCCAAAGAAGTTCGGGACAAGGGTATGCAGAAGGTGATGGAAGACCCCCGCATGCAGGCCGATGTCAATCCCATGCCGTTTGATGGCAAGCGTATGATTTATGGGGGGTTCAACATAATGCTGGAGGAATAGAATACCGATCCAGCGGTCCTGTGGGCTTCCGTGAAAGCGTCTGAAGCGGACCCTTTCGGACCCTTTCAGACGCTTTGTACGCGGGCTGGCTAAGCGGCAATAAGTCGGCGGCGTTTTTCTCGATGAACCAGGCAGCCAAACAATAATATAGCCAGCGCCATGGGTGTTGCCCCTGCGTCGATTTCCGGGACAGGGGTGTATCTGCCGTGTTCTTTTACCATATAGGAGCCGAAGCCCTCATACGCCAGCGACGGATTATGGCTGAGGTGACCTACATCGACAGTATAAATTTCTTCGCCCTGATAATTGAGATTGTTTAAACCGAAAACGTGGACATCGATGTAGCCGTGGCCGGGCGTCCCCGGCGCTGGGTCGGGCGCGGCGTACCCGTAAGAATCGCCATAGGTATCGAATCTTTTTGAAGTGATTCCAAACAACGAAGTAAATAACAGGTGGTGTTCATTCACCGGACCGCTAACGAGATTGAATCCACGAAAGATATTCAGGACTTCCTGCTCGGTGGCATGTCGAAACTCGGCAAACTCGCCGCCTTGAGCCAGTCGGTCGCTAACTTCAAGGTAGGGAATGCCTGCGGTCTCGGTCAGATCCAGCCATTCCAGTCCGGTTGTCCTGTCGAAGGTGGTCCGTCCATTATCGATGAAGTTGGAAGTGGGGACTTTGGCAATAGCAGCAGCAGGAAAAAGCAGGCAGAAAAAGAAGAGTGCCTGCAGAGAGCTTCGATAACGCGATAGGGTATGTCGCATGCGGTGACTCCTTGGTTGAGAGGATGAAAGTGCATTTTTATTGTAAGTATTCAATTAACCAGTTGCGGACCGGGAGTCAGCAAGAGGAGATTACCGTAAACGCGTTCAGATCAGCGGATGCCGGGATTGATTTTACTCTAATGAGACTCCGGCACCTACATTAGCATTCTGCCCTTGCCGGGGGAAGCTTCCGCTAAACATAAGCTATGCTTCTTTTGAATATGACAAACCGCTCGACAGTAATCGGATGGCATTGATGCCAGTTCGATCAAATAATCAGACCAGGCACATAACCGTTCGTCATAAGGCGTTCGCAGCGCCCCCGGCTGTTGCGATAAGCCAGAACGTGTGTATTACGTCGGACAATTTCCACCGTCATTTAGCAAATTTTTCACAGAACTTCAATCATAAATGTCATATAATGTTTGGGTCTGTTGTCGTGTTAAACCTCTTCCGGGTTTGGCAGCAGATGCCATAACGATGAGTTATGAGTTCGAAGCCAGCGTACCTCATCAGCCATTCTGACTTTCACAGAAAGGGAGAGGATTATGTACAAAGAAGAGAATGTGACCAAAGAAGCCCTCGTGCGGATGACTGCGAGTCATAGCAATAGCCCTTTAAGCGCGACCTGTAATTGTGGTGGCCCGATAATTACCGATGCAAGCGGACGCACCCGTAGAATCCATAGTGTAAACTGCCCGAGTTATACTCCGCCGCGGTAGTTTAAACAGTATTTCAGCGAGTTAGTACTTCCATCATTTGGAAGGCAAGGTAAGAAGTTTGTTGCTCGTAACGTCGGTGCTCATGGATCTGCACGTATCTCTGCACTGCATCGCTCCCACACTGGATGCATTTTCTTTCAGTGTGGGATTTTTCGCGTTGAGTTACAGCTTGATGCTCAGACGAACAAACGCCGAAATTCCCTGTGCGAATTCAACAAATTCATTTTCAAAAAGCTGTCCGTCTGTGACTACGCTTCCCATAAGGTACTCGGTATCCTCATCGAGAATGTTCCATAACCCGATGGACGCGCTGATTGGCGACGTGATTGGGTTCCAATTGGCACTTATATTGATATTTGTAAAGCTACTATCGAATTGTGGTTGATACGCCATATCAAACGTCTGGTCTATTCGGGTTATCTCGGCTCGATAGCTCCAGACGTTTCTTGGGAAGAAGGCTAGTGTCAGTGGAATTTTTAGAGTGTCGAGTTTGCGGTGGGTGTCAATTGGTGACAGATTCACTATTTCTCCTATTGTCCAATCAAAGTTGAGAGAAGTGGTAAACCAATTTGAAGGCTTCCAAAGAATAGATCCGAGCAGATTATATTCATCAAATTGCCGCCATGCTTCAATGCCGACAAAGTCGAACGATTCGAGCGGATTGTTAATCCGATTTAACTGCAGCGTTAAACCAGTACGGAAGGTATCGTGTTGGTAATCAAGGTTTGTTGCCAATGATTCCGTTCTGCTCCAAAGGGATGTTTCTGAGCGACGATTAAATGCTGAAATGTTGGACGACTCAAGATAGCCCACTATCCGTGGAGCAACATCTTGCCAGTAGGCTGTATGCATCGTTAACCGGTCGTCCATACGCCAATGTAGTGCAATCGAATAGAGTGATTGATCGTTGTAAAAATCTGGTTCAATCTCCGGCTTTGATAGCCCCAGCGTCAAACCGAGAGCGTCTTCGTTGAAGCCTCGATAATGCTCCACGTAGTACTTACGGAATTTTTCAGGAGCTTCCTGTCTAAGTCCCGATTCGAACGGTTCGCTTGGCGGATCAAAATGAACTGCTATTGCTGAGGTAGTGTCTGTACTTAAATCTGTAATGCCCATCTTCATCCAGCCATCTTGCAGATCCAGCAGGTAAGCAAGCTCGGTTTTGCGTCTTTCGATAAAGGAGTCGGTCAACAGCGTCTGCGACGAGTCATCGACAAAGGTAATCGTCTGGGAATCGAAAACGTCGAGATCACTTTCCATCCAGTCCAGAATAATAGTATGCACGCCGCCTGCCGTATACCGCAGCCGTACACTCTTATCCTCACGCTTGCGGTCAATATCGTTAACTTGCTGCATGTCCGTCGGATCAGAAACCCTACTATCCTCCCGCTCAACATACTTGGCCTGTATCTGCAGCTGATCAAACACCTGGTACTGCCCCAGCACCTCTGTAATCTCCTTTTCAATCTCACGCCCCTGCGTAATCCCTGCATCATCATAATGAAACTGACCCACCGTCAGCGCGGTTTTGTTGGCGAGCATGCGGGCTTGCCAGGTGAGGCTGCGCAGGTCGTCGGTGCCTGCCATGCCGGAGACGAAACCGCTGAGGCCGCGTTGGGCGAAGAGGGGGTGGAATTCGTTGATGCCCATGCGGCTGGGACCCAGGGCGGGGTGGATGCCGAGGGAGGTTTCGGAAAAGCCGGGGGGTAAGGGTGTGGCGCCGAGGGGTGCCAGTATTTCGGCCTGTAGGGCTTCGCTGGCTTTGGCCTGTTGCGCGCGTGGCTGGTGGGACAGGGCGCTGGCTAAGGCGCGGTGGCCGGAGTGGTCGGCGGGGGCGACGGTGATGGCGTCGGCGGCAACCTGCGCGGCAAGTGAGTGAAAGCCCAATGCCTGATACAGGTCGGAGCGGTCGGCGCTGCGGGCGGCGACGTCGCTGTCGAGCAGCAGGCGCGAGCGGTAAACGGCGCGGTTGTCGTTTTTGCTGATGGCGGTTTCGGTCAGTTGCAGGGCGTCGGCCAGACGGTTTTGCGACTGTCTAAGGTGCGACTGGTAGAACCAGGGTGTGGGGTCGTCGGGGTCGAGTTGTTGGGCCAGTTTGAATTGTTCGTCGGCGACGCTAAAGCGGCGTTCTTCGTAATAGCTTTTGCCGAGATAGCTGCGCAGCAGGCTGTTGCCGGGGTCGAGCAGCACGGCGAGTTCAATGGATTCCCGGCCTTTGGTCAGGTTGCCGCGCTGGATTTCGGCCAGGCCGGTGCCGAAGTGGGCTTGCGGGTTGGCGTTGTCGCGTTGCAAGGCCTGTTGGAAATGCTCGAGCGCGCGGCCGGTAGCGAAGTGATTCAGTTCGATAAAGCCGGCGAGGCTCCAGGTTTTGGCGGTGGCATCGCCGCCTTCCAGGGATGCGTTGATCAGTTGTCGGGCCTGGCCGTGGCGGCCCTGCGCCAGCATCAGTTCGGCGGTGCGGGCGCGAATCAGTTCGTTGTCGGGGGCTTGTGCCAGCGCCTGTTCGGCGGCCTCCAGTGCCAGCGGCAGATCGGCCTGGCCCTGCGCGGTATAGGACAGCACCATAAGTACGGTGGAATTTTCACTGTGTTGTTCACGCAAGGAAAGGGCCGTCTGGTGGGCGGTGTCGGCGTCACCACGGATCAGGGTGATCAGGCTGCTGAGGGCTCTGCTCTCCACGTGTTCGCTATCCGCGTCGGTTGCCTGTAGCAGGAGCGCGTCGGCGGTTTCCGGTGCGCCGCGTTCCAGTGCGAGGCCGGCACCCAGAGCGGCGAGATTGGGATCGGTTGGGGTCTGTCTGTTATCGCGTATGGCATCGAGGGCTTGTTGATAGCGTCCTTCACGGATGGCGGTCTGAATAGCCGGCGGTGTATCGGCGTGCACGACCACGGGCGGGTAGTAGAGTGCCCAGTCGACGGCGTCGGCCAGTGATACTGTGGTGGGTGACCCGGGTGCCGAACCTTCGGCGCTGCTGGTTTGTTCGCCGGCGGTCAGGGTCTGCATGCCTGCATCGTTTCTTGCGATTACCTGGCCTTCAAAAACCGCTACCCGGGTTTGGGCGGCGTCGGCGTCAGTGTCGACCAGAAACTCGGTGCCATCCACGGCGGCGTTCAGGTAAGGCGTGTTGACGCGGAAGGGGTTGGGCGTACGGGACAGAAAGTGGCCGGCGCCTCGCAGTAGTTCCACCCACAGCGACTGTTCCTGCGGTATCAATTTCAGCATCGAGTTGCTGTTCAACCGCACCAGGGTGTCGTTGGTCAGGCGCAGGGCCGCGCGACCATCGATAATGCGCAGTGTGTCGCCGTAACAGAATTGAGCATTGAGGGCGGAGGTGCGCCAGGCATCGTTATCGCTGACGCGCCAGCTGACCGTTCCCTCCATGCTTTCCAGCGTCGCTACCGCGGGCGAGCAACGCTGTTCAGCGCTGAAAGCCAGGGCGGGCAGAAGACTGGTCAGAGTGAAAAAGCAAAGCTTGCGGAAATGGGCAGCGGTTTTCATTTGGGCTCCGAAATTGGCTTTTTTTATTGGCTTCGATATTATCGGGTTGGTCGTCTCGCGAGGCGACCGGAACGGGTTGTGCCGGTCGTGATCGAATCAGTGAGCAGTCCGGCTGCCATTATGTACCGACTGTACCGACAAAACCATAAAAGTGCGCTATCCGGATGCACAGGGAAAGGATGGGCAGATTTGCTGACAGGTTCAGCGAATTGTTGGCGAAAACGCCGTTAAATATTACCGAAAGCGATGCGGGTGTTGCAGTGTTTGGACTGAGGTCCTTCCTTCGACAGGCCCGCTCATCCTGAGCCTGTCGAACGGCAGAAGCACGCGGGCGGATTTAAACAGAACTGATTCGGCCCATACCCATTTCCCGCAGGTCCAGGCCGCCGGGAAACTGGAATACGCGCAGGCCGAATTCCGGCAGAATCGACAACAGGTGATCGAATATATCGGACTGTATACCTTCATAGGTAACCCAGACGACGCTGTTGGTAAAACAGTAAATTTCCAGCGGCAGGCCCTCGGCGGTGGGCGCCAGTTGCCGCACCATCAGCGTCATATTCTGGTGAATGCCGCCATGGCTGCGCAGGTAGCGTTCCACGTAGGCACGGAAGCAGCCGATATTGGTAATGCGCCGGGTGTTGACTGGTTCCTTGCCCTGTTCTTTCAGCGTTTCGTTCCAGGCTTCAATTTCCTTTTCCTTGTCGACCAGGTATTCATGCAGTAACCGAAACCGGTGTAGCTGCCTGTGTTCTTCCGGGGTCAGGAAGTGAACGCTCTGCTGGTCCAGCATGATGCTGCGCTTGATTCGGCGACCGCCGGATTCCTGCATGCCACGCCAGTTTTTGAAAGGGTCGGTGATAAAGCGTTTGGTGGGAATGGTGGTGATGGTCTTGTCCCAGTTCTGCACCTTGACGGTATGCAGTGCAATATCGATGACATCGCCATCGGCATTCAGTTGTGGCACCTCGATCCAGTCGCCCACCCGGACAATATCATTCGAAGATATCTGCACACTGGCAACCAACGACAGGAGTGTGTCCTGAAAAATCAGCATCAGCACCGCCGCCATGGCACCCAGCCCGGAGAGCAGTATCAGTGGTGAGCGATCCACCAGCGCGGCCACGATCAGGATGGCGGCAATGACATAGACGAGTATGGTGATTATCTGCACATATCCTTTGACCGGGCGTAATTTCGATTCCGGACGGCGTTCGTAAATGGTGTTGATTAACATCAGCACGTTGCCGATGGCCAGCGCGATAGTCAGCACGATAAAAGCGCTGCAGACGTTGCGCACGATGGTCGATATTGCTTGCGGCAGGCCCGGAATCAACAGGATTCCGGCAGACAGAATCAAGGCCGGAACGATGTTGGCCAGACGTGAAACGATTCGCGTATTCTGGCTGACCATATGCTGTTTGAAGTGGCTGGCGCGCAGTATATGGAAAACACCGCGCAGCAGTATGCGTTTGACGATGTAGTTGCTGGCCCAGGCGATAACGATCAGCAGCACCAGGCTTGCGACAGTCGCGAGCCCGGGATACTGGTTTAACCAGTCGGTGACGGTAGTGACGAGATCTTTCATGGAATTCCGGTGGCAGATGGTATTTTTGTCGATGGAATGCCGTCGCGGTGCCGCTACAGGGCAGGGCGCGAGGCCGATTAGCGGTATATTCTAGCAGGCGTAGGGCGATAGTGCTGCGGCGGGTTCGAGGTTGGACTACCTGTTGTCCGGAAAGACGGAAAGCCTGCTGTGCAGGCGATACTCAATGCACTGGTCCGGTATACTTCGATGGGCGGTCAGTACGCCGCACCAGCGCTTTTTTCAGGCATTCAGACCTGCTCGAGCGTCATATAGACCAGCGTCTGGTTCAGCAGCTGATAGGCGACTTCGCCGAAGGTCATGGGGCCTGTCAGGGCACCGGTTTTTTTGCCTTCAAGCTCGGAATACAGGAAGTTCAGTATACAGTTGCAGGAAAAGGCGACATTGCTGGCCTGATCTGCGGGCAGTGCCTTGTTGAACGCTTCCACGTAGTTGGAGACAGGGTGGGCAATTTTGTACTCCACGCCCGGGAATACCGGCGCATACAGGGCGACGTCGCTGTCCCCGACGTTCTGCACACTGACATTCACCATCACACCGCAGTAATTCGCCACCAGCGGCAAGCGGGTATCAATATTGTGTTCTTTCAGATATTCGGCAAAATTCCATTCCTGCCCGTCGACTGTACAGCTATTCACGGTAAAGCCATTTTGCGGGAAAGCGATGGCAGGTCCATCGCCCTGGGTGAACAGGTTGACCGTCTGTATATTGGCCACGGTGTCTTCCGGCAGTGGGATATGCATGGCTGCAGCTTTGGAATCGCTGAGCATGCCGGCCGCCGGACCAAACCCGGTCTTGGCTTTCCGGTCGGCCAGTTCGTTCAGATGTACCCCCGAAATCCAGCCAATAATCGGCGAAAAATACATATTGGGAAAATCTGGTGCATTCTGGGCGTAGGACAAATGCACCTCGGAATTGGCGGGCAAAATCAATACAGTAAAGCCGTGTTGCGGCGCTTCCTGGGCAATCCGCGAAATACTGGACGCGTCATACAAAGTGAGCCTCGGTGGATTGTTGCCGGCCAGCCCCTGCAGCCGGGTTACGTACACGCGATCCTGGTCTATCTGGCCGCCCTCTTCAGTCATAAAATACGGAATGGTGCCGGCAATCCAGTTGCCAGACGGTAATTCGCTGAGTACCCGTTCGTCACCGGCGATAATCATGTATTCGCCCTGGGCAATCAGGTCAGTTACGGCTGCTTTATCGATAATTGAATTTGTAAAGGATATGGACCCATCACCACTCATCATTGGCTCCCTAAGTTAGTAAATTATGCGGCGTTAGCCTGTTTGAACAGATAAACCAGCTCTTGTTTCATCGACTTGTGATTCTGTTTGATAAACTCGCGAATTCGGCGCGCCGCGTCTATGCGGGCAGCGGGACTCGATGCTGTGCGAACCTGGGCTCGCAGCCGTGCGAGCAACAACTTATAGGCGATGTGGTTACTGGGTATAAAAGAATCGTCCTGCAGGATCTGTTGCCAAATGGCGTGATCCGGCTCAGGCAGCCGATACCGGGTTTTCTCGCGAATGGCACAGGCACGGTTTATCAGCAACAGCTCCGGCTTGAGCATGCGGTAATTTTTCAGGAAGTATCCCCGAATCAACTCAACGATTGCGAGCTTCTCGCTTGGCTGCGCAGCCTGGGCAAACGCCGCCTTCTGCTTCGAGATTAATAGATTGAGCGCAATACTGGAAGAGTTTAATTGCATTTTCCCGGTCAGCAGTTCCTGCCATACCGGATTGCCGAGGCCTGGCAGGATCAGCTTTTTAATAGATGTCAGGCCCTGGGGCTGATTGATGCGCGATTGGGAAGAGCCGCCGGATATTTGCTCGATTTCATTGCCGAGAATCGATGCGTTGGCAATAAAAAACTTGCGCAACTCCACCGCATTGATCAAAACGTCAGAAGTCCGTTTGGCCTGGCTGGCAGCAAGCTGCAACTTGTTCAGCAGCAACCGAAAAGGCAAGACCTGGGTGGTGAGCGTAATCTCCGAGCGCAAAATCTTTTCCCACACCGGATCCAGCTCAGTGGGAATACAGGCGAGAAACTGAACCTGGCTCGGCGCGTTGCCGAGATCCTGCTGAATGGTTTCGATAACGGCTACATCGATATTGAACAGTTCGGCAATGAGCGACGATGTCAGCCCTCGCACCTGGGCCATCGCTACCTGCTGACGTAAATAATTGGAATACTTGCGGGAAAGGCTGCCGAGGAAGCTGGGCTGGGTAAGCGTCGAATAATTCAGCGCTGGCCCCTGATCGCCCGCACTGGGAAGCTGCGCGTGAATCATCACCCGGTATTTGCCCAGGCTGGTGTAATGCCAGCTGCCGGGCTGGGTGGGTTCGGCGCTTTTACTGCTGGTGCTGAGCAGTCCAAATAGGCGGGTGCGGTCGGCCGGTTCCAGAAATACGTCAAACACCCGTCCCTGATCAGAGGGCCGGGCCGATTTGATCGACCAGGGACTATAAATACCCAAGACATCTTCCAGGTCTCGAAGGTCTAATTTATCCACGCTTCCCCCTACAATCAGATGAGCCTATGTTTTCGTTGATAGTTAGTGTGCAATCTATTTGATTCTAGACGCAGGCCCTCTTGTGCGCTAGCGCGGCAGGCGAATGACGTGAGATTCATTTAATCGGGATTGCGTCTGCGGGATGTTAATCGTGATTCACACGGGTGTCATCGACTTGAATTAACCTGTGAACCTTAGCATATCTCAACATTTTTTGGCCACAAATCCGGGTAATTCGTCGGGTAGGCGCGAATCTGCTCGAATTGGCGTTTCATTATCTTATATTTCACATCGAGATTAAAATATTTGCGCTATGTTCAATATGTGATCAAAATAGCCTGTCTCACGCGAATACGATTTAAAAGAGAAGGAGCTGTCGTGAACGTAAATTCCTGTCCTGCGCTAAGCGTTGCCATCATCGGATCGGGCAACATTGGCACTGATTTACTTATCAAGGTTATCAAATCCCCCTGGCTGCATTGTGCACTCTTTGTTGGGCGGGATGCGCATTCGAAAGGTCTGGCCAAAGCCCGCTCCCTGGGTGTGCCCATATCGGACCGCAGTATCGACGCCATCATGGATGCCGACGGCCTCGATCTGGTGTTCGACGCCACATCGGCCCAGTATCATCTGGCCCATGCGCCTCGCCTGCTGGCCGCTGGCATTAAAGCCATTGACATGACCCCCGCTAAAGTCGGCGCTTTGTGTGTGCCGGCCCTTAACGTCGGCGCGATTCTTCGGGCACCCAATGTGAATATGGTGACTTGTGGCGGGCAGGCTTCCATACCGGTTATCACCGCGCTATCGAACCACATTCCCGGCATACGGCAGGTAAACGTCCATAGTCTGCTGGCCGAGGACTCCGTTGGCCCGGGCACGCTGGCCAATATTGATGCCTATTACGCCACGACCGCAGCCGCCATTCGGGAGTTCAGTGGAGTCACCGATGTTGAAGTCAGTCTGGAGGTGGAAAAAGGGACGTGGAAACCCGACATGCTGACCACGATCAGAGCCGAGGTTGACACCTGCTCGCGCGAAACCCTTTTTTATGCAATGCAGACCTGTCTGAATACGGTTCGCAGTTACGTGCCGGGCTACAACATCGTCGGAACGCCGCGCTACGAAGCGGGTTTTATCGAAATTCTGGTGAGTGTACGCGGTGCAGGGGACTGGATTCCCAGTCATGCCGGTAACCTGGATATCATTAATTGTGCAGCCATTGCCATTGCCGAAAAATATGCACGGTATGTTTTTGCACAGCGTAGCCAACAGCAAAGGGATGTCAGCGAGTTCGACCACCTCGTGCCTGAATATTCAGCGTTAAAACATGCATAAGTTTTTTCGATGCAGCGCGATATAGCCTTTAAAAAATGACGCCCAACTGCAGCGCGAGGCCGGCTTCATAGTGTGGTTCGGAGAAGGCAGCGGCAATATCAACAGACGCGTGGCCGACCTGAAAATGCAGGCCGACTGAGGGCAGGCTGGTTTTATCGATAGTGTTATAGCGGTATCCCAGACGAATTCGTTGATTGCGCCAGTAACGGTATTCGATGCCGGTGCTGAGGTACTGTTTGTCCGGGTCAAAACCGAGTGGTTCGTTGCGTGTAAGGTCAAAATCCACTGCCCATTTGAGCCGGTCGCTGTGATAGGCCAGCCCCATACGTGCAATAGGCGCGAGGCGAATGGTGTCATGAAATCGGGTGTGCATTTTTTTTGAAAAGATATTGCTGACAACAATACCCCCTGTCCAGTGCGGGGAAATGCGGTAAGTCAAGCCGGCATCCAGGTTCCACAGGCTGTAGTCCATTCGTACATCGGCGTCGAGATACCGTTCGATGTCGAAGTCCTCAATGCGTTGCCGATAGGCGACAGTGGCATATTTGACGTGTTTGATATTGACGCCGAGTGCGAGATCCGGTGTCGATTCAAGCCGGGCTGACAGGCTGATCGCAGATTCGGTCACTTCCGCGCCGGAATAGATGACTTCCGATTGCAACGAATCGGGTAACTCAAAGCGCATAAAATTGCGCAGGTCGATATCAGCTATGTCGGGCCTTTGAATCTCGAGGGTAAGCTCATTCAGCTGAAGCGTATCAATCAGACCTTCCAGATCGATATAGGCGCCGAGGCGGTCCAGGGTAACCTCATAGTTGCGCACGGTATCAATCAATGCCGGTACGCCGGCGATGCTGTTATAGTTCAGAAGTTCATCGCGTAAGGTTTCGGTATCGATGGACTGGCGCACCCAATCCCCGATACGTTCCCAGTCAACGGCCTTGATCCGTGCTTCCAGGTCCTGAAAGCCATCAATGACATCGGCCAGTGCCTCGGCCGTGGCAGCCAGCTGTCGAACTCGCTGGAAGTCTGTCGGATTGTTGATGACCCGGCTGCCGAGAACATAATAGCGACGTGTGTAAAATCCGCCACCAAACCGTTCGTTCTGCATGGCAATATGAATGCCGGCCGCCGCGCTTGCCCGGAGCGGCTTCTCAGGCAGTCGGTCAAGCTGTTCCAGAACCAGTTCGGCGGTGCTTCCCAGTTCCCGCAACTGCGCGGAATCCAGTTTGCCGCCTCTGAAGGCGTGGCGAGCAGCACGCAGACGCTGGTTGAGGCCCAGATTTTCGTCTGCTTCCTGGATTTCCTCGAGCGTGCGTATAAACCGTTCCCGGTCTATGACCCGAGCGCCAAGGTGGGTGGCTCCCGTAACGGATTTACTGTAATTGGCGGGCAACGCTGGCGACAGAAAGGGTTTGTAACCGGTAAAGCCAGTGGCGCTGCCAGCGCCGCCAAGCGCCATCGAATCCGCATCAAACGACAGGAATGAAATGGCGTGACTGGGTAAAGAAATACATAGCCCCAACAACAGCCCAAGGTGCCGGGCCGTCATGGGTGCTTTCCTCTGTGCCTCGAAATCAACATGTTCTCTCCAGATTCCCATATGATGGGTTGGACTGGTCCCGGTGAGCCCACATCTCAACGGGAAGGCTCAAGGCAATCGGACGTGTGTTGTTTCTACGGTTATCGGTTGCACCCCAAGGTATAGCACATTCGTCCAGGCACCTGTCGCTCATACCGGACTTTGAATGTTCGACGTGAATCGTTCATGTAGTCTGTGAAAAACTGGTCAAGCAGGGATGCCCGGTGCGTACAAATACCTGAGCGGCATTGAAGCGGTCTGCGTTTCACGCGTTTAAATAAAGAAGCACCGGCCCGGTGAAAATGCGGTGCCGGGCTATTTCTGACGTTCTGTCTTCAATCAGTGGTACTATAGGCCGCTGCCAGCCGCGGGACGGACTTACCTGGCGCTGGTGACGACTCCTTATCGCGAGAGCAAACCTATGTCAAAAGAACGCAATTCCGTCAAAGAGACCAAAAAGAAGCCGTTGTTAACACCAAAAGAGAAAAAGGAGGCAAAAAAAGCCAGGAAATCGGACAGCAAATCGAAATTCGATCTGTAATTCGCCTATTTTTTTGCGTTTATACCCGTAGCGTTTGATATGTAAACGTTATACCAAGGTAAAACCTGCCCTGTGTAAAACCCTGCACCTCCCCTGCGTCATTGATACTGTTTGATTAACAGGATGAAGGCTGCAGGTACATGCACCATCCCGACAGCGCTAACGAATATCAGAAACAGCCCTGGACCGGTGGTTGAGTCGGCATAAATTCCGGCTACAGTCGCCCCAAACGCCAACCCTATCCCGATGAGTACGCCGTGACCGATATAACGTGCCTTGCGGGTACGGGTCTGAGAAGGCAGACGTTTGTGCGCGTAGGCCGCGGCGGCGGATGTGAAGCATGTCAAAATCATCATCAGTGTCAGTTGCATGGCATGAATTCCCGGATTGGCAGCAGCTGCGCGCCAGTCGGCTGGCGCACCGTTGTTTATTACAGGTGGTGACGGTTAACGAGAGCCGGCGCTTGCGCTGTTGGAACGGCTCTGCTCTTACCTCGGGGGAGTGGTCCGGCTTAACGGCGCGACAGTCCGCCCGGCTGCACTTCACCCAGCGTTTCATATTGTTCCGTGATAACCACAAAATCGTCGGACTCATAAGTGTGGGAATCGCGCAGGGCTTTCCGGTCTTGGCCGGTGTTCCACACCAGATCGTCGTCCTGTGTCGCAAGTTCCTCTACCGGCACCAGCAGATGGCGCTTGCCGATTCCCAGCATGCCGCCCGAGGAGACGACAAACCCGACCTTGCCAGTTCTAAGATTGGCCACGACATCGTCGACTTTGCCAATCCGGTCGCCATTGCTGTTGTGGACCTGTTTGTCGGTAAGCGAGTCCAATGTCTGATTCGCCAGATCCTGCGGAATCCGGGAGGTATATTCGGCCTGGCCGATAGGCTCCGATTGCATGGCGCTATTCGCGTCGTGCGATTGCCCGGATGCAGATTGGTAATTGGCTGGGCGTTCATTCAGTCCGGTCTCAGCGCTTTCCGTAATACCTTCCGTACCTTCCGTACCTTCCGTAATACCTTCCGTAATATAGGGAATCCTGCTTGACGGCTGATTATCAGATGGCGGCCCATCTTCCGAGTCTGCCGCAGCGTCGGCTTGAAACTCGCCGCCCGCGGCCGACTGAACGGCAGGACTGCCCGCGCGGGTGACCGTGCCGTCCACCCCTTGCGTCAGACCAATATCACCGGAGGACGTGTCCTCGGTAACGAATTCGCCGCCCGCGGCTGAATTGACCATCAATCGGCCGGCCGACCCGGCTGTGGAACCCATGCCACCTTCTGCGTTACTCGACCCATAACTGGTTTCAGGTACTGAACCGGCAGGTCGGGATTGCGCTTCCCGGTTATCAATTGCGGGGTCGGAGGATGACAAACTGTTCAGATCATATTCGGCCTCGCGCAAGCCGACAATAAACGCATTGAATTCCTGTTCGTTCAGTGCGTTGTCATTGTCACTGTCGTATTCCTCAAAGGTGGCGCGTACGTCGAGATCGGCGGCCTCCAGTCGCCGCTTCATCGTTTCCTCGATATCACGCCATTCAACCCGCTGGTTATCGTCGGCATCCAGCATATGAAACTCGGATGAGGTATTTACCGCATCCGCATCGAAGGCTGAGTTCGCCTGGCTTCCGGCCGCCATGGTAAGCAGACCGGCGGTGGCGAGGGTTAACAACTGACGCAGGTCAGGCGTTAATTTTCCTGTGTTCGGCTGCATGAGATTTTCTCCAAAATTTAGGGGAATTTCTGTAAATTCTGATTGCTTGTAAAGGCGGTTGCATAAAGTAAGCCAGACCGTAAAGCGCAGTGTGTTGCTGCAATAGGTGCGCAACTGTGCAAAAGTAAAACCACGGGCTATTGGAGTAAAAATCCAAGGGTAAAAAATTAAAGTCCACGGAGCGACTTAATGCTTATCATTGGCTGGATCGTCCCCCTGGGCAGTCAAACACTGCTATCGCGTTAACATTTTGCAGATTTGTAAGGGTTACAAGGTAAGGAACCCTGCTTGACCTCTGAAATGCACACCGAGGCTTTGCATAGTGCGCCGACAGGGGGCGCTGTCTCGCAAGCGATAAATGGCGTAAATTTTGCAACCGATGTTCGCGTAAATTACAGACAAAAACGCGGTGATCAATCCAATTACTGGCTCTACGCTTAATGGAGAAGAACATGGCAACGCACAATAAACAGTATGTTCTTATTACGGGGGCGTCGAGCGGTATCGGACTTGAGCTGGCAAAGGTTTTTGCCGAGCACGGCTTTGGTTTGATTATCGTCGCCCGCAATGAAATCACCTTGGCTGCGGTGGCCAGGCAACTGTCAAAATTCTACGACGTGCCCGTGCATTATCTGGTGGCCGATCTGTACTCGCAGTCTGAAACGATGAAGATACCCGATGAGATACGCAAGCGCGGTCTGACAGTCGATATTCTGGTCAATAATGCGGGGCAGGGGCTTTATGGAAAGTTTGTAGAGACGGATATTACTCAGGAGCTGGCGATGCTGCAGCTCAATATAGCGGCATATATTATTCTGACCAAGCACTATCTAAAAGAGATGGTAGCGCGTAATAAAGGACGGATTCTGAATGTTTCTTCAATAGCAGGAAAAATACCGGGACCCTATCAATCCGTATATCACGGTACCAAAGCTTTTGTGCATTCATTTTCAGAGGCCGTTCGGGCCGAACTGAAAGGCACGGATGTGGTAGTGACGTCGCTATTGCCGGGCGCGACTGACACCGATTTTTTTAATAAAGCGCATATGGAGCAATCCAAAATGCTTGATCAGGATCTGTCGAGCCCGGTAGAAGTTGCCAGGGCGGGATTCGCAGCCCTGATGGAGGGCGAGGATATGGTGGTGCCTGGTGCCAAATGGAAAGCACAGATCCTGGCGAGTCATCTGATGTCCGACAGTGCGCTGGCTAAAATGACATTGAAACAGCAAGGCCCGAAGTGAAAGCGGCCTCTTGCAATTCAAGTCCGGTTCATAAGTAATATCTTTACGCGGGGCGACAGTCCCGGCCCGTTGCTCTGGGAAGGAGCCATAACCCTGTGCCTTTCAAACACGCAGTAAGTGTCAACTAACTCGTCGGAGGAAGCAATGAATCCCCATTTCAACCGCTATGTGATAGCGGGGTGCCTGCTGGGTGCCCCCGTCGCCCACGCGTTCAAGCCCGTTTCACATCAACTGCATGATCCCGAAGCCGCGCACGTCACGATGATAAATCATGTGGTCGAACCCAGGGCGCTTGCACCCAAAGACATGGTCAAGCGGGTGAAGCTACCGCCAGGCTTTGAAATTTCAATATTTGCGGAAGACCTGATCAATCCGCGTATGCTGGATGTGGCCAGTGACGGAACCGTCTATGTGACACGGCGTTCAGTGGGCGATGTTGTCATGCTCAAGGATACGGATGCAGACGGTGTGGCCGATGTGCAGCAAACGGTTGCACGCCGACCGGGAATGCATGGAATTGCCATCGACGATAGCACGATATTTTTGGCCACTGTGCGCGAGATCTATAGAACAACGATACAGGCTGATGGCTCGCTGGGCACCCTGGAACTGATTGTTGATGATCTGCCCGATGGTGGTCAGCACCCAAACCGGACCTTGCGGGTCGGCGCGGACGACAAGCTGTACGTGTCAGTCGGTTCGAGCTGTAACGCCTGTGAAGAAACCAACCCCGAACATGCGACTCTGTTGCAGATGAACAAGGACGGAAGCAATCGGATAATATTTGCATCGGGTTTGCGCAATACAATCGGGTTCGATTTCGAGCCTGCCAGTGGCGAGATGTGGTCCATGGATCACGGCATAGACTGGTTGGGAGACAACGAACAGCACGAAGAGCTCAATCACATCGTAAAAGGTAACAAATACGGGTGGCCGTTCGTTTATGACGACAGTAAATTCAATCCGAAAGGCGCCCCGCCGGAAGATATTACCCATAAAGAATGGGCTGAGACCAGCGTGGAGCCGGCCGGCTTCTATACGCCACATGCGGCCCCCATGCAGATGAGTTTTTACACCGGTACTCAATTCCCTGAAGCCTACCGTGGCGACGCATTTATCGCCATGCGGGGTTCGTGGAATCGCAAGCCCCCTTCGGGTTATGAAGTGGTGCGAATTCAGTTCGAAGGTGGTCGTCCCACCGGCTTCCACGCGTTTGCGACGGGGTTTCTGGAGCGTAAAAAACACGGCTGGGGGCATCGCGGGCGGCTGGCAGGGTTGGCGCAGGCCGGGGATGGCTCACTGCTGGTGACCGATGATACCAATGGCGTAATTTACCGCATCGCCTATACGGGGCAGCAATCCCGCCCGGCGCGAGAACCGAGGCCCACCAATGCGATGGGGGCGCACATCCGGGTCAGCGGTGTGGACGCGGCCAGCGTGCGGGGAGAGAATGTAGAAAGCCTGGCGTTGGAGGTGGTAAGCGGCGCGGGCGAGGCGCCGCTACGGGTGACTTCCCCTGCCTTCGACAATGGCGGCCCGATACCTGAGATTTTCTCCGCATATGGGGAAGACATTTCCCCACCGTTGCGATGGGAGCCGGGGCCGGATGGCACAAAAAGTTATGCGCTCATCATGGAGGACCCTGACGCGCCCGTTAACCCGCCCTTCGTTCATTGGGTGATTTACAATATTCCGGGTCCGGTGCACAGGCTGCCGAAGGGCATACCGACAGCGCCACAGATTCCGCTGCCGGCCGATGCGTTACAGGGCGTGAACGATCGGGGTTCTATCGGATATTTCGGGCCAAAGCCGCCGCCGGCCGACCCGGCTCACAGTTATCATTTTCAGGTATTTGCACTGGATACGGTCCTGGATATTTCCGCTGGCGCAACCCGGGACGAGTTGCTTAAGGCGATGGAAGGGCATGTTTTGTCGGCTGGTAGCGTGGCGGGAGAATTTGCGCGTTGATTAACATTCCCGGGCAAATTAGTATAGACCCGCCATTAAGTGGCAGGTCGGAGTCAACTGACGTCTCGCTGACGGTACCGGCAACATTGGCGGTGTTTGTGAGCAGGTGAGGTCAATGGGCTCAGGCGCAGGTCCAGAAATCATAACGACCAGGAAATAATCAATGTCTGGAAAAAATTCAGAAGCGCCGCCTCCCGCTCGGGTCACTCCGGGTGGGAATTCAACAGATCCGCCTGCAAAGGATCGGGTACCGGAGAGAAATTATACGCTGTCGAAGGCTGATGCGGCGGCGGGCGCGCCGTTTGATGCATCAGTATGCGGTGAAGAAGATCCGGGTGGCGGACTGGAATTTTTGGTTAAGGAGTTAAGAAGTCCGGACAAGCCGCAATATTACAACGGAGACAAGCATGATAAATAATACCAGCCAACGTCGTATCGATTGGCACAGAATCCTCAACTCGGCCCCACTTTACGGTGCCCTGGCCGGCACCGCGGGGCTGTTGATATCCTGCGCCTCCGCGCCGCTTGATAACCGGTCGGGGCAGGAAACCGTCGTTCGCGTTCAGAAGGCGACCGACAGCGGACCCGGCCGAGTTTTGGGGGAAATTCGGGTTTATCCGAGTGAACACGGCCTCGTATTTCATCCTGACCTGCAGGAACTGTCGCCCGGCCTGCATGGTTTTCATCTGCATGAGAATGGGAGCTGTGATGTGAAGCTGGACGGCGACACCATCGTACCAGCGGGTGCAGCCGGCAGCCACTACGATCCGGATGGACATCAGCGTCACGGTCATCCATGGAACAGCGGCCACCTCGGCGATATTCCGGCGTTGTATGCAAGCGAGGATGGCACTGCCACGTCTCCGGTACTGGCGCCGCGTTTGCGCATGGAAGATCTGCAGGGCCGATCGCTGGTTATTCATGCGGGCGGCGACAATTACTCCGATGATCCGGCGCCGTTGGGCGGCGGTGGCTCGCGGGTTGCCTGCGGTGTAATACGTTAAGTATCCTCCGTCCCGCCTGAGCTCATGACAATATATATCGGTACGTCCGGTTGGAGTTACGACCACTGGCAGGACGTACTCTATCCCCTTGGCCTCTTGCCCGCACAACGATTGTCCCATTACGTTAACGCGTTTTCTACGGTCGAGCTGAACAGCAGCTTTTACCGTTGGCCGCGCGAACGTGCCTTTCAGCAGTGGCAGGCGCGCCTGCCACGCGGCTTTTTGATGAGTGTCAAGGCACCCCGGGGTTTAACCCATGGCAAGAAACTTTATTCCCCGGAAGTGTGGGCATCGCGCCTGCAGTCGTGCTGGCATGAGCTGGGCGATAAACGCGGTGTATTACTGGTTCAGCTTCCGCCGCAACTTCCCTTTGATTATGCGCGCCTGCGATATTTTCTACGCTGTCTGCCCGACTGGATGCGGGTCGCTGTCGAATTCCGCCACGCCGGTTGGCACCGCGAGGAAACCTACCAGCTGCTGGAAGAATACCAGGCGGGTTACTGCATAATGAGTGGTGCCGGCTTGCCGTGCGTCTTGCGCGCTACCAGTGACTTTGTCTATATCCGGTTGCATGGGCCAGATCATAACTGGTTATACGGTGGCTATTATTCGGATCAGGATCTGCACTGGTGGGCTGATCGCATTCGGGAGTGGGATTGGCAACACAAGGACGTCTTCGTGTATTTCAACAATGACGGCGATGGCAACGCTGTAAAAAATGCAAGATATTTGGTAAGCCTGCTCAGGTGAGCGGAGCGCCACCGGTAAGCGGTGGCGCTCCCAATCTGATCCCGGCCAGGCCCCCGTTACGGCGCATCGCATCATGTTATCTGCACTGTGGCTGAGGCACTGTGGCCACAGTCCGCGGGTGAAGGCGAACAGTTGCTGTCGCCGGGTATGTGGCATGAGCGTTGCTATATAACATCGTTGACAAAATCTGAAAAAGGGCGGCGGGGGGCTTTTTTGGCTACTTCGCGAGCTGGAAATGACAATACTGAGGATAACGGTTATGGCGACGAATGCGATCGATCTTTTGAAGCAGGACCATGAGAAAGTCAGGGGTATGCTGGATGAACTGACTGATACGACCACACGTGCAAAAAAAACCCGTGAAGCGTTGCTAAAAGAGATCGCGGAAGAATTGCGGATCCATACACAACTGGAAGAAGAAATATTTTATCCAGCATTTCGGGAAGCCGGCAAGAAAAAAGAACAGGCGATGTATTACGAAGCCAAAGAAGAGCATCAGGCGGTTGAAAATCAGGTGTTGCCGGACCTCGAAGGGACCTCTGTCGATACAGAGGCCTTTACGGGCCGCGCGAAAGTGCTCAAGGAATTGATCGACCACCACGCGCAGGAAGAGGAAGACGATATGTTCCCGCGAGCACGTGAACTCTTCAGTAAAGAAGAGTTGGAAGAATTGGGTGCGCGGATGATGGAACTGAAAACCCAGCTTGCGAGTTGACGCTGGCGATAGACGCGTTAAATAAAATTCCGGGTCAGGCCGCGTTGCCAAATGGGCTGGCGGCCTGGGCATACGGGCGAGTGACCCGGCTCGTATGTTAATCGGCTTCCAGGGCGACCATCTTTTCATCGAGTTTTCATCGAACGCTTCACTGCTTTTCTCAACAGAATCAGCTCGACTCCCGCCGCCACAGACATTTGTATACGCTGTCTTACCACTTGCCGGAACGGCAATGCTATTGGAACTATTGGATTAAAATCCGCCGGACGCCTGATTCACCCGCCCTGCCTGATTCCTGAATTATCGTTAAAATGCACCGAATCGACTGTAATCGTTGAGTAATTACGCCATCGCCAATTCGATAAATACGATCCGTTAGCCAGTTAACCGTGTAAGTGCGCCTGTCATCCAGAAATACTCGGGTTTTATTCCAGTTGATGCTGGCGTGTTTGAATTGGTCTGCTTTTCGCTTTACATCTCGCGTCACGACGTAGCGATAGCAAGCAAAGGTGTTTTCGATTCTGTTTCGCTATCGACGATATTTCAATAACTGAACCCGGAGGAATTATTATGGATCGCTATACGAACCAGGGTTACACCGAACCAGATAGAAGCAGCAATGCCAACTTAAATCAGGAAGCGAAAGACAATATGAGGCGAACCGCCGCGGAAGCGGGTGAAAAAATACGGGATGAATCCCGAGGGAAAGCTGAAAATGCAAAGCGAAACGCAGCAGACCGGTTGGATGAGTACACCCAGGTAACAGAATCCATCGCGAGGACATTGCATGATGAGCACCATGAAACCCTGTCTGGCTATGTCAGTGAAATTGCGGGCTATGTGGGCAATATCTCGAATAATCTGCGGGAAAAAAGTGCAGATGACCTGATGAGAGACGCCAGGAATATGGCCCGCCAGAATCCAGCGTTATTTATCGCCGGAAGTGTCGCCATCGGTTTGGGAATAGCGCGCCTGGCGAGAACCGGTGGAGAAAACGCCGCGCAGCAGCATAGCCATGAGGATTTTAGTTCGCATCCGTCCGGCAGCGAGAAAGATGCATGGTCCGAGCATACGCCCTATATCGCTGACACCACGCGCCAGCCAGGCGGTGCTTTAGGCAGCCCTGAACCGTCATCTGCGGCCAAAGAACCTTTTAACGAACCTATCTAGATTAACGAACCTATCTAAATATCCAAGTGGAGACTGTTATGAATAATCGAGATCAGGAATCCTTTACTAATGCGCCACGCGAAGGACGCAGCGACGCCTCTGTAACAATGTTAATTCGGCATCTGGCCGACGATGTCACCAGTCTTTTTTCCCGGGAGCTGTCGCTCGCCAAAACGGAAATCGCACAGAACCTGCAGGAGGTGAAAACCGGCCTTGTAAGTTCTGCAACCGGGGCAATGGTACTTTACGCGGGGCTGCTCGTACTGCTGTCTGCGGCGGTTATTGGTCTGGCAAACGTAATGGAATTATGGTTGGCGGCGCTCATCGTAGGTGGTGTAGTCACCATTGTCGGATTCGCCATGCTTGGCGCCGGTAAAAGCAAAATGGACAAGGCAGCGTTACGCCCCGACCACACTATTGATTCTGTCAAGAAAACCCAGCATTCCGCGAAAGGAGCCATATCATGAGTACGCATCACAACGGCAATGGGAATATCGAAAGTATTGAAAGGGAAATTGATCGTGATCGGGCGCATCTGAATGAGACAATTCGCGCTCTGGAGGAGAAGCTCTCGCCGGGCCAGCTGGTCGATCAGGTCTGGGGTTATGCGCGGCGTAATGGTGGAGATTTCTCCGATAACCTGGTGCGCACGGTGGCGAATAACCCCGTGCCCGTTATCCTCGCCGGAATCGGCATAGCATGGACTGCGCTGAGTCAGCGACGGAGTACGTCTCCCGACTGGGACCGGGATACCGATTATCCAATGCGCGCCAGTTACGGGGTCGATCCGGATTACGAATCGGAGTTTGATTTCAGTGAAGGCGACTCCGGCGAGAGCGTCACCGACAAAGCGCGGCGCCGAGCGGCCGGCCTGAAAGACGGGTTGAGCAATCAGGTGCACAATGCCGGCGCGAAGGCGAGTGACATGTCACGTCACGCGCGCCATTCTGCGCAGGCAATGGGCGCTCGAGGGCGTCGGCAACTGAACAGAGCGTCGCATGATGCCCGGGAATTCATGGAGCAGAATCCATTGGCCGTAGGCGCAATGGCGCTGGCCGCCGGCGCGCTGATCGGCGCTTTATTACCGGTGACGTCCAGGGAAAAACAAATGCTGGGACATCGGGCGGACGGAATCATTGAGAAGACCCGTTCGGCGGCTGAAAAATCAATGGACTCGATTGCGACAGCAGGAAAGGAAGGTGCGCGGGTTGCGAAAGAGACCATGGAGTCTTCCCTGCGTGAGAAAACCCACAGCAGCTAAAACAGGGAGCCACTCTCTTGACGAGAGCGGCTCTTGCCTGGCAGGGCGCCAGCAACAGTTTGTTACCCGATAAACCTGAAAGTGGCGAGCTCGGGTGAATACCTTATTTAATTGTAACTACTCAGCGCGCGTTCATAACCGTTCAGATTGCGTCAAGAGTTGTTCAGAGCAAGGCAATAAATGTGAGTTTGCTCGTGTAAAGCACCGTTTTTAACGCGTTCGGCAAATCGGGGCGTGAAGGTGAATAGTTACAAATTAATTTAACCATCGATCCAGGCGGCGGTTTTGGAAACGCATTTGCCGCTCAACGTCGACGGTACGATGCTCGGAGACTTTTTATGAAAGCGTTGGTATGGCATGGCAAGCGCGACGTGCGCGTAGACACTGTAGACGATCCGGTTATTATTGAGGAGACCGACGCTATTATTCGCGTCACCACCACGGCGATCTGTGGTTCGGATCTCCACCTGTATGAAGTGCTTACGCCTTTTATGTCACCCGGCGATATTCTGGGGCACGAGCCGATGGGGATTGTCGAAGAAGTGGGGTCCGCGGTCACGCATATCAGCCCGGGTGACCGGGTGGTGGTTCCATTCAACATTAGTTGCGGGCACTGTTATATGTGTGATCACCAGCTGCATTCGCAATGCGAAACCACACAGGTGCGGGAGCACGGGTCAGGTGCAGCGCTTTTGGGGTACTCCCGTCTTTACGGGCAGGTGCCGGGTGGTCAGGCGCAATACCTGCGGGTCCCCCAGGCACATTTCGGTCCTGTCAAAGTGCCCCATGAGGGACCGGACGAGCAGTTCATTTATCTGTCGGACGTTCTGCCGACCGCCTGTCAGGCGGTGGCGTATGCCGCGATCCCGGACGGCGGCAGCGTCACCGTGCTGGGGCTTGGTCCCATCGGGCAGATGAGTGCCCGTATTGCACGCCAGCGCGGATGTCGGGTGATTGGTGTGGATCTGGTGCCCGAACGGCTCGCGATGGCAAAACGGCACGATATCGAGACGCTGAATCTCAACGATCACGACGATATTGGCGATGCCGTGCGTCAGTTGACCCAGGGACGTGGCACGGATTCGGTTATTGATGCCGTGGGTATGGAGGCCCACGGCGCCCCGGTGGGTAAGCTGGCTCAGCAGATGACCAGTCTTTTGCCGGATATATTTGCAGCACCCATGATGAAAAAAGCGGGCGTTGATCGAATGTCAGCATTGCTCGCGGGAATAGATATTGTACGGCGCGGCGGCACGTTGTCGTTGAGTGGCGTCTATGGGGGCATGGCGGATCCGATGCCCATGCTGACCCTGTTCGACAAGCAGATCCAGATCCGTATGGGCCAGGCCAATGTCAAGCGATGGATCGAGCAGTTAATGCCTTTCGTGATGGATGATCGGGATCCTCTGGGTATTCGCGATCTTGCCAGCCATGTGCTGCCATTGGCAGACGCGCCGCGCGGTTATGAGATTTTCCAGAAAAAGCAGGATGGCGCGACTAAAATTTTGCTACAGCCGTAACGCAGATAGGGTTCGCAGATTAAGATAATAATTTACAAGAGGGTGGCAACCATGAAAAAACAGGATCGACAACATGAAGATGGGGTCCGGCGGACCGTCGAGGCGTTCCTGACCACCGGCAATCGGGAGGGCAAGGGACATACACTTCGTATTGCGGAGAAATACGATATTGCTGACGTTGCCCAGATCAAAGCCGTTATCCTGAAACAGGATCCCGCTGCTCAGGTTAATATCGATATCGACAAATCCAATGTTCATATCGTCAGCAACAGCTCGCCCCAGGTTATTGGTAAATCACTGAGGCTGGCGGGTTACGACGTTCTCGAAATTTTTTAGGGTTCTCGAATCTTTTAAGATAAAAGTGGCCGATGACCAGAGTCAACCGCACTGCTTGCGAAAGCGGTTAACGAACGCGTGTGCGAGACGGGTTGGCTCGGGCAGGCGGTAACCACGCAGGCAGTGACGTGCGATGGCAAAGGATTGCTCAAGGGATAACCCGGTCCCGGGCGAGATGTAAATGCTGTTGGCGTTCCTGCGACTGCGCAGGTTAAAGCCGCATTGCTCCCCATCCAGGAAAACGGGACGGGATTCCATCGCAGTATTCGGCGGGACTTCGCCGTCGCCCACGAGTTTCCGCTTGGCGCATCCTATGGTAGGTACCTGCGCTATCAGCCCGAAATGGGTAGCCACGCCGAGGCGCCGTGGGTGAAGGATGCCATGCCCGTCGACCATCACGACTTCCGGTTGGTACGCCAGCAATGACCAGGCTTTCCAGAGCAGGGGCACTTCGCGAAAAGACAGGTATCCCGGTACATAGGGCATGCTCAGTACGTCTTCGATGCCCTGTGTCTCAACGACCTCCAGCGTATCGTAATCCAATACCACCAGCCCCGCCCAGGCGCGAACGCTGCCCCGAATCAGGGACACGTCGACGCCCGCGATTCGCCGAATGGGACCCTGAAGCGGGGCAAGAGACACCTGATCGCGCAGCGCCAGCTGTTGCGTTTTGAGCTCGGCGGTGGTGCCGGTCCAGGTTATTGACTGCATGATCGTCTGATCTCCGGGAACAATGGCGCTTTACCCTGACCAGCGCAGGGCCTACGCTTACTGGGTTGTTATTCTGGAAAGTTGTACGCAACAGTACGATTGATCGTATTGTTCATATGCCCTTAATCTAACCGGCGCTATTTTGTTGCCTCGCGGTCCGGCATTCAACCTGGGTTCGGATCCGATATCGACCTTTGATCAACGGAGATACTGAAATGATTCACTGGAAGCGGCTGACAGCCATTCTTTGTCTGGGCTTTACGCTGATGTCCGCAAGTCATGCCGACGATGCCGGGCGGTCTGCAATGTTTCAGAAAGTAGACATGGCGTTCAAGGTTGCCAACCGGGTCGACGCCAATCAGTTGGCACCGAGGGCATACAGTAAGGCGGTATCGCTATACAAATCGGCCAATGAACGCTTTGACAAAGGACAGAATCCCCGTCGCATACAGGCCGAGGTGGATGAGGCAGAGCAATTGCTGAAGGAGGCAACAAAATCGGCGTCCATCGCCCGTAAAGTGCTGGTGGAAGTCATCGCCGCCCGGTCCAATGCCCTCCGGGCTGATGCGGAGAAGTACTCCAGTGCAAAGTGGAAATCTGCCGAACAAAAGTTTGCCAATGCGGCGTCGCGTCTGGAGGCCAACAAGGAGAAGGCGGCACTGAAGCTCGCCGGGGAGGCTGTGGCCGAGTATGGCGAAGCAGAGCTGGATTCGATCAGAGCCAATTACCTGGCCGAAGCACGTGCACTGATTGAGCAGGCACGAAAAGACAAAGTCGGCCGCGCGGCACCGATTACGCTGGCCCGGGCGGAACAGCTGCTATTGGAGGCCGATGAATCCCTGCAGGCCAATCGGTACGACGTTGACCAGCCGCGTGCGCTTGCTCGGGAAGCGAAATACGAAGCCAATCACGCAATTGCCATTGTTGAACGGATCGAACCGGTCTCCCGGCGCAAGAAATCCCTCGAAGAACTGGTGCTGGAGATGGAAGAGCCGGTCAGACTGCTGGCCAGCAGTCTTGATATGGTTGCCGAACTGGATGTTCCGACGGAAGATGCAATGGCGCCGCTGCAAGCCGAAATTGCCCGGCTGCAAAACGACTCCTATGAACTCAAAGAGCGGCTGGCCGAGATCGAGCAGTTGAATTCGGCGATTGGCGTGCTGGAAATGCGGCTGGGTATGCAGTCGGAGCGACTGGAAAAGCAGGAACAGCAGCAGGCCCGGCTCGAACAGCTGCAGGATTTATTCAAACCCGAAGAAGCCACTATTCTGAAACAGGGCAATGACATTATTATCCGTCTGATCGGGCTGAGTTTCCGCAGCGGCGGGGCAAGCATTGACTCTGAATACACAGGGCTATTGCGCAAGGTCCAATACGCGTTGTCCAGTTATCCCGATGAACATGTGGTGGTCGAAGGTCACACGGATTCGTTTGGCAGTGATGCCGCGAACCTGGCCCTCTCGGAGCGCCGTGCTGACGCCGTTCGTCAATATCTCCTTGCCAATATAAAAGGTCGAAAGCCGACGTCCATCACCGCGAAAGGTTATGGCGAATCCCGGCCCATCGCCAACAACGAAACACCATCGGGCCGGCAGCGCAACCGGCGTATCGATCTGATGATTCGCGTGAGGTAGGTCAGTGCCTGCCTCGGGTGCGGTGCCGTCCTCGCCTGTATATGCCCACGATTGTGTTTCGGGGGTTGTGACCGGCCGCTAAAGGCTATAAAGTCCTATGGGCCACAATCCCGTAAGTCATTAAAAATAACAGTAACTATTCAGCTCACGCCCCGATTTGCCCATAGCGGCGTTAAAAAAAACGGTCACAAACCTGTCGGGAACAGGTTTGAACACCTGGCCAGGCTGTCCGGAGGGCGACGCGCAGGATGCGCGGCGTATTTACACCAGTAAACTTTTGCTTTGAGCAAATCTGGACACGATCTGAACCGTTACGATACACGCTGAACAATTACTAAAAGCCTTAGGAATACTGCCGTGATGTTCAACACCCGACCATTGTCCAGTAAATGCTGGCCGATCGCTGTCTTTCTGATTCTGCTGGGCGCGTGCGCCACACCGGAGCCGACTGAAAAACCCCAACTGGTCCGCAACCCGAAGCTGTGGCCCCAGCTCAAATCGCCTTTTGACCCGGCCGAAACGGTTGAAATTGACCGGAAAGTCGACGCCCTGCTGGCCCGCATGAGCCTGGAACAGAAGGTCGGGCAGATGGTGCAGGGCGAAATGAGCCGCACCACGCCGGATGATGTCAGACGTTACCATCTGGGTTCGGTACTGACCGGCGGCGGCGGGTTGTTGAATAACGACAAGGGGGCGTCACTGGAGGCCTGGGTCGATGCCATGGATGCCTATCATCAGGCGGCCATGGATACCTCCGAAGGCGGTTTGCCCATTCCCATTATCTGGGGCGTGGATGCATTGCATGGTCACAACAAAGTCATGGGTTCAGTCATTTTTCCACACAATATCGGGCTCGGCGCAACGCGTAATCCTGAACTTGTCAAACGCATTTCCGAAATTACCGCCCGTCAGGTGCTGGCCTCGGGTATGGACTGGACGTTCGCGCCATCGCTGTCGGTCGTGCGTGATGATCGCTGGGGCCGCAGTTACGAGGGATACTCCGAAAACCCTGCCCTTGTGGCCCGTCTGGGTGCCGCATCGGTGCTGGGCTATCAGGGCAGTCTCGCGGATGGCACCTTTATGAATGGTGACCATATTATTGCTACCGCCAAACACTACATTGCCGACGGCGGAACGGAGGCTGGCGTTGATCGCGGTAACAATACATCGAGTGAAGAAGAACTGATTGAACTCCACGCGCCCGGTTACTTTTCCACCTTGAGGGAAGGGGTGCTGAGTATCATGATATCTCACAGTAGCTGGCACGGCACCCGAATGCACGGAGAAGGCTATTTGATCAACGATATTCTAAAAGGGCGGCTCGGATTCGACGGGTTCGTAGTGGGGGACTGGAATTCGCACGGCCTGGTCGATGGCTGCACCAACACCCGCTGTGCGACATCCATCAACGCCGGAGTCGATATGCTGATGGTGCCTTTTGACTGGAAGGAATTTATAGCAAACACCATCGAAGATGTTAATCAGGGCCTGATTCCCATGAGCCGCATCGACGACGCGGTCCGCCGGATTCTTCGTACCAAATTTCGGGCCGGCATCATGGATGCCGACAAGCCCTCCGCACGGCGCTACGCTAACCGCGGCGACCTGCTTGCGCCCAGGGAATATAAAGCCGTGGGGCGACAGGCCGTCAGGGAGTCACTGGTGCTTCTGAAAAACAATAATGCCACCCTTCCCCTAAAACCCAACATGAATGTGCTGGTGACGGGCGAGGGCGCAGACAATATCCCCATGCAAAATGGCGGGTGGACAATTTCCTGGCAGGGCGTGGACACCACCAATGCAGATTTCCCCAACGGTACGTCCCTGTTGGGTGCAATTCGGCGGGTCGTCGAAGCTGCTGGAGGGCGGGTAGAATACTCGGAGGATGGCAGTTACCGTACCCGACCGGATGTGGCGATAGTGGCTTATGGCGAGACGCCCTATGCCGAGTGGCAGGGTGACGTGCGTCACGTTGGCTACAAACTGAATAATCAGCAGGATGCCGAGCGACTGCAACGTTTGCAAAACGCTGGCGTGAAAACCGTATCTGTATTCTTTTCCGGGCGGCCACTTTGGGTTAATCCGGCCTTGAATGCGTCCGATGCGTTTATTGCTGCCTGGTTGCCGGGCACTGAAGCGGCCGGTATTACCGACCTGCTATTCAGTCAGTCAGACGGCAGAACAGCTTATGATTTTACCGGCAAACTGCCCTTTTCCTGGCCGGCAGACCCTGGCCAGACGGCGGTGAACCTGGGCGACAGGGATTACGCGCCCCTGTTTCCGTACGGATATGGCCTGACGCTCAAGGACACGACTAACCTGGCAACCCTGAAAACTGATTATCGACTGGATGAATCCATGCAGAATCAGAACGTCCTGTTGTTTGACGGACGCACTCAGGCACCTTGGGAAATGTTTATCGTGACCGCTGATCTGGATTTCGAACCCTATCTATCAGGTCTCGCACAAAATGGCGGCGTTTTACTCTCCGAGGCTGACCAGTCCACGCAGGGTGATTCGGTCAAGGCGACCTGGGAAGGCGGACAGATGACTACTGTGGCTATCATCAATATGCACGCCAATAACAACTTCACCGAAACACTGGAAGATCAGGGCGCCGTCGCCTTCGATGCCCGGCTGGTTAAACCCTCCACCCGGCCAGTGCACCTCACCATGGGCTGTCGAGGCGAGCAGTGCCCGGACTTCCATCGCGCCTCGGTTGATATCACCACGCTGGTGAATACATCGCCCAGAAATGAGTGGAACCGGTTATCCGTCTCGCTGAAGTGCTTTGCCAATGCGGGCGTCAATTTCGAGCAGATCGCCCTGCCGTTTGCGTTGGGCACGGATGGCGAGCTGGAGATCGATGTCACAAATATCCAGATCGAACCCGGTCTCGGCGACAAGGCGGGGGTGCAGTGTCAATAAAGGTGCCTGCGGGCAAGGCCGGATCACGGCGCGCTGCGCGTCCGGCTGCATCCCCGTCGGCAATTACAAAGGATGAATGATATGCCCGAATATTATATGGCGTGTCATTGGGTCATGTTTTCACGCAGTCCGTCTCCGTTTGCCCTGTCAGCGCAGGCCAAAACTCGTCAACGATGAATCCTGGATTATACTCAGGTGACCGTAGCCTCGTGTTTTGCGAAGGTTGGGCTGTGTGAGTCAGGAGCAAATTTGGCCGTCAAACAAATCAAAGTCGATGTCAGCGAGGTTACCCTCGGCATGTTCGTGTCGGGGCTTGATCGACCGTGGACGCAGACACCTTTTCCCCTGCAGGGGTTCTATGTGCGCGATCAGGAGGAAATCCGCAATCTGAAGTCCTATTGCCGGCATGTCTATATTGACGTCAATAAGGGCTCCGGCCCGCTCAAGACGACATTGCAAAGCATTCGCCCCGGCACACGCGGGCGGACCCGGTTGGCCCGCACTGCGCACAATACCATTCCGGCTGCCACCACACCGATTCGTGTACGCAGTAATGTCTATCCAGATACCGTCGTGCCCTTGGAAAAAGAAATTAATCGCGCCCGCGCGCTGCATCGCGAAGTCTACGATGCGGTCAGCAATGTTATGACGCAGATCGACCGGGACCACCACAAATTCCCGGTGGCCGAGACCAAGCGTGCCGCCAGCGCCATGGTGGACAGCGTGTTACGCAGTCCGGACGCGTTCACCTGGTTGAGTCGTGTGCGCGAAAAGGATCAATACACCTACAGCCATGCTGTGCGCTCAGCGGTATGGGGCATCCTGTTCGGCCGTCACATTGGATTGCCAAAAGGGGATCTGGATGTGCTGGCAATGGGCCTGTTGCTCAAGGATATCGGTAAAACACGGATACCGAAGCACATTCTCGAAAAACAAGACCGGACGCCGACTGAACAGGAGGCCTACGAGAAGTTTGTGACCTACGGCGTGGAGATTCTGCAAAAACTGCCGGATGTGCAGCCACGGGTCACCTCGGTGGTACAGACCCATTGCGAAAGGGTGAATGGCAGCGGGTTTCCCGACCACCTGCGCGGCGACCGTATTCCCATGCTGGGACGTATCGCCGGTATCGTGACTTTTTATGACAAGACCACCAACCCGCGTGGCGAATTTCATCCGTTACCCCCTTCCAAGGCCGTTGCCCGTCTCTATGAGCTGCGCAATGTCGAGTTTCAGGAGGATCTGGTGGTGGAATTCATTCGCGCCATCGGGCTATATCCCACCGGAACGCTGGTGGAACTGAACAGCGGTGAAGTGGCCGTTGTGGTTGAACAGAACTTTGCGCGCAGACTGAAGCCGCGCATCATGATCGTTACTGACACCTACAAGCAACTGCTGCCCCGTCCGCAGTTTTTTGACCTGGCGGAGGATGCACGGGTCAAACAGGAGAAAATTGATGCCGGCAAGCTGGACCCTGTCGACGCGGACCAGTATGAAATCGTACAGGATCTGGAGCCGGGCACGTACGATATCGACATTGCGGCTATTCGTGATCAGTACATGGAGCAGCGCATCGGCAACCGGTTACTGAGTTTTCTAAAAGGCAAGTCCCGGCTAAATTCGCTGTTCGGCAGGGAATAGGCCCGGAGCCTGCGCCGGTCCGGCAGATACGCGAGCGCGCCTGCCGAAACGGCATTTGCCCGGCATCAGGCGATACGCTGACCAACCTTCTGACCCATATAGGACATGTCCGTAGCCTTGACCTCGGGGGTCCACTCCATGACACCGTCCGGAAATAAAACAATCGCGGTGGATCCGAGTAAAAACCGTCCCATTTCGTCGCCTTTGGCCAACTGCACCGGTGGCAAATTCTGATACAGGGTATGCCGCACTACCCGTTTTTGAGGCACCACCAGACCCGCCCACGCCGTCTCGATACTGGCCACGATCATGGCACCGACCATAACCACCGCCATCGGGCCGATTTCGGTATCAAACAGGCAGACGACCCGCTCGTTCCGGGCAAACAGGCGGGGCACGGCTTCAGTGGTCGCCGTATTGACGGAGAAGAGCCGCCCCGGGACATGCGTCATCCGGATAAGGGTGCCGGCAAACGGCATGTGTACGCGATGGTAGTCGCTGGGTGTCAGGTATATGGTCATAAACCGGCCATCATGAAACTGAAAGGCGGTTGCACTATCACAGGCAAGCAGTTCCTGGACACTGTACTCGTGGCCCTTTGCCTGAAAAATCCGGCCTTCATCAATATCGCCCACCTGACTGACGAAACCGTCGCTGGGCGACACAATGGCCGCCGGGTCCGGATCGATCGGGCGCGCATCGGGTTTAATGGCCCGACTGAAGAAGGCGTTGAAACTGCGGTATTTCAACGGATCTTCTTCCAATGCCTGCCGCATGTCCGGTTGATAGGCATCGTGAAAAAGACGGATAAAGGTATTCTTGACCAGGGGCACTTCGCTGGACGCCAGCAAGCCGGCACAGCGTGACAGTAAGTGCTGCGGCGTTATGCGTTGCAAAGCGACAAACAATTCGTTTTTCATGGCATTGGATCGCAGTTAAATAGTTTGTATGGAAGCTGAAAAGTTTACTGAGAGCGTGGTTGCATTGATACATCGTCAAGGTGATCGACGATCTGGCGGTAGCTGGCGTAGCGCGGCTGGCTGATTTCGCCCGCCGCGAGTGCAGCCTGCAGCGCACAGCCGGGTTCATGCAGATGCCTGCAGTTGCGGAAGCGGCAGCGTTCGATAAATGGCTGGAATTCCCGAAAGCCGCGGGCAATCTGGTCGGCATCCATATGCCAGAGGCCGAACTCGCGAATGCCGGGCGAGTCGATACAGTCTCCCCCGCTGGGGAAATGATAGAGTCGCGCGTAGGTCGTCGTGTGCCGCCCCTTGCGCACCTGCCCGGATAGCTTGCCGATGCGGATCGATTCATCCGGCAACAGCGCCTGAATCAATGAGGATTTGCCCACGCCGGACTGGCCAACAAAAATGCTGATGCCGGTGCTCAGCACGTCACGCAAGTGCTCCAGCCCCAATCCGGTGTGTACAGACGTGAGCACGATGGGATAGCCCAGGCCGCGGTATGCATCCAATAGCCTGTGCAACGGATGGTGCTGATCCACCAGGTCGGCCTTGTTGACCAGTAATACAACGTCGAGTCGCAGGTTCTCTGCGGCAATCAGATAGCGGTCGATGAGGTTGGCGTGTGCTTCAGGCTCCGGTGCGACCGTGATCAGCGCACGCGTAATGTTGGCCGCAGCCAGGCGCAGTTTGCCGTAGGCGTCGGGTCGGCAGAATTCGGAAGCCCGTGGCTGTACCGCGACAACGACGCCGGAGCCTGCTTCGGCGGCCTGCCAGACGACTTTATCGCCGGCGACAATATCGCCCAGATTAGCGCGCAGGTGGCAGCGGGTGATTTGACCTGTACCGATATGTTCGATGTCTGCCTTTGGCCCGAACCGGCTGATAACCAGCCCGGGAAGCCCTGCGTCAGTGGTGGATGCCAGAGCTGAACCCGAATGATGATCCCGTTGCCGTCTGGCAATCCGTTGAGACTGCTGTTTGGTCAATCGGCGTTTAGACACTGGCCACGCATCCGTCTGTCAAAATGTGTTTCTTCAACCGTATTCTACCCGTGAATTGTGGATTGTCAGTATGGCCTGCTACCATAGCAACAGAAGTATACGCCAATTTCCGGCCGGGAAACCTGACGGTGCAGTAACTACCCCCCAATAATATCTTGCCCATCCCATCGTCCTTCGACGTGCAGCTAGCGCTGTCGGCGTGCAGAAAAGAACAGGAACCGATATGAGTGTGAACGAGAACAACCTGATTTGGATCGACCTGGAAATGACAGGTCTGGTGCCAGAGACCGATGTGATCATCGAGATTGCCACGGTGATCACTGATGCCCATCTCAATCTGCTGGCGGAAGGACCGGTGCTGGCTATCCATCAGCCCGAGAGCGCACTGGATGGTATGGATGAGTGGAATACCCGTCAGCACGGCAACTCCGGCCTGACTCAGCGGGTTAAAGACAGCCAGGTTGATACCGCTCAGGCGGAACGGGCCACCCTGGACTTTCTCAAGCAATGGGTGCCACCCGGCAAATCGCCCATGTGCGGCAATTCCATCTGCCAGGACCGCCGGTTTCTGGCCCGATTAATGCCGGAACTCGAGGCTTTTTTCATGTACCGGAACCTGGACGTTTCCACGCTGAAGGAGCTGGCGCGTCGCTGGCGACCGGACGTTGCCGATGGCCTGCGCAAACAAAGCAACCATTTGGCACTGGATGACATTCTCGATTCCATCGACGAGTTGAAATATTACCGGGAGCACTTCCTGCGGCTCTCGTGACCGGCAGTTCGCTTTGCGGGTCTGTTCAACTCTCCATTCAACGTTTCAATAACCAGACCGGGCCGACGTCTATGCGGAACTACTGGCGCTTTGTGCGCCTTCATTGGGCAATTCTGCTGTTTGGTTTCAGCTGCATTTTTTGGGGGAATTTCGGGCAATCGTTTTTCCTGGGCTGGTATGGCGAAACGATTAAAGCTCAACTGGGTATGTCCGCCCGTGCGTACGGTGCCGTCTATTCACTGGCCACCCTCGGCGGTGCGCTGGCGCTGGTGTGGTTGGGGGCGTTGATAGACCGGTGGCCTTTGCGGCGTTACCTGTTATTAACCTGTGCCGGATTGCTGATGGGTTGCATGCTGATGGCGATCGTGGCGAACCCCCTGGTGCTGTGCCTGGGGATATTTTGCCTGCGCCTGTTCGGTCAGGGGTTATTTCCGCATATCGGGTTGACCACCATGGCCCGGGACTTTACCGAAAATCGCGGCAAGGCCATCAGTATCGCGGCGAGTGGCGTGCCAGTCGGAGAGATCGTCTTGCCGGTCTGTGCTGTATTTCTGATTCTGACCATAGGCTGGCAGAACAGCTGGTGGGTTATCGCCGCCGCCACGGTAGTGCTCATGCTGCCGCTGGCGTTTTTTTTATTGCGACAGGCACGACGCTCGGATCCCCGGGCGGAGATCAGCGATGACCGATCCGGGCGAAAAGTCGACGGAGGCAATACCAGCCGTCGCGGTGTCGGCACGGGCAATCAGACCCGTACCAGTTCGGAAAAAGCGGAACCTGACGACCCTGATAAAAAAAGCGGCAGGCGGCTGCTGTGGGGTGACCGCCGCTTCTGGCTGGCGGCGCCGGCACTGCTCGCCTCGCCCTTTGTGCTGACGGCGTTTTTTATTCATCAGGATTTCGTGCTGGTGCAGAAGCACTGGGCGCCCGCCTGGCTCGCGTCCTGTTTTGTGATGTATGGCGTGACACACTGGCTAAGCTCAATGGTCACCGGCGTGCTGGTCGACCGATTCAGCGGACGCCGACTATTGCGATTTTATGTTCTACCGCTGCTGGCAGCAATTTTTATGCTGGCAAACCTGGAAGGCGCGTGGGTTGCTCTGGTTTTTATGGCGCTGATCGGCGTGACGCAGGGCGCCAGTGGGCCAGTGGTGGGCAGCCTTTGGGCTGAAATCTATGGTGCATCCGTACTGGGCGGTGTGCGGGCGGCTGCCGGTGCTTTTATGGTGTTTTCCACGGCGGTTTCGCCCTGGTTGTTCGGGTTGTTTATCGATGCGGGATTTTCGCTGCCTGCGATATATAACGGGTTTGGCGTAACCTTTTCACTGGCAGCACTGTTGTTGCGATTGTCCTATCGTTGATGATGACGAATTTTGCGGCGGCGCGGCAGGTGAGGATTATTCTGGCGATGCAGCGCCCAGTCGATGTGCTCCTGCACCATGGTGCTGACTGCGTTGCGCCGTGTCTGCAGCGCTTCGATTATCCGAATATCCGGCGGCGCGTTGCCGAGGCCTACCGCAAGATTGCGCAACCAGCTTTCATAGCCGATGCGGCGAATCGGGGAGCCGGCGGTGTTGGCGAGGAACTCCTGTTCACTCCAGTTGAACAGGGTCAGTAAATCGGTGTTGTGCAGATTGTGACGGGGCTGGAAATCCACTTCATCAGTAGGCTGTGCAAATTTATTCCAGGGGCAAATAGCCTGACAGTCATCGCAGCCGAACACCCGGTTGCCCATCGGCTCGCGAAACTCCAGGGGAATCGGGCCTTTATTTTCGATGGTAAGATAGGAAATGCAGCGTCTGGCATCAAGCTCATAGGGCCGGGGGAACGCGTCTGTCGGGCAGACTTTCAGGCACGCGGTACAGGTGCCGCAGTGGTTTTCCCGACGTGCATTATCGACCGGCAATAGCAAACTTGTGTAGATTTCACCCAGAAAATACCAGCTGCCGGCGTCCCGATTAAGCACCAGTGTATGCTTGCCTATCCAGCCAATGCCGGCTTTGGCGGCCAATGCTCGCTCCATGACGGGCGCACTGTCGACGAACGGCCGCTGGGTGAGTGAACCGCCCGGGTTGGCGTCGCGTATTTTTTGTGTAAGTTGCGCCAATCGGCGGCGCATCAGTTTATGATAGTCCCGACCCAGCGCGTAACGCGATATGTACGCTTTTTCGGGATTTTTCAAAATCTTTATTTGTTGCGTATCGCCAGGCAGATAATTCATACGAACACAGATGACCCGCAAGGTACCGGGCAGCAGTTGTTCAGGTTGTGTACGTTTGTCAAAATTTTCTGCCAGCCACTGCATCTGGCCATGATAATTCTTCTGCAGCCAGGTTCGGAGCCGGTCTGCATCGTCAGCCAGGTTGGTGTCGGTGATGGCGGTTTGCTGGAATCCAAGCTCGCTGGCCCAGGATTTAATTTGGTGCGCCAGCGCTGCATTGATATCGTCTGAACTCATAATGGTCTTTACACTATAATTGGGGTTTTCCCCCTAGGCGTTTGTAGCTATGTCAATACCCTGCAGTATACCCCGCAATTACTACAGCTGTTCCCAGGTGCGGGAACTGGATCGCGGTGCCATTGAAGCGCACGGAATGCCCGGCATACGCCTGATGAAAAATGCCGGGCGTTGCGCGTTTGAAAAAGCCCGGGAGCTGTGGCCGGAAAGTGAGCATTGGATCGTATTCTGTGGCGGTGGCAACAACGGCGGCGATGGATACATAGTCGCCGCACTGGCGGCGCAGAAGCGCCATCGGGTGACGTTGTTTTATCTGTCCGACCCACAAGGTCTGAAAAACGACGCCCGGACAGCCTGGCAGTTTGCTGTGCAGGAGGGCGTTAAAGTCGAGCCATTTTCCCCGGCGACGGCTGAGGCGCTGAAGGCCAGCGGTGCGGTTGTCGTTGATGCATTGCTGGGCACAGGCGCACAGGGTGCTGCCCGTGGTCCCGTGACCGATGCAATCAGGTGGATTAACGCCAGTGGTCTGCCGGTACTGGCCCTCGATATCCCGTCGGGGCTGAATGGCGACACCGGTATTGCGGCAGGCGATGCGGTCGAAGCAACCGCCACGGTCACCTTTATTGGCTGCAAGACAGGCCTGGTGACGGGCCAGGGGCCGCGCTTTACGGGGCAACTGTATTTCTCCGATCTGGGCGTGCCCGCCGAGGTTTACCAGAATATTGAACCCGCGGCCTCGGCGCCGGCGCGGGAAGCATTATTGGCCGGGTTGCCGCAACGTCATGCCGACGCGCATAAAGGCCGGTTTGGACATGTGATGGTCATCGGCGGCGATCACGGGTACGGCGGCGCGGCTTTGCTGGCCAGTGAGACGGCTGCAGTGACCGGTCCGGGCCTGGTCAGCCTTTCTACGCGGCCCGAACATGTGACGGCCGCCCTTGTTCGATGTCCCGAGGTTATGGCCGTCGGCGTGGTTTCCGGGCAGGCGCTTGAGCCGTATTTAAAACGGCCGAACGTGCTGGTCGTGGGGCCGGGGCTGGGGCAGTCGCCGTGGTCGGAACAAATGCTCCAGCAGGCGCTGGCGACTGGGCTGCCACTGGTTCTTGACGCCGACGCATTGAATATCCTGTCGCAGGGCCAACAGCAATTACCCGACGATTCCGTGCCCCGGGTGCTCACCCCGCATCCTGGCGAAGCGGCACGTCTGCTGGGCTGTACTGTTGAGGATATTCAGGTGGATCGGTTTGCGGCAATCAAAGCCCTGCACCGTGAAACGGGCGGCGTGGTCGTGTTAAAGGGCGCCGGCACGTTGATTTACGATGGGGCGCGCATGCGGCTGGCGAAGGTGGGTAACCCCGGCCTGGCGCGAGGCGGCACCGGCGACGTGTTGAGTGGGCTGATCGGCGGACTACTGGTGCAGGGCCTGGACGCTATGGATGCCGCGACGCTCGCGGTGTGCATCCACGGCGATGCGGCGGATCTCGCGGTCGTAGAGACCGGCATACGCGGCTTGCTGGCCACCGATCTGATCCCCTATATTCGGGAGCTGCTGTTCGAATGAAACCTGTTTTACGCCTGCTGCCGGATCATGCGGCCACTGAAAATCTCGGGTTTACCATCAGCCGGGCGCTGACGCCCGGCGTTGTGGTATACCTTGAAGGAGAGCTCGGGGCGGGGAAAACGACATTGACGCGCGGGTTGCTGGCCGGCCTGGGACATTCAGGCACAGTTAAGAGCCCGACCTATACTTTGGTGGAACCGTATGAGTTTGAGGGTTTTACCGTTTACCATTTTGATTTGTACCGGCTGACAGATCCGGAAGAGCTCGATTATATGGGCATCCGAGATTATTTTACCGAGCGCAGTGTCGCCATCATCGAATGGCCGGCGCGCGGGGCCGGGTTTGTGGCCACGCCTGACCTGGTGGTCCGGCTGGCGGTTGAGCGCGGAGCCAGGCGGGCCTGGCTGCAATCGCAATCCGCAAAGGGACTGCAACTCCTGGAAGAGCTGACCCATGTCTAGCGAATCGTTGAACAGATGGAATCGGGGCAGACCAAAATCGGCAGACAGTGGGCTGCCGGCTGGCCTGCGAATGATCGACGCGCCCGGGCGCCCTGTTAACCGGGGGCTACCACGGGCCGCGGTGTGGATAAAGTACGCGACGCTGTTTTTACTGCTGACCTGTATTCAGTCTGCCTGGGCTGCCAGGGTCGAGGGCGTGCGCCTGTGGCGGTCGCCGGACAGTACCCGCATCGTGTTCGATCTCAGCGGTCCGGTAGATCACAAGCTGTTTACCCTGCAAAACCCGGAGCGCGTAGTATTGGACTTGAGCGGAGCGGTGTTGGGGGCCTCGGTAAAGCGCGTGGCGCTGGCCGACACGCCGGTCAGCGATATTCGTTACGGCGTTCATAAAGACAATAGCCTGCGTGTAGTTCTCGATCTGAAGAGCAAGACGCGCAGCCGCAGTTTTTTCCTGGCGCGGCATGGCGACAAGGCAGATCGGCTGGTGCTTGATCTGTTCGATGACACTAAACCGGCAACCGTAACACCACCTGAGGCAGCATCTACCGAAATTGCCGAACGCAGGAATATCATTGTTGCGGTGGATGCCGGTCATGGTGGAGAAGACCCGGGGGCTATTGGTCCCGGCAGAATACGCGAGAAGGACATCGTTTTGGCCATCAGCCAGCAGCTGGTAGATATGATCAACGCCGAACCGGGTTACGAAGCCTATATGGTACGAACCGGCGACTATTACATTCCCTTGCAGGAGCGCCGCAACCGCGCACGGGAGAAGCGGGCTGATCTGTTCGTATCAATACATGCTGATGCCTTTACCAACCCGCGGGCCCATGGTGCCTCTGTTTTTGCGCTGTCCAGCCGTGGAGCGACCAGCGAAACCGCGCGCTTTCTGGCGGAGAAGGAAAACGAAGCGGACCTGATTGGCGGCGTGGGCGGTGTGAAGCTGAGTGAGGTCGACAATATGTTGGCCGGTGTACTGGTGGATCTGTCCATGACCGCAACGCTGGGTAATAGCCTGGATGTCGGTTCCCGTGTTCTGCGGGAAATGGGGAAAGTCACGCCACTCCACAAAAAGCAGGTGGAACAGGCCGGCTTTGCTGTCCTTAAGTCGCCGGATGTGCCTTCGATCCTGGTGGAAACAGGCTTTATCTCCAACCCCCAGGAAGCGGCCAAGCTCAATAACCGCAACCATCGCACGGCGTTGGCCCGCGCCATTTTTTATGGTATTCACGGGTATTTCTATGATGCGCCGCCGGCCGGATCACTGGTTGCATGGCAGAAGTTCAATAGCGGGACTGCCGCGCGCGAACATGTTATTGCACGGGGGGACACGTTGTCGGGTATTGCGAAACGCTATAACATCAGCGTCCAGAAACTGTTGAGTCACAACGGGCTATCCCAGGCCGACGTGATCAAGGTCGGCCAGAAAATCTTGATCCCCGCCAGTTGAATTGAATCTGAAAATGCCAAAAATACAGCTATTATCACCCCGTCTCGCCAATCAGATTGCCGCGGGCGAAGTCGTGGAGCGACCGGCGTCGGTTATCAAGGAGCTGCTGGAAAACAGCCTGGATGCCGGCGCACGTCAGATAGACGTGGAAATCGAAGCCGGTGGTACGCGTCTTATGCGCGTGCGTGACGATGGTGCCGGCATCGATCATGAAGATCTCGCTTTGGCCCTGTCCCGCCATGCCACGAGCAAAATCCGGGCGCTGGAAGACCTGGAGTCGGTGCACAGCCTGGGTTTTCGCGGCGAGGCACTGGCGAGTATCAGTTCAGTGTCACGACTTCGGCTTACCAGCAATACCGAGGGGCAGGACTGCGGCTGGCAGGTCAGTGCAGAAGGTCGCGATATGGAGGCCGAACTGTCACCGGCGGCGCACCCGCGGGGTACCACAGTGGAAGTTCGGGACCTGTTCTTCAATACGCCGGCCAGACGCAAGTTTCTACGAACCGAAACGACGGAGAGTGGGCGTATTGAAGACATTCTGAAACGGCTGGCGTTATCGCATTTTGATGTCGGCATGTCTCTGAAAAACAACAATCGGGTAGTGCATTTATGGCGCCCGGCGCTGACAGATGCGGAAAAAACCCGCCGCGTGGCCCAAATTTGCGGTCCGGCCTTTACGGACAACTGTGTTGCCATTGAATTCGAACGGGCCGGGCTGCGCCTGTCGGGCTGGGTGGCGTTGCCGACATTTTCCCGCAGTCAGGCGGACCTTCAGCATTTCTATGTCAATAATCGGGCAATTCGCGACAAGCTGGTCACCCACGCGGTGCGTCAGGCCTATCAGGACGTTTTATATCACGGACGCCATCCGGCCTATCTGCTCTATCTGGAGCTGGACCCGGCCAGTGTGGATGTGAATGTCCATCCTACCAAGCACGAAGTTCGATTCCGGGATTCCCGGCTGGTGCACGACTTTCTTTTCAGCAGTCTCCACCGTGCGCTCGCCGATGTCCGTCCTGCACCGGATGTGGCGCCAGCCGTGGATACCACAATGGCAGCGCCGGAGCCACAATCGACGCCACTGCAGTCGCCCATGCAATTTACCTGCGCCAGCGACCCGCCGCCGGCCGTTGCGCCGGACAGATTCGAGGTGGCGGACGCACGGGCGGGCTATCAGGCATCCACCGGACACCCGCAACCCTGGTCACCGCAGACCCGCCCGCAGTTCAACAACGGGCAGCGCGGATTTACGGGTAGTCATATGGCCTACGCACCAGCGGACGATGATCCTGTGCCGCCTTTGGGTTATGCCATTGCGCAGTTAAAAGGCATCTACATTCTCGCCGAAAATGTCGCCGGCCTGATCGTGGTCGATATGCACGCAGCGCACGAGCGGGTGACTTATGAACGCATGAAAACCCAGGTCGCCGGCAGCGGCATTCAGTCACAACCCCTGTTGGTGCCCGTGACTATTGCAGTCAGCGACAAGGAAGCGGGTTTGGCGGAGGACAATGCGACCCTGTTTCGGCAGTTGGGTTTTACTGTGGAGCGGGTAGGGCCGGAATCCGTATGTGTACGCGAGGTGCCGGTGTTGCTTAATCGCGCCGATATCGAATTATTGCTGCGCGACGTTCTGTCCGATCTGGTTGAACACGGCACGACCCGGCGAATTGAAGACCACCTTAACGAAGTGTTGAGTACCATGGCCTGTCACGGCAGCGTTCGGGCCAATCGAAAATTGAGCCTGCCAGAAATGAACGCTCTGTTGCGCGATATGGAAGCGACTGAGCGCAGCGGCCAATGCAATCATGGGCGACCGACCTGGAAGCAAATGTCACTGACGCAGCTGGACGCGCTGTTTCAGCGTGGCCAGTGACGTCATTATGCCGCGCCCACCGGTCATTGCCCTGATGGGGCCGACAGCCTCTGGCAAGACCGATCTCGCGCTGGCTCTGGCAGACACCCTGAACGGTGAAATCATCAGCGTTGATTCCGCCCTGGTGTACCGGGGAATGGATATCGGTACCGCGAAACCCGACGCGGCGCAGCGTGAACGGGTACCGCATCATCTGATCGACATTTGCGACCCGGCCAGGCCCTATACCGCGGCGGATTTCGTCCGCGATGCAGCTGACAGTATTGACGCGGTGCGTGCGCGGGGCCGTTTACCGATATTGGCGGGCGGCACCATGCTGTACTTCAGGGCACTGCTGGAAGGGCTTTCACCGATGCCCGCCAGCGATGCGGCCATACGCGCGGCGATCGAGCAGGAAGCGGCGGAGCGGGGGTGGCCTGCCATGCACCAGGCGCTGCAACAGGTTGATCCGGACACCGCCGCACGCCTGCACCCCAATCATTCCCAACGTATCAGCCGGGCCCTGGAGGTCTATCGGGCAACGGGTGTCGCCCTGAGCACCTGGCAGGCGACGGCGGGGACCGGGCTGCTGTCGCAGTATGACTGGCTGCAGGTGGCGCTAACACCAAGGCGGCGCGAAATCTTGCACCAACGCATCGAGCGGCGCTTTGAGGCCATGCTGAAAGAGGGTCTGATCGAAGAAGTGGAGGTTTTGTACCGACGGGGCGATTTGCACCCGGGGTTGCCGGCCATGCGGGCGGTTGGCTATCGTCAGGTATGGCAATACCTGGACGGCTTACTGGAATACAATGCCATGAAGGCGGCGGGAATCGCGGCGACCCGCCAGCTGGCAAAGCGTCAGTTAACCTGGTTGCGCGGCTGGAAGGACTTGCACTGGTTATATACGACCACAGAAGCCGGCGAAACGCTGCATGTCGAGGAAATTTTAAAAGAAGTCTTGAACTTTAAGGGCATAAGAACCATATAATGGGCTGACACCCTGCGAAGGATGTAACCACTGTTCAGTTTTTATACGCATTGAGTCTGCCTGAGTGCCGCTGGATATCAGTTGGGATGCCGGCCAGACATTAATTTTATCCATTCCAGTAAGGAGAATCCTCATGTCAAAAGGGCACAGCTTACAAGACCCTTATTTGAACGTTTTGCGCAAAGAGCGCATTCCCGTTTCAATTTATCTTGTTAATGGTATTAAACTGCAGGGCCAGGTCGAATCCTTCGATCAGTTTGTCGTTTTATTAAAAAATACAGTGAGTCAGATGGTGTACAAGCACGCCATTTCGACGGTTGTGCCGTCACGACCGGTCCGGGTACCCATGCTGAATCCGGATGCACCTGGTGGTGAAGAGTCAGAAATTGGAGGCTAAAGGGATAATTCTTGTTTTTTGAGCGACCCGACTCGGGTGAATTGTCAGTACTGGTTCATCTGGAGATAAATCAGGATAAGACGGTCCGCGATCCTCGCGAGTTTGAGGAGCTTGTGTTGTCTGCGGGCGGCGATCCAATAGAGTTCGTATCGGGTGCACGTAACGCGCCCAATGCCAAATTCTTTGTGGGCACCGGCAAGCTGGAGGAGCTACGGCAACTGGTAACACGGCATGGCGCAGAACTGGTCATATTCAATCATACTCTCAGTCCCAGCCAGGAGCGAAACCTGGAAAAGGAGCTGCAATGCCGCGTGCTCGACCGCACCGGTTTGATTCTGGATATATTCGCACAGCGCGCCCGAACGCATGAAGGCAAGCTTCAGGTTGAGTTGGCCCAGTTGCGGCACATGTCCACCCGGCTGGTTCGCGGCTGGACCCACCTTGAGCGGCAAAAGGGCGGTATCGGTTTACGGGGACCGGGTGAAACCCAGCTGGAAACGGACCGTCGCCTGTTGCGCGCCCGTATCAGTACAATAGAAAAGCGGCTGGAAAAAGTTCGCAGACAGCGGGAGCAGGGTCGGCGCTCCCGTTCCCGGGCAGAAATACCGACCGTATCCCTGGTGGGTTATACCAACGCCGGAAAGTCCACCCTGTTCAATTCGCTGACGGACTCCCATGTTTACGCGGAAGACCAGCTGTTCGCAACGCTCGACCCCACCATGCGCCGCCTGGAACTCGATGGGGTTGGTCCGGTCATACTGGCGGACACGGTCGGGTTTATCAGCCAGTTGCCCCACCGGTTGGTAGAGGCTTTCCGGGCCACGCTGGAAGAGGCGGCGAGTGCCGACCTGTTGCTGCATGTCATCGATGTGGCAGCGGCAGAGCGCGCGCAGCAGATTGATGACGTCGGCACGGTGCTGGCCGATATACATGCCGATCATATTCCGCAGATTCTGGTTTACAACAAATGTGATCTGCTGGAAAACATGCCGCCGCGCGTTGAACGGGACGCCGATGGCAAGCCGGTTGCGGTCTGGATTTCGGCACAGCATAAGCTCGGACTGGATTTACTGAAGCAGGCTGTCGCTGAACGAGTGGCGGATAAACTGTTTAATGGCGTGGTGAGACTACCCGGACATATGGGCAGTTTGCGCGCACGTCTGCACCGTGCACACGCTGTTCTCAGCGAGCAGTATCTCGAAGACGGATCCTGCGAGATGGCGGTTTGTTTACCGGAATCCGACCTTAATCGTATTCTTGCGGCAGAAACCGTCAGCAAGGATGACTTACAGTGGGACAATCATGCCGCCTGATCACTCAGACGGCGGAATACCGGCACTGGCGGAAGCGCGACTTCCTCGTGAACATCCAGATCGTTTTCCTGGCATTTCGGCAATCCAATCGCGGCTCCGGGGCGCGTAATGATCGCTTGCCTGCAAACCTGTCTGGCGATCATAAACCAGCGAAATACATAATCTGGCCAGACGGTAACTGCCACAAACGTTACCCGGTCCGGCGGCAGCTGCGTATAGAGGTGGTCCATGAACAGAGATTCCAAGGATTAACCAAAACCAATGAAGCATAAAAGAGAGAACAGCGTTATGGCCTGGAATGAACCGGGTAAAGACAAAGATCCATGGGACGGAAGCCGCAAATCGGGTGGTAATGACGGCCCCCCCGACCTGGATGAATTTTTCAGAAATACCATCGGCAAACTCTTTGGCAAGGGCGGTGGAACACCACCACGGGGAGGCAGTTCATCAGGCGGGTCCAGTTACATCGTATACCTTGTGTTGATTGGGCTGGTTGCGTTTTACCTGTTCCGCGGCGCCGGGATTGTGAATGAGCAGGAGCGTGCGGTGGTATTGCGCTTCGGCAAGTACATTGAAACGAAGCTACCGGGTTTCCGGTGGAATCCGCCGCTGCTGGACAGAGTTTTTACGGTCAACGTCACACGGGTCCGCACCTGGGATACCAGCGAGCAGATGCTCACCAAGGATCTGAATATTGTCGATATAAAAGTTTCGGTTCAGTTCAGCATCGAAAGTGCCCGGGATTTTGTTCTGAATGTCAAGAATCCGGAAGAAAGTCTGCAGCAGGCAGCCAACAGTGCCCTCCGGCATGTGGTGGGTTCCACCATCATGCACGATGTGCTGACTGAGGGTCGAAGCCAGGTTGCTGCTGAAATCCAGATGAGGCTGCAGGAATATCTCAATGATTATACCGCCGGTATATTGATCGAAAAGGTCAACGTGGAAGAAACCAATCCACCATCGCAGGTACAGTCGGCTTTCGACGACGTGATTCGCGCACGTGAAGACGAAGAGCGTTACAAAAACGAAGCGCAGGCTTACGTCAACGATATTATCCCCAACGCGCGTGGCCAGGCCCAGCGTATGGTGGAAGAGGCCTCCGCCTATAAAGACCAGGTGGTCGCGAGAGCAGAAGGTGAAGGTGACCGGTTCAAGCTGCTTTTATCAGAATACCGAAAGGCGCCTGAGGTTACGAGGCAGCGACTTTACCTGGAGACGATGCAGGAAGTATTAAGCAACAGCTCCAAAGTTATGGTGGATGTGGAGGACGGCAACAATATGCTGTTTTTACCCCTGGATAAAATTGTCGAGGCCAGTTCCCGGTCGGCGACGACCCGTAGTATGAGTACGCCGGCCGATATGGATGATCTGGCTTCCCGTATCGCCGACAAAGTACTGCAGGAAGCAACCCGGGCATCCAATACACGTCGCAGGGAGGGCCGCTAGATGCCAAATCGAACTATTGTATATCTCGCTGCGTTGGTGTTGGTGCTGTTTGTCGGTGGCCAGACGGTTTACATCGTGACCGAAATTGAGCGCGCGGTATTACTGCGTCTGGGTAAGGTTGCGAACCCGGATATCGGGACGGGTCTTCATTTCAAGATCCCATTCGTCGATCAGGTGCGCCGCTTTGATTCCCGTATTTTGACGCTGGATGCCCGCGCCGAGCGGTTTCTGACGGTCGAGAAAAAGAGTATGCAGGTTGACTCCTTTGCCAAATGGCGCATTGTTGATGTGTCTCGCTACTATACAGCCACCAACGGTGAGCAGGACCGGGCCGAACGGCTGCTGGCCCAGCGTATCAACGAAGGGTTGCGCAACGAATTCGCGACCCGTTCACTGCAAGAAGTGGTCAGTGGCGAACGGGATCAGCTAATGATTGATCTGCGCAACCAGCTCAATAACTTCACCCGCCGCTCAATGGGCGTGGTCGTTGTGGATGTACGGGTCAAGAAAATTGATCTGCCGGTCGAGGTTAGTGAACCGGTATTCAGCCGGATGCGCGCGGAACGCGAGCGGGAGGCCAAAGAGCATAGGGCGCTCGGACGTGAGCAGGCGGAGATAACCCGGGCCGAAGCCGATCGAGATGTCGTTGTGATTACTGCCAATGCCTATCGGGAGGCTGAGCGGTTGCGTGGTGCTGGTGATGCGGAAGCGGCGCAAATCTATGCCGAAGCTTTTGGTGGCGATCCGGAGTTCTACGCCTTTGTGCGCAGTCTGAATGCTTACAGCAGCACCTTCTCCGGCAAGGAAGATATGATTCTGGTTGACCCGAAAAGTGACTTCTTCCGCTATTTCAAAGACAGGGACGGTACCGCGCTGACGGAGTAGGAAACAGGATTGTTTGACGCCTGTGGTGGTATACTGAGCGGCGACACCGCTTTCCAATTAGCCGAAAAATGTTAAAATGAAGCAACCGGGCCTGCCCCGGTTTTTTTATGCCGGTTTTGATTCTGCAACGCAAACTCGGGAGAACAGCGCGGCACCATGTGGGACGAGCTCTTCAGGGCTTTTTGCCTTGTACTTGTACTGGAGGGCATTATGCCTTTCCTCTATCCCCGGCGCTGGCGCCGAATGGTGGCAGTGCTGGCGACCGCAAGCAATAGACAGCTGCGCGTGTCTGGACTTGTGAGTATGTTGATCGGGGTGAGCCTGCTGTATCTGGTTCAATAATTACATCCTGCCCAGAAGTTAAAATGACAAATACACCTGTAGAACGCTGGATGCTACCGGATGGAATTGAAGAAATTCTGCCGCCGGAAGCACAGCAAGTCGATGATTTACGACATCAGCTACTGTCGCTCCTCAATAGCTGGGGCTATGAGCTGGTTATTCCGCCGATGATGGAGTTTACCGACTCCCTGCTGGTAGGCCTTGGCGACGATGTCGATCTATTGACGTTCAAGCTGACCGACCAGTTATCCGGACGCAGTATGGGCGTTAGAGCCGATATGACTCCCCAGATTGCACGAATCGATGCGCATAGCCTCCGACGGGAGGGCGTCAATCGCCTCTGTTATTCGGGGCATGTTTTGCGGACCCGTATGGATGGTGAATTGGGGACACGCAGTCCTATTCAGGTTGGCCTGGAGCTGTTTGGAGAGGACACCCTGGCGGCCGATATCGAAGTGACATCGCTACTACTGAACGTCTTCGAGCTGGCGCAGGTGCAAAATCTTTGTCTCGATCTGGGACACGTTGCGATTTTCCGGGCACTCGCCGCGGCGGCAGAGTTGACTGACGATCAGGAAATCGAACTCTTCAACCTGTTGCAGGCCAAAGCGCTGACGGACATCGGACACTGGATCGAGCAGCATATCGAAGATGAGACGGTTGCCCGCTGGTTTAACGAACTACCGAGGCTGGCGGGTTCCATTCGGGTTCTCGATACTGCCCGTAACGTATTTGCCGGGGCGCCGGCGGACGTCTTCCAGGCTCTGGATGAACTGCAGGCCGTGGCCGATCTGCTGCATGAACGCTACAACCAGGTACAGTTGTATTTTGATCTCAGCGAGTTGACCGGCTATCACTACTTGACAGGGCTGGTTTTTGCCGTATTTGCACCGGGTCGTGGCACGTCCGTGGCCCGTGGTGGACGTTACGATCAAATCGGCGAAGTTTTTGGGCGGTCGCGCGCTGCGACGGGGTTTACGCTGGATCTGGTGGCATTGCATCGTCTCAGCGAGCTGCATCCCGCCAAACCGAACGGGATTTTCGCGCCGGCAACCTCAAACCCGGCACAGTGGTCTTTTATCCAGAACCTGCGTCATGGGGGAGAGCGTGTCGTCTGCGGGTTTCATGATCAGGCCGGACCTCATGATTACCAGGCGTGCGATCGAATTCTGATCGAAAAAGGTGAATCTTTTGAAGTCAGAGAGCTGAATACCTGAGCGGTAAACGGATCCTTTTGATCAAAAGGCGAGCGTAAATACCATCAAGCTGCAAGAGTTAAAGTAATGGGCAAGAATGTTGTAGTGTTAGGAACCCAATGGGGTGACGAAGGCAAAGGCAAAATTGTCGACCTTCTTACGGAGCAGGTCAAATATGTGGTGCGCTTTCAGGGCGGCCATAACGCCGGGCATACGCTGGTGATCGACGGACGTAAGACCGTGCTGCACTTGATTCCGTCGGGGGTATTGCGGGATGGCGTAACCTGTTTGATCGGCAATGGCGTCGTATTGTCCCCGGATGCTCTGATGAAGGAGATGCAGGAGCTGGAGGCCCAAGGTATTCCGGTTCGTCAGCGACTGCGCCTGTCGCCGGCGTGTCCGCTGATTCTGGATTATCACGTAGCACTGGATCAGGCGCGGGAAACCGAGCGCGGCGAAGCCCGGCTGGGAACTACAGGCAGAGGCATCGGACCGGCTTACGAAGACAAGGTCGCCCGTCGGGGTCTGCGGTTGGGCGATTTGCTGAATCCGGCGGAATTCGCGGCCAATCTTCAGCAAATAATGACATACCATAATTTTGTGCTGACCAGCTACTACGGTGTCGAACCCGTGGATTATGAGGAGGTGCTGGAGCGGGCGCTGGCAATGGGGCGGGAGCTGACGCCGCTGATTGCAGACGTCTCGGCTTTACTGCACGAAGCGCGGGCGGCGGGAGAGCACATAATGTTCGAGGGCGCTCAAGGCTCTCTGCTCGATATTGATCATGGTACCTACCCGTATGTGACCAGTTCCAACACGACGGCGGGCGGCACGGCGACCGGTACCGGATTCGGGCCGCTGTATCTGGATTACGTATTGGGTATCACCAAGGCTTACACCACCCGTGTTGGCGCCGGCCCTTTCCCGACGGAACTGGATTGTGAGGTCGGAGAACACCTCGGATCGAAAGGTCACGAGTTTGGCGCAACTACCGGACGCAAGCGACGCACCGGATGGATTGACGCCGTCGCGTTGCGGCACGCCGTTCAGATAAACAGTGTCAGTGGACTGTGTCTGACCAAACTTGACGTTCTGGATGGATTGCAGGAAATAAAAATCTGTACGGGCTATCGAAATCCCGCCGGGGAAGAAATCGCCGTACCGTGTGATGCGGAAGGCTGGCAGAATGTGCAGCCGGTTTACGAATCACATCCTGGATGGCAGGAGTCTACCGTAGGCGCCCAGCGTCTCGAAGATCTGCCGGTCGATGCGCGTCGCTATATCCAGCGGCTGGAGGTGCTGGTGGGCGTACCGGTCGATATTATTTCCACCGGGCCGGATCGGGTTGAAACCATAATTCTACGTCACCCATTCGATTAATTACGTCTGAGGTCAGGAGCGGCACCGGGTGGACATCCCTATGCAGTTTTTGTTGTAATCGGGCAGCGCATGCCGTAACGGTTCAGATTTACATGCGATGTATTCTGAGTGGGGCAAACAGTATGCGTTTATCCGTGTCAATTCGCTGCACGCCTGTGCTTTACCTGGGGTGCCGGGTTCGCAATCAACCGGTCCAGACAGGTTTGAGAGCATCGTCTACTGCAGCGACGGATAAATCGGGATGTTAGCTGGAAAGCGACTTTTCGATTTTGGGGTGAAAGCCGAACGGGTGACCGCATCATGAGAAAGCAAATGCGGGGGCTTCTATTGGCTCGTATCGGCACTGGCAGGGTGCCGAATTTTTATACACAGTCCTCAACTCTCGATAACATCTTGCCGCCCGTCCAATTATCACATTATTTGTGACAAACCTGCTTGCAATTATCCACTTTTTCCTAATTTACTGTGTGCCGTGGATGGATTGCCCGCAAGGACTCAAAAGAATCAACAGCTTGCAGCGAACGGCGCAGAATTCTGATAATCACCGGCATCCCAATGCCTGTAAAGCCTCGCTTATTTATCCCGTCCATTTCACCCAGCTTTAATTAATCGGCAATTGACATCCACCATCTGGCACGACTACTGCTATACGTCTATCCTTAGAGAACGTTGACGGATTGAGCCTGCGCGGACGGGTTTTTGAAAATAATAAATGTATGCATCTGAAAATGTAACCATTCAGCTCGCATCGTAACTGTTCAGATTGCGTCCGGATTTGTTCAGAGCCAGGCGAAAGATGTGAGTTTGCTCGTGTCATTACGCGGCGCTCCCTGCGCTTCGCTCTACGCGCCGCCTGGCCAGGCGTTCAAACCTGTTCCCGACAGGTTTATGACCATCTTTTACGCAGCTTTCATTTATAGGTGCAGGGGCAAATCGGGGCGTGAGTGGAATAGTTACCTGAAAATCTAACCAGGCGGTATTGGACACCCGGTTGAGTATCCAGCCAATTGCGGAAAGTGATTACGTTGTAGCTGTCACAGGACTGGGGTCGATAGGCAGCTTTCACCGCATAGTGAGCGGTTTATGCAGGGAGCATCGCACCATCATAGCCAGCCAGGTCCGACAACCTCCGGTTGCAGACTTCATACACCGTATGCGGCTATTCAAAATGAGAGAATTATCATGCTTGAAAACACCGGAAATATTCGAAAAATTAATCCGATACGAATCAACGGAGTTTCCGGTGTCGGTTTTGACGTGCCCCAGTTAGCGGATTTGACGCGGCCATCGGAAGGATTGGTGGTTCAGTATTTGCGCCTCGGTCTCCACGCAATGGCATTGCAGGAGGCGCGTCATCTGCATCGGCAGAGCGATTCGGTCTGGAATGTATTGCGTCTGGCACAGGCGGCTGAAAATGCAGGAAGTTATGACGAAGCGCGGTTGGCTGCCCAATGCCTGCTGATCAAACACGACGAGCCGGAAGGGTACGAATTTCTGGCGCGCCATGCGGCACGTGCAGGTGACTGGTCCAGCGCGGCAGATCTGTTGGCACAGTTTCTGACGGTTTATCCCGATGATGTGCAGGCGCAGGCCCGTTATTGCTGGCTCGGTGCAATTGCAGGCAGATCGGTAACGGACCGTGCGCTGAAGTATATGGATGTGTCGGGAGAGTGGCCTGCCAAACTGAGAGCTTTTCTGGTAAGCAATCCGGCATCACTCGTGACTGCGACCGAAAAGCTGACCAGGCGCGCGGAATGTTCGATCGAAAAAAACGAGGCACATTTTTACGCGGCGTTTAAATTCTGGCGGGCCGGTATGCGAGCTGAGGCAAGAAAGTATTTGCGTTTGGTGCGCCAGGCAAGCAGTCAGGGATGTGAATATGGCTGGGCACCCATTATTTCGCGCGTAATATACCCGTAGTGTTTGACATTCGGGTGCGCAGGCTGGTCAATTTTTGTTTCTGAGCAGGCGCGCCGACGCGGCATGGCGAGCCCCGAGTGAGGAGGGATAACGCCTTTGGACACAAAAGGGGTGGTACGGCATTCCGTGGTACGGCATTCCGTGGTACGGCATTCCGACGTGCTTTGGACGCCTGCATGTCAATCGCTCCGGGCATATAAAACCGAGCCGGATGAGATCCATGTCCGGCGCCGCCCCTGGCCGTTTATTTGAACCGGAACGCGATACCCAGACTGGCGCTGACGCTTTCGTTTGGCTGGCTGTCCATATAGTCGACACCGACCAGAATTAACGCATTGTTCCCCCAGCCGATGCCCAATTCCATGCCGCCAGTGGTGTCAATCTCCGTCGACTGATCGAATGGTGCTGCCGCTGTATCCGCCCTATACTGGTGACGATTCCAGAAGCGCTGACCAATATAACCCTGTATTACGACAAGATTTCCCAGGGGAAGGCTCGCCAGTAATCGCAGATCAATGGCAATTTCGTCCTGTGCCGGGAAATAGCCGGCGGGCGCATCAGAATCGGAATACAGTGTCGCTCGGGCTGTGCGGTAAGCCATTGCACCGCCTTCAACTGCAAAATGGCGATGCAGATATCGCCCGACAAAAAGGCGTGTCCCAAAGCTGCTGGTGTCGGTATCAACCGTTAACCCGGATAGCGCCTCTTCCTCGACGTACACGTCCTGACTGTGCAACTGAGCGGCGATGCCCCAGTAATTGCCCTGGTCTGCCAGCGCGTCATTGGCCAGAACTGCCAAACCCGGTATGACGGCTGCAAGTAATGGTCGATACCACGATGGCATCAAGGCAGCTCCGTCAGTCCGTCGCGCAGGTTTCGCAATAAAGGTTCAAGTCGCGCGCGATTGCTTGCGCCCAGACGCATCATAAGCTTGTGCGCAGGAGGCAGATTTTCCATTGCCGGGTCCTCGTATTTATACATGACCGTGGGGTGCACCAATACATGGTTGGGTGAAAGAGCCGGCGCTGCCAATAACTGGTCAATGGCTTTAATGGTGACCTGCCTGAAGTCTTCATCGGTCCCAAGTTCTTTATAGGCGTCATTGAGTATCGGGGAATATGACTGATACATATCCAGCAGGCGCTCGGTGCCGATGCTGGTCAATGCATCAATATACACTTTATAGCGAACCGCGTTGACAGCCGAGATCTGAAAGCCCTGATTGAGCTTCTCTGCGGCAAAGGGCGTCAGCGGATTTTTAAGCGGACGGTGTTCATTGACCAGCTTGCCTTCGGCCAGCGCAGCCATGGCGCGAACGGTTTTGGCAACGATGTACTCATCAGCCAGCAGCTCTACAGATTCAGGTGCCACTTTGCCGAGTTCCTGCCGGATCGCGGCGTCACTTGTGTCCAAGTCGGGCGCGGGACCTGCCGTCGAAGGTATTTGCTCTACCGGCTTTAGCTGCCCGGCGGTACTGCTCGCCACGGCGGGTTCTTCCGGCTCGTTGATCGCAACTTCCGTGAGTTCGCTGTCGTCGTTACCAGGACGCGAACCCAGCTCGGAGTCGATGCGCGCCATCAGTTCGTCGATCTCCTTTTGCGTCTTTTCCAGCTCAGGATTGATGTGCGGCTCGGCTTCCATCGGTTCAACCGGGTTCAACGTTTGATGATCCGGAATGTCAGGCCCGTCCTTGACGCCTTCAAGTTGCCAGACAATAAACCCGATAACGACGATCGCCACCCCCGTAACCAGGATCATCGGCAATTTGGATGAGCTTGTGTCGCGTCTTGCATGCATGAATCTGGAACTCCGGAAAATTAACTCAGCTTGGTCTGGGACTGACCATTCCGACAGATACCACTGCCGGACAGGGATATTAGTGTGGCGCTATTCGCGTTTTGATTGCAAGTGCTTAAAAAGCCACGATTCTGTTTGGTACGGCGGACTCAGTAAAATCCGCGGATCCACTGGGATCCGCGGCTATTATAGATGGAAGCGCTTAAATGCCAACTGAACGCTAACGACGATCGGCAAGCCACCGCGAGGCATTAGGTTGATTCATGGCGCCGACGTTCCAAGATTCTGTAACACCTGCTTGAAAAACTTGCCCTGTTCGGTTGGCGTGAAATCCCAGTCGTCGATCATCGTGGGAGACCAGTCCGGATCAAAAACCCACACTGTCCACGATATACCGCGATCCTCCATAAATTCGACAATATGCGGGCCATAGGTTCCGTCGTTGATAACTGGAACATGAGCGCCATAACCGTCTGCCTGTACCCAGCCGAGTTCAGTCGCAATCATGGGGTACCGGTCTGCAACATAACCCCAACTTTGCTGCCACAACTTGAAGAAGTTTTCCTTGTTGGGTACTTCCGGTTTCGCCTTCTGTGGGTAGGGGTGGACTGCATAGGCGACGCCGTTGCGCTTGATGGGCTGCTTGCGAATATAAGTCAGGTCATAGGCCCAGTTGAACCCGGCAACCAGAGGAATCACCGTTTCATCCTGCGCATATATCATGTCAATCAGGCTCTCATTGAGCGCTTTCCATTCTTTCCAGTCGCGACGACCGAGGGTGTTGTCCTGCGTGGTCGGTTCATTGAATAACTCGTAGACCGCTACGGTGGGAACAGACTTGTACCGGTAGGCAATCCGGCGCCAGAAATCCCGGGTTTCCTTTTCGGTGGTGTCATACATGGGGTGCTGATATTGCTCGGTTGGCAGGTAGCCGATGGAATGCCAGTCAATTATCAGATACAGACCCCGTTTATTGGCCCAGATGACGGCCTGATCCAGTAGTTTCAGGTAGCTTTCAGGTCCCCGTTCGCGCCAGGCAATCGGGTGAATCGGGATGCGAACCGTATTAACAGCCCAATTGTTGGCCAGTTCGTCGAACAGTGATTCTTTCCACTGGTCCTGTTTGACGAGTTTGTCCGGATCGGCGATATTGACCCCGCGGAATATAAATGTGCTTCCTTTTTCATCGACAAACCGATGGCGGTCCACGCGAATGGCGGACTGGGGTTCAAGTTGGGCATTTTCAAACCGCTGGGGATAGGGTTCATTCCACCAGTCGGGTCGGGCGAACAGTGCGGGGCTGATTACACAGAGGCAAACAGTCAATATCAGCTTTTTCATAGGAATAACTCAACGATCGTGGCCGGCATATCCGGGCATTCCGGGATTGGGTGTGGTGCTGAGGACAATTGCTGAACTGTCCAGCGTTCACGGGCAGCCCGCCAACCTGCGCGGGCCATTCGTGTAAACCGCGCGGTACCAGTGGCAGCGTTGCGGTCCTGTCCATTGAGCTGCCGCAGGACGGCAGCGCATTACATTCTTATTGGTATCAGCGCGCCGTATGGTAAACAATCGCGGGGATTGCGTCGAGGGTCAAAGCGGAGAGGGCTGTGCGATGCGGCTTTGCAGATTTACGCACGAATTGTTGTGGCGGTGGGTAAAAATTGAGGGGCAGAAAGAATCTCAGGGCAGAAGGCCCATCAGCCTCGGGCTTTACCAGAGGCTGATGGAGGCCGCTTGAGCGCACCGGTCGGTACGCGTTAGGCGGCAGTCGTGACTTTCACCACCGGCTTACCTTTTCTATGGACATATTCCGAGCAGAATACGACAAGCTGAGCGCTGTCACTCAGATAGTCGATTTTACCGACTTCCACCTTCAATATATTAAGGCCGGTACGTCGCTCGAGATCTTCGATCAGGGTCGCATGCATGTCGGGCCGAATATACTCGACGTTATCATAATTGATTCTCTTCTCGACAATGCGGGGGGCCAGTGTAGCAGTCTCCGCAATAGCAGCCAAAACGCAGATTAGCGTCAGCAGCAAGGCCAGTTCCAGATAGGGCAGGTTTGCGATGGAACACATCAGCGCCACACCGATCACGATGAACAGGTAAGTCATGTCGCGGATGGTAATGGGTTCGGTTCGATAACGGAGCATGGCAAAAATGGCAAACAGACCGAAGGCAAAGCCCATGGAAAGCTCAACATCATGCAGCAAATACGTTACCAGAAATACGCCGTTGGCAAACAGAAAAAAACTGAAAAACGCATCCCTGTTTGGCGTGATGCGGAAATAAATAAGACGCAGCAGCACCAGGCTTCCAATCAATAACTCTGAATAACGTACTAAAAAATCAATCGAGATCATATTTACATCACTTAAGCGCGAAGCGCAGTCGAAGAAAGAAAATCCACTTGACGAACAATCCGTTTAAAACGGTTGCATTTTATCAGATTGGAGTTCTGTAGTGTAAATGTCATGCCCATGCAGTATTTGCTGAAACTGCTGGAGCGAATGCCAAGTGTCCGTACCAATGCAAAAAACGGTGAGCTGCGATCAACTTTGCTTTGTTTCAATTCGGCAATGGCGAGTTGTTGCAAATGGGCATTGCGACCGGAACCTGCAATGCATTCGTTGCGCAGATTAAAATCGATAGTAAGCCGCTCTCCGCGTTCTTCGCTGGCAAGCGCGAGACGCTGGTAGCCATTCACAAGGCTGGGCTTCAATTGCAGGTGCGGTGGCAGCCCGGCCTCCTGCAAAAATTCCCGGTACAGGTTGATGTTCTGGCCGGCTTCGTCCATCGCTATGCGACGTTTGATGGTTCGCTTTTTGTTATTCTTGAATTTGACTTCGAGAAACTGGCTGTTCGAGTCGAGGTACTCTCGCATACGCACCTTGTGCCGATTTAGCTTTCCGGCGTGGTGAAGGTTGTAAAAGCGCAGATCCGTTGTATCGAAATAGGTACTTCTGTAACGGAAGCAGCGCTTTCCATCGATCTCGAGAACGGAATAATAATCCTGCAGCGAGTGCAGCAGGAAAGGGATCTGTTGCACGGGTAGAATGAACTTCGTGTCCACCCGGTTCTGGAGAGATGCATTTTTCAGATCATTTAAACCGTGGCTCTCGTATGCGTTAAGTCGATCAAAAACAGCTTGCTGAATAACCTGGTTCATAACTGTCCTGTCGGTTAGTGTACCGGTTACCCGTTCGGGAACCGGAAAGTATAATGTTTTGGAGTTATAAAGGCTCGACAGACTCACCTGAAGCGATCGAGCTACGCAGGCTGCGCGCCGACTATTTTGTTATGCCGGCTCGGCGCATTGGCTACAGTGACCTGCAATGCCGTCTGGCCTGCTGTTGAGCACCCAGTGCCTGCTGGTGTTGCCGTCAACTGGGAGACAACGTTTTCCGGGTCTATCCATGAGCTGCAGCACGAAGAACTATGATGTTAACACCAACCCGTGATAATAGGCGCTTCGTCTGCAATCTATTGTGCGCAAAGCCAAATTTCCATCACAAATCTGTCATCCGGGTTTGTATCTTGTGATATGCATCGGGTTTTGCCCCACAGGTTTTGCGCATTAAGCCGTGTTCTGCAAGATCCCTGTACTAATACGGATAACCCCGCGCAACTGGTTCAATGAAAAACGCTATCCATTTGCACATGATCACAAATAAAAGAAGGCGGTCCATGGTGTCATTGCATGAATCCGCCTGCTGCAGTGACGCACTCATTGGTGCGCCCGCTATCCCCTATGAAGATAACGGGTTAAACAGAGAGCGCTTCTTGCGCGTCAATTCGGGCATGGGCCGGTGCCGTTATTGCCGGACGGCATCTGCCCGTCAAGTTGCTGCCGAACATTGTCATGCCTTGCTGTAATAAATTTCAGCAGACCAGGGGCGGGCCCGAAGAAGCCGCCGCCACGGCCGCCCTGGTTACCGCTATCGGCAGCCATGTCATTTCGCAAGGCGTGTTGCCACTCCTCGTAGGTAAAAAATTTGGTGGGATCGGCCTGGACAAAAGGCGCAATCAACTGTTCCAGTCGTGATATCTCTGCTGCCATGACCTGCGGGTTGAATGCGCGGTTCAGTAAATCATCCAGCACCGCGTGATACTGTGCTTTCAGTTGCGGGTCATTCAATATCGCCGCCACCATCGGTCGTGATGCGAGCGTGCCGGAGACAGGGTCGTCGATCAGGTGTATCGTCGCGTCACAACTCGCGCCGAAACCACCGCCGCCGAAGCCACCACCAAATCCGCCGCCGAAGCCGCCACCAAAACCACCCCCGAAGCCGCCACCGCCGCCGGCAATCGCAGAGCCAAATACGCCATAACCGAGATTGAAGTCCCAGGGCAGCATGGTGAAGGCATTGGCCGAACGATTCTCATACAAATAGAAATTGTTGGCGGTGGTGCCGATGTAGCTGTCCTGGTTGCCGGTCAGAATCAGCGCTGCCAGATAACGAACCATCAACTCAGTGTTGATAAATTCGGTCGGGTTGTCGCTGTGATTGATGGAATCCAGGAACCGGATCAGCGCACGCCCTTCGTCGGGAGTGCCGATGGTGCTTTCATTGGTTTTTAATTTCAAACCGGTATAAGTGGAAGCGTTGTCTCCATCCCACGTGAGCATCTGGAAAACTTCGCCCTTGTATAGATCGCCTTTGACGTCATTTTCCTTGTCGTCTGGAAAATATTTTTCAACGAACTCGCCATCTATCGCTTCAACCAGTTGATAGAGGCCAAGATGTTCACCGGCTACCCAAAGGTCAACGAATGACGCTTCCGGCGACGGAACGCCAGCATCCTTGAAGAGCTGGTAGGCCAGTACATCGCGCATCATCGAGGGATCGGCAAAAATATTATTTAACACGAGCATTTTCATGCCCATGAATTTCTGATCCTTAAAGCGGTTCATGTCAATCTTGAAACCGAAGCGCTTCGATGAGGGGTCATTATCGTTAATACCAGCGACCATGCTGAGCGACGATTGACCTTTCGTTCGAAACCCGACGTCGGTGATCACGGCGCCGTTGAATTCCATGCTTGCCTGATACCATTCTTCAGCCTCGGCATTATTCAATAATGTCTGCCAGGTACCCGGATCTATGTCGACGCGCACTGTAAATACCTGATCCTTGGTAAACAGCGTATAGGGAACGTTAAACCGGTTGGGCGTCGGGTAAAGGGTCTGTACCCGTCCATCCAGGACGCCGACACTGCGTCCCTGCTTGTTTTCGCCACTCATCCAGACTAAAGAATCTACCAGGGTGTCCCCCTGGTATAGGTAAACCGCGTCTTCCGAACCGAGTCCGAAGGGTAGATACGGGCTGCCATCGGCCGGAGCTTCACTATTGGCCTGTATGACGTAATACTCGCCGGGCTGCAATGTGACGTTTGGCAGTGGTGCGCGGTCGCTGCCCGAGTCGGCAATGGTGTACTGACTGAGCTGTACCGGTGAACTACCGGTGTTTTGCAGCTCTACCCAGTCGTTTCCGTTGAAATAGTCAGGAATTTCCGATTTGGCAATGGCTTCGCTGATGATCAGGTCGCCCTGATTGACAACGGGTGAGCCGGTCGATGAGCTGCTGGAGCTGGATGACGAGCTTGAGGAGGATGAGCTGCTGCCTGGATTGGTTGTGTCACCGTTACCCGAGCCATTACCACCACAGGCGGTCAACAGACTCAAGGCAACAAGAGTGCTGAGCACGCCTGCCTTTTCCATAAATTTACCTTATTCTTTTACATTTGGGTTGGTACAGGGGCCCGCCGTCAAGCGATCAACGTAAAAAAGGGGGAACACACAGAGAGTCGATTGGAAGGCCGTTGTGACGCTATGGTAAAAGTACTCGACCTGCCATGTTGTGAGTTACGACATATTTCTGTAACAAAAATGTCAAAATGATTATAAGTTGTGAAGTAGTGGCGAAGAACCCCATCGAACTTGCCGCGACGGAAAGGGCTCGGCGCCGAATGGTTGGCAATTGGCAACAGGCAATTGAGGAGAGCCGATCATTTCCTATTAAATATCGCATTAAGCATACATATGAGTGTTCGAGGCTGTCGTCTGGCGACGCATGTCGTGGCATCCTATTTGCTATCTGCACTGAAGGTGTTGGCGAACTTCCACCTGTTTGCGGCAACGCTGCCGTAAACAGAATACAGGTTCACTATTGCGGGGTGCGGCGATCGGGTGCGCGCATGGTAAGTGCGATCGGCATAGCCTTCAATAATCATTTTGTAAGACTTGCAAAGGAAAAGAATATGAAAGCGATCAGATGTCTGTTGGTACTGGTGTTTATTGCCGGTGTTGGTCTGGCCTGTACAACGGTTCAGCCACCGACCGCAGCGTTTACTGCTGCTCAGACCACTGTGGACCAGGCCAGGTCTATAGGTGCGAGCGAGTATGCGCCGCTCGAACTCAACAATGCCGAGGAAAATCTCGAGAAAGCAGAAGGGGCGATAGACAGCGAAAACTACGAAGAAGCCGAGCGGTATATCGAGCGTGCGAGAGCCGATGCTGAAGTCGCCATCGTGAAAACCAACGCGGGTAAATCCCAAAAGGCTGCCGGAGAGATTCGCGAAAGTCTTGACGCGTTGCACGACTGATGCATATTCAATAATTTTAACAGGGGATAATCTATGAAGCTTATTTTCAAAGGAATTACATTGCCACTTTGTGCGTTGGCCCTGGTGGCATGCACTGCCACGTCCACACTGGAGAACCGCACCGACCAACTACGCGCCGAGTTCGACCTGCTCGCTCGACAGGATGTACAGGAGCATGCGGCAATCGAAGCACAGAAGGCGCGGGACGCGCTGCAAAAACTTGAGCAGATGGTTGATGAAAATGCGGACGACCGTGAAATCCAGCAGCAGTTGTATTTAACCGAGCGGCAGATCGACGTCGTGCGGGAAACCATGCAAATGCAGCAGGCAGACGCATTGATTGAGAACGCCGAATCAATACGAAAAGATGTCATTATTGGACAAACTGAACAGCAGTTGCGGGAAGCAGAAAGCCGGGCGGATATGATGGAGGTTGCCGCCGTCAACGCCGAGCAGATGCTGGCCGAAATGCAGGGTCAGGTCGAGATGCTGCAGGAAGAAGTGGAAGAACTCAGTGCGCAGGAAACCGATCGGGGGATGGTGCTGACATTGGGCGATATACTTTTCGAGACGGACGAAGCCGATCTCAAGAGCAGTTCCGGTACCGGGATAACCAAGGTGGCTGAATTTCTCAATAACTACCCGGAGCGACAGATACTGATTGAAGGCCATACCGATAGCACTGGCCGCGCAGAATACAATCAGGAGCTGTCATTGGCGCGTGCCGAATCGGTAAAAGATGCCCTGGTGAGCTACGGCGTGGACAGCAGTCGCATCGAAACCGATGGTTTTGGACAGGACAGGCCTGTCGCAAGTAACGATTCTGATTTTGGAAGAACACAGAACCGGCGGGTAGAAATCGTCATTCTCGACGGGCCGGAACCCCAGGCCGGTCAATAAGCCGGGGGGCATTGCCGTCATCATTACGCATCATCGGGCCGTCCCTGGACCAATCAAACGGTAATGATCAAAGTCGGGCGCAAGCCCGACCTTTCTGTCTCGCGGCCTATTGGTCCCTGATCATTTTGTTTCTGCGGCCGTGTTTCTCCATCATTTCCTGCTTGTTGGCCCGTAGTTTCTCTTTTTGTTCGTCGGTTAGAATTGCGTTTACACGCTGGTGCATTTCCCCTTGCTGTAAAACCCGCTTGCGAGCCTGTTCCGCAGCCGCGTCAGCGATTGCTTCGACTTGCTGCTGATAGTCCGGCGCTGTGGGATCCAGACCGGAAAGGCGCCGGTGGGTTCGCTCCGGCCGATCGGCTTTTACGTCATGCCTGAGATCCTTCAGCGCGGTTTTTTGCTCTTCAGACAGTTCAACCACTTTTTCGATACGATGCAGCCCCATATGGCCGCCATATTTGTGTCCGTGGTGGTAGTCTTTGGTTTGGGCCAGGGCGGTTCCGCTGGTCGCCAATAGGGACGTGATGAGAAGTGCGGGCAGTATTTTATTCATGGTGTTTCTCCGGATTGCGTCTGGTTGATGACAGTTGCAGTATGGGACACGCTGGCGCAAACTTGGGTTAAGCCAACGTAAAGTTAGGTAAAGTCTGCGTCTTGCGCACGATTACGGATAGACTGTGGTTATGACTCAACCAAAAATTCTGCTTGTCGATGACGACCGGGACTTGACCGGTATGCTGACCGAATACCTTGTCTCCGAGGGCTTTGACTGCCGGGCATTGTCCGATGGCCGTGCGGCCATAGAGGCCATGGAAGCGGCTCAATTCGACGCCGTAGTGCTCGATATCATGATGCCCGGCACGTCGGGGCTCGAAGTGCTGCGCAAGGTCCGCCAGCACAGCGATGTGCCCATTCTTATGCTGACGGGTCGCGGCGATGACATCGACCGGATAGTGGGGCTGGAGATGGGCGCCGACGATTACCTGGGCAAGCCCTGCAATCCGCGCGAACTGGCGGCGCGTATCCGGGCGGTGCTGCGGCGCAGTCAACCTTCGCAAAACCAGCCCGTCGAACCCCCGCTGTCTATACACGGTATTCAGCTGGATAGCGGCACGTTGACTGTTGCGGTGCAGGGCCAGCGGCTGACACTGACCAGCGCCGAGTTCAAAACCTTGCACTGCCTGATGCGGGCGGCGGGTACTGTGCTGAGCAAGCAGTATCTGACCGAAACCGTTCTGCAACGCAAACTGGAAGCCTATGACCGTGCCATTGATGTCCATATCAGCCGGGTCCGCCATAAACTGGCCAGTGCCGGTGTCAAGGATGTGATCAAGTCCGTTCGCGGCAGCGGGTACCAGATGATAAGCGAAACGGACGGGCAGGCATGATGCCGGCTGGAGGGGCGGCGCGACTGGTGCGTCCACTGGGTTTGCGACGACTCTTCTGGCGGATATTTCTGGCTTTCTGGTTGAGCAGCCTGGCCATTATGCTGATAACCACGTATGTGATAGTGGAATCCGTCGAGTCCAGCCGACTCGCAGAGCACGCAGAAGCACGTGCCCGTCTGCGTGCCGAAAGCCTGATTCGACGCTGGGAGGCGGCCGGACCTGCCGCCGGGCAGCCCGCACCGGCTCGCGGGCGCACAATGAGTATTATCAGTCCCACCGGCGAGTTGATCTACGGAAGTCCCCCGGGAAGTTCGAAACGGCGAAATATAAACACGTTTCTTGTGGCGGGGGCTCAGGGCGATTATCAGATTCATGTGCGCACGCCCGGAGCGCCACTGTTCCTTGACAAAGTGATACGGCGTTTTCAGACGCTGCAGTTTGGCCTGATTCTGATTGCGTCGGCATTTGTAAGCCTGCTGTTAAGCTGGCGTATTACCAAACCATTGAAAATGCTCGGGCGATACAGTCGTTCCTACGCGCAAGGCCAGTTGCAGCTCGCGATAGCGCCAGCGCTGCTGCACCGGGGCGACGAAGTAGGCGATCTGGCTAAAGACATGCAATACATGTTGAACAGGATTCAGGTAACCCTGGCAGACCAGCAACAGTTAATGCATGACGTGTCCCACGAATTACGCGCACCGCTCGCACGGGTACAGGCGGCCGCCGGACTGCTCGAGCAGAAAACCGGCGAGAGTATTCATGTCGAGCGGATGCATCAGGAGTGCGAGCGGATGGATCGGCTAATTCAGCAGATTCTGGATTTTTCGCGAATGAACAGCGAGAGCGATCCGCCGCAGAAATATCACCTGGAGACGATAATTAATGAAGTGGTCGAAAATCTGCGTTTAGAGTTTCCCGCCTGTGCCGTGCAGTGGGAACACCCCCGCGTGCCGGTCATCATGAATGGCTATCCTGCTGCCTTAAGGACCGCCTGTGAGAATATATTGCGCAATGCCTGCAAGTATGCCGCCGCGGATCATCCGATTGAGGTCGATCTGAAAACCTCGGGGAAAATGGCGACGGTATCGATTCGCGATCACGGTGCCGGGGTGGAAGAATCCGAGCTCGGCAGACTGCTGCAGCCGTTTTATCGATCCGGTAACCAAATGCATACGAGTGGCTTCGGTCTGGGCCTGAGTATCGCAAAGAAGGCCGTTGCCAAACACAGCGGGAAGCTGCAGTTACAGAACCACCCCCAAGGCGGGTTAAAGGTATGGCTGGAAATTCCGATGGAGATTCCGGGTCCATCATTCACCGATGCACAGCGATAGTGCAGAAAGAGTGCAGAAAGGAAGCCCTGCAAACGAATAGATACGCGCCGTTATAACGGTTGAACGACAAATTCTCGGCAGGAATCCGTTTAAATTCCGACGGAATCGCCCGAGAAACGTCCCGCAAAATCCCATTGATTCAAATTTTGTGCGTCCGCACTCTTATGGTGCGTTCGTTTGCTCCATTCTGTTCGGTTTTTGTGTCAGACGGCCTGATTATGCCTGCACAACACTGTCACCTTAAAAAATATATCTTTTATAAACAAAGCATTACTGGCACAGGTCGCGACGATATAGCGCTTGGCATTATTCCTGCTCTGGCTTGTTTCGCGTGAAATGCTGTCGGGTATTTCCCCTGCCCCGATTAAACAGGCTACCCAGTAAACCGCCCGTTTATTTCAGCAGTCATTGGTATATCAATGGTCATGGTGCCTCAGTGGCACAGTTCATTTATCCCGTATTGTCCCGCTTTGGCGAGGACGAAGACCAGGAGATTATTATGAGTTCCAGTATTAAAAAACTGGTTAAAAAAGCCAGTACCGTGTTCGGGGCTGCTGCGATTTTGACGTCTGCTGCAATGGTTCAGGCAGCCGACACGATCAAGGTCGGCGTTCTTCACTCGCTATCCGGCACTATGGCGATCAGTGAAACCACGCTGAAAGACACGGTGTTGATGATGATAGAAGAGCAGAACAAAGCCGGCGGCATTCTCGGCAAAAAACTTGAGCCGGTAGTCGTGGACCCGGCCTCCAACTGGCCGCTGTTTGCCGAGCGTGCCAAGCAATTATTATCCAAAGATAAAGTCGACGTGATCTTTGGTTGCTGGACTTCCGTTTCCCGTAAGTCCGTGCTGCCAGTCATCGAAGAAATGAATGGCCTGCTGTTCTATCCGGTGCAATACGAAGGTGAAGAATCTTCCAAAAATGTTTTCTATACCGGCGCAGCGCCGAACCAGCAGGCGATTCCGGCCGTCGATTACCTGATGAATGAAGAAGGCGTGCAACGCTGGGTACTAGAAGGCACTGACTACGTTTATCCCCGCACGACTAACCGCATTCTGGAACAGTATCTGATCAGTAAAGGCGTTGCCAAGGCTGATATCTCCATCAATTACACACCCTTCGGTCACAGCGACTGGCAGACCCGTGTGTCGGAGATCCGAAAGTTTGGTTCATCCGGCAAAAAAACGGCGGTTGTGTCGACAATCAATGGTGATGCGAATGTACCCTTCTACAAGGAACTGGCCAATGCCGGCGTCAGTGCCGAAGACATTCCTGTTATTGCCTTTTCTGTCGGTGAAGAAGAGCTCTCCGGTTTCGACACCAAACCGCTGGTGGGGCATCTGGCCGCCTGGAACTATTTTATGAGCGTGGACGAACCGGCAAACAGTGACTTTATAAAAAAGTGGCACACGTTTATCAAGGATAAAAAGCGCGTAACCAACGATCCAATGGAGGCGACCTATATTGGTTTCAAAATGTGGACGAAAGCTGTCGAAATTGCCGGCACGGCGGATGTCGATGCAGTGCGCAAAGCAATGTACGGGCTGACAGTTCCAAACCTCACCGGTGGGGTGGCGGTCATGAACACCAATCATCACCTGACCAAACCGGTATTAATTGGCGAAATTCAGGAAGACGGACAATTTGAGATTGTCTGGCAGACACCGGCCGGCGTCATCGGTGATGCCTGGACCGACTTTCTGCCGGATTCCGCCAACCTGGTGGCAGACTGGACTGCGCCGATTAGTTGCGGCAACTTCAATGTGAAAACCGGTAAATGCTCGGGTCAGAACTACTGAAGGTTACCGGCGCATCTGTTGGGATAATGGAAAACCCCTGAATACCAAGACGGTCTCACTGAGGCCGTTTTTATTGGATGCTTTTTAAAAACTCATGGAGACAGCCGCTCCATACCAATGGTACCACCTATGATTAAACGGATAATAATAACGTTGTTTGCCGGCTGCATTTTGGCGTTGATATCGCTGCCAGGCCGGGCAGACAATTTTGAAGCGCTGGTGATGCAATTGAATGCCTCAAGTTACGGTGCGAAAGGAAAAGCAATTGACGCGCTGGTCAGTATTCAGGATCCGCGATCGCTGCCCGTTCTGCAAGCCATGCTGGCGGGCAGTCTGTCGGTTCATCCTGGCCTGAACACGTTGCTAATCAACCGTGATAGTGGCGAAATGGTTAGCGCCATTACCGGTGAAACGGTTGAAGACGCTGACCCTGCCGCCTTAAAAAAAGTGCGTATAAATAACAGTATTCGTGGCAAGCTGCGCACGGCGCTGGCTGCTTTGCAGCTGAGTGCACCCGATAGCAGTTTGCGATTGACTTCGGCCCGTAACCTGATAAAACGGCCCGATCCAGGTCTGCGGGATGTCATCATCAAAGCGCAGGAAAGCGAAACGGTCAGCACCATCAAAAAAGAGCTGGACGTGGCGCTGGCGATTATTGATGTCGAGTCTGATGATGTTTTGCGACGCAAGGCTGCCATAGAAACCATGGGTTCCTCGGTTGCGCCGGAGACGCTTGCCATTCTACGAAACCTGCTACGCCAGGATGAGAACGGCCAGTACCTGGAAGGCGACAGCGATATTGTCAAGCTCGCCCGAAAAAATCTGGAAAAAGCCGAAAGTCGCATCGGCTTTTACAAATTTTTGGAGAACCTGTTTTTCGGGGTGAGTCTCGGTTCCGTGCTGCTGCTGGCTGCTATCGGATTGGCCATTACGTTTGGCGTTATGGGTGTAATTAATATGGCGCACGGCGAGATGATTATGCTCGGCGCCTATACCACCTTTGCTATTCAGCAGATTTTTCCCCAGTGGATCGGCGCGTCCATCCTTATCGCGATACCGGCGGCATTTCTGGTATCCGGATTGGCGGGCGTGATTATCGAGCGAACCGTCATACGGCATCTGTATGGTCGCCCGCTCGAGACGCTGTTGGCGACGTTTGGTATCAGCCTCATTCTGCAACAGGCAGTAAGAACTTATGATTCCAACAATGTACCGGTTATTACGCCGGACTGGATGAGTGGTTTCTATCAGGTCAACGGGGCACTTTCACTGACCTACAATCGGCTCTACATCATTATTTTCAGCCTGATCGTGCTGGCCGTACTGGCACTGGTGCTGCGCAAGACCATGCTCGGGCTGCAGATGCGGGCGGTTACACAGAACCGGGCCATGGCCAACTCCATGGGTATCCGTTCCTCGTGGATCGACGCACTGACCTTCGGTCTGGGTTCGGGCATTGCCGGTATCGCGGGTGTCGCACTGAGTCAGATCACCAATGTCGGGCCAAATATGGGGCAGGGCTACATCATAGATTCCTTTATGGTGGTGGTGTTCGGTGGTGTCGGCAATCTGGCGGGGACGTTCTTCGCCGCCATGAGCCTTGGCATTATTGGTAAGTTCCTGGAGCCATTTTCCGGTGCCGTGCTGGGCAAGATTATTGTTCTGGTGTTTATTATTCTGTTCATTCAATGGCGACCCCGCGGCCTGTTCGCACTTAAAGGTCGGTTTGCGGAGGATTGACCATGCAGCAGCATCACACGCCGTTTATCCGGCAATTGTTAATGAATGACAGAGCATCGCGCTGGCTTTGCATTGTTCTGGGCGCGCTGATTGTCCTGGTGCCGATACTGAACCTGTTGGTACCGGAGAGCTCGCCGTTGCACATGCCGACCTATACGGTCAGTCTGCTGGGAAAATACCTGTGTTTTGCCCTGCTGGCGCTGGCGCTGGATCTTATCTGGGGATATTGCGGTATTCTCAGCCTCGGGCACGGCGCGTTCTTTGCGCTGGGCGGTTATGCCATGGGCATGTACCTGATGCGGCAGATCGGCACCCGCGGCGTCTACGGAGATCCGGTGTTGCCAGATTTTATGGTGTTCCTCAATTGGCCGGAGTTGCCCTGGTTCTGGTACGGGTTCGAAAATTTCGGCTTCGCGATGCTGATGGTGCTGCTGGTGCCCGGCCTGCTGGCTTACGCTTTTGGCTGGCTGGCCTTCCGTTCGCGGGTTACCGGTGTCTATTTTTCCATTATCACACAGGCACTGACTTATGCGCTGATGCTGGCATTTTTTCGCAATGACATGGGTTTCGGCGGTAATAATGGCCTGACGGATTTCAAGGATATTCTGGGTTTCGACCTGCAGTCCGACGGCACCCGTCTCACATTGTTCCTGGTCACCGTTGCCACGTTGCTGCTGGTGTATGTGCTGTGTCAGTATCTGGTAAAAAGCAAACTGGGGCGGGTACTGGTGTCGGTGCGAGATGCGGAAAGCCGTTCGCGGTTTATCGGCTATCGGGTCGAGCATTACAAGCTGTCTGTGTTCGTGCTGTCCGCCTTGATTGCCGGTATTGCCGGGGCTTTGTATGTACCGCAGGTGGGCATTATCAATCCCAGTGAATTCAATCCGCTGATTTCCATCGAGATTGTAATATGGGTTGCTATCGGCGGCCGTGGCACGCTCTACGGCGCAATCCTTGGCGCTGTTTTGGTGAATTATGCCAAAACCTATTTTACCAGCGGAATATTCGCCGAATACTGGCTGTTTATTCTGGGAGGACTGTTTGTCATCACGACCATTTACCTGCCGCGGGGTGTCGTCGGCATTCTGGATGGATACCTGCAAAAACGGCGACACCGACACAACATTGACGACGGACCTAACCGGCCCGCAATGGTGGATAACCCATGAATCAGACATCCGTACAAAGCATTTTATATCTCAGTGGTGTCAACAAGACCTTTGACGGTTTCAAGGCGATCAACAACCTGTCTTTGGATATTCGTCCGGGAGAGCTGCGTGCCATTATTGGTCCCAATGGCGCGGGCAAAAGCACCATGATGGATATTATTACGGGCAAAACGCGTCCGGATTCCGGCGAAGTGACATTCCGGGACACGATTGACCTGACCCGGCACGACGAGACCGACATTGCCAACATGGGTATTGGCCGCAAGTTTCAGAAGCCTACAGTAATCGAAAGCCTCACGGTCTGGCAGAACCTGGAGCTGGCCCTGGCCGGCAATCGGGGCGTTTTCCAGACGCTGTTTTTCCGGCTGAAACCGGCTCAGGCGGATCGTATTGAAGAGGTACTGCAGTTGATTGGTCTGACGGGACGGCGTGACGAGCTTGCCCGACATCTGTCGCACGGGCAGAAACAGTGGCTGGAAATCGGCATGCTGATTATTCAGGAGCCGGAATTACTGCTGGTTGATGAACCGGCGGCAGGCATGACTGACTATGAAACTCTGGAGACCGCACGCCTGCTGAAAGACATCAGTCAGCATCACTCAGTCGTTGTGGTCGAGCACGATATGGATTTTATCCGGGCGCTGGATACGCGGGTAACCGTTTTACACGAAGGTTCGGTGATCGCCGAGGGCGATCTCGATAAGGTATCCAGCAATCAGCGCGTTATCGAAGTTTATCTGGGGCGTTAGCGGTTATGTTAAATGTTGAGAATATTGATTTGCATTATGGTGCAAGCCAGGCTCTGCAGAATGTCAGCCTGCAGGCCAATATCGGAGAAATTACCTGTATCCTGGGGCGCAATGGTGTGGGCAAAACCAGTATTGCCCGGGCCGTTACCGGGCGGCAGGGTATCAGCGCGGGTCACGTATTCTGGCAGGGGCAGGATATCGCCGGACTGTCAATCGCCCAGCGGGCGCATCGTGGTATCGCCTATGTTCCGCAGGGCCGGGAGATATTTTCCCAGTTGACCGTGCTGGAAAACCTCAAAACCGGCTATGCAACTCTGCCTCGCCTGCAGCGCAGGATTGACAGAGAAATCTATGATCTGTTTCCCGTACTGCGTGCCATGTTGCATCGGCGCGGGGGTGACCTGTCCGGTGGGCAGCAACAACAGTTGGCCATCGCCCGGGCTCTGGTGATGAAACCGCGTTTACTGATCCTGGACGAGCCGACGGAAGGTATTCAACCGTCCATCATCAAGGACATCCATAACGTGATTACCATTTTGCGGCAACGGGGAGAAATGGCGATTCTGCTGGTCGAACAGTATTTCGAATTCGCCCGCAACCTCGCTGACGCATACACGGTTATGGATCGTGGCAATGTTGTGGTACAGGGACGGATTGCCGATATGGATGAAGCGCGGGTCAGGGGGTATTTGACGGTGTAAAGGATGTTAATCGGTAAAGCCAGGGAAGGGCGTTCCCTGGTTATCGGTTATACAGAAATGGCGTCCCTGCCATTTAAATTGCCGGCTAGTTGGGGCAGTTATTATTAACGCTGCCGGGGTTCATACCCGTTAAATCGGTAAGCGCGGCAGGGCAGGCAACTTCTTTGTATCGGAACGCCGGGTTGTCTGCGGCTTCGAACCATTCGGCATGCCATAGGCATCCGGCTTTTAGCTGAGGCAGCCCATCGAATACGTTACATTTTTCTGCCAGGCAACTTTTGTAATCCTGCAGGGAGCCATTGGGAGAGTTCTGTTTGCAGGTGGAAAGAAGTCCGCCATAGCGCTCGCCAAGATCGCTCTCGGAAACGCCCCACTGGCTGGTGCATGCGTCAAAAATCCCCAGTCCACCACCAGGAATCATGATGTCGAATTGCCCGCTTGCAACGTCACCACCGACGTTGATCATTTGTACGATCATTGTTTTCCCGGCGACTGCCGAAGAGCCTGGATCGTTTGGCGCCAGGTTCGATGGTCCCGTGAACTGGAGTTGATAACACCGGCCGCATTGACCTTCAGCCACGGCAGTGGCAACAAACCCGTACGACAGGTTCTCATTTCTACTATCCTGGAACGGCGCGAGATCCCAACAGGTGTGGGCCGGACCGCCGCTGTCGCAGGCGCTGCGGGCGCTGTGATCGGTGATGAGTGAATTGTTTGTGTCACAGCTGTACAGCGTGGAGACACCACCCATTGGATTCTGGGTGTTGCCCTCCCATCCACAATGCGGTTTGCAGCAATCCCAGAATCGCGTGCTATGACCCGTACAGCCCTGCTGGATGGGTGGATATTCCACAGCATTGCCGCCATTGGAGGAGCTGGAGCTGCTAGAAGATGATGAAGAGCTGGACGAACTCGAGCTGCTTGA